>NZ_BLRL01000001.1 GCF_015082335.1 Moritella sp. F3 | reverse complement strand
ATAATATGGCTCCCTTTGCTAGACTTGAACTAGCGACATATGGATTAACAGTCCACCGTTCTACCAACTGAACTAAAAGGGAATTACTTGTCTTTGTTTCGAAGACGGGGCGAATATTAAGGTCAGATGCTTTTAGTGTCAATGATAAAACAGGCTAAAATGCCATTTGCGCTTTGTTTGTTGAATATCTGAACGATGATGGTTAAGAATTACTGATAGCGTAGTTTAAGTAAACAATTGATTTATACCTAAAGGATCCAGACTTGTATGTATTTTCAACGTTCTTAGTACGTTGATTTTTACTTGGCATGATTAAAAAGTGTTTTCTCCTATTTATAGGTAAACATCCATGCTCTAGGTATGCTAAAAATAGGACTCGATGTTTTCTTTATGCCACGAATCGTTGGATATGACATATTTCTTAAGTTATCCACTAAATCTGTGGGTAACTCTGTGGATTAAATTGTTCGGACGTATATATCTGTCACTAGCGTTATTTTGAATAGCTCTATTAAAAGGTGTTTAAAATGCCGTTTAAGTGTTTTAAATCATGTCTTTATGTTATTTGTTTTATCGGGTTATACATGGGGTTAATTCAGTTTTAAATTCTTTGTATCAAAAACAACCACAAAAAAAATGTTTTTTTTAAAACTGTTGATAACTGCTTGACATTTGTTTGTTATTGATTGTTTTAGAATGATTGTCCTATTTTTATCGCTGCAAGTAACTATAATGCGCTAATAATTTATCTGGCGGACTAAGTGTAAATTGGTATTATGGAAATATATACTTTATAAGCTAAGTTGTGGCATTAAATAATGACGATTCTATTCGATCTATGTTCTGAATATACCCCCAGCGGGGATCAGCCTCAAGCGATTGAAAAACTAGTTGATAGTTTTGAGGCTGGTGTTGCCAGTCAAACCTTACTCGGCGTAACAGGCTCGGGTAAAACCTATACTGTCGCAAATATGATCGCGAAATTAAATCGGCCGACATTATTGATGGCGCCAAATAAAACCCTTGCCGCACAGCTCTATGGTGAGATGAAAGAATTCTTCCCTAACAATGCGGTAGAGTATTTTGTTTCTTACTACGATTATTATCAGCCAGAAGCCTACGTACCCAGCACTGATACCTTTATTGAGAAAGATGCAGCAGTGAATGCACATATCGAACAAATGCGCCTGTCAGCTACTAAAGCCTTATTAGAACGTCGTGATGTGATCTTAATTGCCTCTGTATCTGCTATTTATGGTTTGGGTGATCCAGAGTCTTATCTTAAGATGATGCTGCATATATCGGTGGGCGAGATGATTAGCCAGCGTAGTATCATTCGTCGTTTAGCTGAATTGCAATATACCCGCAACGACATGGATTTTAAACGTTCGACATTCCGTGTGCGCGGCGAAGTCATCGATGTTTACCCTGCGGAATCTGATAAGCATGCTGTGCGTATCGAGATGTTTGATGATGAAGTTGAGCGTATCAGTTATTTTGATCCGCTAACGGGGGCTATAGAGAAAACAGCAGAACGCGCGACTATTTATCCTAAGACTCACTATGTAACACCAAGAGAAAAGATCTTAGCGGCGATTGAACACATTAAAGTTGAATTGTCGGAGCGCAAAAAACAATTATTATCAGCAAATAAACTGATTGAAGAACAGCGTGTCAGTCAGCGAGTGCAGTTTGATATCGAAATGATGCAAGAATTAGGTTATTGCTCGGGCATTGAAAACTACTCACGTTACCTGTCTGGCCGTACGCCGGGTGATGCGCCTCCAACCCTACTGGATTATTTACCTGATGATGGCTTATTAGTTATCGATGAATCACACGTTACAGTGCCACAAATTGGCGCCATGTATAAAGGTGATCGCTCGCGTAAAGAAACGCTGGTTGAATTCGGATTCCGATTACCGTCAGCATTAGATAACAGACCACTTAAGTTTGAAGAGTTTGAGTCTATTTCACCGCAAACATTATATGTTTCAGCGACGCCGAGTCAGTATGAATTAGATCGTTGTGATGGTGAAATTGTTGAGCAGCTCGTACGACCAACCGGACTATTAGATCCACTTATTGAGGTGCGCCCTGTTGATACTCAGGTGGATGATCTACTTAGTGAGATTAATATTCGGGTAGCAAAAGGCGAGAGGGTATTAGCGACGACACTGACTAAACGTATGTCTGAAGATCTGGCTGAATATCTTGCTGATCATGGAGTGAAGGTACGTTACCTGCATTCTGACATTGATACTGTTGAGCGTGTTGAAATCATCCGTGACCTACGTTTAGGTGTATTTGACGTACTCGTCGGTATTAACTTACTGCGTGAAGGTCTGGATATGCCAGAGGTTTCATTAGTGGCTATTCTGGATGCCGATAAAGAAGGTTTCTTACGTTCTGAACGTTCACTGATCCAAACCATTGGTCGTGCAGCGCGTAACCTAGAAGGTAAGGCTATTTTATATGCTAACCGTATTACTAAGTCGATGGATAAAGCGATCAGTGAAACGGAACGTCGCCGAGCATTGCAGCATGAACATAATATCAAAAATGGTATTACCCCAACGGGATTGAAGAAGAAGGTGGGAGATGGCTTTAACATCGGCCGAACGCCTGAACAGCAGATGATGCATATTGCCGAGCAGAAAGCCACGTATGCGATATTTACTCCTGCAGAGCTCAGTAAAGAAATTGTACGTTTAGAAGAGCTAATGTATAAATATGCGCAAGATCTAGAATTTGAAAAAGCCGGTGAAACCCGTGATAAAGTGGCGAAGCTGCGTGAACAATTAATACAATAGATCAAAAAAAGCGAAATCAATGTAAGTCGATTTCGCTTTTTTGTTCAAGTCTTTTAAAGCTAACGTGATCTTATTTAGCTCTTACTCAGTTATAATTCAGTAAGTGCTTAGAATAATGAATCAGACAGATCAAATAACTCTTGGTTGAACGGACGTTTCATATTGGTAATACAATCGATGATGTCGTGGTGAACCATTTTTGAGTTCATTAGACCAACACAGCGGCCGCCTTCACCTTCTAGTAATAACTTAACTGCGTATGAACCCATACGGCTAGCCATGATACGGTCTCGAGCAGTTGGTGTGCCGCCACGTTGTAAATGACCTAACACTGTTGCGCGTGTTTCACGTGTTGTTACTGATTCGATATGTTTTGCAAGCTGGTTCACGTCTGTTACATGTTCACACATTGCAATAATGGCATGTTTCTTACCTTTATCGATACCCGCTTTAATTTGTGCTAATAAATCAGCTTCATCATAGCCTTTTTCTGGGATCACTACGAATTCTGCACCACCGGCAACCGCAGCACCCATGGTTAAATCACCACAGTAACGGCCCATGATTTCAACAATCGAGATACGTTGGTGAGATGTTGATGTGTCACGTAAACGGTCAATCGCATCAACGACGATGTTTAGTGCAGTATCAAAACCAATCGTATATGTAGTACCTGGGATATCGTTATCAATCGTGCCTGGAATACCGATACATGGGAAGCCCATTTCAGTTAGTTTCATCGCACCCATGTAAGAGCCGTCACCACCGATAACAACAAGTGCATCGATGTCGTGTTTTTTAAGGTTCTTAATTGCTTCTTCACGAACGCTTTGTTCTTTAAATTCAGGGAAGCGTGCAGAACCTAAGAAAGTACCACCACGGTTAATGACATCAGAAACAGATTTACGATCTAGTTTCTCGATACGATCCGCGTGTAAACCAGCATAACCATCGTAAATACCATAAACTTCTAAGCCAAGATGTAAGCCTTCACGTACAACTGCTCGGATTGCTGCGTTCATGCCTGGTGCATCACCACCACTTGTTAAAACACCTATTCTTTTAATCATTGAAGCCTCAAATATATCAATCGATGATACTTTATTTATTGGGTTAAAGTAGTGTCCTTATAAAGGACAAGTACTGTGCAGCAGGTGATGGCACGCTTATTCATTTTTTAGCACACCAATGTTATATATCTGTCGCTGCTACATTCTATTTTTCTATTTAACTTTCAAATTAACGTCGTATTTAATGTTAATTTGTTATCGCTAGTCTTGTGTATTCATTATAACTAGCTCTGTTATTCTTTTCGTGTCTTTATGACTTATTTTATTACTAAAGTGATATTAATCACGCTTTCATATGAAACTTTCAATCGTTAAATAAAATAATGCCTCGGCGCAATTTTATTTTTAACAAGATAAGTTTAATAAGAAAGGAGTGTAGTAATAGTGACTTTGTTACAAGCTGTACTATCAGCCATATTACTACACTTTTTATTCGACCTAATCTATCTGACCTAGCGTTGATGTACTATCTAGGTCAGACTTAATCGCTATTATGCAGACGCACCAGCAATAACTTTAGAGAATTCTACAGCGTCTAGTGAAGCGCCGCCTACTAGGCCGCCATCAATGTCTGCTTGACCGAATAATTCAGCAGCGTTAGCGCCTTTAACTGAACCACCGTAAAGGATTTGAACTTTGTTTGCTACAGCTGCATCTTGCTCTGCTACCCATGAACGGATGTGAGCGTGGATGTCTTGTGCAATTTCAGGTGTTGCTGTTTTACCAGTACCGATAGCCCAAACTGGTTCGTATGCAATTACTGCATTATTTAGTGATGTGATACCAGATTTAGTCACAACAGCTTGTAGTTGTGCTTCAACAACAGTTTTAGTGTCGCCAGCTTCGAATTGCTCTAGTGTTTCACCGATACAAAGAACTGGTACTAGACCGTTTTCTTGTGCAACAGCAAATTTGTCAGCAACAACTTCGTTTGATTCACCGTGGATAACACGACGTTCGCTGTGACCAACAAGTGTGTATTTACAACCGAATTCTTTTAACATTACTGCTGAGTTTTCACCAGTGAATGCGCCAGCTGTATTAACGTCACAATCTTGTGCGCCGTATGTAATTGCAGTGTCAGCAGTTAATGCTTCAACTTGTGGGATAAAAACAGCAGGAGGGCATACAGCAACTTCAACAGTTGCATTTTCTTTTGCCGCATCAACTAAACCGTTAACTAGAGCTTCTACAGATGCTTTAGTTGCGTTTAATTTCCAGTTACCCATTACTAGTGCTTGTCTCATGTCTATCTCCGATATGGTTTAAAGCTATTTTTCATTAATCTAAGTGCTGACATTATGTCAAAGCGACTTTAATTAAGAACATGAGATGATTATAGAGTCATCTAGCGCTAGGGCAAGTTGTCACAAGACAATTTTTGGTAATAAAACTACATAAAATACAGTAACTGTGACTTGCCCCACGTTTACCTACACAATTGCTGGGGGATTTTTCGAGTAATTACAGAATGTCGGTTCTATTGGTTATTTTTTAACGACAACCAAGCGAGTCCTAACCACTCATGGATAGCTCTTTCACTGACGGCTAAGTGATTCGCACGTGGAAAATAATAGTGTAAAGGTTGTATTCCTGTGCGAGCTTTACTGACATGTGCAGTGGGTGCTGGGATAGGAGATAGACCTTGTTGTTTGAATATGCTCATGGCTCTAGGCATGTGGGTAGCCGAGGTAACCAATACAAGCACTTTACCTTGAGTAATGTTTTTATTTTCAATAGCTTCCTCGATAGTGTCCCGAGGCGATTCTAATAATATAATGGCTGATTTTGGCACGCCCAACGCGATGGCTAAGCGCGCATTCATCATGGCATTACTGTTGATATCACCGCCACTGTAACCGCTGAAGATTAACTTAGCCGTCGGGTTCAGTTTATAAATTCGTACGCCTTCAATGGTTCTAGCAAGGGCTGCTGGGGATAGTTGGCTGGTGATTGGTAAACTATCTACTGTTGTATGACCATTGCCCAATACGTGGACATAATCGACAGCTTGATCTTGATAACTTGGGTACTGAGACTCTAATGTCGCGGCTAAACGCGTCGCAACAGGATCGAGGCTTAATAGTAATAATGTAATAAAACTACTACAAAATAGGATTTGAGCACTGCGTTTATAGCGCGTGAGTTTATATAATAATGCCGCAAGGATAAAAAGGGTCAGCAGGAAAGGTAGTGGCATTAGCCAGGTACCAATTATTTTTTTAAGTGCAAACATGGATAATTGGTACCTGTTTAGAGAGGATTAAGCGCGTTGGAGTTGAATATCACTCACACGTAAATTACCTGAGACTAATATCGAGCCCGGTAAATCTGTTGTTAGGGCATCAGGGAAATCGATGACCATGACTTTGCGTACCGCTGGTGCACACTTGTGGTATTCATTATACAAAATACTAAGCCATAAATGCTGAGGTAAAATATCAGTAAGCTGACCGTCTTGTTGCCAATAGTGCAGGGCAGAGAAACTATCGCCTTTATTGCTCAGTACTTGTTTAAATAACGCTTCACACTGTGACAACACATAATCGGCTTCGAGTTCACGGGCCTTTTGTTGCAAGTCATCAATACGACCGCTGCTACGTAAGTCAACCGTTTCAGCGTCTGACTTGCTCTCTTTACGTAACGTGTTGTAAATGTCGGTCAGTTCTTCTTGCTGTACCTGATTACTAATATCAACACTGGCTGATAATGGCAACGGTGCTACGCGATTGAAGATAGTTGGTATGTGTTCACGCTCATCGTAATCGTCTAGCTCCCAAATTGGGTTGTCTTTGAGGTACTTAGACATTGCTTTGAGGCGAGCTACTTGTTCATTTTGTTTACGCAGCGTCATTAACAGCTGGCGCATACGGTGAACCGCGCCTTCTAATTGACGGTTAATACGACGGTAACCATCAATGAAAAAAGTAACTTTACGGCTTAATTCTGCTGGTACATCATCCCAATCTAACCAGGCGTAAACATCGTTAAGATTGATATCTGCTAAGGCGTTAAGCAGGCCTTCTGTGTAGGCAATGGCTTTTTCATTCTCATGAATCTTGCTTTCTAAACTATCAACAAAACCAAATTTACTGGTAATAGCTGCGAACAAACCACTGACACTGTCTTCTAACTCGTAAACGATGCCGTAAAGCTCTTCGTCTACTTGGCTTAAATAGAAAGCAACTTCATTGTGCTGGCCAGTGAGCAGTGCGCGTTTATAGGATTTGATATCACCGTCGATGTGTTGCATGACTTTTGCGATATCGGTACGTTTACGATAAGACGCATGGCGTAATAATAACTTGTCTAAAATACGTTTTAAGTTGATGGCGAGCATGTAAGTGCCATCTTCTTCACTTGGGCGGATCAGCCCATTTTTGGTGAGCATTTCTAATAATGCGGTATTCTCACCATCATCTATTACATTGCCATCGAAATACGCTTGCGCCAACATCGTACTGTTTGATTTAGCAAACGAGCTACGAATTATCTGAGCAATTTTTTCGACTTCAGAAGCGCTTTGCTGCTGTGACATTAGAACATCTCCGACTGTGAGTCATCGAAGATATGGTTATCTTGTTTTTCGAGTTTTAACGATTCACTGTCATTAATAAAATCAATTAACTCGTGAATGTAGTTCATCTTCGCGGTGATCTGATAGATGGTACTGCCGGTATCAAGGCGTTGTACGTAACCCGCTTCATCAAGTTTTTTAAGGATGAAGTTAAGCTGTTCTGAAATGTCGTTACGGCTGGTTTTGAAAATACCTTTGTTGGTTAATAGCGCTAGTTGTTGCTTTAGCGTTGGTTCGTTTTCAATACCACGTAATAACTCAGACAAGCGAATAGTATCGCCTGCGCGCATCGCACAGTCATGAACTAGGGCTGTCATCGCGAGTTCAAGAAAGTTAACCAGTGGGCGGAAAATATCACGTACTTGGCGCAACTGTTGACGAATATCCGCGCGGTTTTCTTCTTCAATCGTGCAGTAACAAGCAACAAAAGCTAGGCCATCTTCAATGACTTTTACTTTACGGTTAATCAAACGCAGGTAATCATTTACCTTTTCAAACAGGCTTTGCTCAGACAGGTAGCGATAGGCATCAGGCTGACTAACCTGACAAATGGTATGACCCTGTAACAATAATTCAACGGTAGTTTGAAACATGGGTTAAACCTCTTCTTGCATAGTTGTTGCTGACGCTGTTTTTACAGGCGTTGTCGATACTGGTACTGTTGACGACTCTGCATTGCTGTTTACTGATGACGTTACGCTAGAACCGGCGATGAGTGCTTGTTTAGCATCGCCATTGAGCAATGCCATTAATGGATCGTCATCTACATTCATTTGGATCAGGCGTTTGTTACGGCTATCAATTTCGTACAAGTGATCGAATAACTGTAATACCGACTTATCGGTTGACGGTGATGCCGTCATGATCTGAATACCGTGTTGGTTTAACATATCCAGCATGGCTTGAATGTTTTCAGAATGCAGCTCGCCTAATTCATCCACAGGCCAAGTGATCACCGTGTTTTCATCTGGGCGTAACATCGTTGTTAAACCAGTAAAGAAGGTGATTAAGGCTAAGTAAGATAAACCCGTCGATGATACATCTTCTAATTCTTTCGGTGTGGTAGCACGGGTCGTACGACCGTTTTCTACAATGGTAAATTCGATATCAAACAGTTCATTGTGCTGCATGCTGTTATTTTTCGGTAATACAGCTGACAGTTCATCTAAGCTATCTATCAAGTCTTGGGGAATACTGCGATCGTGCGTTAATTCGGTATTGGCTTGGTATGCTTCAAATGCATCGTTCACATTTTCCAGCTGCTGCCAATAACCTAACTTGTCCATCTTGGTGCGGATAGCAATCTTAATATCACCCAAGGCGGTAAAGAACTGCTTACCATTCATGTGGCTAGACAGTTTACGACCAGTACGGGTAATGTTGCGATCAAAGTTACTTAAATGGGTATAGATAGACAAGATATCGTTCGCACGTAACTCGACTTCATGTGTGGTCGATGTTTGTAATAACTTGGCATTTTTCAGCACGTAGCTTAGCTGTTCGCCGCTGTTAATCGCTTCTTCTAAGCGGTAGTTAACCAGCTCCGAATCACTTTCAATGCGGTTTTCTAACCAGCCTGTTTGTAGCGTACTTTTCGAGTAACGTTTTAATTCGCTGCTAATCTTACTCACTGCGCTTAATACATTACTTTGCTGCTTACCTAACAGACTCATCTGACTGTTAGTTAATTTAGATATGTTGTTAACGCTGTATTCTGGTAAATCATCGTTAGCAACAGCAGGGTAGTCGACTAGTTTTACGAGGCTATTATCTAGGCCTTTTAATTGCAATACTAAATCGGTTACTTGTTTATCCAGCTGGGCTTTCTCTTGCTCTAACTTGTCAGTTGATTGCTGGTAGTTTTGCTTTTTATCTTTTAACTGCTGCTGGAAACCGTGTATCGCGGTATCTAAACGGCGTAAGCGCTCACGGCCAGGTTCGACTTGTGACCATGACGTTTCTAACCAACTATTATATTTATCTGCTTTTTGTTGGAATATCTTAGCATTCTCAACAGCCTGGCTAGTTTGTTTTATTTTCGCTGCTAGGGCATTAAAGATACTGGCATTAATACCAGCGTCACTTAATGCTGCTTGCAGGGCATCTGCGATACGTTGCATTTCAATCTGTGCATCATCACGCAGATTATTCAAGGATGTTTGATAACTATCAATACGTTGATTGAAGTCAGTCTCTAACTGGCAATGCACGCCTAAACGTTCGCTGTTTAGCTCGTTATGACGGCTTTGATAATCAACTTTAGCTTGGCTTAATGCTTGCTGCGCTTGATCTAGCAGCAAATCGTTTTCTGCTAATTCAGTTTGAATGCGAGCAATCGCTAGCGTTTTATGTTGTTCTAGCTTACCGACTAACTCATCTTCTTCATTGATTAAACCTGTCAGTAGTTGGTTCTGTTTGAACAATAATTGCTTGCTCGACATTAACTGCTTATCAAGTTCTTCAACGTCTTTATTCAGTTGTTCAAGGGCTTTTTGCAGTTGTTCTAGTTCTGTTTTCTTCGCACCGATTTGCGTTGAAATATGCTGTTCTTTTTCCGCTAATGCGCTATCGGTAAATGATGCATTTTCGAGGGCATTAAGGTTGATCTTGATGCCATAGAAATCTTGTACTTGAGTGAGCGCTGTTTCTGATTCGCTATCTTTTGCAGCATTACTAAAGGCGGCTAATAATTCCGGTTCAAGGTGCAGATGTCTGAGTAAATCAGGGCTAATGACACGACCGATATTCGCTTGCCAATTTGGCACATGTTCAACCAGGAAGGCATGTAAAGATCCTTTCTCTGGGCTTAATAATGCTTGTACATCGCGGTGCTGTTGGGCCAAATGGTTTAATTCAATTTTTAAACGGTCATTGGTTTGCAGCGCTTGATGCTGTTTTTGGCGTAGGCTTTGTGATTCATTACCAATGCGATTATAAGTTTCTTGGCGCTCGTTAATATTACGGCGACATTGGCTTAAGTTTTGTTGCAGTTGCTGAGATTGTAGCGTCAGTACCGGATCAAGCTGCGGTTGTTCGAGTTGCAAGTTAAGCGAGATCTTGGCGTGCTCTAACGGTGTTTTCTTTTCCGTTAACTGATCAATCAAAGCTTGTGTTTCTGTTTTTAACTGGCTCTCTAGTGTGGCGTAATGCAGGTTACTTTCGCTTAATGCGTTAGTTAACTGCTGCTGTTGAGAGCTGATTTCGTTAGTTAGTTGCTGTTCACGCTTGTTAAATTCAAGTTCTTGTTGTTGCTGCTGTTCTGTAAACGTGCGGCTTAGATCGGCAGACTTTTCACTTAACTGGGTTTTTTCATTGTTTAGGTTGATTAAACGTAAGGAAAAATCAGACAGCTCAGAACCACGTTGTTCATAGGTTGCTGCTTCATCATCTTCAAAATCAATCTTTTCTTGTTCTAACTTATCTAAATCGTGCTTAATTTCACGGTGCGCTTTTTCTTCATCGTGGCAAGCATCTTCAATCGATAAGACTTGTTGTCTGTGGCTTTCTTTTAATTCAGCAAGCTCTACTAACACGTCTTTTAAACGGGTATCTGCGATAACTTGATCTTGATTACACTTGTCTTGATAGATAGCTGCAAGGTGATGCAAGTGCTGCAGATCTGCTTTAATTTCGATCAGTGAGTCAATGTCAGTTAATGACGATAAGATCTTATCTTCTAAATTAAGGATTGCTTGTGATGAATGCAGGTCCGCTAGCCAGCTATCAATATCGGTCTTATCAATGTTGACCATGTCGGTAACATTGTTACTGAGCATTTCAGAGCTGATAGCATCTTGTGAGATCTCGATGATCATTTGTTTGATCACGTCGAAATTAGATATTTTGTTGAATACTGACGTCACTACTTTTTCAATGTGTTTAATCGGTGATTGGCTCATCGAAAAACGTTGTTGTAGTGGGCGCAGTGATTTCTTGCCGCCAAGGTCGCGGTGATTTTGAATGACTCTTGCATAGTCATCTACACTTAACAGGCTACTGACTTCGCATTTACGTTGGGCTTTATATTGACGCTTAATTTCGTCATCAGCGAAGATGTTGCCGTTATCATCAAGGTACATCTTGATATCGAATGGGCTATCAATAAAACGATAAAGCAGTTTGTCGCCATCACTTTTAATTAACACATGACACAATTGCGGTGTACCTGTGCCGTTCGGACGTTGATAGTCAAATACGATGTAGCTGGTTTTGCGCGGTAAATAATAAGCAGCAAATGATTTCTTGTTCGCATTACGCTCAACAATACGCCCAGGACGAGCACCCCAAAACAGCATCGGCAGTTTAAGTAATGTTGTTTTACCTGCACCATTAGTACCCGCAACCTTGATATTACCCGCGTTATTTAATTCGAGTAATTTACCAGGCCAAAAGCTATCAATAAGGTAGGTTTTGCGACATAGATATTGTTGTGAAGAATCAGTCATCATCATTATTATTATGCAAGAAATCGAACCCCATATTTTAACTGAATGATGACCAAGATGTAAGGAAAAAAGATAAGTTTAATAGGGCGACGCTTCGTTCTGGTCACATTATCGGCAATCTTGGTCACTTGTCTGGATTTATGCAAATTAAGTGAATATTCTTGCATATATAAAATATTATAATACAATCCGTCGAATTAGATTATATTAACGAACGAAAATAAGGTGTTTACTGGCATATTATGTCGGATTGTAACCTTTATTAGGAATTATCGATGGAAAATAAACTCGGACTTGGTATGTTAGTTGCCTTGGTATTCAGTACCATGGTTGGCGCTGGTATCTTCAGTCTTCCGCAAAATGTTGCTGTATCAGCAGCCCCTGGCGCAATCACGTTAGGTTGGTTGATTACGGGCTGTGGCATGCTGGCATTAGTGACAGTATTACGCAATTTAGTGGTGAGATTCCCTAACTTGAACGGGGGTATTTTCTCGTACGCCCAAGCGGGGTTTGGTAATTACATTGGCTTTATGTCGGCTTGGGGTTATTGGATCTGTAATTTACTCGCTAACGTATCTTATGCTGTCGTGTTCTTTAGTGCGATTGGTTACTTTGTCGATACCCCTGAAAACCCAATGATGGGGCAGGGTAATACACCGGTTGCTGTATTAGGCGGGTCGTTACTTATTTGGTTCATGCATGCATTGGTACTACGTGGTGTGACCCGCGCAGCATTGATTAATGTATTTGCAACCATCGCTAAAATAATCCCTATTCTGACCTTCGTTTGTTTGGCTATCATGGCCTTTAAACTGGATAAATTCACTATTGATTTTTGGGGCGATAAGACCCCTGAATTAGGCTCGGTGTTAGAGCAAGTGAAAGCGACTATGATGGTGACATTGTGGGTGTTTATCGGTATTGAAGGTGCTGTTATTTTATCTAACCGTGCGAAAGACAAGCGTGATGTCGCAAAAGCAACGGGTATTGCCTTGTTCTCTGCATTAATATTGTATATCGCAGTGAGCTTATTCACTTTAGGTGTGATGACTCAGCCGGAAGTAGCAGCATTACAAAACCCTTCAATGGCGAGTATTTTAGAAGTGATCGTCGGCCCTTGGGGCGCAATGCTGATTAATGCCGGTTTGATTGTGTCGGTATCAGGTGCGTTATTAAGCTGGACTGTGGTAAGCGCTGAAGTCCCTTTTATCGCGGCTAAAGAGGGTTTATTCCCGAAAGCATTTGCGACAGAAAACAGTAAAGGCGCGGCAACGACATCACTGTGGTTCTCGTCTTGTATGGTGCAGTTGTTTTTAATCTTAACGCTGATCCAAGAAAGCTCGTATCTTGCCTTGGTAAATATTGCGACGTCAGCGGTATTATTACCTTACTTCCTTGTTGGTGCTTATGGCGTGAAAGTGGCGCTAAGTGGTGAAGGGTACGGTGCCTCTGAAAACCGTAAGAAAGATTTGTTTATTGCATTAATTTCATCGTGTTACGGTGCTTGGTTAGTGTATGCCGCAGGCGCGGAATATATGCTGTTATGTGCACTACTGTATTTACCGGGTGTATTGATTTATAAAAAAGCATTGATGGAAAAACAACAAATATTTAGTAAGCGCGATTATGCTTATTCAGCATTGCTATTGGCGGGAGCTGGCGGTGCGATTTATCTGTTATCAACCGGTGTATTGTCTCTGTCTTAGTATTTGAACCACAATTTTGTTACTCTTATCACCACTTAGCTCTAGCGGTATAAAGCTCTGGCGTTTATAGGCTCTGGTATGTATGAAATAAGCACTTATAAAAATAGGTGCATGTTGTAAAAGGAATTGTAACGATGATTTTGGTTGTATATTTAATTTTAGGGGCGGCAGCTGGCTTGATGGCTGGCCTGTTTGGTGTCGGCGGTGGTTTGATTATTGTCCCGGCATTAATTGTATCTTTTACCTTCCAAGACCTTTCGCCAGATGTACTCACTCAGTTAGCGATAGGCACTTCTCTTGCGACCATTATCTTTACCTCGTTGAGTTCGATTAAAACCCACCACAGTAAAGGCGCTATTGATTGGCCGCTGGTTAAACGGTTAACTGTCGGTATTGTGATTGGTGCTGTCGTCGGCAGTATATTTGCTGATTACTTGCCCGGTGAAACGTTACAAATGATCATCGGTATTTATGCGCTAACGGTTGCGGTGCAAATGGGCTTTGATCTGAAACCAAAAGCAGAACATGATTTACCTAAAGGCGCAGGCTTGACTGTCGCAGGTGGTGTGATTGGTGCTATTTCAGCTTTGTTTGGTATTGGCGGTGGCTCATTAACTGTTCCTTACCTGTCGTGGTGTCGCGTCGAAATGCGTAATGCGGTAGCGACCTCTTCAGCGTGTGGTTTACCGATTGCTGTGGCGGGTGTGTGTAGTTATATCGTCACGGGTTGGAATAACCCAGAACTACCAGAATACAGCTTAGGTTATATCTATTTACCAGCGTTTTTCGGCATTATCATTACCAGTACTGTGTTTGCTAAACAAGGCGCAAAACTAGCCCATGCATTACCGAGTCATGTGTTAAAACGCTATTTTGCGTTGTTGTTATTAGTTGTTGGTTCGAAGTTTATTTTCTTCTAAAACGAACATTTTATTGATCTAGGCTATGAATAGCTCAAATACCTACCCACTAAGTATAGGTCAATGCTCGATTTTGTTATATCTATGCTAAAATTATCCCTTAAGTAGTCGTTTATTAAGGGGGCAATTTGTTAAATCTAACGGCCGCGATCACATCATTACAACAACAGGTTATCCAGGCTCAACCTGAGCAAACTCGGATCTCTGTTAATCTACAGCCCTTAAATTCAACTGAACTTATCGAATGGCTTGGTGCTCAAGTTTTATTCCCGCAATTTTATTGGCAATCCCGAGACGGTGATGAAGAAGTCGTCGCGCTAGGAGAATGCTCTCATTGTCATGATGTTAGCCTTGCTAAAACATTATTTACCCAGCCACAGCGTATGTGGGGTGGGCAAGCCTTTTCTAGTAAAGAATCTAATAAAGAGCCTAGCCAGTCGCTTAGTAATACCGACAATACGGGCCGTAATTACTACTTTTTACCGCAAATAGAATTAACCCGTCAGCAAGACCAATGGCAGTTATCGGTCAATTTACCGGTTGCACCAGTAGCCAACCATGTAATGCCAGAAACGGGCTATGATAAAACGCAGTTACTGGCCAGTTTGGCGAGTTTGATTGCACCAGCGCCGATACCACTTCCACAGTCTTATAAGATTGAATCTCGTCATCATTATCCTGAATTCAAACAATGGTCTCATTTGGTTACGAAAGCGTTAACCGCAATCGATGAGCAATATTTTGCCAAAGTGGTATTAGCGAGAAAAACAGTATTAACGTTAAACCGTCCTTTATCTGCAACGCAGTTTTTACAACAAAGCCGTCAGGTTAATCAGCAATGTTTTCATTTTATTTTTGCCATTCACGCCGATGACTATTTTGTTGGGTCAACGCCTGAACGTTTGTTTAGTCGTGATACTGATAACTTGCATACTGAAGCGCTTGCCGGAACCGCTGCACGCAGTTTGGATGACGTTGAAGACAGGGCCTTAGCCAATTGGTTATTGAATGATAAAAAAAACCGCTACGAAAACCGTTTAGTAACAGATGATTTACTATCGCGTTTACAACCGCGTTGCCAAACCTTGCAAGTTGCAACGTGTCCTGAGTTAATCAAATTACGTAAAGTGCAGCACCTGAAGCACAAAATTGACGGGCAGTTAATGGCTGGCATTGATGACGCAGAATTGCTTACGAGTCTACAACCAACCGCTGCGATAGCTGGATTGCCCCGTCAACCAGCATTAACTTTTATTGCCGATAACGAACCGTTTGATCGTGGTTGGTACAGTGGCGCGCTGGGCTATATCGGCCAACAACACAGTGAGTTTTGTGTCGCTATTCGTAGCGCGCGGGTATTGGGACGTGAATTACAGTTATTTGCTGGTGCTGGTATTGTGCCTGGCTCAGATCCACAAAGCGAATGGCAAGAGTTAGAGCGTAAAACTGCGACTTTATTAACCTTGCTTGAACCTGATACGAACGATTATCACGATGAGCATTCGTATCACAATTACAATAAAAAGCAGGATCATAAGCACGTTCTCGCCAATCAATTTGCTTCGGAGCAACAACGCGCATGATGAGCAATCAATCGCTTGCAGAGATACAAGCGCCTTTAAACCGTTTATGGGCGAGCTTAATTTTAGAAGAACTGAGCCGTTTAGGTGTGCGCCATGTGTGCGTTGCACCGGGTTCGCGATCTACGCCCTTGGTATTGGCGGCAGCTGAACATGATAATTTAACCCTACACAGCCACTTTGATGAACGTGGATTGGGTTTCTTTGCGCTCGGGTTAGCGAAATCAGTACAAGCGCCTGTCGCTGTGATTGTCACATCGGGTACCGCGGTAGCGAACTTATTGCCAGCTGTGGTTGAGAGTGGATTAACTAAAGAAAAGTTGGTGCTATTAACCGCCGACCGTCCGTTAGAGCAAGTTAATTGTGGTGCAAATCAAGCTATTCAACAAGCGGGTCTATTCTCTAGTCACGTTTGCCATGAACTGTTATTACCGAGTCCAAGTTTGAGTATTAGTCCACAGTGGTTGCTCAGTAACATAGATCAAAGCTTGGCCGTGCAACAGCAAGCGGGTGGCACTGTACACATTAATTGTCCTTATCCAGAACCCATTTATGGTGGCGACGCTGATTTTAGTGACTACCTTGCTGGAGTAAGTCACTGGCAAGCGCAGCAACAAGGCTATTTATCTATATATTCTCCGGGTATTCATTATTTAGGTCAAAGTTTGTCTGTTGCCGATCATTCAGAACATTATTCAAAACATCATTCAAAACATGATGAAAAAAATGTCGTGACACTTGCTTCGGAAACGTCGATGACAATGCCAGTCATAAATCGTAAGGGGTTGGTGGTTATTGGCGCGATGAATACCGCTGACATGCAAGCGATTAAACAGTGGGCTAGTGTGATGGGCTGGCCAGTATTGGTTGATCCGCAATCGGGTGGGTGCAGTGCTTGGTCGCATTATGATGTTTGGCTGCAAAATAAAACCTGTCGGGATAAGTTAGCTGAAGCCGAGATATTGGTACAGTTTGGCGCCCGTTTGGTATCAAAACGTTTAGGGCAATTTATAGAGCAACACGACTGGCAAGATTATTGGTTGATTGCGCCACAAGCAGGGCAATTAGATCCTTATCATCTGCGCTGTAAGCAATTTGTGAGCTCAATAGCGCATTGGCTGACACAGTTTGAATGTGGTCAGTTGAATGCTCAGCTAAACGGTGTATTGAATACAAGTTTAGTGACTAACAGCATTGCCGACATAGGCGTGCAGCACAGTGATGTAGACGGTTATGAATGGGCAAGAGTGCTCACCGTTGCTAGTGTGACTGTGCGACAGTTAATTGAAATTCAGCATATTGATACGTTAACCGAGATTAGTTTCGCCGCTACGTTAGACACATGTTTCTCAACGACTTTACCAAATAAATCGACCAGTTTATTTATCGGTAATAGCCTCATTGTCAGGTTGTTAGATATGTTTGCTGCATTACCCAATGTGCCGGTATTTAGTAACCGTGGCGCATCGGGTATCGATGGTTTATTAGCAACCGCTGCGGGTGTGCAACAAGGTCAGCAACAGGGCCTACTTTGCCTGCTCGGGGACACCTCTTTACTCTATGATTTGAATTCACTGGCGTTATTCTCTAAGCCAACGCACCCAAGCGTTATTGTGGTGTTGAATAATGACGGTGGGGCGATCTTTGATATGTTAGCTGTTTCAGAGCAGCAAAAAGAACAATTATATCGTATGCCACATGGCTTTAACTTTAACCATGCCGCTGCGATGTTTGATTTAGATTATGCCCAACCTCAGAGCTTAGCAGACGCACTGTCTGTTATTCATCACCGGTTACATCCGATGGCTGAAGTGACCGGTGATATCCGTACTTTACTGGTCGAGATAGTGACACCGGCAGGGGCGGCGGCCAAGCAACTGAAGCAATTTTTCAGCGAGGTAAAAGATGCGAAATTTATCTAGCATGATGTTTAAAACACAAACGCAATTACCGCTTTATTCTGAATCGATTGAATCAACCTGCAACCTTGCAGAAGGTGATGCTATTAAACCCACGTTAGTCTTTTTACATGGCTTGTTGGGCTCAACACAAGACTGGGAGAAAATCGTCGCGCATTTATCATCTGATTATCAATGTATCTGTATTGATTTACCGGGTCATGCTGGCAGTCAAGCCGTGACAGTCAATGATTTTCAACATGTGCAGCAGCTCATTATAGCGACTTTAGCGCAGTATGAATTTGAGCATATCGTCCTGGTTGGTTATTCGTTAGGAGCGCGTATTGCGATGAGCATTGCTAGCGATCGCGCCGCTAATTGGCCGTACAAAATTGTAGGCATGTTATTAGAAAGTGGTAACCCGGGGCTAAACAATAGCGCGGAACAATTACAACGTGGATTACATGATTTAGCCTGGGCAACACGTTTTAGTGAATCACCATTAACGCAGGTATTACCCGAGTGGTATCAGCAAGGGGTATTTGCTTCATTAACTAATGCACAAAGAACCACACTGATTACCACGCGCAGTGAAATTCAAGCTGACTATAACGGTTTTAATGGCGGTAAACAGATAAGTAAAATGCTGGCAGCCACATCATTATCGAAACAAGGTTATTTATTGCCGAAATTACAAAGTGCGGCGTTTCCAGTGTCGATGGTATGCGGTGAGTTAGACCCTAAATTTGTGCAGTTAACGCAATCGAGCCAGTTGGAGCATCATGTTATCGCTGATGCAGGGCATAACGTCCATGCCGACCAACCGATTGTATTTGCTGAATTGGTTAGGGGGTTAGTCAGTGATGGCTTGGCCAGTAATAAATTGATGAACAGAGACGCACAACAGAGCGCGGCTTAAAATTAACGATTTAACTATTAATAGGTAATCAAAATAACTATTAATAAAAATTAATTATAAAAAATATCAGGAATTATTATGAGCAGAACAGTTGGTATTACCGAAGAAGAACTTTACGCACATGTTGAATGGCAAGATTGCACAGGTGGATATCAAGATATTCATTTTCATAAATCATTAGATGGTATTGCAAAAATCACCATTGCCCGTCCACAAGTGCGTAATGCGTTCCGTCCACAAACGGTAAACGAAATGATGCAAGCGTTAGCTGATGCGCGTTATGATTCAAAAATCGGCGTTATTGTCTTAACAGGCCTTGGCGAACATGCTTTCTGTTCTGGTGGCGATCAGAGTATTCGTGGCGACTACGGCGGTTATAAAGACGACGAAGGTATGCATCACTTAAACGTATTGGACTTCCAACGCCAGATCCGTACTTGTCCAAAACCTGTCATCGCAGCTGTGGCTGGTTACGCTGTCGGTGGCGGTCATGTATTGCACATGATGTGTGATTTAACGATTGCAGCAGACAACGCACAGTTTGGTCAAACAGGCCCTAAAGTCGGTTCGTTTGACGGTGGTTGGGGCGCATCATACATGGCACGTATTGTCGGTCAGAAGAAAGCACGTGAAATTTGGTTCTTGTGTCGCTTCTATGATGCACAAGAAGCGGTTGATATGGGCTTAGTGAATACGGTTGTGCCACTGGCTGATTTAGAACGTGAAACAGTGCGTTGGTGTCGTGAAGTATTACAGCACAGCCCGATGTCGTTGCGTTGTTTAAAAGCAGCATTAAATGCGGATTGTGATGGTCAAGCTGGCTTACAGGAATTAGCTGGTAACGCGACGATGATGTTTTACATGACAGAAGAAGGACAGGAAGGCCGTAATGCCTTTAATGAAAAACGTCGTCCTGATTTCGATAAATTCCCGCGTAATCCTTAATAAGTGCTCTTAATCGGCACTTTTTATAAGTACTCTTAATCAGTACATGGAGCATCACTAATGCCACGTAAGGCTAAGCTATATCATTATAAGCTACCTTTAGACTGCGCCATGATATTACGTGGCCAGTCTGTCACCGAACGTGAAGGTTGGTTACTTGAGCTGAGTCGTGGAGCTGAAATAATGCCGCAATGCCGTGGTGAACTATTTTTCGGTGAGCGAGGGCGTGCTGAACTATCTTACGGTAAAGTAGGGCGTGGAGAAATAGCCCCTTTACCTGGATTTAGTACAGAAACAGCAGCACAAGCAAAACAACAACTAGAAAATGTGATTAAAATCTGGTTAGATGAAGGCATCGTGGAACTAAACGATTGTTATCCCTCGGTAGCATTTGGTTTTAGTATGGCGCTGTTGGAGTTAGAAGATGGATCACCGCAAAATATTCATCGCAGTAGTAATGATAATGACGCTAGCAGTGCGTTATTATTGGCTACTGATATTGGAATAATTACCGCTAAACATAAGCAGTTACTGAAAAGTCGGTTATGTAAGTTAAAAATTGCCTCGTTACCTACAGCTGATGGTGCCACTTCCGATGGTGAAGTCGCTCGGCACTTACTACAGACGTATCCACAATTACGGTTGCGGTTAGATGCAAACCGTCGTTGGTCACTAGCCGTAGCATTGGCTTTTGCAGCTCGAATCCCCGCAGATTATCGACAACGTATCGATTTTATTGAAGAGCCTTGTCATACCCCGAGTGATTGTTTACGCTTTTCCGAGCAAACGGGTATTGCCATTGCGTGGGATGAAAGCCTGCGTGATGCCGTTCGTAAGAAACAAGGACGGGGCGCTTTCGATCTTATTTCCTTGGTAAACAGTCCATCTAATGCAATCGTTAAAGCCGTAGTCATCAAAGCCCCTGTTATCAAAGCTATTATTATCAAGCCTATGCTAACGGGAACGGTGGGTTATTGCGCCGAGTTAATTGCCTATGCCCATCAACAGGGATTAACCGCTGTGATCAGTTCAAGTTTAGAATCGAGCTTTGGTTTAGTGCAATTAGCGCATATGGCACAAACACTTACGCCAGAAACTCCTCCTGGATTAGATACCGTCAATGTCTTTACACAGCAGCTGGTTCAACCTTGGCCAAATTGCAGCTTACCTTTACTCCCATTATCAGAGCTACCTGTGACTATTTATGAATAACAACATGATGAGTAATGACCTCGCTGTCAGCAACCACGGCGTTAATTTTAGCGATTGGCCTTGGCTACATTGGGCCGAGAGTAATCCTGACCAAGTCGCTTTGGTATATGGTGAGCTGCGTTTTACCTGGTTGCAGGTTAATGAACTCGTTAACGAATATGCTAAACAGTTAACTGAGCAAGGAGTACGGGAAGGGCATGTAATCGCCGCTGTAAGCACTAACAATTTGACGGTGCTGTGGTTGTATTTAGCGAGCTTACGACTTGGGGCTTGCTGCGTGATACTCGACCCCAAGCAAAGTAGTGAGCAGTTAAACGACAAATTAGAAACGTTGGCGGCGACGTTCATTTGGTTATCAGAACCAGAGCTCAATGTATTTGCTGATTTACAGGATGAAGGCGCTAAACAGTTAGTTATTACTTACCTTGAAAGACCTTTAACGGTAGATTTTTTTGCCGCAGAACCTTTTACAACAGGAATGTATACTCAGTCAGATGTTAAATGGCAAGCGCAGCGACTCGTGAGTATTGTCTTTACGTCAGGTTCAAGCGGTAAAGCCAAGGCCGTGGCGCATAATGCCGAGAACCATTTGTATTCAGCTGCAGGGTTACTGCAATCCTTTGTTTATACTACGCAAGATAGCTGGTTATTGTCCTTACCGTTATTTCATGTTTCAGGACTGGCTATTGTCTGGCGTTGGTTATTTGCTGGTGGACAGTTAGCGTTACCGGCTACGGCTAATATAGTCGAGCAACTATCAACCGTTACTCATGCGTCTTTAGTACCAACGCAATTAAAGCGCTATCTTCACGAGCTCGATGCAGATAAGGATAAAGAGCAAGCTCAAAGCGCTCCTCGCCTGAAACGGATCTTGTTAGGTGGTGCGGTTATCCCTGTCGTTTTAACCGGTAAAGCCAAGTCTCTGGGTATTGAATGTTGGTCTGGATACGGCATGACAGAAATGGCCTCTACTGTTACCGCTAAACATGCAGATAGTAGCGCTGGTGTCGGCATGTTATTAGCTCATCGTTCGTTAGAAATTGACGGTCAAAGTATCAAGGTGCGTGGTGCAAGTTTGGGCATTGGTTATTACTATCGTGGCATATTACGCAGCATGACTGATGAGCATGGTTGGTTAATCACTGGCGATCTTGGTGAGATAAAATGTGAGAATGCAGTATTTGATAAATCGTCGAGTGAATTAGCTGATACTTTATTTAATAAAAGGTTTGATTCAGCGCCGAATAAATCGTCTGAAGAATTATTCATTCTCGGGCGCAGTGATAACATGTTTATTTCTGGTGGAGAAAACATTCACCCCGAGCACATTGAGCGTATTTTACTTTCGCATCCGTTAATTAATCAGGCGTTGGTATTTCCCCGTGAAGATGCCGAATTTGGTCATCGTCCTATTGCTGTTATTGATGCGATGGCGCATATATCGGTATGTGAAATGAATAACTACTTACAATATAAGCTGGCTAAATTTATGTGGCCGCTTAATTATTATACTTTGCCAAATAATATAATTGTGAGCGGCATCAAGTTAAATAGGGCATCTGTTCAACTATGGATCGCAAGTTTGTCCAAATAGTTGAGTTAAATGATAATTATTATTGCTTGTTATAAATCTAACTTGGTGTTGGCTTTGTTTTCTTGTAGTATACAGAATCTTCCTTATTCATCAGATGAATAGCGACATCGACATCACGTTACTATTTAATTAAGTCAATTTTATTTAGTACAAGTAATTTAGCAGGGTGTCATGTAGTTCGGTGTAATTAACAGAGACGTAGTATGCTTAATATTAATACTCAGGTTATTGAGATCCCGGAGTCTATGTTCCGTGGTTGGCAACAAACTGTAGAGTTGATCGCTGGCATTATGAATTTACCAGCAGCATTAATTATGCGCGTTCACCATAGTGATGTGCGAATATTCTCGTCGAACGACGCTGCCAATGTGGTATCTCCGTTGTTGTCAGAATCAAAGCAATTGAGTTGTTATTGTGCACAGGTTATTTACAACCGTGCCGAGCTCGTTATCGAAGACGCAGCACTCGATTTTAGCTGGTTTTTAGACGAAAATGTTAGCGCTGACATTATGGCGTATTACGGTTTACCGCTTACTTGGCCAAACGATCAAGCCTTTGGCACACTCTGTGTTTTAGATGCCCAAGCTCGTGAATTTACCCCGCACTGCAAATTATTGATTACGCGTTTTCAGCAGTCGATGATTGCTGATCTCACTATGCTTTACGAAAAAGCGGAATTACTTCACGCCAATCGTAAATTACAGACGCTACTGTCTAAAAAATCAATGGCACTGAGCTTATCTAATCAAGCGTTATTGCATGAACAAGATAGCCGCTCAGCATTAGAATCAACCCTCGTTTATCAGCAACAATACGATGCCCTTACCGGTATTGCGAATCAGCTTTCATTAGTTAATCAGATGGATGACATGCTGGAAAGTGTGGATGATGACAATGAACTGGCAGTTATTTACCTTGGTATCCGTAATTTCAAATCCATTAACAACAGTTATGGCTATGCGATAGGGGATAAAGTATTACTGGAAGTCAGTCAGCGTATTCATCAGCAGTTAACCACGGAGTATTTAGTCGCACGTTGCTGGGGTGATGCATTCGCCATTGTGGTTCGTGATGAAAATGTTGTCGAGCAAGTCATCGATTTAATTGCACGTTTAACCCATTCTTTTGAATTAGCTTTGGCGATAGAAGACTTTACCATCACGACCCAGTTATGTTTTGGTATTGCCTTAGCCGATTCTCCAGCTGATCAAGGGATCTCCTTGGTTGAAAAAGCAGAAGCGGCGATGACGGCGAACAAAGACACTGGCTGTCATTATAATTTCTTTACAGATGAGCTGAGCGCCGTTATTGGTGAGCGTCATTATTTAGAATCGCATTTAGCGGAAGCGCTTGATAAGCAAGAAATGTCAGTACATTATCAGCCGATGATATGTGTGAAAACGCAGCGGGTATTAGGTGCTGAGGCATTGATACGCTGGCGTAATCCAATATTAGGGGCTGTTGCGCCTGATCGCTTTATTAATTTAGCCGAGCAGAATGGTCAAATCTTAGCATTAGGTAACTTTGTGCTGCGTACGGCAATGAAACAGGCTGCACAGTGGCGTAATAGTTTTGGTGATGATTTCTGTATCGCCGTGAATATTTCGCCTGTACAGCTGCGTGACGACAATTTAGTGTCTCGGGTTGCGCAACTGCTGGCTTATTATCAGTTACCGGGTACTGCGTTAGAACTTGAGATCACCGAAGGTGTGCTACTGCAAGACGAGAAGAAGGTGACTAAATCCCTTGCGGGGTTAAAATCGCTAGGTGTTAGTATCTCGTTAGATGATTTTGGTACCGGTTATTCGTCTTTAAGTTATTTACAGAAGTATTCGTTTGATACCTTAAAGATAGATCGCAGTTTCATTATGAATTCAATGGAATGTGGGCAAGATAAAGAATTAGCGCGCGCGATTATTGCGATGGCGAAGAAACTTAACCTGCAAGTAGTGGCTGAAGGTGTGGAAACGCCAGCGCAACATCAGTTCATTGTTGATGAAGGTTGTGATTATGGTCAGGGCTATCTGTATGGTAAGCCTGTACCAGCGACGATGTTTACATCACAGTACTTAAGCCGACAAGCGATTTAATTGCGCTGGAATTGATCGACTTGGTTGGATAATGTGCAAACGATGTTTATAGTGAATAAAACTGCTATAAACGGTTGCAAAGAATCGGTGAATAGTTAATAATTCACTCGTTGTCAAGCACAACACATTTGATGGGTGCCTTATGGGTCCCTCCGCATTGATACTCTGTGAACTCGGCCAGGTCCGGAAGGAAGCAACCGCAGCAGAGAACTCAAGTGCCGGAGTGAGGCTTGTAGGGTATCCTTCAAAAGTGTTGTGCTTTTCTCGTTTCTGACGTTCTGCTTTTTTAAATCAGTAGTAAATCAATCTCTTATCGAACATCCTAGTCTTACTCTTTCTTAATTTATTACTCTCTATGGTTATAGTTCTGTATTTGTTATTAAGCAAATCTTGCAAGCGCTCGCTAACAAGATACTTAAATCATTTATCCCTTACATACTGCCATCTTTTATTTTATCAGTTAAAAAATCGATAAAGGCACGTAGCGCTGGTCTGGGATACTTACTACCATGGTAAGCCGCGTAAATATCGCCACTGGAACCTTCCTGTAAAGACGACTGCCAATCAGGTAGACATACAACAACTTTACCTTCCTTGATTAGGTTCGTCATCATCCAACTGGACATTTGCACAATACCACCACCATGTACAGCTGCCTCAAGTAAAGGTGTGCCCCCTTTAGAGCTTAGGTTACCTCGAACTGGAATTTTTAAATTCTGTTTATTCTTATGAAAATACCAGTAAGTCCTTTGCCTGTCGGTGTCGAGGAGAAGGCAGTTGTGATTTACAAGATCTTCAGGTTTATTTGGTGTGCCATTTTTAGCTAGATAGTTAGGGGACGCGTAGAGTTGTGTGTGGTTTTTCAATAGCATCCTAGCGCGTAAACCAGAATCAGAAGGGATGCCAATACGTATGCCTATGTCTACATTCTCACTGTTTAAATCAATCAGTTTATTGTCTAAATTGATTTCAATTTTAACTTTTGGGTGACGTTGTAAAAATTCAGGTAGGAGTGGGGATATATACTGTCTGCCAAAGCTTTCAAATGCAGAGATCCTAAGAACACCTTCTGGCTCTACGTTCATCTGATGCATTGATGCCATTAGTTCGTCAGCTTCAGCTAAAAGCTTTACAGCGCCTTCTAAAAACAGCTGTCCATCCGCAGTCAATAACAACTGACGTGTGCTACGTTTGAACAGCGTAACGCCAAGTTCACTTTCCAAATTATCAATGTTACGAGCAATGGAGGACGGTGCCATGCTAAGTGCTGCGCCAGCCTTAGTAAAACTGCCAGAGTCGACTGTTTGTATAAACACACGGATTAAAGCTAACATACCTAGACCTTTGCGCCAGGCGCAATACTGATTCACATTGAGTGGGCATTCTAAGAAATATTGCAGTTATATACAATGCTTGCAACTTATCTGCGGAGTCATGACTGGCTAAGCATATACAGATAAAAACCGAAAGTAGACTGAAAAATAATTAAACTCAAGCAAGCTGAAAGGGAAAGTTAAGATGTCGAAGATACAACTTTATTCATTGGGTTCTCCTAATGGTATTAAAATTCCAATTGCGCTGGAAGAAATAGGCATGAGTTATGATGCTCACACCGTTGATATTTTAAAGGGTGAGCAGTTTAGTGAAGACTTTCTCAAGATAAACCCTAACGGTAAGATCCCTGCAATCATTGATACTGATGGACCGTGTGGGCAAGCTATTCCGATTATGGAGTCGGGTGCCATTTTACTCTACCTGGCTGAGAAATCAGGAAAGCTAATACCACAGAATCCAGCAGCAAGATGCGAAGTGATACAGTGGCTTTTCTTTCAAGCAAGTGCTGTAGGGCCAATGTTTGGTGCTTTTGGTCATTTCCATACTTATAGTAAAGAAAAGTGCGACCATCCTTATCCTGAAGCAAGGTTTGAAACTGAAACCAAGCGTCTGCTATTTATTTTAGATGAAAGATTACAAGGTCGAACCTATATTGTTGCTGATGAATATAGTATCGCTGATATCGCTATTTTTCCGTGGGTTATTTGGCTGGATATGTTTTATAAAGCATCGGAACAGCTTGAGCTAGAATCATTTACACATGTTATATCTTGGGTTAAACGATGTAGCGCAAGACCTGCAACAATAAGGGGTTTTGATGTATATGGGTTTAATGAAATGGGTAAATAACAACGTAGATCTAACAAATTAACAATCTTGGCATTGCAGTGGGTTCATTCCTATGCAAATCGCTTAATGTTGATCTTATGGTTAAAGTCAGGTTCGTGACTACAGCCTGCACTTTCCCTTTTTCTTAACAATCTATTGGGAACTTTAGTGCTAAGCCGTTTCTGCTCCGTTTTGGCTTAGAGCTGTTACTCACTCAAAATGTGTTTATACCGATTTACCATAGGTTTTGTTATACATAAGATATAGTAATTTGAGTTTGACCTTACCCTGCCACTCATCGAATTTGCTATATGGTGTGGGCTATTCAATAGAATTCGATTTAGTTCGTCCCTAAATCATGAACAAGTTCCATTATCTGTTCCATATTTAACGAATACTTTTACCTATACACTCTTAACTCCAAGTAAAATAGTGAGAAAATAATGGTTAATAGAGAGAAAATAGTTAAATGGGGAATAGCAGGCTTAGGCAACATTGCTAAACGATTTGCGACAGCGTTGAACAATCATAGTCAATATGGCGAGTTATATGCGGTTGCGGCAAGAGACTTAGATCGTGCAACACTATTTGCTGAAGAGTTTAACTCCGATGTGAGTTATGGCCGTTATGAGCATATGGCAGCAGACCCGAATGTAGATGCGGTATATATTGCCACAGTACACCCATTTCATTACCCTTTAGTTGAACTATTTTTAACCCATAACAAGCATGTTTTTGTTGAGAAACCAGCGTTCACCAACCTACAAGATTGGTTATCAATGAAAGCGCTAGCAAAAAAACATAGCGTAATGTTATTGGAAGCGATGAAAACAGTTACATTTCCAGCTTACCAAGAACTGAAGAACTACCTGATCACACACAATCTCCAACTGACTTCAATTGAAGCGAGTTTTGGTAATGAGCATGAATATGATCATGAGTTATTCATATTTAATCCAAACTTATCGGGTGGCGCAACGCTCGACGTGGGTGTTTATGGGCTTTGGTTATATTGTGATCTATGCAAATCGCTAGGGGCCAATGTCTCTGAGCCCACAGTTTACATGTCAACGTCGATTGCTAAATCACACGTTGATACCGATGCTTGTTTTACTTTTGCAGGTCAGATTAACGGAAAAATATCCGCTTCAATTGTAAATAATTTACCACGAGTCGCTATATTACGTGGTGATCAGTTAATCATTACCATTCGAGAGAAATGGTGGAATCCCAGTGTTATTGATATCGAATATCAAGGAGAAAAGTTCACCATTAACCATCCAGTCGCAGGTAATGGTTTTGAATTTGAAGTCGACCACTTTTCACAGCTTGTACTTGAAAATAAAACTGAATCTGACATTCTATTGCCAGAAGTCACAGCGCAGGTTCAATCAATAATTGAACACGGATTAATTAATGCTGGATATGGGTATCTAACGCAACGTGGGGGCTGGAAAGCACTTAATGGCAAACCTAAAACGTAAACTCGAAATTTACGAACAAATCTTTCAAACCTTTGGTCCCGGAGTATCAGCTTGTCAGATAAGCCAGATAGCGGCGCTGCTGCATGTCACTGAACGACATGTCCAAACCATACTAAAAAATTTAGTCAGTGTTGGTTGGATCCAATGGCAGGCAAGTTCAGGAAGAAGTAAAAAAGCGCTGCTGACTTGCCAAGTAGAGCCCATTGATGCTTGTTATGGTTCTGCGAGAAGTTTAGCTGATGAAGGGAATTTAGATCAGTTACTTAGTATCCTTAGTTTTGGCGGTAGAGATGCAGGACGAGAGTTTCAATCATATTTAAATAACGCCAGTAACTCAAATCGCCGAATTGCGTACATGCCTTTTCATCGAGAATTAGAAGAACTAAAACCCCAAATGGTCAAGCGGCGTACAGAACGCTTTTTGGTTACCCAGATTTGCCAATGTCTGACATCACTAGAGAAAGGAAGCCTCGTTGGCGATCTCGCTTATCACTGGTTTGCTAATCAGGATGCCACAACATGGCAATTCCAAATTCGTAGAGGGGTTCGCTTTCATGATGGCAGTATGCTCAACGCAAAAGATGTTGCTAATTGCTTAAATCGATTGATCCAAAATGAATATTGGCATTCAGTGTATGCTCATATTATAGAAGTGAACGCTTGTTCCGATGATCAGTTGGAAATTAAATTGAATCAGACAGATTGGCATCTACCCAGGTTACTTGCTCGGGCAGAGTCATCCATATTTAAGATAACCTCGACGACCACACGGCTTATTGGCTCGGGGGCTTTTTCATTGGAAGTATTCTCTTCTAAAATGCTGAGATTGACTCGTAATGAATACTATTCACGCGAAGCTGCTATTCTCGACAGGGTTGAGCTGTGGGTTTATCCCGAATGGGCACAGGACAAAGCGTGTGCACAAAATCAGATCTGCCTTCAAGTACCAGATAATACGGTTACCACTAAAAGTGACAAATGCGCCTCCTTTTTAGTCATCCAAAACCCCAACAAGTCGAGCACAAAACGTCATATCACTTTTGAAGATACAGCTGAATGTAAAAAACTTTTTAGCAAAATATCCACTAACAATGATCAAGGCATTTTAGTGGATTATGGGGACTACAGTAAATCTGAACAAGTAACTATTTGTAGTCTTATTGAAGAAAGTGATTCATTTAGTGCTTGGTTAAGTTTTTTCTTACAGTACCCCTTTGCAAATCATGAATTGGATGTTGGAATACTGAAAGCTTTAGACTCATCTCTCATGTCAATTAGACACGAAAGAGACTTCAATAAAGCAGGTGACTCATTAGTCGCACTGCTCTCTTGGCTGAGTAAGCAAAACGTACTAAAAGAGTTAAAACATGAACCTTTTGTACTAGAGTTA
The DNA here is from genome assembly GCF_015082335.1 of Moritella sp. F3. NCBI lineage: Bacteria > Pseudomonadati > Pseudomonadota > Gammaproteobacteria > Alteromonadales > Moritellaceae > Moritella > Moritella sp. F3. Next base: position 708,412 of record NZ_BLRL01000001.1, on the reverse strand, counting down.
TCTGAAAAAATTAATGGAGCTCAAGTAAATGGGTATGGCTGGAGTGAATTAAATAAAATATGGATTTCATTAGATTCAAATCAAATTACCTAGCTAAATTCCGAGCTAATTACATCCGGAGTTTGTGATTTAGAGTGTAATTGGCTTTGTAATATCAGTGTTCAACGAAGTATTGTTGCGTTATAACAATACTTACTTTAATCAGACACTTATCGAATTAACTAAATACTCTAACTCGAAAATGTCCAATTCTGTGTTTGGAGGTATGGGTTTACCTTTTGGTCATTACAGTTTTCGTAAATAACAACAGCCTAAAGTTAATAAGTTTACGGCATGAAATGAAGCATAAACTGTCTACACATTTTATTGTGACAATTTATGCTTCAAACTACACTTTTTGCGTTTCTGACTTCTGTAGTTATAGTTCTGTATATAGCGGTCAACGACACCGGAGCACAATGTGAGAAGCTCCGGATAATGTGTTAGCTAATACCTAAACTATCTTTATCATTAATCTTGAAAAAAGACAGCTCGTCATTTAATTTTTTAGTTAATTCTGAAATATCCTCATTGGAAGAGCTCGTTTGTTCAATTCCCTTTAAATTTTCCTGTACAAGTAAATTGATATCTTCGAGCTGTTTCGAAATATCCTGCGTAACTGCACTCTGTTCTTCTGATGCCGTCGCAACCAGTGCATTGACATCCGAGATACTTGATACTTTATCAGAAATTGATTTAAAGGCTTCAGTAAGCTCTTGAGAGATAGATAGTGATTCATCTATCAATACAACATTTTTATTCATTGACTCATCAGCCATTAACGATTGATCTTGTAGCTGGGTAATAATATTTTGGATGTCAATTGTTGATTGTTGGGTTTTAGCGGCTAAGGCTCTCACTTCATCCGCCACGACTGCAAAACCTCGTCCATGCTCGCCAGCTCTGGCTGCCTCAATAGCAGCATTTAATGCTAAAAGGTTTGTTTGCCCTGAGATGTTGTTAATGACTTCAACGACAGAGCTAATCTTTTCGGAGTGGCTTCTTAAATCTTTAACAATAGTCGTCGTACTATGAACGGAACTGTTAATTTGTTCTGCAATATTTTCAGAGCGTTTTAATGTCTCAGAGCTTATAGAGATAACTTCCATTGCCGATGTCGCCGCGCTTTCTGCCGCCGCTGCATTTTGAGCAACACTATCGGCCGTTGAAGATAGCTCTGTTGCAGCTACTGCGACTTGATCAACAAATGAAATTTCGTTCTGAGCATTGGCTTGGCTAGTATCTATAATACCTGTTAATTTTGATTGGTTATTGCCTAATCCAAGCATTAAAACATGATTATCATTGACGAAACGCTTTAACTTGCCACTAAATAGCCCAAGAGATGCGGATATTTCATCAAGCTCATTATTTGATTTTGGGATCACATTTTGACTAACAGAGCCATTAGATAATTCACGGATCCAATCAATAATATATCTCAGGTACTGCAACTCTCTGCGCATCATGAAACTAGAGAATAAGAAGGCTGCGATACTAGAAATGACAATGACACACCAATTGAAAAATTCAGTATCACTTAAATATTCATAACTGAAATCTAATTCACTCTTGGCAACATCCAACTGTAAATTAATCAAATCAGTGAGTTCTTCGCCTAAACTATCAATTAATCGATACAGTTCTATTATCAGTTCAGCATTTTCTATTTCTCCACGTTGATGCAGAGAAAATAGCTTTGGTAAACTAGCTTCGAGCGCTAAAATCTTATTATCGAGTATATCTGCGAGGCTTTTCTCATCTGCCGTCAGTTCAGTTTTAAGGTATTCATTATAAATATTACGGGCAGCTTCGAGCGATGAATTCGCATTGTTATAAAATTCGTCAGCATCTAATATACCTAAATGAAATTTATTCGCTGAATCAATAATATTAACAGCATATAAATCAGAAACAGATTTTAGTGAAGAAAGAGGGATCACTCGGTCTACATAAACATGATTAAAAGAGTTCATGATCTTTGCTGATGAAGATAAAGAATTAACTTGAACGAGAACAAGAATAAGACTAAAAAATAAAGGAACACTCAGTAATTTCATTGAAATACTTTTCATTATCACTCCATAAATAATTGGGATACGAGTTGCTATATCGTCGCCTCACCTTAATCATCGGCTGATTTTAGTCTATCCCATGTTATTAACAAAAATGAATCAAGTTATCTTCATTTGAAAAAAACACTCAATACTGGCTAGTTATTTGGTCCGCTATATTAAATTTTTATTCCTTTAGATATATGCTAAACGATATAATTTTATTTTCTTAGATTTTAAGCTCTAATTATTAACCGCTTTTGAAGTTTATTTTTCCACTACTATAGGTATAGGTATAGGTATAGGTATAGGTATAGGTATAGGTATAGGTATAGGTGAACAAAAATATCCCTAAATCGACTTTTTTCGTGGTATCAATACTTGGTGTTAAGACACCTGGCCTTATTGGGATCTAAGTGAGTTTTTGTTATACTCTGCCATCGACAAACATGCTGTCACGGCAGTAACTTAAATTCTATTTACTCGGCATCACCGCCGCATAAATACAAAGGCTTAACTTGGAATTATTAAACATTGACTGCCTTGGCAAATCGCTACGGTTAGAAGGCTCGTTAGCGGGCTGGCAACAAGTATTTTGGGGCGACGAACTCGTTTCAGTAATCAACGCCTCTAGTGATAACGAGGGCAGTAAAACCCACGAATTTGAACTCATGCAACATAACGATGAGGCTCTAGAGTCGCAGCCGCCTGCGAACATTATCGTCAAGCTCGCCACTGATCTGCTCTGGCAACCGTTTAAAATAGACTATGCGCTGTATGTGAACGAACAGCTTATTAACGAAGGTCAGCGCGACACCAAAGATATTGAACGACAAACCCCACAACATCCGGTTGCCGTAAAGAAAAAGTTTAGCTTGATTGGCTTAGGTTCGTTGGCGCTTAAGTTATTAAAAAGTGCTAAGGTTATCAAGGTTGTATTGGCTGGCGCGAGTCTAGCTGCTTATTCATGGTTATTTTCATGGGAATTCGCTCTGGCTTTAATCGCTTGCTTAGTATTCCATGAGTACGGTCATGTGAAAGCGATGAAATACTTTGGCATGAAGACCAAAGGTATTTACCTGATCCCATTTATGGGCGGGTTAGCATTAGGCGATGACAAGATTAATACTCGTTGGCAAGATGTTGTGATCTCGATTATGGGGCCGACTTTTGGTTTACTCATGTCGCTGTTATCACTTGTCGCTTACTGGGCAACAGGGGAGATATTCTTTGCTGGGTTGGCGAGTTTTAACGCCTTGCTGAACCTGTTTAATTTATTACCTATTTTACCGCTCGACGGTGGTCACATCCTTAAAAGTATTAGCTTTTCGATGAACAGTATCGTTGGGTTGGTGGCTTGTATCGCAGGTGCTGTGGCAGGGATATTTATTAGTTATAGCTTAGGGCTAGCCTTGCTTGGTTTCATGCTGTTAATTGGTAGTGTCGAGATCATATTTGAATGGCGTGGCCGTCATCAGAGCCATCTATTACCCTTGGATAAATACGGACAGCTATTTTCTGCTATCTGGTATGTAACAACAGTAGGCGCGTTGATTGGCGTGATTTGGTACTTTGCTGGCATGGGCGATGAGTTACTTGCTATGCCATTGATGATATTACAAAGCTAGTTATTGACGTTGCTACTTACCGCTCGGTTACGTTTGCCTGAATGTACTTGCAGACAAACGTAATCAGAGATTGTTGATTAAATAAAAGTGAACAGGACTTTGGTTTACGGCCTTTGTTCAGTGCTCTTTATTATTGCTATTTATTGTTTAGCATCTTTTATATCAACAAGGTTGATGCTTGCTCTACCGTCTGTGGCATGCCAAAAATTTCGACTTGAAAGGTCGCCACCATTGTAAATTTTGTGCTTACCATCGGTTCTGGCAAAGTTAGCAATATTGGCGCTTAGTTTTTCTCTCATCTGGTCATTAAGTGGTTTGTCTTTCTCGGTTAACAGTACCACTAAGGCTCTGAATGAGGTTTGCGTCGTCCCTGATGATGGCGTGATGGCCTCAAATTTAGGGTTGCTTTTCCACATGTTATAGACGGTTTCACTATCCATATCCCAAACATCTTTATCTTGCCCATCTGGAGAACTAATTAACCCCATAAGGTAAAGCTCGATAGGTGCGAATTCACTCTCGTTGGTTAGCGCACCCTTCACATTGTCCCAATGAGAATAATAAGATTGCTCAAGGATCCAGTTACCCCAACGATGAAACATTTCATGTAAAGACGCATCAAGGTGTAGCGCTTTCAATACACTTTGTTGATTCATTGAGCCATAAAGTGTAAATATGCCTTGAAGTTTGCCTTTCGCGCCGAAATCGACACTACTGTCGAACTGATTTAAACCTAACCCTTTGATGTCATTTTTCACAAAAGAAAACTCACCAAATGGCATACCTTGCGGTGGTCTTTCGTTATTCATAACGTACATGATAAAATCAAAGTCATCGTTGAACTGAGAGAGTATTTCTTTTGTTAGGTTTTTGGCATGGTCATTGCCATTAATTCTCTGGCTATTCCAAGTTTGATATTCGTCAGCACTTAATTGCACGTTAATAAAATCATCATTTTTATTAATCATGATCCGACTATCTTCAGGTTTAGGCAATTCGACATCATCACCTTGAGACATCAGCTTTACTTCTGTGATTGCAATCGGTTTGACGTTATTAGGAAAGTAGAAACGGTAATAGCTGTAATCGGATTGGCTATCTTCAGAAATATTAAACGTTTTAGTCTCCCGAGAAGAAAATTCCATATCCTTTTGTTCATCAAGCGTTATCCAAGATTGTCCATCTTGACTACCCTGTAACTGCCAATTCTCAGGGTACATCTCATTACTTTCCCCTTGAATAGAATATGTTGTCACTATCTCTGGTTTCGCAAGTGTCTGCATTAACCATTCATTAGATTGTTGGCTTGGACGCCAATAGGTATTCAATTCATGATCTTGTGAATATTTGTGTGCAATATTGTCAAATGCAAACTCAGCCATTTCTGGGTATGCGCGATAACTGTCAGTATATATCCAGGCATAACTACTGGCTGTTGCGGTTTCTTTTCCAGACACCACTGTCAAATTTGTATCAGGCGCTGAAATCGCCATTGGTGAAGCACTTAACGCCAATAATGTAATAGCTAATTTATGTTTTTTAAAATTCCATTTTTGCATGAGTCCATCCTATCTGTGTAAGAGTTATTTTTATTTGAATTGAATTTCCCCTTCAATTCATCATTGATATTAGGAAACTTTTTATTTTACTTCCACAGCAAGAATGTTTATTTATCAATGTTTTAATGCCTAGTTAGATGTTTTCGTGTTCACTTTTAGTTCGGTCTTAGTAGTCTTAGCGATGGTCTGGCGTGGTGCTGGTTGCATTAGGCGCGAAGTTATTGTTGTCGGATGGCAAGCTTTAGGTTTCTATGGTTTCGTTCAGCTTAGTTTGTTAAAAAGTTAAAAGGTCTCTCATTCGAATTAGCCAACGAGGAGGTCATTGAATTGACCTCCTCGTTAATTAGAACGATGAAAAGCTGTTAGAGCGTATAGCTAACGCCAAATTTAAAGGTTCTGGGTTCACCCACATTAACCTCGCCATTTTCACCGCCACCAAGATAATCAGTATCGAACAGGTTATCGACATTAAGACGAAGTTGCAGCTCGTTACCGGCAACTGATGTCTGGTAATTAATCCCAGTATCAATGCGAATATAACTGTCTTTTAAGAATTCGTTCTTGGCATCGCCATAACGCTCACCTTCATAATAAGCACCTAAATTTACAGATAACTGCTCAGTGAATGCATATTTACTCCAAATTGATGCAGTCCATTCCGGTACATCTTCAGGACGGTTGCCCGCAAACTCATTATGTTCCGCATATTTAGCGTCAAGATACATGACAGACGTGATCAAAGATAAATTAGCGTTAACCTTACCGATCGCGCTAAGTTCAGCACCCTGATGATGCTGTTCTCCACCCTGAGTAGTAATGTCACCATCGTTCGCCTCTTCAATTAGCTTAATATTACTGCGAGTAATATCAAAGATAGCCGCGTTAAGACCTAATCTGTTATCCATAACTTCCCACTTAGTGCCAAGCTCGTATATCTTGCCTTTGACTGGATCTAACTCCATACCATTATTACCACTAGGTCCGTCATCAAGAACACGACCTTGAGGTTCAAAGCTCTCGCTATAATTAGCATAGATAGATGCGTTATCTTGTGGGTGATAAATGATGCCAAATTTCGGTAATACCGCATTGTTATTGGCATCCGTTTTATCCTGACGATCATAACGCACGCCCGCTAATACCTGCCATTGATCATTTAAAGTAACCAGGTCCTGAACATAAATACCATAGTATTTATAATCTTCGCTCTCTGCATCACCATCGGCATAATCTAATACTGGTTGGTCAATAATAGTGCCAGCATTAATATTGCCATCGAGCTTGTTTTTATCCTTCACTTTTAACGAGGTATATTCATGCGCAAGGTAGTTACCACCCATTAATAGCTCATGACTAATACTGCCAGTTGTTACCGAACCCATCAGATCAAAATAGAATGACTGTTGTTGCCAGTCTTCTAACTTGTTATAAGGTTTGTTTCCATAACTGCCATCTGCGGGATCATACTTACTGGTTTGCGGTTTACTTTCCCAACGTTCACGTTCGTTATGCTGGTTATTATAGCCCGTTGCAACTTGCCAATATGAATTCACTTGATAGGTCAAATCAATACCGTAGTTTTCACTTTGGGCATCGATCTTAGTCCAAGGCATATCCCAAATAGTGTTATCACCGCCGATCACATTGCCATTATCATCAACCAAGGCACCACTGTCTTGACCTGAAACATCGTCTAATTTATCGTAATGTAAGGCAATAGTCAGAGCATCTGTTACATCAAACTCAGTCACTAAACTGCCAACGACTGATTCACTTTCTAGGTTGCTGCCGTCTTGGTATTCACGCCAGCTATTATTGTTTTGCTGCTCGATAATGGCACGGTAACGAATGGTTTTATTCTCATTCAAGCTGCCAGTCGCATCAACAGAGTTACGGAATGAACCGTGATCATCGCCTTTAATAGCAAATTTCACCGAACTTTCACTTGATGGTTTTTTAGTTACTAAGTTAACGATGCCGCCGGGTGTTGACTGACCGTATAATAAACTTGATGGTCCTTTTAATACCTCAACATTATCGATTAATGCCATTGGCATCCGGTATTTAGCAAAGTGTTGATGTCCATCTTTTAGGATATTAGTATTTTCTTCCAAGCTAAAACCACGCAAGCTAAAGCGTTCTCGATCCGATGTTACTCGACCTAGTGAAACACTAGCGTCATTTCTTAATGCATCGCCTAAAGTCACGGCTAGCTGATCTTCTAATACCTCTGCTGGGATCACGGTTACCATTTGCGGTGTTTCTAACAAGGAGACGTCCGAGCGCATTGCGGCATGTGCCTGATCGATTTTATAGTGCTGCTGATACCCAATCACTGTCATCGTTTCAGTACTATCAGCTGGGGGAGTTTCTATGCTCGTCGTAGGCGTTGTCTGGGCTAGACTTGATTGTGAATAAAGGATTGTCGCAATAACGGCAGATATAAATTTGACTTTAGTGTGCATGTAAATAAAACCTTTGTAGCTTAATACATCGATTGAATATATTAATCGCTAACATATTTTGCATGGAAGTGTAATCAACCCAAATCTAAATCAAAGTGGGAATCATTCTTATTTGCGCGTATTTTATAAAAATGTGTATACATGTCAAGTTTAGCTGTATGGATTCTAAGCAAGGAGGGAGTTAAATGATAAAAATACCAATTAATGGGGAACTTTTAAATGTTCACTATTAATGAAAAGCAGTGAGTAAAACGAAAAGTAGTGGAGAAAAGGACAGGGCCGTCTCGACCCCATCTTTCCTATTTTCTATTTTTTAAAATCTGTTGCTCCAATGCAGCTAAAACATAATCAGCAGAAACAAACGTCGGCGTATACGCTTGCTCTCGATTTAAGCGGATAAACTGGTTGTTCTGATAAGCTGTTAAAGCAAATTGCCAGCCGGGTGCTACATCATCAAAACCCGCGTCTATCGATTGTGGGCCTGCGTCTGACTGCGATGTGTAAGTACTAAAAAACCAATCAGCATCTAATGATTCAATCAGTTCCGAGCTTACTTCTGCACCCGCATCCTCAGCGGCAAAAGTATCTTTTAAAAATGGTGGTCGGGTTAAGCCTAAATCAAATAATACCTGGGTGATAACGCCCGAGTTTTGTCGGATCTTAATTTCTGCTTGACCTTTACTCGGTACCGCATAGATAAATGTTTTACCCGCTAATTCATCAGCGTATTTAACTTTGAAGCGAGCTATTTTTTGTTGGTAGTCGCTATAATTCTGTTTGAACACATCTTTTTTACCAACCCAGGTGGCGACATCACGGTAAGCATCAAAAATATTCGGTGTATAACGCTGAATCAAAACGGTTGGCGCAATTTTAGATAGTTTATCAAAGAGTTTTTTTTGATATTTGACCGTACCGATGATCAAGTCTGGTTTTGATGCTTTGATCTGTTCAATATCACTGCCTTTATTGCCGTAGTTGAAGTAACCCGTATCAGCAAACTTGATACCAAAGACTTCTTCACCGCCGCGAATATAGGGCCTATTTTCTGGTAATTTAATATAAGTTGATGTGCCCACTATCGGCGCATCGACATCTAACAAAATAGAGGTCGCCGACATTACATGCAGTGATGCAATACGTTTAGGCTGTGTTAATATCTCGACCTTGTTACCCGCATGATCTGTGATCATCATGGTTTCGCTAGCAATTGATTGTAGCGATAAGCTAAGCAATAACGCGCCTTGCACAAATGTTAATAGTTTCATCATTATCCTAAATAGTGTTGAGGCTACTGCCTAACAATGTAACGCGTCATTATAATAAAAAATAACGCACCGATTAACGCGATGAATACACCAGCATTAATCATGATTGGAGCAAATAGTGTCCGTCCAAGCGTGTCTGCCCAGAGCGTCATGATTGCTCCTAATAGCATGCTGACAATACCTAACTCGGTACCGCGATAACCAATAATATTTTTTGCTAAAAAAGTAGCAATCAGGCCAATAAAACCGATAGATCCAACCAGCGCAATCACAGGAGCCATCGCAAATACTGCGAGTATAATAATAAAGATGTAATATTTTTTGGCATCAACACCTAAGGACATAGCATGTAGATAGCCAAAATTGAGTGGATTAATATAACGGCTTAACAACAAAAACACCGCGATAATGACTGTCATCCAAGCGCTTAAAAAGCTAGCGCTAGCCAGATCTAAAGAGACAAAGCTACCAGATAAAAAAGCCATGAGGAAAGCCATATCTTCGATCGAAACAGACGATAAAAGTATATCGCTGAATGCAGACATAACCGCGCCCACAGCAATACCGACTAATACGATAAAGGTACCATTCATATTTTTATGGACAAACCAGAGCACCACGAGTGCGGTAACGAATACCCCCAAGAAACTGGCAATAATACTCGCTGTTAATGACACCTGTGAAAAAATGACATACAGCACAATGACTGACAGCGCGGCGCCGTCAGATAGCCCTAATACACCTGGATCTGCCAGGGCATTGCGCGCGGCAGTCTGTAATAAATAACCCGATAATGCCATCAATGCACCTGCAGCAATCGCCCCCATGATTCGAGGCAATCGCAGCTCATAGATAGTTGATGTGGCGTCATTAAGCGTTACATCAAAACCCACAACTGCGTACACATCTGCCCAAGAAACACTGACCGAGCCTAATTTAAGACTGCAAATAAAACTCAAACTCAACAATGCGACTAATGCACAAAGTACCCAGAATGTGCGTTTATAAACGGGTAAGCTGATCCCTTTCAAGGGGGTAATGATCACATTTTGATCGTTAAATATATTCATGAAATGCGTTTATCCCGAACCATAAAGTACAGTAAACATAAAAAGAAGATACTGCCGATAGATGCGCTGACGCCACCGACAATCAATACTTTGGGAGCAATAACGATACGGGCAAGTAAATCCGATAGACTCAGTAATAAACCGCCGATGAGCATAGATAACCAAGCGCCTTTATTACCCACCTCGCTAACAAAAAGCTTACTGATATGCGGTACGACTAGGCCAATAAAACCGATAGGACCGACAATCGAAACAACTAACGAAGCCAGTAAAAAAATACACAGCAAGGTGATGTTACGGGTGCGAGTGACATTCACCCCGGCACTGTGCGCCTGCTTTTCGCCCATGATCATCACGTCTAACGATCGGCCCTGACATAACAACACCCCAATCGCCAATAGTGCCAGAGGATAAACCCGACTGAAATCGCTGAAATCGGCGGGGCTAATATCACCCAACAACCAGTCCTGAACATTGGCAAAACGTAGTGGGTCTAGTTGCATTAAAAAGCTGCTTAGTGAGGAAAACAGCATCGACACAAGACTGCCTGCTAACACAATATGTAAGTTTTTAGAAATACTCGAGCGGTTCATCATTTCTGTCATCGACAGGGTAAAAAGTCCAGCAACTGAGGCTCCGAGAAAAGCCGGAATAAAAATATCATTCTCAGATACATTAAAGAAATAGATGGCACACAAACTGAAAAATACCGCACCACTACTAACCCCAAGCGTAGAAGATGATACGAGTGGATTCTGAAACATTTTTTGAGCACTAAAACCGGCAAGACCTAACATTGCGCCACACCCCAGTGCGACGATCAGACGTGGTAGTCTTTGTTTGATCACTATGTGGTGTACAAATTGTTGGCTGTCAAAAGCGAAAATGGCTTGAAAAATATCTGCCCAAGCTATCGATCGAGCACCAATACTGATGTGAGTTAATGCCACCAATAACAAGGTCAGCGTCAATAATAATACTGCTCCGAGGAAACGATAGCTGGGCAATATACGCAATAATGAACGAGGTGAAGAGTTAGGTGCAGAATTAGGCAATAAGGTACGTTGGAACATGGAGACCTACCTTTTCGTTACCCACTCGTGAGGTGTTTACATGAAAAACATGCTGCATCATCGTATCGGTGATCACTGATTGCGCTGGACCTTGTGCATATACTTTTTGCTCGGAAAGCACTATCACGTGATCAGCATATAACGCTGCTTGAGTCATATCATGCAAGATAGCAATCACTGTTTTACCTTGTTCAGCAAGTTCTCGACCTAGGTCTAACAGCATGTATTGATGCTTTAAGTCTAAGTGCGTGGTGGGTTCATCCAGCAATACTATGTCGGTTTTCTGGGTGAGTAACATGGCCATTCTAGCGCGTTGTTGCTGACCACCAGACAGTGCCGATAAGCGTTTATTTGCCAGTTCTGTGAGTTGCATTTTTTGCATCGCATGCTGAGCTATTGCGCGATCTTCAGCACTGAACCGAGAGAAAAAACCTTGATAACAAAAACGCCCTTGCATCACCATATCAGCAACCGTCATGAATTCCGGTAATGGCATGGACTGCGATAATACTGAAATGCTCTGTGCTTGTTCTTTAAAGGAAAGTTGCTGTAGGTCTTTGCCGTTAATACTGATCTGCCCTGATGATAAGGGTAAGTGACGCATGATCAAATTGAATAGGGTACTTTTACCACAGCCATTTTGACCTATGATTACATAGAATTTTCCAGATTCAAAAGTCAGTGAGATAGCATCTAATATTTTACGTTCAGCTTGATAGGCAAAGCTGACGTTATCGATTTTGAGAGTCATAATACATAAACATGAGAATGGAAATGCGAATGATAACCAATAGCTGTTTTAATGTAAACTACGGGGATAAAGTGGCTAAAAAAAAGACTGATGCAATAGGCTGTCTAAGTCGTGCGCGTTTAATATCTGAATCGCCGCACTAGTTTGGTGTAAATCGACATTAGATTGCACTACTTTGGTTAATCGACTCAGGAGTGGCGAACCGTTTAAATCTAAGTTGTTGAAATATAGTTGTTATTATTTTTGGCATAGATGTTGGATTAAAGTTAAATATATAGATGTTAAACGTAGATGCTAGAGGATTAATATGAAACTAATAAGCGCAATTATTAAACCATTTAAACTCGTTGATGTTCGTAAAGCTGTCGCTGAGATCGGAGTTGAAGGATTAACCGCGACTGAGGTTAAAGGTCTAGGTCGTCAAAAAGGTCATACAGAACTATATCGTGGTGCTGAATACCAAGTTGATTTCTTACCAAAAATTAAATTGGAGATTGCAACGCAAGCAGACAATGTTGAACGGGTCATTGAAGCGATCAAAAATGCGGCTTACACAGGCAAAATTGGTGACGGAAAGATCTTTGTTTACGACTTAACACAAGTTGTGCGTATTCGTACTGGTGAAATGGATTCAGAAGCGATCTAGAGGAAATATATATGCAAGAATTAACAACGACAGTGACAGAGCTGCGCTTTGCACTCGATACGTTTTACTTTTTAATGTCTGGTGTACTCGTGATGTGGATGGCGGCAGGTTTTTCCATGCTAGAAGCAGGGCTCGTACGCTCTAAAAATACCACCGAAATTTTGACTAAGAACATCGTACTCTATTCCATTGCATGCATCATGTTCTTACTGGTTGGTTATAACATTATGTACGTCGATAATACTGAGGGGGGGATTATCCCGTCACTTGGTTTATTAATTGGTACGCAGGCTGAAGGTGCTGACCATTCACTTGAATCAGACTTCTTTTTCCAAGTTGTATTTGTGGCAACAGCAATGTCTATCGTATCTGGTGCTGTGGCTGAACGGATGAAGTTATGGGCCTTTCTTGCTTTTGCGGTGGTGTTAACCGCGGTTATTTATCCTATTGAAGGCTATTGGACTTGGGGTGGTGGTTTCTTATCTGAAGCTGGTTTCTCTGATTTTGCAGGGTCTGGTATTGTTCACATGGCGGGCGCATCAGCTGCATTAGCAGGCGTATTATTACTCGGTGCACGTAAGGGTAAATATGGTAAGAATGGTGAGGTACACCCCATTCCAGGTTCAAATATGCCACTTGCAACATTAGGTACATTCATTTTATGGATGGGGTGGTTTGGCTTTAATGGTGGCTCACAGTTATTAATTTCTGATGCTGAAAATGCCACTGCGGTTGGTCTTATCTTTCTGAATACCAATGCGGCAGCGGCGGGTGGTGCGGTTTCGGCCTTGATTGTGACTAAGTTAATGTGGGGTAAAGTCGATTTAACCATGGTGCTTAATGGGGCTCTGGCAGGTCTTGTCACCATTACAGCTGATCCTCTGAGTCCAGCGCCAGCATTTGCGACATTGCTAGGTGCCTTAGGCGGAGTATTGGTTGTGCTTAGTATTGTGGCTCTGGATAAAGTGAAGATTGATGATCCTGTAGGCGCTATTTCTGTACACGGTGTGTGTGGGTTATTTGGTTTAATGGTTGTTCCATTTAGTAATGGTGATGCGACATTCTCTGCTCAGTTATTTGGTGCTGCTATAATCTTTGCTTGGGTGTTTGGTGCAAGTATCCTTGTGTGGGCAGTGCTTAAAGCCACCATGGGTATTCGAGTGACTGAAGAAGACGAAATGCTAGGTATGGATATAGCGGATTGCGGTATTGATGCTTACCCTGAGTTTATATCGGCTAAATAAATCGATTGAATCTTTGGAAAATAAAGCTCAGCCTGTGCTGAGCTTTATTGTTTGTTCATAAAAGTATTCTTATACACTTTACGTTACTGTGTAGTTTCAGCGTTATTTGTGCCTAAACCGTGTCTGACAATAACCGAACTTCACGTTGTGGAAAGGGTATGGTAATGCCATCTTGTTTCAATGCCTGAAACATCTTTAAGTTCGCCGCGTACTTCACTTCATAATAGTTCTTGGTTGGTACCCAAAAACGCACACCCAAATTAATTGAGCTATCGCCAAAGGCTTCAATGCCGATTTGTGCCGCTGGCTCTGTCGCGATTTCATCGATATCCGCCAGCGCTACAGCCAACGTGGCTACTGCCTGTTCAGGATTGTCGTCATAACTAATGCCGATAGTCGATTCCACTAACATATACTCGAAAGAGTTATGCAGTACTTCACCAACAATGTGCTTGTTCGGAATACTGATCTCGTCACCGTCTTCATTAGTTAGAATCGTCATGCCCAGAGTGATAACCTTAACCACGCCAATCACACCTTGGATCTTGACCGTATCACCCACTACAAACGGACGAGTCAGAATAATGGTCACGCCAGCGGCATAGTTTGACAACATGCCTTGTAAGGCTAAGCCAGCACCCAGTGCCAAAGCACCAACAGCGGCGATAAACGGTGCCACACTGATCCCGAGTTTACCCAGAGCGATCACCGCGACCATCATGATGACGAGTAGACGCACTACATTGGAAATAAATCCGCTTAAGGTAACATCAACATCGTGCTTTATACATAGCGCTGAAATGAAGCGTTGTACTTTACCGGCCACCCATAAGCCGATGATAAAAATAACCATAGCACCAAAGATTTGGAAACTGTATTGCACCACAAATTCCGTTAGCATGGTGTACACATTCTGTAGCTGCTCGAATTCTTTCTGTAGGTCTTCTTGTAATCCAGTCTCGTCCATTGTGTCGTCCTTAAACTTTTTAAATAATCGTATTGCGGGTAAAATTAAGAGCCAATTTAGCCATGTAAATAGGGTATACGAGGTAAAAAGGCGAATTGCGATTATACCTATCTGAATAGAATTGGTTATCTATTTTTATTAGTTTTATCCATAGTTTAGCTTATTATTAAGGTTAGTTGCTTTTCCTGAATTTGAATAATAAGTGACGGGTTTCGAACTAATCACTAATATTATTTTACTCAGACCTTGGTTTCTTGCTATATATGTATTTTGCCTAATCGAGTAAAAGTGATGCACATTTTAAATTTCGAAGCGTTCTTGATCGCAATAACCATTTTGACACTGACACCTGGTCTTGATACCGCGTTGGTGATCCGTAATAGTAGCCGTTCAGGTTTTGTGGATGGGTGTGTCACGAGTCTAGGCATCTGTTCAGGGTTATTTGTGCATGCGATGTTCTCGGCGCTCGGCATCTCTGCTATTTTGTTACAATCAGCAGATCTGTTTCAATTAGTAAAATGGGTTGGCGCAGCATACCTTATCTGGCTTGGCCTCGGCAGTCTTTGGGCTATCTATAAAGGCAGCAATAAAGTCGCTATGCTTGCGGATGATAGTGGCTTATCGAGTACGAAGCGTTCACTGCGTGAAGGTTTTTTATCTAACGTGTTAAATCCTAAAACAGCGATCTTTTACCTCGCGTTTTTGCCGCAGTTTATCGATCTTAATCATTCACCGATAGTGCAGTCGTTCACCATGGCCAGCATCCACTTTTTAATCGCAATGGTTTGGCAATGTAGCTTAGCATTTACCATTAATTCAGCTAAAAAACTCTTTAAAAGCAGCGCGATGATGAATTGGATGGAAGGTGTTACGGGTGTGGTACTGATAGCATTAGGTGCGAAGTTATTGTTGTCGGATAATAAGCTTTAGTGCTTTATCGCTGATATATCCTTACTAAGGCCTAATGCTGACTATAATAAAGCGAATGTTGTCTTAGATTATGCATGATGAAAAAGAATAGAAGGTCTCGTAAGAAGAGTTTTAAAAAGCGGGTATTCAGTTATGTCATGATAACGTTTACCTGCATTTTCATGGTGAGTGTTATATTAACCTTGCCTTTACGCTGGCTGAACCCTTTTACCACCACTTTCATTATTCAAGAAATGGTGACGGATAAAAAAATAATATCGTTAGATTGGGTGCCCTACAACAGAATGGCTAAAACCTTACCAGTTTCGGTTGTTGCCTCAGAAGACCAGAAATTTCCTGACCACTATGGGTTTGATTTTGATTCGCTTTATAAAGCACTAACAGAAAAACGTAAACAAACGCGCGGGGCGAGTACTATTAGCCAGCAATTGGTTAAAAATATGTATTTATGGTCAGGGCGAAGCCTAATACGTAAAGGGCTAGAGGCATACTTCACCATTTTGATAGAAGCGTTTCTACCAAAACGCAGAATTTTAGAGATCTATCTTAATGTGGTTGAATTTGCCCCCGCTGTATATGGCGTTGGCGCAGCAAGTCGACAATTATTTAATCGCTCACCTGAAAATATCACAGCTTACCAAGCTTCGTTATTAGCGGCAGTATTGCCCAATCCCAAGTTAATGTCTGCTGCAAATCCTTCTTTTTATGTGAGAAAACGAGCTGCACAAATTAGAGAGTCGGTGCGGTCATTAGGCGGCGCAGCTTACTTGAAGCGTTTGTAATATGTGTCACAAATATAACAAACGCGAGTGCTTGAGCGGTGAGTTCGCGATCCATACTGTATGCTGAAAAGAAGGTGTGTTTGGACATACACGCCGTTAGCTAACATACGATCCCGACGAGGGCACTTCAACTACCCGTTTTTCTGCTTTCCATAACGCGACGAAATCATTTTTCATTAAAGGCTTAGACAACAGAAAACCTTGTGCTTGATGGCAGCCTAAGTTGCGAACATATTCTAGCTGTGCCTTTGTCTCTATGCCTTCAGCGACGACGTTTAGGTTATATAGCTTGGCTATTTCAACGATAATATTGACTAACGGTTTATCCTCGCTATCATCCGAATCAATGGCATTGATAAACATACGATCGACTTTCAGAGTATCAAGCGGGTAGTCTATCAATTGACTGAATGCGGTGAATCCAGTGCCGAAATCATCAAGTGATAACCTCACACCGAGGTTGTGCAGTTTTGACAACATCTTAATACTTCTGTCGTCGCCGGGGACAAAACAGGTCTCTGTTATTTCAAGTTCAATGCAATGTGCTGGAACATCATACAAGGTCAGTAACGAATCCACTTTGTCGACAAAATCAGGGTTTTTAAGCTCCCAAGACGAAAAGTTAATCGCAAAAACACCGACGAAGTCTAATTGTTTTCTCCAGATAGATAGCTGCTTAATGGCTGATTCGATGACCCAGTAATCAATATCTTTGATTAACCCAGACTGTTCGGCAATGGGGATAAACTCTTCTGGCCCATAAGCAGCTAAATCCTTTGATGATACTCTAAGCAATACTTCACACCCGTCGACGATACCAGCGCTGCAATCATAAATAGGCATATACACAAGGTAGAACTCATTGCGGCGTAAGGCGGTTTTTAAGCTTGCTGTAATAGTGTCTTGGCGTTCAATTTGTTCACTCAATTCAGGCGTATAAAACTGGGCATTACTCTGACGTAATCGCTTTGCGGAGTACATTGCGATGTCTGCTTTTTTCAATATAGAAGACACATCAGTGGCATCATCAGGGAAAATAGAGGCTCCGATACTGATACCGATATCAAACACCATCTCATCTAATTTGAAACCATCCTTGAATAAGGAAATTAAATTGTTGGTGACGGTTTCCACTTCTTTTATATCTGTTATATGCGGTAATATTAACGTGAACTCGTCGCCAGACATACGTGCAAAGACTACATGATTATCAACGCTTAAGTCTTTTGCTCTACAAGCAAGGTAGTGTTTTACGCTCACGGTAAATTTTTTTAATAACTCATCACCAATGTAATGGCCAAATCGATCATTTACATGTTTGAAATTGTCTAAATCACAATACAATACCGCTATTTTCTTATTGCTATCAACGCAATCCTCTATCAAATCTTTCAATGCTTTATTGAATTGAGACCGATTAATCAAGCCCGTCAAATGATCGTATTTTACTAGGTCATCAAGCTCCATAATAAGATCAAGGTACTTGTTGGAAAGTACCGCTACTTCATCATTGGTTTGCGACCGTTCAATATTGATATTAGCGCCAATTTCAGTGCTCTCAACTTGTTTGGTTAGCCTGACAACGGGCGTGATAATTCTTTTAACTATTAAACCTTTAAGAAAGAAAAATGAAAACAATGTCACACTTAATACAATTGAAACAAATAGAATTTTATGGGGCTGGTACAAGGTATTTAAATATGAGCTGGGCAGTAAAATCATAATAGACCAAAGCTCATTCACTAACTGGTAACCATAGTCAGGCTTAGGCAGTATACTGAGTTCGTTTTTTCCTTCTATTATTTGAGAACTGCCTGAAGAGAGTAGGGATAGTTTAACTTTGTCATCAAATACGGTTTGTAAGGCACGTAGGTAGGCGCCTTTATGCTTGAGGCGTATGGTTATAATTGCCGTGTAGATGGTATGTCCTTGAGAAAATGATGACATAGATATCGGTTGATCGGGAGAGAAGGTTCGAATCAAAGTGAGTTCATCAAAGCCATCGGCTGTTGTGCTGTGTTCGTAAGTGGCTGGGTTTATTTGTGTTACACCTTGTGTCTGTATACTTTTATTTATATAGGATAAATGGGTATTTAATGATTTAGAAGCTTCGATTGACGAGAACGGATTAAGCACATCATAAAGAAATAACTCTTGTTTATCCGCATCAATTAACCCAAAACTAGTAATATAACCATGACGGAATTCGAGCTGCCTGATCCCCCGTGTTAAATTCTGATTGGCATAATGGTTATTGTTACCAAAGCGTATGTTATTTAAATAAGATTGGGTACTGTGGCTACTTAGAAAGATCTTACTGAGTAAATCAAACTCATGAACGGCTTCATTCAAATCTTCTGAAATGTATTTCAATTCATATTTTATCTTATCTGATAATGACGAAAGGATTTGCACCTTTTGACTGTTATAAGAGAAAATACCACCAATAGAGAAAATGATTAGCATCACTGGCAATAGTATAAAATTAATCTTAACGGATAGTTTCATCACAACTCCAGACTATTGATTAGATAGAACATTTATAATATTGCCTCTTACTTTTAAGGCGTTGTAATCTAATAGTTGATAATTATAATATTTACTCGATGTCAATTCAGAGGGGAACAATTCCTCGTCATTGATGTAATCCTCATTAGCCCACTTTAATGCGTCTTTATTAGCGGTCGCAAACCAAATATCTTGTGCATTTTTAGCTGCGTTAGCCGGGTTGTTAATATAGCGAAGGAACTCAATTGTCGAGGGCTTCATTGGCTTTTTAGTGTGAGAGGATAAGCATTCATGCCACACAAGCGTACCTTCATCGGGGATAATGTATTCCCAATCATCCTGACCTGTGGCAATTGATATTTGTTCTTTTTCGCCAGAGTAAAAAACGGCCATGTCCATTTTTGATTGTTTGCCTTTATCTAAGGCGTAGCCTAGACCATTCCTGAATACGAGTAAGTCACCGATGACACTCTGGAGTAATACAAAGGCTTGTTTCAGCTCGGATACATCTTTACTCATGGGATTATAACCCAATGCCATGAGTGCAATAGCGACAGTGTCCATATCTTCATCGGGAATGATGACACTGCCTGGGTTTGCCTTGGCGTAATCGAAAACATCCATCCACGACGAGATAGTTTCTTTTACTTTTGAGTTGCGAAAACCAATGCCAATCGTGCCATAAGCGTAGGGGATCCCATAACCATGACAGGCTTGTTCTGACTTATCTGTAAAGAGGGGGAGGTCATCTGATAATGCGTTATCTAATTTACTGAGTATGCCTTTTTCACCCAGTACACTTAATGTGTAGCCGTCTAAAATAACTAAGTCGTAGGCAGCTGCTTTTCCGGAGTACATGACTTCGTCTCGCAAGCTTTCATTCTCAAAGTAAACTTGATTCACGGTATGATTTGTTTCTGCTTCGAAACGCTTAATGACTTCATCCGAGAAGTATTCTTCCCAGGTGAATAATTGAATTTCATCCGCTTGAGCAGTCCTAAAAATGACACTCAGCATCAGTATTATTGGCAGGCAGATTGATTTCATATATCACATCTATTCGCTAAATGTTGCATTGGACAGCTTTCGCAATGACTAATTTTCACGGATTTGTTGTCAGGTGATCTAACTATAGGACACATTGTTTATTTTGGTGTAAATAACAAAACCAGTTGATTTTCGTCATATAATCGGACTTAATTCAGAGATGATTCAGAGATAAGTCTGGGCTAATTAAGCAATGAATCCTAATGGCGACAATAAAGATACGCTGACGAACATTCTTAATAACAAAAAGTGAGCGTTGCATACCGACCACTGTTAAAAACACATACCTCTAGCGTTAAAAGTGTAAACCTTCTCGTTTGAGAAAATCTATCAAGGTGCGTGTTCTTAACGGCATCAATGCTTTGTTTTGATAAACAGCATACAGTGGGATCGTGACATTATGTACTGTTGGTAAGATCCTCACTAACTCTCCGCTCGCTAGCTCATGTTTCACCGCGTAATCAGGCACAACACCAAATCCAATGTGATTCTTAATGAATTCTTTGAGTGAGTTTGTGGTCCGTACCTGCACTTTGGGTTTCTTACTCAGCTTTATCACTTCGCCTTGTGACGACTTTAATACCAACTGTTTATCACCGTGTACGATTTCGTGGCTAACCCAATCGAGTTTCAATAAATCTTGGGTTGACTGCAGAGCATCAAAACGCTTCAAGTACTCGGGTGAAGCGCAAATAATGTCGTTAAACTGACCTATTTTGGTGGCGTATAAGCTGGAATCTTCAAGTGCTGATGAAGCCCGGATTGCGATATCACAACGCGATTCGATTAAGTTGCTATAGCTGTCACTTTCCATAATATCAAGCTGAATTTTTGGGTGTTTATTGAGAAACTGACTTAGTAGGTTTATATAAGCAGGACTGCCAAATGGCATTGAAATACGTATTAGGCCACTTGGTTCACTATTTAGTTTTTGCGCGTTATTGTTGGCTTGTGTCGCTAACTCCTGAATCATCTGGCACTTCTTGTAATAGTGCTCACCACTATCAGTGAGAGATAAGGACCGCGTGGTACGATGCAGTAACCGTGTATTTAATGCTTGTTCAAGCTTAGTCACGATCTGAGATACTCGTGCTTTACCAATGCATAATTGTTCGGCGGCTTTGGTAAAAGATTGTGTTTCGACCACCTTGGTAAATACCATCATGTCATCAATAGAGATCATATTACCTTCATTGTTTATCCAGGGTTAACAATGAGTTTATTTTATCGGTAATTATCAATAACTAAATGATATATTTGCTGCATACCGAGAAACTAATCCACAGAGAACTTTAACATGACATTGAAAAAAACTTTTATCTCCGCAGCAATGCTTACCACAGTGACAATGCTAAGTGGATGCGGCAGCAATGATATCCAGACAAATAACCCTAAGGTGAATAGCCCTATGAAAGAAATAGCAATGAAAGCCCAAGATGCATTTTTCAAAGACTTCGATGCTTCAGCAATGAAACAATATTTTCGCGAAGACTACATTCAGCATAACCCTCACGTACCAACAGGTTTAGCGCCTGCTCTTGGTTTTCTACCTGTGTTAAAAGACGCGGAATTGACTTATAAGACCCATCGATTATTAGAAGATGGTGATTTTATTATCATGCATAATACCTACGATAATGCGGAGTCATTTGGCGCTAAAGAAGTGGTTACATTTGATGTATGGCGTATGCAAGACGGTCAAGTAGCCGAGCATTGGGATGCAGTGGCACCAGTCGTCAAAGACACGGCGAGTGGACGCTCTCAGGTTGATGGTCCAACATTGGTGACTGATGTTGATAAAACAGCAAGTAATAAACAGCTAGTCGCTAACTTTATGGATGATATCTTGCTTGGTAAGGCGCCAGAAAAGATCACTAATTACATCAGTACAATACAGTATGATCAACATAATGCCATGGTTAAAGATGGTTTAGATGGCCTGACCGACGCGCTTACTTACCTTGCATCTCAAGACAATATGTTTGAATATCATCAGGTTCACCGTATTTTGGGTGAGGGTAATTTTGTATTAGCGCAAAGTGAAGGCCGCTGGAATGGTAAAGCACAAGCCTTCTACGATCTGTTCCGTATTCAAGACGGTAAGATAGTTGAGCATTGGGATGTGATTCAAGAAATACCTGACGACATGGCGCATGATAATGGCATGTTTTAACTAAGTAGAGAGCCTTGATCCCGACTATCGGTTAGAGGCTCTTTTACCATCACTAAGCTAGGGGGTATTAATGCATTTTACCGTTAAACGCGATAAGCGAACCACTTAGATTAGTTTTCGTTGGCTGAGTCAGTTCAATCATTAACTCGGCCATTTCAGCTGGATCAACCCAAGTGCTGTGATCAGCATCAGGCATCGCATCACGATTAACCTGAGTATTCACTATCGTTGGCAGTATCGCGTTGATATTAATATTATGTTGTGAACCTTCGGCTGCCATACTTTCGACAAGTCCGTTTAACGCCAGCTTTGATGCCATGTAAGGACCAAAACCTGCAGGGATATTACGCACAGTATCGCGAGCGGAAACGAACATGATAGAGCCGCCACCGCTGAGTGCCATGGCATTAAAAATTTCACGACCAAATACAAACGCAGTCATAAAGTTAGCGCTGAATATGTCTTCGACCTCCTTTACTTCGATGTCTTTCCAATATCTCCACGTGAAAATACCGGTGCAATGGTAGTGGGCTTCAATGTTACCTAGAATACCGACAGCCTTGGCAGTCAGCGCTTTGCTTTCTGTTTCATCTGCAAGATCACCAAGTAGCACGGTGAGCATGCCTGGGTATTTATCTTCCATTTTTTTAGCGCGAACGTCATCACCTTTACGGCCAAATGCGACAACCTTGGTACCTGATTCGATAAGATTATGGATGATTATTTTTGCGGTAACTGAAAAGCATGCTGCGACAGTCGCTGTTTTAATATTATTCATGGTGTTCCTTTAAGTGCTTAAAGTTATTGCAGTTGTTGATGTATTTAATAATATACTTTGTGATAAGTGTTGTGAATTATGTAAAAGACAATACATTTTTGCTTAAAACGCAAAGCTTATTCTTCGTTTTAAAAGTAAATAACGAGGCTGGATAGCGTCAATGTCACTATGGCTGGAATACCGTCTTTCCACGTATCAAAACGTAAGTGGAAAAAGATGGCACCTAAGGATGTGGCCAATAACGCCGCGGCACCAAGTAAACCTAATTCACTGCTTTGAAACCATATGCTGGTTGCACCAAATAGCTCAACAATACCCACTAGCGCCATTATCTGACGGTTCAGGCCATATGATTGAAAGAATTCTAACTGCTTGGTAAAGATCATTTTTTGCCAAGCGAATAATTTGATCGAACCTGCGAATAAGAAGAAGGCTGAAAGTAATGCAATAATGACAGTAACAAAGGTATTCATGGTGTTTCCTCATTGATTAACTTGTAATGAGTGTAAACCTGAATCATTATGAATAAAAATGATTGCGACTAATGATAATTATGAATGAAAGTAATATTGCTAAAGTAGACTTTAACTTACTGAAATCATTGCAAGCGTTATTAGCAGAACAGCATGTAGGGCGCGCGGCCAAGAAAATGAACGTGAGTCAGTCTGCAATGAGTCATACCCTTACTCGCCTTAGAGATACGTTTGATGATCCACTTTTTATTCGCCACGCTAAAGGATTAGAACCTACTGCTCGGGCGCTTGAACTGGCCGATAAACTTGATTTCATTCTAAGTGAGATTGATGGATTGTTCGCACCACCGTCGTTAAAACTCGCACAAATCCATGCCCGTTTTCGTATTCAAACCCATGATTTTATTGTCGCAGCATACCTTGCTAACGCTATCCGAACGATTAATGCAGAAGCGCCTCATGTGATCATGGACATACAGATGATGAGTCAGACAGGTGATGATGAGCTTGACGCTGGTAAACTTGATATGATCATCGGCGCAGGCGTAAAAGCTAAGCCTCGTTTTATGCAAAAGCGCCTAACGGATGAGGCGGTTGTTTGCTTACTCGATAAGGATAATCCGGTATTGCATACCTGGAATGCGGAATCAGTCTTCCAATGCGCGCACATTAAGTCGAGTTTATTGGATGAGCAACATGACTCTGTTAGCCAGTTCGGGATTACAGCGGGTATGCCAGAGCGTAAAATCGGTTTGTATGCTGAAACGCTTAATCTACAACTCGCGTTATTAGCGAATACGCAGCTAATTTCCTTCCTACCGCAATCAATGGCAGTGCAAGGACAAATGCTATATGGACTTGCTGTAAAGACGTGTCCGTTTCCTCTCCCTAAAGTAACGATTCGAGGCGTATGGCATGAAAGGCACCAAAACGATTTGCTGCATAAGTGGGTAAGGGACAAGATCAGTGATGCATTTGTGAGTGAATGATAACGTCATGACCCACAGAGCAGCCAATTTTATATACAGCTACGACTACCTCGTATGGTTTCCCTGTGTTTTATTTGATTTAGGATAGGGATGTTGGACTCTCAATTGGTAATTAGCACTAAATTTGTTACTGTTCGCGGTAATAAAGTGACAGTGGAATCGACGTTATACGGTCTTCCATTAAACAAGCTGTGAAAGGCTTAAAGGATAGTCATGATAACTAAATTACCGCGCTGGGTAGAATATGGTTCGTTTGTGCTGGCACTGGTTGCTGGGCTGATTAATTCTATCGGTTTATTAGGCTTCAAACACCAAGCTGTTTCCCACCTATCTGGCACTGCGACACTGCTTGGTACTGGTCTTGTTAACGCCAATTTCTCTGATGTACTGCACTTGGCTTTCGTTATTCTTAGTTTCTTAATTGGTTCTGTTATATCGGGTTACCTCCTGCGCAGTGGCGCATTAAAATTGGGGCGTAACTACAGTGCTCTGCTTGTTTTAGAGGGGATGCTTATCTTGGGCTCGATGTATTTCTTGGTTGACGGTGCAGTTCAGGGCAATTATTTGGTTTCAGCAGCGTGCGGCTTACAAAACGCACTGGTCACGACTTACAGTGGGGCGGTGATCCGTACAACGCATTTAACCGGTATATTCACTGACTTGGGTATTATGTTAGGAGCAAGATTAAGAGGTGAAGGGTTTGATAAAAGAAAGGCATCCTTGTTTATCCTGATTATTATCGGCTTCATTTCAGGTGGTTCATTCGGCGCATACTTTTTTAGTCTGTTAAGCTTTTATGCCCTGTATATTCCCGCTGGTATTTGTTTGCTATTGGCATTTTCTTATTCAATTTACAGTGCAAAAGTTAGCCGGAGTTGATGTGATCATATTTACTTACAGACCGCACTTACGCCGCTACTGGTATAATCCATTGCAAATGTTGGCGATTAATGCTCTATTGTCATTTTGCTCGCTAGTGGAAAGTTATTAAGGAATGAATTTGAAAAATAAGCATATTCTGGTTGTTGAAGATGAAGCAATAACCCGAGCTAAGCTTGTTGGTTACTTTCAGCATGAGGGTTACCAAGTTAGTGAGGCTGCGAGTAAGGCCGAGATGAATATCGTACTCAATAATCATCATATCGATCTTGTCATGCTCGATATTAACTTGCCCGATGAAGATGGCTTGATGATCACTCGGACGCTTCGTAGCCAATCAAATATCGGTATTATCTTAGTGACTGGACGCACAGATGCGATTGATAGAATTGTAGGTCTAGAAATGGGCGCAGATGACTATGTCACCAAGCCTTTTGAATTTCGTGAGTTATTAGTGCGAGTAAAAAATTTACTGTGGCGTATTTCGTTAACGACTCAAGCAAACAATGAATTAGCGCATGCTATTAAAAGAGACGAAAATGATGAACTATTTCATTTTGGTGATTGTACTTTTGACGTATCTAAACGCAAGCTGTGCCGACACGGGGAACAGGTTAAGTTAACCAAAGCCGAATTTGAAATGTTAGTGGCTTTCATTACACATCCCGAACGAGTTTTATCTCGAGATCGATTACTTAATTTAATCAATCATCGGGTTGAAGCGCCGAATGATCGCACGATCGATGTATTAGTACGTCGCTTGCGTAATAAAATAGAATCGGATCCTAAAAACCCAGCCTATTTTGTTACCGTGCATGGTGAAGGTTATTTATTTGCAGCAGAGCTGTTATAAGAGCCTATTAACTTAAGGTGTCACAGAATAAATAGGTTTGAAGTCGCTGGGTGACAACGATTTTTCTCTTGGGAATTGAGGGAGCAAGTCTTTGGTTACAGTGAGAATTTCAGGTTCTTGATGCGCTATATAGGATTTATTTAATAAATAGTCAACAGCTTGATCTATCGCCATCGCGCCTTGTAATACCATCTGATCGGAATTGGCCATCAGGATCTTGCCACGTTTGATACCTCGATACACACCGTGACTGAGGTAATGACTAACAATTTGCGGACGCTTGTCTTGTTCCAATTTCCCCAATTCATTGATTGCCATTTCGGCCATTATCGCGTTTCCTGCAAGGTAGTCGAGTTCACCGTCTTTAAATTCTGCGAGGATTTCGCTTATCAGTGAAAACTGATGCATTTTATTATTAAGGCCGTATTTAATTGAGACGATCTCAACGTCACTGTTTTTCAACGCATTTTTTAGCCCCAATGTTGCTTGTTCGCTGCCACCACCAGATTTAGGACCGGGAAGCCAAGCCAGTTTTAATTTGGTATTGCTCGCTGTCTTGGGGTGTTTACGACTCAAGTAATTTCCTAGTTCTTCCCCCATTTTGTACCAAGATACACTCGTACTCGCGGTGAGACTCGGTGTGGATATCTCATTGACTAAACCAAACAAAGGCACTGTTTTGTTGAGTGTAGTGAGTTTGGGCCCTAGTTGATCATAGTAAACTGCACCGACTAATATCGCATCGGCTTGCCACGTGAGGCATTGCTGAATTTGTGCCCATTGCTCGTGACTATTTTGATAACCACCTGCTTCCAGCACTTTTAATGATATACCTCTTTGTTTTGCGCGCTCAGTCATGCCAAAATTGATACTTAGCCAGTATGAGTCTTTAAGGTGAGGGTAGACGGCACAAAGTCGCACCTTATCTTGAGCAATGCTTTGAGACGGAATAGCATCTAGCTGCTCGTTATCTGTTGCCCTCGCGGGTAGGCTGAATCGTAATGTAATGAACAGTAACGTCATAAATAAAAACAAAGATTTAATAATATATTTCACAATAAATGATACCACTGGATAAGTTATATTTGCTCGGTGCGGTTGTTTGTCAACGACGCTATTTTTGTACTTGTTGTGATTTTAATTATACTCAAATAATCATAGGAGATTACCGTGCGATTTCGTCAAAGTATTGGCAACAAATTGCTGTTTGCGTTTAGCTTTGTTGCCAGCTTATTGGTTATTATCAGCACTGTGTCTTGGTACAGTTTAAGCCTTATTGCAGATACGGGTAAGCAGATCACACAACAAACCTTGCCAACCTTATCAAGCGCACGTGAGTTAGCAAATATAAGTTTACACATAACTAACCGAACAACCTTACTCAAAAATGCCTCGAATGATGACGAACGCCAAAGAATAAATACTGAACTGACTCAGTTAAATCGCGCCATTGGTAAAAAGTTTCAGGCCTTTGATATGTCCGAGCTTGGCAGCAATAATGTACGTCACTTAGTCACCCAAAAAATAAATATTATTAAAAATATTCGCCAGCTAAATGACAATGCCAAGCTGCATATTAAGGGAAAGCTGCAGCGCCAAGTGTCCTTTCAACAGGTAACAGAGGGGGTGCATCATATTTTCCAATTGTCACAATCTCAAGTCGCTAACGCCAGCACTTTTACACTCGTGAGGCTCGCTGGGCTTTATGACTTAGTTGAACAGAACACTGACAAAGATATTATCTATCAAGACATAGACCTTGTTATTGACGAAGATCTTAATTTATTAGATAAAATGACCGCCTTGGAAAGGTACAGCTTACAACTGGGAAAAATTGCGAACTTGATCATCAATACTTCGCAGCCTGCACGACTCATTATATTAACACAGCAAAAAGATGAACTCTTATACATCATTAATCAGCTGATGGATTCAATCAAAGACCCTTATCGTTTAGAGTTGGTTCAATCTGCAATGGTAAGCTTGAATTCCTTTAGCGCACTGATTAATCAGCAACGTGAGTATCTCATATTAGAAGAAAAACAGGATCTGTTACACCTGTATATTTCAACGCAACTCAGTGAACTGAACCAAGGCATCCGTGTCCTTGTTGATGAACAAACGCTGCAAGCACAGCAAACTAGCCAACAGCACCAAAAATTGGTTTCTTGGTCGCAGCGTATCCTTGTTTTCGTTACCTTTCTGTCATTAATCGTGATCATTGGTGTGATGTGGAAAATTGTATATCAAGGTATTGTATTTAAATTATCGAAACATACTCAAGTGATTAAAAATCTGGCAGAGGGCGATCTCGAAATCAATGTCGAACCGTCGGATGATTTCGAGCTAAAACAAATGGCATTAGCGTTAGATGTCTTTCGTGACAACGCTCTGAAAAAGCAGAAGCTTGAACAAGAGCAAATTAAAATTGAAAAAGAGTTACGCCTGCATAAAGAAAACCTAGAGCAAATAGTTAAACAAAGAACAGAGCAGTTACTGCAGATTAATAAGCAGTTGAATAACGAATCTATTGGACATGCTATCGCCAAGAAACAGGCGGAAGATGCTAATAATGCTAAGTCGGTATTTCTTGCGAATATGAGTCACGAAATTCGAACTCCGATGAATGGTATGCTGGGGACATTAGAGCTGCTCTCTGATACCACGCTGTCGACCAAGCAACAGGCGTATACCCAAACGATTCTTACATCGGGTGAAGACCTATTAGATATTCTGAATGATATTCTTGATTATTCTAAAATTGAGGCTGGCCATATTGAAGTATCTAAACGTGCCGTCAATCTAAATAGCCTAGGCCATAATGTCATTGAACTGATGCGTGCGAGGGCGGAAAGTAAAGGATTGCAGTTAACCTTTGAACTCGGTGTCACACGAGATACTTGGGTGCTCGCTGACTTAGGCAAACTGCGCCAAATTATCCTTAACTTGGTGAGCAATGCGATTAAGTTTACTCATTCTGGCAGTGTTGCACTTGTGGTTGCTGAAGAGGAGGGGCAACTTCGTTTTAGTATTCATGATACGGGATGTGGTGTTGCACAAGATAAACAGGGAGAGATCTTCGAAGCCTTTACGCAAGTCAAGAACCCAAGCAACGCTGCGGGGACAGGGTTAGGGCTCGCTATTTGTCGACGCTTAGTATCCGCTATTCAAGGGACGTTATCGCTAACCAGTGTTGAAGCGCAGGGGAGTTGTTTCTACTTTACGATACCATTAGAAGTGCCACCACAAGACTTGATTGATGAACAGTTAGCAATCGTGTCAACCGTGGTCGAGGCAAAAAAACGCTTTCGCATTCTTATTGTTGAAGACAATCAAATTAATCGAGATATTGCCTATGAACTGGTTAGAAAATTAGGTCATGATGTTTATACCGCTTGCGATGGTGCCTCAGCACTTAAGCTGTATGAGCATCAGAATGTTGATTTAGCCTTGTTGGATATTAATTTGCCGGATATTGATGGGGTCGTGCTGGCTGAGCAGTTACGAGACATGGCCAAATGTAAGCAGCGACAATTAAAAATCATCGCGGTATCTGCTCATGTATTTCAAGACGATATTACGAACTTCATTGATTCAGGCTTTGATGGTTTTATTGCGAAACCAGTTCAAATGAAACGCCTGAAAGGGGCTATTTATAAGGTTATGGCGAATGTTGTTTGTACGGATGAGTATGAACCATCTACGGTGGTTATTGCTGATGGGATGCTGCTAGGTTCTGCATTATCAGCCCCTTTACTGGATTCTTTATTACTAGATTCTTCATTATTAGATACGTCAACACTCGAGCAAGACCTTCAATATTTAGGGAAAGATAAGATCATTGCGCTCGGGCATTTATTTTGTGAGCAGACGCAATCGGATTACAGTGACTTTGCTGCACTGAATGCAGAGCAGCAAGAACAATTACTGCATAAATTAAAAGGGGCGGCGGCCGGGTTAGGGTTGATTGCGTTGTACACACTTTGTCAGCAACTTGAACTATCTTGTAAAACTAAAGTGTTATCGGAGTCAGAATTAGCAACATTAGATTTATTAATTCACAATTCTACCGACCAATTAAAGCATTATATGCAGCAACTATCTGAATCTACATAATGTATTGAAATAAACTAAAGTGAATGTAAGCTATTGTTTTAAAGTGGTAATGCCTCATTGGTTCAAATGTTATTTGAGAATAACTTGGTAAATAGAAATGACGATCAATTATCTGTTCATAACTCATTCACATTATAGGCTAATGTCATTCTTAATATTTTATTACTATAGCGCTCAAAGCGTAACAGGGCATTCTGCACAGCTCTTACGTGCAGATTTAAATCCAGAAGAGTAGGCTAATGCTCCTCTGGATGACAAATGCAAAAAATGCTATCTAATATATGAATAGTTAGTGTTTAAAATATGGAGAGCCCTCTCTCCATATGACGAATATTACAGTGATCCTCACGTCCTGTATTAAGAAAGAGGAAGTTCTTCAGCTTCCTCTTTCTTTCCCTTTCTTGCCTAATGCTTACATTTCCTTACACAACGATATTGTCCTTAATGTTATAAACACTCATTTCCTATGGCTAATAATTATGACAATGAAGATGTTTATCTTATGTGCCTTATATTTACTGGCAAGCCCAGTCTCTTTTGCTGAAAATCTTTGTCTTCAGAATGAGAAAACGTCTTTTACTTGTGGTGTCGGTTCGAAAAGTATCTCAGTATGTTCAGCTAATGATCGCACTGTTATTTATCGTTTTGGTACGTCTGAGCTGGTTGAATTAGAGATTGAATCAGTCGTTCATTTTAGTCGGACTAGCTATAGTGGCGGAGGTGCGGGTCATTTAGTATTTTCAAACGGTAAATATAAATATATTGTGTATTCGAGAGGGGTCAGTGGTGAATTCCGTGACGATGGCAGCAGAGAGTACATTGAAACTGCAGGCGTATACGTGATTAAGAATGAAAATATATTGGCTGATGTAGAGTGCAAAACTTTTTCCGGTGATGAATTTATTGGTTATCTACCATCGTTTGAAGAAGAAGAGTTTGAGTATTACTAAGGTGCCGATTAATACTATTTATATTAGAGAGAATGATGAACAATAAAGACTATGCGCTTTGGATGCTAACACTTTTAACGTTAGCAATCGCCTGTGTTGCTAGCACAGCCTTTTTCTATGTGCTTTGGTGGTTAATGTGGAATATTTTATTTAAGGTTACCCCTGCATTGCTGGATAACCTCATCATGATCTATTTCGCTGGTTTAGCTATTACGACGGTGTTTTTTATCGCTACGGTGTTTCTTTCAAGAATATACTATTACAACTTGAAAGGTTGGTTTAGCTATAAATCATCACTCTGACCGAAATGATCCCACTCATTAACGCATTATTTCGCTATAGATAAGAATTCAATATCTTCGAGTTTATCCATTACAACCAAAATTTGCTGTATCAACCCGCAGCTATATAACACGCCTCTGTGGTTCATGTAATTAGAGTCCGCGCGGTTAAGATCTAAAGGTGCGCCTTGGTAATCACTGACGCTGCATAACACGTCTGAAGATGACGCTAAATACTGAGTAGATAATGCTTGGGTTATCGCTGCGGTAGCACTGAAGTCCCACAAGCTGCCGCCACCGAGTTGTGGTTTCGGTAACTTAACATAACAAGCTGGTGGGTTTTCGAGTACACCAATCGCATTCATGACAGCGCCGCAGTTTTTGATGACCTGTAATTTCAATCCTTGTTGCACTGCCTGTGCAGTTAATTGTTCAAGAACTGCTGGATAACGAGCGTCTTGCTGGAAACTACGGTCTATATACAAGCTTAATACCGGATTATTTTTCTCCGGCTGCCAAGGCATTCTATTCTTGAGTACGCTTGATAGCAGTGGCTGGGCATTAATGGCCTGATAGAGGTCATTTGTACTGGGGTTATAGACTACGCCAATGATAGGTTTACCGGTAATATCGACTAACGCGATAGACACGGCAAAACCATCGCCACCTTCAATAAAGGGCAGAGTGCCATCGAGTGGGTCGATACACCAAAAATGGTCTTTATGAAAACGAGCGTGAGTTACTACACCCTCCTCGCAGGTATTTTCTTCAGTCAACAAGGCAATATCATATTGTGTGATAGTCGGCTCTAGTATCGCTAATATAATGGCTTGGCTATCTAAATCTACTTGCGTGACAACCTGCGCACTTAAACTAGAACCAGCTTGTTTACTCTGTACCTGCAGTGACTTTCTATCAACGTTATTAATGAACTTACCTGCTTCTAACGCTGCATCCGTGGCGAGTTGCAATAGCTGTTCTAACTGACAAACGCTTAGTTTCATGATGTTGATAGACCTTTATTAGATGAGTTGAACGGTACTGTTTACGGTAATCGTTTAACGGGCCGTTTTAACTGTAACAGTGCCTGCTGAGTCAGCGATTCGGTATAGCGATTGATCTTCCAATGCGTTGGACTCCAGCCTTTCATGAAACGTTGAAAGTCAGCCCAAGCGATACAATAAAGTGGTCGCCATGCATCTTCCACTGTTTGCGAGTCAATATGGGGTTGTAGCTCGGTGAGGGCCTGTTGTAATTTGCTAAAGTAATTATTAAGTAGGTCAGGTACATCTTGCTCGCACTGTTGGTGTGGTACGCAACTACTGAGCAACATGATCACATCTTTCATGCCGCAACCTCTACCGACATATTGAAAATCAACACCAGCCACGCGGTCGCCAGTTGCTGTGAAACAGAAGTTAGCCAACTTAGCATCACCATGAATAAGTGTTTGAAACTGACATTGCTGTAATGTTTTATCTATGTGCAGGGCTGCTTGTTGTAATGGGATATCTGTTAGTTTTTCTAGCTCGTCAGGACGGGTCGCAAGGTGCCAATAACTGCCGACCTCCCAAAGACCATCGGGTTCAACCGTTAGATGCTGTGCGTGGAAATAAGCTAACCAGGACAAGCATGCTTCTATTTGTTCATAAGATGCTGGTTTATGAGACGTCTGTTTATACGATACTTGTGTATAAGATAAAATCTTAGGTTCAAAGCTGGTGAATGTCTGTGTAAATCCTAGCGTGGCCAAATCTTCCATGATGAGTAATATGTCATTATCCTGCTCGTTAACATATAGACATTTAGGCACTGGGCATTGGGGTAGGCAATGATTAGCGTAATGCTGATACCAGTGTAATTCTACCTGGTATGATGTTAACTTTCGCTGATGAGATAGTGACGAATTCCAACCGCGAGGATGTACTTTAGGTTGGGGTAATTTAATATGCTTTACGATGACGGAAGTATACTGGCTACCACTCAGCGTGGCTCGAAACAGCTCGCCATATCCACCCCATAATGGTTGGATTAGCTGGGTACTGACAACATGATCTGCTGTCATGGCCTGGGCAACGGATTGTAAAACGTCTGTAGGTATACTCATCACTGACTCATTAATTTTAATAGGTTAATAGTGTACAAAATAGTGAGGTTGATGGGTACCTTTCGTTTTAGGTCTACTCCTGTGACTTTATTTGTTATGATGCGCCATCGCGGCTGCGCTGTAATCAAAAAGTATTTAAGCAACAAACTTAAGTGAGACAATTATGATTGTAGAAAATGTGTTTCCTGAATATTACGCAGAAATGTTAGATGTTTGGGAAAACTCAGTCCGAGCAACTCATGACTTTATTACCGAAGAAGATATCGCTTTTTTTAAGCCTATTATCATTGAGAAAGCTTTTCCGGCGGTTACCTTGAAGTGTATCAAAGATACAGACGGTGTAATTATCGGCTTTGTAGGTGTCCACGGCTCGAAAGTTGAAATGCTGTTTATCGCTGATAAAGCGAGAGGGCAAGGCGCTGGTAAGTTGCTATTAGAATATGCCATGGGTGTATTGAACGTAAATAGCGTTGATGTAAACGAACAAAATCCATTAGCTGTTGGTTTTTATCAACACATGGGGTTTAACGTGATATCGCGCTCACCGCTTGATGATATGGGTAAGCCATTTCCGATTTTACACATGAAGTTATAAGTCTTGGTTCGTCATAACCAACTCTGCTAGAAGAAACGCCCAAGGCCAATAACCTTGGGCGTTTCCGTTTCATCACTTTAATCACAGAATATAGAGCCTATTTCTGTATGTACTATTATTTATTTTTGCATTGTAATATTTAGGCAAAATCGGGATTAATCAAGACTTGTCCCAGTCATCAGATTTTATGACGATAATATCGACAATTTCAGCAAGCTCTTTACCTTTTGGCGTTAAGCCGTAATACACTGTCACTGGAACCGTTTCTTCTTGTCTTCGCCAAACAAAACCTTCTTCCTTTAACTGTTTTAATCGTTCACTGAGTACCTTGCTCGAAATGAAAGCGAGCTGCTTACGTATTTGCCCGAAACGAATTTCTTGATGCTGACCAATTAACCAAACAATATGAGCTGTCCACTTTGTAGAGACCAATGTTAAGTATTTATCAGCACTACAATAACCTTCAGGCTGTTTCCCTTGTTCACTCATGCTCACTCCCTTATTTTTTTCATTATATCGAACATGTATCAAATTACTATCACCGCACTGGTTACCAAGAAGTAACTAGTTACTTTTTAGTAGCTAATTTATTTTGTAAACTGACTTCAGTATGATCACTTCATCATCACCGAAGATTCAAACTAAGGGCATATTATGAAAGCAATATTGTTAGTTTTTTTAAGTACGTTATCTTTTTTATCTCATGGCGCAATGGATTATGAAAAACCACAAACACCGAGCGAGTTACACCAGCTATTTTCTGAGTATTTTGCAAATAAAGATATTACTGGGCTAGGTACGTTATTCCATGACGATGCCGTATTCGTCTTAGACGCTGAAGGTAATCTTGCTAAAGGTAAAGACGCTATCAAGCTGAGTTTAAAAGGTTATATGCAAGGTGACGTGGAAATGGTTACACACGGAACATCTATTCACATTAATGGTGATACGGCGCTTATCCGTTCTGACTGGGAGATCCCTAATGTACAAACTGGAATGGCACTTGAAGTGATGAAATATACTGATGGCGGCTGGCTTTATATAATCGATAACCCTAATGGCTTCTAACGATTAACTACTTATTAAAATCTTAACCATGGCGTATAAACCTTGGCTCGTCATAACAACTCAGCTAGAAGAAACGCCAAGGCTAATAACCTTGGGCGTTTCCGTTTGTTTGATATAAACATGTGTTGTTCAATGACTGCATCTTGAACACTCCGAAAGTCCAATTGCTTAATCAGACAAGATCACTGCCGTACCTGACACTGTGATGCCGCCCTTTTTCGGGATAAAAAGCGTTAAGTGACTCGGCGAACCCATTATTTCACCTTGTAGAATATTGATATTTTGCGGTGCATTAATGATGTTGGATTCTCGTAAATACCCGCCTAAGGCAACCGCCGAAGCGCCTGTGGCCGAATCCTCGACGACCCCACCAACTGGAAATGGATTACGAGAGTGAATGAGTCCATCGTTTTCGCGCCAGATTAGTTGCAACGTGGTTAAATCATCATCAAGCATCATTTGTTTAAGCTTGCCGAAGTTGTAGCTTAAGTCATCTAAGCGTTGTTTTGATTTAACTGCTAATACTAAGTGCCAATTACCACCAAAAGCCCGTGCTGGTGGAATACTGCTATCTAAATCATCCACGTCCCAGTCCAGTGCAGAGAGCGCATTTTTAAGTAAAGTGTCCGATGGTAATTCAAATTTAGGTTCTACTGATGTAAGTGCGGCTCTCATTTCACCGCAATACTCGCTAACCTCAACGGGAATAGTCCCTACAGTCGTAGCAAACTGGTAGGTGCCGCTGCCTGCTTTTTTACCCAAGGCAACGCCTGTTGCTATCGTCGCGTGTCCGCAAAATGGCACTTCAGCTTCAGGGCTGTAATAGCGTACGGTGCGCTTACTTCCTTTGTTCGGCGCGACAAAAGCGGTTTCTGAAAACCCAACTTCGGCTGCTATTCGTTGCATCTCTTGTGGTTCAGGCAACGAGTCTCCAATCCATACGCCTGCTGGATTGCCACCTTCAGGTGTGGAAGTAAAGGCTGCTAGTTTTTGTAATGTATGTGAACTCATTGAACGTTCCTTTTAATTTTAATTTCAATTTGAGTTTGTGTGGTTACACCATTAATGTATGTCACCCAATAAAGACAGTAAATGAGTTATTATTGACATGCTATGTGCATAAATGCACACTGGACTTAAACTCACTGAGGTGTTTTTTATGAATTGGAATGACTTGAAGTATTTTCTGGCATTAGCGAGAGAGGGTACTATTAGTGGTGCTGGTCGGGTGCTAAATGTCAAACATACTACTGTAGCAAGGCGTATTGAAGCACTTGAATTAAGCCTAGGTTCGCGACTCTTTGATAAGAGTAGAAGTGGTTACGCGATGACCCAAGCGGCAGAGAACCTATACCAACAAGTGGTATCAATGGAAGAAAAGGTACAGACCATAGATAGGCAAGCTGCCAATCAGGATGCTGCCTTAGCTGGTCCATTAAAGCTGACTATTGCATTTGAACTTGCTAATCGCCTTATTATTCCAAAGATGGGGGACTTCTGCCAACGTTTCCCTGATATCGATATGCAGCTACTCATGACCAAAAATCTCGTCGATTTAGCTGTTATGGAAGCTGATTTGGCCATTCGTATGACACCTAATCCACCGGATTATCTTGTGGGCACTGAAGTTATGAAACTGCATCATGGGATCTATGCTTCGCCAGAATATTTACAATATCGCTCAACACAAACCAAAGTGATCCTTTTTCAGTCTGAAAATAAGCGACCGGATTGGGTAAGAACGCAGGCAAAGGATGCTGAGGTATCACTTCGAGTCGATGATGTCGGTTCAATGGCTGTTGCTGCAGCTAACGGTTTTGGTTTAGCTAAATTACCTTGTTTTATTGGTGATACCCAGCCTGGATTGGTTCGTCTAGATATCCATATGCAGCCATCGGATTGGGGGATTTGGGTTTTGAATCATGTTGAATTACGCTCTACAGCGAGAGTACGTGCCTGTAAAGAATATTTAATTTCGGTGTTAGAAAGTCAACGCGATTTAATTACCGGCAACTTATCAAATTATAAAGGTTCGTAAATTGATGAAGTCTAACATTTGGTTCAAAGCAGGTTTAGTCATCATATATGGTTCATCTATAGATGCCTCTCCCCATTGCCATAATGCTATTCAGTTAGTTTGGTCTAGAGGTGGGACTTGCTGCAAACTCGATAATAAGGCTACATCAACACCTTTAATAATTGGTTCCAATGTGGAACACCAATTACAAATTGATGAGGGTTGGATATTGCTAGTGGAACCGACTAGCGAATTAGGACTCGCACTTTCTGAGAAACTGTTAGGTCGACCATCAACAATATTGAAGCTTCCCATATCTATTCGTCATCATGCCGATCCAACCGATGACTTCGCAGCTTCGCTTACCCCTTTATTCAAAGCATTAGGGCTCTCAACAGCATTTCCTCTTATCAATGTAAGTAAAGTTGAGGACCATCGAATTAAGGCGTTATTGCGCGAACTTGATCAATGCCTAGGTGGTGAGTGCATCAAGCCAAGTAATTGGCGGGCTTCTGAAGTGGCTGACAAATTAGCTTTGTCAGAAAGTCGTTTCTTGCATTTATTTAGTCAAGAGATGGGTATTCCCTGGCGGCCATATCTGCTGTGGTGTCGCATGATATGTGCAGTGAGGGCTGTATTAAATGGCCATTCAGCAACAGACGCAGCGCATTTGGCTGGGTTCTCCGATAGCGCACATTTAAGCCGGACGTTTCGCAAGACATTTGGTATGACAATGAGTCAAGCAAAGGCTATTTTTCGCAAAGGTTAGCCAGTTTATTCAATTTTTGTATTAAGACTTTGGTTATGCTCCTTATATATTCAATAAAAGGAGTTACCCCATGAGCGAGTTATCAACAGAGTACCTACAAGAAACATCAATGCTGGATTTTAACCACCCACAAATACAAAACCTAATCGAGAGAAGAAAATGGAAAAATCTATCTCAATATGATGCCATTGGCGCGATCTACAACTTTGTTCGGGATGATACTCGTTTTGGTTATAACAAGGATGATCGTTTATCTGCAAGCCAAGTATTAAAAGATGGTTACGGGCAATGTAATACCAAAGGTACATTATTAATGGCATTACTTCGCGCTGTGGGTATATCTACCCGTTTTCACGGTTTTACTATTTATAATGATTTACAGCGAGGAGCCATCCCTAACTACCTTTTCATTGTTGCACCGCCTCGTATTATCCATAGTTGGGTGGAAGTTTATCAAGCTGGACGTTGGATCAACTTAGAGGGGTATATTTTAGATAAGGATTATTTAAAACAAGTTCAAAACCATTTTGCTAAACCAAATGAAATAAAAAGTGAAGTAAAAAATGAAGCATTTTCTGGCTACGGTATTGCGACTAAATGTTTATCTAACCCTAATGTCGATTGGCAAGGCGAAGATACTTATATTCAAAGCGAAGGTATTGCCGATGACTTTGGTATATACACCCAGCCTGATGATTTTTATGCAAACTATGGCAGTAATCTCTCTGGTATTAAAAAAGTGATGTTTCGTTATGTACTTCGCCACTTAATGAACTTGAATGTAAATAAAATTCGTACCAAGGGGATCAGTAATAAATTAGTGCAATAACACTAAGCCAAACTTGCCCCTTTCTGCGTTAGCAAACTGGTATCCTTCGACCGTTTAATAATTAGGTAGCAATAATTTTTCTAATTGCGAACGTCCAGTTTTTTGTTAGTAATAATGATAAAACCGACATTCCACACCCCTAAATAGATATTATTACTGGTGAGTAGATCACAATCAGTATAATTATAATTGTAATTATTGAATATTAAAAAGTTTCCATGCCATATTAAATATTCTTATTCACATTTAAAAATCCATTATGGGCACAATCGTATCTTTTACGAACGTGTAGGTAACTCCTTTAAAAGAGTTGTCAAAAGTGCGGAATATCGGATATAGATCTCACTTAAATAATAAATAAGCAAAAAGGACTTACATGAAAAAGGAAACTGCAGTTCAACTGAAGGATGATGCGGGACTGGATACTGCATCCATTAAAAGTGTCGGTAATGACGTCGTCAGACAAATAAAAAGATCACCTATACCTACCCCAATACCTATTCAATATGCGGATGAAGTCCGCTTTCAAAAACCAGAACAGCCTACCTATGCAATCTTGCCCTCAATTTTTTCTATATTGAGTTTGTTGTTTATGGCAATGCTGTCTAGCGTTATGTTTATTCAGCTGTTCAATCCCTCTGTTACGGGCTTGGCTTGGTTGGGTGATTTGTTTACCTTTTTGAAACCACCTCAGGCTGGGGCGAATATGGCCGCATGGACGTGGTTGCCTTTCTTGTTCACTATCATTGGTAGTGTTTTGGGTATGGTGTTTGAATTGGGTTTGTTACTGAGCGGTCATGCCTTTCAGCAAACGCGAACTAAGTTTGGCGTATTCATTTTAAATCTTCGCCTATTAAATTTAGCCCCTGTGGTTACTACCATCTTCTTCTTTATTACTTGTATGGTTGTGACTCATGCAGACATGCGCTTTGCCATGCTCTATCTTGCGGGCGGCGCCTGTTTTGGTTTGGGTTTCGCCTTGTTCTTTGGCGGTGCACAGGCCTTTGTGCCATTAGTGCTGGCGGGTATTCAAGTTGCTCAAATAATCATGGTGCTAACCGGTACAATCCCTGCAGGCGGAGAAACCATTGCGTGGTTGCTAGTCGGGCAGGCAGCATTGCAGCTAACGGCATTGTTGATCGGTACAGCTACTCCCTGGAAGAGCACTGCATTCCATACGATTAGTACTATCTCTGGTATTTTACTGTACAGCGCAATCTTAAAAGTGACGGCTGCAGACATTGGATTTTCTCAGTCAGTTGCAGTGGTGCTACCTGAGGGCTCTTTGGCTCTATGGGGTTTTGTGGGTGCTTGTATTACAGGTTTGGTATTGACGGTGGTTTTATTGCCGAAGACCCTCGGTGGTTTCCTCGTAATGTTGAGTAATACGATTTGGTCGCCGTTGTATTTCTTTTTGGTTAGCGCAGACCGTTTTCCTCATCCGTTTAATTTGACGGAAGTTTATGGTGGTAAAAAGCCACCTGCAAAAACCAACTTGAAGCCATACTATCAAGTGCACCCCGAGTTTTTACTGCAGCGTTTGAGTATTCCTGCCGTTGTTAATATCGAGGAATCAGTCACTCTGTTTAAAAAATTGATAAAGACAGCAAGGACCGCTTTCTCTGTCATGGCGATACTGGATCACTACCTACCTCAAGCGAATGTTAAAATCCCATTGACCAATAAAAAGCGTATGGCTATTTGGAGCGACGGTTCTGAATACTGGCCTAGCTTGTTTACGAAGAAAATATTTGGTTTACATCTACCCGACGGCGGCAAGATGGACACAGCGCCTGAGCCTGCGATTGCTGCTTTTAAAGAAGGCCAGTTGTTGGGATATTTGGCCGAGTCTGGTGTGGCTTCGCCTTTCTTAAAGCCTGCACCAGAAATGGGCGAGGGTATGTTGACCATTGATTTCCGCTTCTTAGAAAACTATGAAACCAAGCCTGATTATGAGTCCTATGGCGGTGCGGCTTACTTTAAAGTCAACAGCACAAAGAAGCGTTTGGAATTGATTTCTGTCGTGGCGCCTCACTCCACTGATGTATTGCTAGCCGATCCGCGCAGCCCTAGCTTCCGTCGTGCGGAAAGCTTGGTATTAGCTTCTATGTATTATCAAGTTATCAGCGGTAAGCACTTGGCTGAAATACATATGACTTATAACCTGGTTGAAGTGGCGATGCATGATGCTTTTGAGGCGCAAGGGCAATGGGCGCATCCATTCAGAACATTCATGTATTTGCACTTCTTTGCCCATGAGTTGGCGGAAGAAATTACTACCGAACACTTGGTTCAAGAGGGCGCGGTGTTTAGTCAAATTTTTGCGACCACCCATGATAGCTTGGTGCACCACTTAAATGACTGCTATTCCAACTTCGAGTATGGCGCAGATGAAGATTTTGAAGCGCGTGCTGCGATGCTGACTATGCAGGGGTCTGCGGGTAAGCCCGGCGAGCTATTGCCGAATGCCTGTATTAAGTGGGAGTTAGATTACGCTAAAATCTGGAATGGCTATACCACGGCATTGATCGATATTATTTATACGGATGATGCAGCGGTACAAGCGGATAAGTACTTGCAAGATTTCCACGCGGGCTTGTTACAAGTCATGATCAAGGGCTTACCTGCGCGTTATGAGGGCTTCCAGACTAAGGCGGGTGTTGCACGCTTTGCTTCGGACACTATTCACCACACGGTTGTTCGTCACCAAGTTTATGGCACAACGGGTATACGTGCGGCACTGGACCCTCGCATTAGCAAGGTTCAAGTGCCTATGGATGGCGGCACCCCCGCTATTAATGAATGGCGCTCTTTGGCATTCGTGGCATTGGCAACCGGCAAGGCTAGGTTCACGTTATTACAAGGTGATTTTACTAGTCTGCTCAATGGTGTCGATGCGAAGTATAAGGACGACATGCACAAGGTGTTTGACCAGCTGCAAGAAGATCTTGCTAAGTTAGAGACTGAGTGGACTGCTACGGAAGAAGATAAGCAGCGCAACTACAACTATTTCCGTTCAGTACCCTCAGTACTGCATACCGGACCTGGTTATTAATTAACACGGTAATAAGTCCCTCTGTTAAGCATTTGCTTGATGGAGGGGTTACCGCGCCTAATGAAAAGGAAATAGATCATGAGTTATTCAAAAAGCCAAACCATGTTGGCCTTTGCTTATATGTCTTACTATGGATTTGATTTAATTGGTCCCGATAAGTGTAATTCTCAAAAAATTGAGAAAGATATTAAGCATGCCTTAACCAGCTGGGCACCTGTTAAAGATGAATGGGAGTTGGTCTGGGGGCCGGGAGTATTTATCTTCGACCTTGCCTTGTTTGATGACAATTTAATGTACCTTGTGCGCAATATTAAAGATCCGTCACGATATGTTATCGGCATACGCGGCACTAACCCTGTGGGGTTGAAAGACTGGTTAATAGAAGATTTTCAAGTGACCTGCATGGTTAGGTGGCCGTACGGAAAACCTGCGGCTAGGTTGAGGCCAAAAATTTCTAAGAGTACTGAAATTGGCATAACCAAGTTACAGGAAATGATTGCGGAACCCGGTGTACCTGGAGAAGGAAAAAGCTTATTAGAATTTTTACAGGGCGACATTGAGGGTAAAGACGCCGTTGATATTTGTGTGACTGGGCACAGCTTGGGTGGTGCTTTAGCGCCGACGCTGGCTTTGTGGTTGAAGGATATTCAAGGCGAAGAATTGCCTGAGAGCGCAAAAATATCGACGGTTGCTTTTGCGGGGCCTTCTGCAGGTAATAAAGACTTCGCCAAGTATTCCGACCAACGCTTTGCAGCGGGTGAATGTATTCGTGTGGCCAATTCCTTAGATGTAGCGCCCCATGCCTGGAATCATAAGTCTCTGCGCAAGTTGTTCCTTTTATACAAGTCCGACTTTCTGCTGCCAGGGCCGCTTGTGATTGGCATGATCTGGGCCATGCTGGCGATGTCATGGGGTAAAGGCTATCAACAAATTGAGGCTGACGCTAAGCCTATAAAAGGTCGGTTTAAGCCTTTGTTGTTTAACTATTTGGCACAAGGTATATACCAGCATGTAGTGGGCTATCCCGAAGTCATGGGTATGCTGGATGACAATGACATCCCCGTGTTTGAATTGTTTGCTGGGCAGCTGTAATACTCGGCTGATTAACAAGGGTAGCTCTATCACCATTAAGTACCACTACTGTCCAGTAGTGGGTTTTGGTGCCATGATACTGATGACAGCTGACTCACAGAAGGTTCTAGAGAATTGGTCCATCCCATCTCCTGGAGTTCACATTCTAGATGCTGTTAAAGTTCTTTTAAAAGACACCCAAGGGATAATCGGAATAACGACAGGGCTATACCGATTATTATTTATTTAAACGCATATCAATGTGTGGGATACCGTCTTCCATATATACTTCAGAAATAGGTTTAAATCCGTACTTTTGGTAGAAACTTTGTAAGTATTCTTGTGCTCCAATATCAATAGTTTTACCTGGCCAATGCTGTTCACATTGTTTCAATGCTTCTATAATCAGTTGATGGCCAAGACCATTTCCGCGAGCTGTGTCTTTCGTCGCAACGCGCCCTAAACTGACATTTTCATAAGATATACCAGCAGGGAGTAATCTTGCATATGCAATAATCTCGTCGTTTTGTGATCCGCAAAGATGATATACATCGTCAATGGTATCTTTGTCATCTAACTCTGGATAAGGGCAGGTCTGTTCTACAACAAAAATATTTACTCTTAGCTTGATAAGCTCATAAAGCTGTAATGTGGAGAGTTTATTAAAAGGAAGCGTTTGCCAAATAATCATTTATTTATCCTAAGTGTTGAGTATTTGGATAAAATTTAGCAACTCAGGAAGGTATTATCGTTAACTTATGTTAATTATTATCTTTTATTCTTGTTTTAATACGACTTAAGCTGACATGAGTGATCCCAAGGTAAGCTGCAATCTGGTAATCATTTAGCCGTGTGAGTAGTAGGGGGAAGTCTCGACAGAAGATTTCGTATCGCTCTTTGGGCGTATGTAGCATGAAGCGCTCTTTATTTTCTTTATACATTAGCTGTGTTTCTAGTAACTTAATATATAAAGGGTGTGACTTATTTCGCCACTCCTGAACAGAGGATATGGGTAAACAAAGTAGTGCTGTAGCTGTTAACGTTTCCACCAAATATGGCGAAGGAAGCCCATTTATCAGGGATTCAAAGCCAATTATCCAATCCTGTTCCCAATAGAATTCTTTACTAAATTGCTTACCTTGCTGAGTAATATAACAAGCATGGCAGGTACCTTCTAAAATGAAATAAAACGAGTCGGCAACTTCACCTTGGTTCAACAATATATGCTGAGCGGGAAGCAATAATGGCTTTGCAACACGAGTTAATATATCAATATCTAAAGCCGTGAATTCATGTTGCTCTAATTGCTTAATGAAGTTTGGGTTCATGAGATCCTTTAAGTTAGAAGGTACTAAAGCTTAATCAATTTAGGTTTGGCACAATAATAAAATGAACTCGCTGCTGCCTATTCCAATATAGTACTAACCGCGTCGTTTATAACTGTCTATCGCGATTAATACCAAAGCAAGCATAATAGCGCCATAGATAGGCCATTGGATTAACTCAATACGTTCACCCAGTAATAAGCC
Source organism: Moritella sp. F3 (assembly GCF_015082335.1). Lineage (NCBI taxonomy): Bacteria > Pseudomonadati > Pseudomonadota > Gammaproteobacteria > Alteromonadales > Moritellaceae > Moritella > Moritella sp. F3. Next base: position 663,849 of record NZ_BLRL01000001.1, on the reverse strand, counting down.
AACACAAAAAACCAATGTCGGTTCTAAATAGGTCAATAAACCAAACAGGCTAAGTGGCAGCATTTGTGAAGCGTATAAAAATAACAGCATGGGCAGTGTGCCTGTGATCCCGAGTCCTAGGTAATAAGCCCAAGACGAAACTTCGATTTGTTGCCAATCACTAAAGGGTTGTAAATAGAGCATGGCAAGCAGTGCGAACGGTAGTAAAAACAGGTTGTCTAAGGTGAATACCAGATCGCTCGCCATTGGGTGACGTCGGCGATTCATAAAGTACAGCGGATACCCTAAGGCAATCACAAACACAATCCAAGAAATGCCATCGGCAATGACATAAGCATAAACAACACCACAAGCAGCAATGATACATGCGATTACCTGTACACGGCTTAATTGTTCACCATAGACAAAATAACCCACGGCAACTAAGACTAGCGGTAGCGCAAAATAGCCTAATGCAACAGAAAGTATTTCCCCCTGTAGCGGCGCCCAGATAAACAGCCAAAACTGTGGCGCAATTAAACAGGCGGAGAATAAGAATCTAGGCCACAATCGCCATTGTTTTAATTGTTCCCACAACATTGAGAACCGGCCAACTAAGGTTAAACCCAATAGCATAATCACCGAACTCCACAAAACCCTTTGCCCGGTGAGCCAATGACCAGCGCCTTCGGCAACAGCTGTTTCTGGCCAAGTAGGTTGAAACTGGACATACAGGGGCAGTAATGCAAATAAACACGACGCTATTACTGACGCTATGATTCCCTTCTGGTGTGAAGAAAAATTAAAGGTGTTACTTGTAAGTTTGGATAAAGGCATAGGCTATCAAATTAAACTGGTTGGGGGATCGGAACTAAGGAAGTGAATGATACCACGCCCACTGTGAATAACAGATTGATACCTTGGATTATCCTGATAAATGTGGTGAATATTACCATTGGTTAATGTAATGACGCTAATTGTGTTGCAACCTGTGAAGAAAGGCTACTGCTGAGCACCCAAAGCGAATAAATTTGGGTGCATGTTCTAAGTAGATATCAATAGCGATAATCGTAGCGCCAGCTTAATTTTACCACCATGCTTCAGCTTGCATACCAACACTAATCTCGTTGTCTACGCCAGTCCCAAATGCATTTTCATTTTTGGTATCATTGAGATAAGTGGCGAAAACACGAATTTCAGGGCGAGCCCAGAAGCCTGGTTTTGGTATCCAAGCTTGTGCGACAGTAAATTTACTACCAGCGCTATCAACATTATTGATGGTGTCCGAGAATCCACCGATCTCAACAACCGTACGCATACGATCTGTCCACTTATACATTGGGCGAACGACGACACTGAATGTTGAATCATCGGTATCAGTACTATCAACGTTAGTCGCAGCGGCATAGCGTATTGAGTGGCCAAGTTCGACGTTGTCAGCTAAAGAGAGTACACCCCAGTTAATAATGCGGTAACCTTCAGCCTCGTTATTCGCAGCGTCACGAATTAAACCATTACCATGACCGTAAGTTGTCATTTGCTCTGCATACCCAGAATTAGCGAGTTGCAGGATTGTTTTATTAAAGCCAGCGTCTAAATTTTGCGTTAAGCTGGCTGTAAGCATGACACTGTCATCTGCATCCAGAGATTGTTCGTTTCTCGCATGCCCATAGTGGTAGTCAACACCGAGTTCTAAATCAGCCTTGTTCCATAATGGGATATCAGCATAGCGAATATCGAGGATGACAGCTGTCGTTTCCTGACCATCATCAATATCTCCAGCAACCGTATCTTGAATTAACGCAAATGATAATTTACCTGGCCCCACGTTGATATGCTCAATACCGGCGCCGATGCCACTTACATCCCAGTAGTAATTATCGACAATGTGTACATCATGGCGCTGGTAATAACGGTCGCCAGCCCAGATGGTAATGTCTTTATCTGCAAATAGACCAGTTGCTTGTATATTCAGTTGCACAACATTAACGCTTTTGTCTAATGAGTTTTCATCCTGACCTTCCCAGTAGGCCAACATTGAGTCGACCACAAATGACACTTCATCTTCAGCGTAAAGTTCTTTTTTTAATCCAAATTCACCGTACAGGTCATCTTCATTACCTAAGCGACCGACTTTGTTGACTTCCCATTTATTATTAGCACCGCCTTCACTGCTTAGACCGACACCGCCACGCATATAACCGTAAAATTCGACTGGAGAATATTCGGCAATTGCATTTGATGATAATAGTGCGACAGAAATGGCGCCGATAAGAGGTAGTAGTTTCATTGTTCTTTCCTTGTAATGTGATAGCTTAAATTAGTTGCGCTATTTATTATTTTATTTGTTATTTAACTTGCGTTGGGAGCGCTCCCAGTGGCGTTATGGTGCAATGTAAATTAATAGGAAGAAAGTCATCATCATGAATACTGTGATCAAGATAACTATAAATACTTATGTTATAGTCATCTTTTGGGGAGCGCTCCCATTTTCATTGTCGCGTGAGTAATTGCACGAGTAAGATAAGCTTGAGGCAGGGCACATATTTAATGGATTTGGTATGACTATAAATTATTTAAGGAGAGAAAATGTTATCTGTTGTTGCTGATATTGGTGGTACAAATATTCGACTTGCTGTTTGTGACGTTGAAACGGGGATGTTAAGTAAATTAAATGAGTTTGCGTGTGCAGAATTTACAACACTTGAAGCTGCACTTGTTCAATATTTTGAAATATTACCAGGAGAAGTAAAACATCTTTGTATTGGTATTGCATGCCCAGTTGAAAATGATCATGTGGCGATGACTAATTTAAGTTGGACGTTTTCTAAACAAGTGCTTCAAGATAAATTACAGTTAGCATCTCTATATGTAATTAATGACTACACCGCGATTTCATTAGCAGTACCATTTCTTTCTCCTGAAGAGAAAATACAAATTGGTGGTGGCGAAATTCAGGTTGATGGCACAACCGCTGTGTTTGGTCCTGGCACGGGGCTTGGTGTTTCACACATAGTTAAGTCGGCTGGTAAGTGGGTCAGTTTAGATGGTGAGGGAGGGCATGTTAGCTTTAGTGTGAATACACGAGAGCAAGCTGATATTTTATTCCTATTACAAGCGCAATTCGGTCATGTTTCTGCAGAACGTATTCTGTCGGGGCAGGGGTTAGTTAATGTATATACTAGTCTGTGTACTTTATCTGATCAGAGCGCCAAGTTTGACCAACCTAAAGACGTATCTAAAGCTGCATTAGATGGAAGTTGTGATATCGCGCGTCGCAGCCTAGATATTTTCTGCCAAGTGATGGGGAGCTTTGCTGGTAACCTCGCATTAAACCTCGCTTGTACAGGTGGCGTTTATATCGCTGGTGGTATTGTGCCACGCTTTACAGATTTATTTCAATCTAGCGATTTCAGGCATTTCTTTGAAGAAAAAGGGCGTTTTAAAAGTTACCTTTCCTCGATTCCAACTTTTTTAATTAGGCATGATAATCCCGGATTATTGGGGGCAAGTGTTTATCTTCGCCAAGAGTTAGAGTCTATTAAATAATAATGCTTTACGGTACAATCATAACTAATAAGGCTGGATTTTAACTTCCTAATGCAGACAAGATTTAGTTAATAAAAGCCCTTATCATTGTAAAGTGAAAGGGCTTTTTTTCTCTGAGGGAATTACCTTAAATAATCACTGCATAATAATTGAAAAACCCCGCTGATAGCGATAATAAAAAGTATCTATTAGGCCCAATAAATTTATGACAAAAAAACTCACTATTCTTGATATTGCAAAACTGGCTGGGGTTGGAAAATCGACCGTTTCACGAGTATTAACCAATGATCCTAAAGTAAAAGACAGTACAAGAGAAAAAGTCGAACAGGTGATTCAGGAGTCTGGATTTGTACCGTCTAAATCGGCGCAGGTACTGGGGGGCGGGAGTGCTAAAGTTATCGGTATTATTTTATCACGCCTAGATTCCGCGTCTGAGAATAGAGTCGTAAGTGGTATTTTAGAAATTATTTATGCTGCTGGTTATGACGCTTTGATTATGGAAGGTCAGTTTGACGTTGAAAAGACTAATGAACATTTAGCGGTACTGAAAAAAAGAGATGTCGATGGCGTGATCTTATTTGGTTTTACAGGATGCGATTTATCTGCAGTCGAAAAGCTAGCATATCGAGCGGTTGTAATCGCCGTCGATACTCAATGTGTCTCATCTGTTGGCTATGATAATTACGGACTGATTGAAAAGGCAATGACGTACATTCAAGAGCAAGGTAAGCAGCATATCAGTTACATCGGTGTGGATGTGCAGGACAAAACGACGGGCTTAATGCGCCTTAATGCTTATTTAGATTGTTGTAAGTCAGCAAATATTGAACCTAATTTTCAAACTGGGCAGCTGAGTTATACCAGTGCTTATGAGCTGACTGATAAGGTACTGACGCCAGAAACTCAGGCGATTGTTTGTGCCAGTGATACGCTAGCGATGGGGGTTGCGAAACGTCTTCAGGTGCTCGAACGTAATGATATATTAGTGTCTGGCGTTGGATCTACAGAATTATTAGCCTTTGTGTTCCCTAATACGTTCAGTATTGATCCCGGTTACTATTCTGTAGGTAAAACCTCAGCTAACCTACTGATAAAACAGTTACGGGGAGAACATGAGGTGACTCATTTAACACAGGAAGTGTCTTTAGCGGATTAGTACTATTCTGCTGTATTTACAGGTTTGTGCTAATATTTATGAGTAAGTTATTAGTATCAATCTGTGATTTTTGTCTCAAAATGGGAGCGCTCCCATTTACGATTGATAAGGTTTACGTTATGCTTTTTGTCATCGGGAATGTTCCCATTTACTTAAATCGAACAACGGAAAGGTAATGAAATGAGTAAAATTGATCACAAACAAGTTAAGCGCTTGATAGAACTTATTGGGGGAGAAGGGAATATAGCCAGCGTAAGCCATTGTTTAACGCGCTTACGTTTCGCTTTAGTCAATCCTGAGTTAGCGCACATTAACGACATTGAAAAGATACCTATGGTAAAGGGCTGCTTTACTAATGCAGGCCAGTTTCAGGTTGTTATTGGCATCGAAGTTGATGAAGTTTATAAAGTCTTAACCAAGATAACAGGCACGAAAGAAGCTGATAAAGAAGCCACAAAACTGGCTGCACGACAAAATATGAATCTGCTTGAACGTGGTATTTCGCATATGGCTGAAATCTTCGTGCCATTGTTACCAGCGATTATTACCGGTGGCCTGATTTTAGGTTTCCGCAACGTGATCGGCGATATTCGCATGTTTGATGGTAAAACCTTGGTTGAGATTAGCCAATTCTGGGCGGGTGTTCATTCCTTCCTTTGGTTACTTGGTGAAGCGATTTTCCACTTTCTTCCTGTCGGAGTTTGTTGGGCGACGGTGAAAAAATTAGGCGGAACCCCAATCCTTGGTATCGTCTTGGGTATTACATTAGTTTCACCACAGTTAATGAATGCTTATGGTATCGGTTCTGGAACGCCGGATGTATGGGATTTTGGCTATTTTGTTATGGAGAAAGTCGGTTATCAAGCGCAAGTTATCCCAGCAATCTTGGCTGGTGTTGTACTGGCAATGATTGAAACTAACCTAAAGAGAATCATTCCTGCATATTTATATTTAGTGATTGTGCCGTTTGTTTCACTACTTGTTACCGTTGTTCTAGCGCACGCAATCATTGGTCCAATCGGACGTGAAATCGGTAATGGTGTTGGTTATATTGCTAAAGTTGCAATGACGGGTGACTTTGCCATTTTAGGCTCAATGCTCTTTGGTTTCTTTTATGCGCCTTTGGTTGTGACTGGTATTCACCACACCACCAATGCGGTTGATTTACAGTTAATGCAAGATATGGGCGGGACACCTATCTGGCCAATCATTGCCTTATCTAATATTGCCCAGGCTTCTGCTGTTGTCGGTATTATCTGGATCAGTAAAAAACATAATGAACGTGAAATCTCTGTGCCAGCTGCAATATCAGCCTATCTCGGCGTCACTGAACCCGCTATGTACGGCATTAATTTAAAATATAAATTTCCAATGTTATGCGCAATGATAGGTTCTGCCGTAGCCGCAGGTATTTGTGGGGTGGCTGGTGTTATGTCTAACGGCATTGGTGTTGGTGGCTTGCCTGGTATCTTGTCCATTCAACCACAATATTGGGCTGTGTATGCACTGGCTATGTTGGCAGCTATCGTAGTGCCAATTGTATTAACAATTATACTTTATAATCGAGCACAGAAAAAAGGCGAACTTGAGGATGCTGCATTAATTGAAGAGCAACTCAGTTCTGTAAGTAACTAAATACTATTTATTAAAAACGTTATTCGTTGAGTAACTTGTGTTGCTCAACTATTTAATCGCCGGAGACATCTAAGAGTCAATGTATATGAATCAAATACACAAAGAGTGGTGGCGTACGGCTACTATTTATCAGATTTATCCGAAAAGTTTTTGTGATAGTGGAGATAAAGGCATAGGGGATATCAAAGGTATTATCTCTAAACTTGATTATCTTAAAACGTTGGGTATTGATGCGATTTGGCTTACCCCAATGTATCAATCGCCCATGATTGATAATGGCTATGATATTTCTGATTATTACAATATTAATCCTGATTTTGGTTGTATGGCAGACTTTGATTTACTGTTGGCAATGGCGCACCAAAAAGGGATCCGCATTATCCTTGATATAGTCGTTAATCATACCTCGACAGAGCATAATTGGTTCCAATCTGCTTTGGGTAACAAAGACAGTGAATACCGAGATTACTATATTTGGAAAGATCCAATCGACGATAAAGCGCCGACAAACTGGCAGTCAAAGTTTGGTGGGAATGCGTGGGCGTTGGATGAAAAAACCAATCAATACTATCTGCATCTTTTTGCTAAAGAACAAGCAGACTTGAATTGGGAAAACCCTAAAGTTCGTGAAGAAGTCAAAAATATTATCAGCTTTTGGGCTGAGAAAGGCGTGGATGGTTTTCGACTTGACGTGATTAACCTGATATCAAAGCCGCTGGACTATCAACATGACCATCAAGGCGATGGACGTCGATTCTATACTGATGGACCGCGTGTACATGAGTATTTACAAGAGATCAGTGATGCCGTGTTTAATAAATACGGTTCGGTAACTGTTGGTGAAATGTCTTCCACTTCACTAGAGCAGTGTCAGCAGTATTCATCACTTGATGGAAAAGAGTTATCGATGGTGTTTAACTTTCATCATTTAAAAATTGATTATCAAAATGGTGAAAAATGGTCTGAAATACCGTTTGATTTTTTACAGCTGAAATCAATTTTTAGTCATTGGCAGCAAGGTATGTTTGGTAACGGTTGGTCCGCACTATTTTGGTGCAACCATGATCAGCCGCGTATCGTTACTCGACTAGGTGACGATAAGGAGTATCGTGTTGAGTCCGCTAAGATGTTAGCCACGTCGTTACATATGATGCAGGGGACGCCCTATATTTATCAAGGTGAAGAAATTGGCATGACTAACCCAGGTTATACGTCAATTGAGCAATATCGAGATCTTGAAAGTATTAACATGCACGATATTATGCTTAATCAACAGGGTAAAAGTGAAGAGGATGTACTGGCCATTCTAGCCCAGAAATCACGTGATAATTCTCGTACTCCAGTTCAATGGAACTGCGATAAAAATGCTGGATTTACAAGTGGTACGCCGTGGTTGCAGGTCGCAGGAAACTACACAGACGTTAATGTAGAGCAAGCGCTGAAAGACAAAGATTCAGTCTTTTATTATTATCAGCGCCTGATCATGCTCCGTAAAGAAATTGAGGTTATCACTACTGGCGATTATACCGATTTAGCCCCTGAGCATTCGCAGCTATTTTGCTACCGACGTCGTAGTGAGCAGCAAACACTGATCTGTATTAATAACTATTATGGCGAAGCTGCTGAATATGAACTGCCAGCAGATTTAGATGTTGAAAAAGGAAAGTACATACTCGGTAATTTCCCTGAGTTATTAATTGGTGAAGTGACGCATTTAGTTAAATTAAAGCCTTATGAATGTCGCGTTTTCTTGCTAGAACACGAATAAAACAATGAGATGTAAATAGTTAAAAAGCCTTTAATAATTTAGTATTAAAGGCTTTTTTCATCTTTGACAACTTAAAGTTTCCGCTAGGGGGCATCAATAATAATGATCTCGGTATCTGATATTGCTTTAATGCTAACGACCTGTTGTTTCGTCACTTCGGCACCATCGCCTTTGCCCATTACGACAACTTGTTGATTATCGATAATTTCAAATTCTCCATAAGATGCTAATACATAGGCTTGGTTTGCAATCGCGTGAGTAAACTGCGTGCCTGCTTTGACTTTACCGCCATAGATGCGTGCCGTTTGATTGATAAATAGGGCATCATCTTGCTCGTTTGGGTAACCGGAAACGAGTAGGGGCAGGCTAGTCTTCTCTTTATTAGTCATGCCAGCATGATTAACCGTGTCTGTGTTATCTGAAAAAACCTTACTATCCCATCTGGGTTTGACGTTGTGCTTATTCGGTTCGATCCAAATTTGATATAGCGTTAATGGCTCTTTGGATAAATTGTATTCTGAATGGGTTATCCCTTTACCGGCACTCATGACCTGGACTTCACCTGCGAGGGTAACGCCTGTATTATCGGCATTGTCTTTATGCGTAACAGCGCCGGAGCGTACAAAGGTAATGATCTCCATATTACGATGTGGGTGGGCTGGAAACCCAGTCCCAGCAGCAACCCAGTCATCATTCACCACAAGCAACGAGCCAAAGCCCATTCTTTTCGGATTGTAGTAGTTGGCAAAACTAAAGTGATGATTGGCTTTTAACCAACCATGGTTTGCTTTGCCAAGCTGTTGGAAAGGGTAATGCTTTATCATGGTGTGTTCCTCTACTCTTATCTTTTAAGCCTTGCTTGCGAAGCTATTTCTATCGTGCGTAGCTGTAAAATGGTGTACTGGGCCACGGGGTACAATTAAAGTCGGATTAATCGTGTCATGGCTCGCATAATAATGGATCTTGGTATATTCCAAATCAACTGTGCTGGCGATGCCATTAACCTGAAATAGCTCACGAACATAGTTACTGATATGGTGAAACTCAGTTAATTTATTGCGATTACATTTAAAATGACCATGATACACAGCGTCAAAGCGTATTAATGTCGTGAACAAACGCCAATCCGCTTCCGTCAGTTGTGATCCCGTTAAATAGCGGTGAGTACCAAGGTGTGTTTCCAGCCAATCTAAGCTACTAAAAAGTGCGTCAAATGCTTCATCGTATGCAGTTTGTGTTGTAGCAAACCCTGCGCGATATACACCGTTGTTGATAGTGTGATAAATACGCTCGTTAATTGTATCAATTTCAGGTCGTAAATCTGTCGGGTAATAGTCATCGTGATTACCCGTTAAATCATTAAACGCTGTATTGAAAATACGAATGATCTCGCTCGATTCATTGTTGACGATAGTTTGAGTCTGTTTGTCCCACAATACCGGCACGGTAACGCGACCTTCATAATCAGGCGCCGCTTTAAGGTAAAGCTGGTACACATAATCACTTTGATACAGTGTATCGTTATAATCACTTGTATTTGCGTCAAACTCCCAACCATTGCTGCGCATTTCCGGTTTTACTACGCTGACAGTGATAATGTCTTCGAGTTGTTTTAGTTGTCTGAAAATCAATGTGCGGTGTGCCCAAGGGCAGGCTAACGACACATACAAATGATAGCGACCTGCTTCGGCTGGATAGCGACTACCTTCAGCATTAGATATCGTATTTCTGAAACGACTTTCTTGACGTTCAAATTGACCTTTACTACTTTTGGTTTCGTACCATTGGTCATGCCATTTACCGTTGACGATTAATCCCATGAGAATACTCCTATCTGCAGTGATGCCATTTTTGTGTTAACAGCTGTAGGACCTTTTATGCGAACAGCTATTAAGAACTATGACGCGAACAGTTATTAAAAATGTGAATTTCATTGATTAGTTAAGTTTGCTTACTAAAATACGGTCTAATGAAAGTTTGCCGCCACCTTGGAATATGAGTGCAAGTGTGATGGCAAACAGTGACAATGCAAATTCATAACCGTTATTACTCATAAATAGACCATTAGCAAAATGGGTACTAAAGATAGCAACCAGCATCGTAACGGCTAAAACCAATGCAGTAGGTCGAGTCAATAAACCTAGGATAAGCAATAGACCACCAAAGAACTCGGCGCTACCGGCCATCATCGCCATTAAATAACCTGGTGCTAAGCCGATGGATTCCATCCATTGACCGGTGCCTTCTAGGCCATAACCACCAAACCAAGCAAATAGCTTTTGCGAGCCGTGAGCTGTGAATATGATGCCTGCTATCAAGCGTAATGGTAATGCCGAGGCGTTGTTGTCTGATGTTAGTACTTGTTTGATTGTTGCAATGTTCATGTCGTGCTCTCTTTGATTCGTTAGTGTGTTTTGGGGTTGCGTTTGAATATGTAGCTATTGTATTCGCTTAAAGGAATTGGAATAACCACTGAAATTTGTTTAGTATATTCAAAATATTTGAACAATTGATGGCGTGTTAATGTAATCGCGATATCAATCATAAGAGAGGCGTAAATGTATAAATCTCCAATTACCATCGAAGCATTACAAGTGTTAGATACAATTGACCGCCGCGGCAGTTTTGCGGCAGCGGCTGAGCAGTTAAACAAAGTACCTTCAGCGCTCTCTTACATAGTGCAGAAATTAGAAGAACAGTTGGCGGTGACTTTGTTTGTTCGGCAGGGCAGACGCTCGGTGTTAACGCCTGCTGGTCGGCATTTACTGGATGAGGGGCGCAAGGTACTCGGTGCCGTGAGCAAGCTGACCGAGCAAACGCAAACCATCTCTCATGGTTGGGAACCGAAAATTAATATTACTTTCGATTCTATTTTTGATATGCAGCTATTGCTTGCGCCACTCGCGCAGTTCTTACATGAACACCCGAACATTGAAATAGACCTAAATGAAGAAGTCATGAATGGTTCGTGGGAAGCCTTAATTGAAGACCGCGCTGATTTACTTATCGCAGCACCAGAACCAGTACCCAATCAACAAGGGATCAGTGTTACTGCCTTAGATAATTTAAAGCAGGTTTTTGTTGTACCGAAAGGGCATGAGCTCGCCAGCTTTCAATCGCCGATAAATAAATCAGAAATTGATAACTACCGCACTGTGATTGTCCATGATTCAGCCAAAAATGCGATACCTTGGTCAAGTAACATCATAGAGCAAAGCCGACACTTTTATGTCAATGCTGTTGAACACAAGATCCAGGCTATTGTTGCTGGTATTGGTGTAGGTTATCTGCCGAAGTCTCGAATTCAATCACAATTAGCGTCGGGGGCATTGGTCGAAGTCGAGTTAAATGAAGCAGAAAAAATATCAGGTATTTATCTTGCTTGAAAAACAGTGAATAAAGGTAAAGGATTGAAACGATTGAGAGAGGTTATGCAGCAGCATTTAGCGAGTTGAATACACGTGGTTTCTTTATGGTGAATTGGGTTTCCTATTGGTGTATCCTATTGGTGTATCCTATTGTTGGTGTTATAGTCTGGTTTAATATTGTTACATCTAGTTTCCTTAATGAGTGATAGCCATGAGATATAAAATTAAAATAACCAAAGACAAAAAACCATTTTGTGAAGTTTCAATTGAAAATAATGATCATAAAACCAGAGATGAAATTCTAACGTTAGCATTAGCACGATTTCCAACCGCAGAAGGCTTTTCGAAAGAGGTTTTATTCTCTGACGATGAAGTACGCTACCTTAAGAGTACGCCAACTGGTATCGAAGTACTTGCGGTACAACCGATTTATCAACTTCGCAACGAGCTATAGAAATCATTTTATATGCTCAACTTTTTATGTGGTAAACAAATAGGTGACTGCAATATGGAAAAGATAGGTTCGGTTGGTGCTGTGTTAGCTGGTAAAGCAGTCCCTTTTGCGAGAGACTCAAAAAGTGGCATAGACAAAAAAGTATTGGATGAACGTCAACTTGTCGATAAATTAGGATTTATCAATGACGAGCAAGGCGATTTGTTAGTGCATGGTGGTATTGAAAAAGCCCTTCATATTTATCCCCGAGAGCATTACAGCGAATGGCAAAAAACGTTAAGTGATAACACGCTATTCCAACATGCGGGGGCTTTTGGTGAAAATATTAGCAGCCTTGGTGTCAATGAATACACGATTTGTATTGAAGATAAGATCCGTATAGGAACGACATTATTACAAGTGTCACAGGGGCGTATGCCTTGTTGGAAGTTAAATGAAAGATTTGAACAGCATGACATGGCAGTTAAACTACAACAAACATTGCGTACCGGTTGGTACTTTCGGGTTCTGGAGGAAGGAACGATAGGTGCGGGGGATGAGATTTTACTTTGTCAGCGACCTTATCCTGATTGGTCTGTTGCACGCATCATGAGTCTTATTTTTAGCGGGTGTTTAGACAAAGCCGTCCTCTTAGAGTTACTCGCGCTACCATTGGTTGATTCATGGCGCAGGCTTGTTGAACGACGATTAGAAAACGGCGTGTTAGAGGACTGGAGCCCCCGATTAATGGGGCCTTAGTTTAAGGGGCGTGTTGGTTTTAATTCTATTTACGTCCTAAGTGTTGATATGGTGACCTAACTGCTGAGATAGTCGTTTGCTGCTAGCGCATATGGCTTGAATCGCTTTTTCTTGAATTGCTTCTTGCTGTTTAAAACCGATGATGAGAATACAAGCGATGATATTACCCGTTGCGTCAAAGATAGGCGCTGATATTGCTTTTGCGCCCGGTATACTTGGGTTTATTGTGTTTCGAATAGCGTAGCCCTGATCTTTAGCGGATGTTAACGCTTGTTTAAATGCCCCCAATTGTGCTGTTTCACCTTGCGTTTCAGCTGTTAGAAGGTGTTGATAGGCTTCTTCTGGTGAAAATGCAGCAAAACACATACCTACAGAGCTTTGTGTGAGTGGTGCGTGAAAACCAACTCTAAAGCTTATTGCCACTGGGTATGGACTTTCGAGAAAGCGAACAATCATAGGGCCTTGGGTGGTCCAAACCGCAAGGGCTGTTGCTTCTTGTGTTTCTAATCTTAACTGTTGCAACTCTGGTTCACAGAAATGGAGAATGTCTGTGTGACCCAGGATCTTTGCCCCCAATTCGATGAGCTTAGAGCCATGGCAATAGTGGCCATTTATATCTTGAGTGACAATGCCGATACGCAGAAAACTGGCAAGATATTTATGGAGCTTACTTTTAGAGATATCCATTTCAATCGCAGCTTCTCCTAATGAGACCGGATGATTTTTGTTAGAAAAAAAATCGATGATTTCAAAAGCTTGTTCTACGGATTGTATACCTTGGTTTTTCTTTTCCATAATGTCCTATGACTGGTTTTTTATGCGCTTGCTAACGGTCGATGCCAACATCGTTGTGTTTAATGATTTTTACTTTTGACGAGCGTAAACATGATACAGGCGCGAGTGATAAATTCATAGTCAGAACGTTTTATCGTCGTAACCGGCTCTTTATATTGCCGCTGGTTATGTTAGTTTACGCTTAATATTAAAATTAGCGTTCAATATTAAGGGGATAAAGGATGTTTTTAACGACAAGTAAAGTTGAATTAAGGTCACTTGATATGAGTGATAGCGCGGAGTTCTATACGTGGTCATGTGATCGTGACGTTACACAATTCAGCTTGTCTGCCTATGCATACCCGCAATCGAAAACAGATATTACTACTTGGTTATCCAGCATCAACGGTAATTCGAAATGTGTGTGATTTGGTGTTTGCTGTGTAGAGACTGGTAAATTGATAGGCTATGCAGGTATCGCGTCTATCAGTGCGTTAAACCGCTCTGGCGAATACTTTATTCTTATTGGTGATAAAACATATTGGGGTAAAGGCATAGGAACAGAAGTAACGAAAGTGATCACCGATTATGGCTTTAATACCTTAGGCTTGCACCGTATTGAGTTAACAGCTTATGCCAATAATCCCGCTGCAATCAAAGCTTATGCAAATGCCGGTTATGTGCATGAAGGAGTTAAAAAGCAGTCGGGTTTCCGCAACGGTAAGTTTGTCGATAAAGTGATGATGGCTGTACTTGCACCTAATTGGCAAGGTATTTGATAAGTTTGAAGCGCATGACTACTCAGTTTTTAGCATATTGAAAATCAACAGATCTTAAAATGCTGGAACCAACTGTAGCCACTGATTTTCTTCGTGAACGGCACTTATTGTTTGAATCCAGCAGGTTCCAACACCTTAGATGAGATCTAAGCTTGTACTATGGGAGTGTATTATTCTCTAATTTGGATACTTTAGTATTAATATGAAAAATTTGTTTTTTATTGATTTTCATATAATCTCGAGTATATATACAGCCGAATAACATAAACATTAAGCATACAAATGTAACCAACTCTCCTGTTGAATTTTTATTTCCAAAGAGCAGTATTGATATTGGTGTTGCCATAAACAAGAAATAATGAAGGACATAAGAAAGTAAAGAATTTCTACCTATAATATCTAAGAATGAAAAAAACATTTTTGGTATTAATCTATTTGTCGATACAACGGCAATAATACCGCTTATAAATATAGACAGAGAACTATAGATCAATAAATAGGAAATGTGTGGTGGTGATTTCAGGGTTGAATTAGCCAGCGTTAATATAGGTGTATTAGTTAAAAACTGTAAAATAAATATACCTGAAATAAAGAACGCCAACGCAATTAAAGAAAATGTAATGAGACGCTCTGAATCGCTAGATTTAGATTTATATAGCATGCCGAAATACATACCTAACATGAGGAGACTAAAAAAAGGAGCAAATGCATATACATCATAAAATAAAAACCTAAACCACATACCCGTAAATTGAGTATTGTAGGTACTACCGATTAAATAACTACATGAATATAAAAACAATATAAAAGCAATGTTGGCTTTATTTTTTTGTCTCATAAAAAACAAGGCGATAGGTGCAAGTAAAATCGCAAAGAAGTAGAAGGTTAGGATCTCACCAGTCTTTGAAAAATCTTGATACAGTAGGATACTCAACAAATCTTCTTTCAGTTCAGGGTAGCGAATTGCACTGCCTAATACGATCACTTCACGAGCAATAATAATCAGAGCTAACCGATAAATAAGTTTTGAATATAACTCTCCAACGGCCTTCCATGTTACGAGTTTACTTGAATAGACAATTGAAAATGTAAAGCCAAATATAATGATAAAATAAGGCGTCGCTACTCTAAATATTGATTTAATGACATTCATTAAATCATAAGAAATAAAATCACGTGATTCTAAAGCACCAACGTAATGAATAAATATCAAACATAAGATTGCCGCTCCTCTACTTGAGTCTAACCAATTTATTCGTTTCATTATAATACCTTTACCTTTTCTATTTAAACAGTTAAGACGCTATAGTTAAATGTTCAAATAAGAACAAAATCATAATGTAACATTGAATAATTTGTTTTTTACTTATATTTCGTCTGCTGTCTCGTATCACTTTAATTAAAATTTATAAGTGAGACATTACTAAATTAATAATAAGTCTGGTATGTAAGCGTTAAATAAACCACTTGTAGCAATAATTTTTATTATCATCGAGCCGCTGCTAGCGTACATCTGGACTTAATTTCGCACTATCTATATGAAAGTATAAAGCTTGAACATACGATGCAGTTAAAGCATTAGCGGGAAATTTTTTGTTAGGTGCTGGGTCTGCTAATGCAGACGAACTCAAGATCGAGGCTATTAACGTTGGTTTTAAGGGACTGTTTTTAATAATCCATAAATATACCTCTTATTTTCTGAGTTTTAATTAGTATTAGACCCTTTATTTTATCGTTTGCATGATTTTTGTTGTTGTTACCAGTGTTAATTTATTGTTATGTGTTTTAGTTCAATGTTATTTGATTCAGCCTAGTGCATAGTTGTTCTATATTTTTAATTACCATTATATTTAGGTCTAATTAGCTGCTTTGCTGGGTAAGCCTAGAGCAGAGTACTGATTTTAAGTATTTATATAAATGAATATGTAAGCGCTATTCTCGATTGGATATGTGCAAAAGCAATGGTAATTATGAATAAACACCGACTGATGGATTAATTTGTTCGAAAATATAACAAGGAATTAATATGAAAAAGAATAAAATCAGCAAGATTATCGCTTTGAGTACAATGATCTTTTGTTCTGCAAGCGCTAATGCCGGTGCTGTATTAGATGGCATTGCTGAATCTGGTGAGCTACGTGCATGTTTTGATGCTGGCTATATGCCGTTTGAGATGAAATCAAAGAATAACAGTTACATAGGCTTTGATGTCGACTTAGGTAAAATGATGGCAAAGCAGATGGGTGTTAAATATGTGCCAGTCAATACTGCATGGGATGGCATTATTCCTGCTCTTATCACAGGTAAATGTGATGTGATCATGGCTGGTATGACGGTTACTGCTAAGCGTAATCTAAAGGTGAATTTTGCTGACCCGTATATTGTTGTCGGCCAATCTATCATCATCAACCCAAAATTAAAGGGTGAAATTACCAGCTATAAAGACCTCAATGATCCGCAATACATCGTGGCCGGTAAACTTGGTACAACAGGTGAAGTTGTTATCAAAAGAATGCTTAAAAAAGCTAAATACAATGCGTTTGAAACAGAAACTGACGCGGCTTTAGAAGTCATCAACGGCAAAGCTGATGCAATGGTTTACGATATGCCATTTGTATCTATTTATGCAGCACAGAACAGCGATAAAGTTGAGTCGATTCTTGAACCTTTCACTTACGAGCCGCTGGGTTGGGCTGTGAAACAAGGTGATCATGACATGCTTAACTTCCTGAATAATTTCTTGCGTCAAATCAAAGGTGACGGTACCTATGATCGAATCTATGACAAATGGTTCAAGAGTGATGCTTGGTTAAAGCAAGTTAAATAAGCGAATGGGCCAGTAGCCTTCTGTTACTGGCTTTTTAGCTCTTTATTTGGGATTAATATGCACGATAAAAAAAATAATTGGATGTGGCACTTACTGTCTGTTGTGGCTTTAATAGCAGTAGGATTTTCAATCTATTCAGCATCACAAAAAATTGATTATACCTGGCAATGGAATCGCGTGGTTCCCTACATCATAGATACCTCACCAATAGAAACCTATGCTGAGTATGATGGTACTGTCATCATCAATGATAGCGGTCTTATTACTGTTGAGTTCGACAATGGTGAGCCTAATCAGGTTGTCGTAAAAGCTGATGATGTATTTGTCAGTGATGGCGATTTAGTGTTTGAAGGTGATACAGTATCTAGTATCGATCAGCAAAGTATGGGGGTGCTCCTACAAGGCTTGTTGATGACGATTAAATTGTCACTTATCTCGCTATTCTTTGCCATAATCATTGGTTTAGTCGCGGCATTAATGCGTATATCTGTCAATCCTTTGAGTCGTAACTTTGCCTTCTTATATGTCGAGGTCATCCGTGGCACACCGTTACTTGTACAGATATTTATTGTCTACTTCTTCTTAGGGACTATTTTCGACTTAGATAGATTTACCGCGGGTATTGCTGCCTTATCTGTGTTCACCGGGGCTTACATTGCTGAGATCATACGTTCAGGTATTCAGTCTATTTCACCTGGCCAGATGGAAGCTGCACGTTCGTTGGGCATGAGCTATCCAAAAGCGATGATTTATGTCGTTTTACCACAGGCATTTAAACGTACTTTACCGCCAATGGCTGGTCAGTTTATTAACTTAATCAAAGATTCATCTCTGGTATCGGTTATCTCAATTACAGATTTAACCAAAGCTGGCAGAGAAGTGGTTGCGGGCAGTTTCGCTACCTTTGAAGTTTGGTTTACAGTAGCAGCGCTTTATCTTGTACTTACTGCAACATTATCTTTCGGCGTTCAGCGTATAGAAAAGAGGTTATCAACCAGTGACTAGAGCAAATTATAACGGTGAAGACATGGTGATTGCCACTGATGTCGATAAAATATACGCCAACAAGTGCCATGCCCTTAAAAAAGTATCCGTGACTGTTAAACGTGGTGAAGTAGTGGTTATTATTGGCCCATCTGGGTCGGGTAAGTCTACATTTTTACGTACGCTAAACCAGTTAGAAACAGTGACTAAAGGCGATATCACTATTGATGGTATTAATATGTACGACTCCTCTACCAATATTAATACCTTACGTGAAAACGTCGGTATGGTGTTTCAATCGTTTAATCTTTTTCCCCATTTATCGGTTAAAGAAAATGTGAAGCTGGCGCCATTAAAGGTATCAAACCTGGGTAAAGAAGAAGTTGAAAAAGACGCCATAAGCTTGCTTACTCGAGTTGGCTTAGCCGAAAAAGTCGACGTGTACCCAAGTCAGTTATCCGGAGGGCAACAGCAACGAGTGGCGATAGCCAGAGCGTTAGCCATGAAGCCTGATCTGATGTTATTTGATGAGCCAACATCAGCGCTGGATCCTGAAATGGTGGGAGAGGTGCTTGAGGTGATGAAGTCATTGGCTGAAGAAGGCATGACTATGGTGGTGGTTACGCACGAAATGGGCTTTGCTAACGAAGTTGCCGACCGAGTGTTGTTTATGGAAGATGGTCAGCTGCTTGTGGACGATGTGCCGGCCAACTTTTTTGAAAATCCTTCTCACCCAAGATTACAGAAATTTCTATCGAGTATTTTGTAATTTAAGTCGCTTATCAAGCCCAGCTCTATTCACCTCACTGGTAGCAGTAAATTGACTATCTGTGAGGTGCTCTTTTTCATTTACTAAAAGCATTTATGAAAAGCACTCACGAACACCCTCTTAGCAGACAAAATTGAACCATCCCTCTTGAGTAATCTCGCTGTTCACTATAGTATTTTATGGTATAAAAGCCGTTTAATACGCACTTAAAACGGTTTATTTCACCTAAATAAATGGCATTGAGAGAGCATTATGGAAAATGAATATACACCACCTAAAGTTTGGGTTCATGACACTAATGGCGGTAATAAGTGGGCTAACATTAACCGTCCGGTATCTGGCGCAACTCACGAACAAGAATTACCTGTAGGCGAACATGCACTACAACTTTACTCTCTGGGCACGCCGAATGGGCAGAAGGTCACGATCTTGCTCGAAGAACTATTAGCATTAGGTATTAAAGAAGCCGAATACGACGCTTATTTAATTAATATCGGTGAAGCAGAACAATTCTCATCAGGCTTTGTGGACGTTAATCCCAACTCAAAAATACCTGCGTTAGTCGTTAAGTCGGGCGATGACGACGTTAACGTATTTGAATCAGCTTCAATCCTTGTACATTTAGCCGAGAAGTTTGGTCAGTTTTTACCAGCATCTGGCGCAGCTCGCACACAAACATTTAACTGGTTGTTCTGGGCGCAAGGTTCTGCACCATTTTTAGGCGGTGGCTTTGGACATTTTTACGCTTATGCAGATGAAAAACTTGAATACCCGATTAATCGCTTTGCAATGGAAGCGAAGCGCCAGTTAGACGTGTTAGACAAGCAATTGGCGCAACATACCTATGTCGCAGGCGAAGAGTACAGCATTGCCGATATGGCTATTTGGCCTTGGTATGGCAATTTAGTATTAGGTAAACTGTATGATGCTGGCGAGTTCTTACAAGTCGAAAGTTATCCCCATATTATGCGTTGGGCTACGATGATTTCAGAAAGAGATGCTGTGCAACGTGGTCGTATTGTTAACCGTTCATTTGGTGAAGATTGGGAACAAGTTCCTGAGCGTCATAGCGCTGCTGATATTGATGCGGTGTTAAAGCTTAAGCCTTAGTTTCGCATAATAAAATGCCCATCATCAGCCAAGCGTCATGGTTGATGATGGGCATTATTTTTGATCTTGAAAATACTTTCTGTTGGCTGCTATTAATCCACTTTAAACTGACCAACCAGTGCCTGCTGTTGCGATGATAGCTGGGCAATATTCTGACCGACTTTTTCGGCCGCGGTTGATTGATCTAAGATAGATTGGCTTAAATCACGAATATTGGCGACGTTACCGTTCACTTCCGTTGATACTGTCTTTTGCTCGCTTGCTGCGTTCACTATTTCACTATTCATCACCTGAATATCTGCGACGAAGGATGAAATGTCAGCCAGGCTATCGACCGCTTTTTGAACCTGCGTTGCGGTTTCAAGGGCAAGGTGATTACCTTCTGATATCGCGTTAGTTACGCTACGAGTGCCTGCTTGTAGATCTTGGATCACCACGCGTATTTGGTCCACAGAATCGTGGGTACGGCTTGCCAGTTGTCTCACTTCATCAGCGACCACTGCGAAACCACGGCCTTGCTCACCGGCTCTTGCGGCTTCAATCGCAGCATTCAGCGCGAGTAGGTTAGTTTGTTCTGAAATGCCCTCAATTACTGACAGTATGGTGTTAATATTACCGCCATTGATTTCAAGTTCGTTAGCAATGGGTACTGCCATCGCCATTCTTTCGACTAACTCTTGCATAGTATCTGCAGATTGTTGCACGACAGCTTGACCACCTTGTGCTGATTGTTCTGCTTGGCGAGCCATTTCTGCGGCTCTGTCGGCATTCTCTAATACCAATGCAGATGTCTGTGTCATTTCTTCAGAGGCAGTAGCAACCATATCCACTTCTCTAAATTGCGATTCACTGCCTTGGCGAGATTGCTGCGCGATTGCTTCAGCTTGTTTTGAGGTTTCACTCATGGTATTAGCGGTGGTCACCACGTCTTTAATGGTGCCCTGGATCTTATCTAAAAAGCGGTTGAACCAAGTGGCTAACTCACCAATTTCATCGCTCGATTTCACTTCAAGTCGTTGAGTTAAATCACCTTCGCCAGAGGCGATATCTTGTAATCGATTAGCGACGGCTTTAATTGGAGCCACTAATTTCACTGCTGCAAACCAAATAATCAGTAAGCCGAGTAGGGTAACTATCACGCCAGTGATAATTTGCGTGCTCAGTGTTTCCTTGGCTTGTTCTTCAATGAGCTTATTCAGCGCCAATGCATCTGCCAGAACGACTTCTCTTGGCATCGTAATGACAATCCCCCAATTGATCGTGTTGAGCTTGATAGGCATGAATATCGTTAAAGATTGCTGATCGCGACTCCATTGCGATTGCGTAATCCCTTTGGCTAACCACTGTGTTAATTGTGGGTTTGAAATTTTTTGGCCTATCGCGGCATTTTTAGCATCAGAGGCGACAAGTTGGCCGTAATTACTCACAATTTGCACTTTACCTGCGCCAGAAAACAAGGCTTGGTCAGCACGCTGAGCAAAGTCTTGCAGTACACCTATTTTCAAGTCGATACCGGTTACGCCTATGATCTCACCTTGCTTACGTACTGGCACTGTGATGGTACTGACTAAATGAGATGCGCCATTTTCATTGTATAAGTAAGGTTCAATGACACACATACGTTTATTGGTAATGCTGCAGGTATACCAAAAGTTGTTTGCTTGGCCATTGGCTGATTTTGCCGTGTCATTGATCTGCTGTTCAGTTTTGATTATTAATTTAGGGTCATTTTCGTTGTTCTTATACCAATAAGCCGAAAAGCGGCCTTGATCATTAGAGCTGACATAATCGGCATCGGTATAATTAGCATCTTCACCATCGAGCATATCAGGCATGAAAGTGGTAAACGCGGCATGCATATTATCGAAATTTTGTACTGAGCGTTTTAATAACTCCGAGACTGAATCTCGTAATTCATCACTACTGGTAAAGTTGTCTTCGGCATTGTACTGCACGAAGGCAATACTTTCGGCGAGCATTTCTGCGCGATATGCTGCTTCATCTAAATATTTTTGGACAATTGAGGCCTGCGTACTAGCTCCACTGATGAGTAGCTGCTCGGACTTTTCTCCGACAGAATTACTGGTTTGAACCTGAATAATTTTTTGATTGGTTGTTGATGATGAAAGTGTAAAGCCGATTAGCGATATTGCTACGACTAAAATACAACAGCCAGAAAGCAATGTAATCTTCCATTGCACTGATAACGAACCCATATTAATTCCCTTTAAAATTCTAATATAACCACAGTAGTTAGGCTTAAATTTTAAATTACCACCTAACTAAGTATATTAACTATGTTTATACCAAGTTACAGAAGATTAATAAAGTGTTACAAATAAATTAAACTTTCGCCGAACTAAGTAGTAGCTACCTGTCACACTAAAGTGTGGGTTATTTAATCATTTTTTTTAGCTCAAATAAATGAAAAGAAAAGCGAACTTGTCATTGTCTAGTGGCTAAAACGACAGATTAATCACAATGTGTGCGTAAATAATGCTTTCATGATGTTTATTATTGGTGACAGTGGGCTTTCTAATGAGCGGTGGCTAGACTTAGGAAGACTGAGGTTACGATAGGTTTTAACAACTCATCTACAGCCTTTAATTACAATGAGGGAGTTTATTAATGAAAATGGTAAAAGCATTAAGCACTATTTTATTGTCTGCGCTAATTTTAGTGGGTTGTTCGGGTACATCAATGAAAACGCAAAATCTGGATGAAGCGGAATATACCGTCATTGGTCCTGGTCACGCGACTGCAACTGGCATCATGTTATTTCAGTTTATTCCAATCCAACAAAATGACCGTTTTGTACGCGCCCAAAAAGCGGCGATTGAATCGAGAGGTGGTGATGCTCTTATCAATGTAGAAGTGCAAGAAGATTGGTTCTGGGCTTGGATATTGAACGGTTATCAGACCACTGTATCGGGTGATGTCGTGAAGTTGAAATAAATTAATATATGATGTTATTCGTTTTAATATTGATTCACTAATACCTTTACTATGCCTTTAATATAGCTAGGGTATTTGG
The DNA here is from genome assembly GCF_015082335.1 of Moritella sp. F3. Taxonomy (NCBI): domain Bacteria; kingdom Pseudomonadati; phylum Pseudomonadota; class Gammaproteobacteria; order Alteromonadales; family Moritellaceae; genus Moritella; species Moritella sp. F3. Next base: position 640,925 of record NZ_BLRL01000001.1, on the reverse strand, counting down.
TGAATTCTAGGTGACATTAATTTAACTATAGGGTGAAAATAATGCTGATTATTCACCCAGCTTGAGCTTGTTTTGCGTGTGAGATCAAGCTTGGGCAACTACAATCGCGATCTTGGGTAATCTCCGCTTGATTCTGACTCTTCTATACGGTTATCTTTAGTCATCTTAGGTTTAAACTTATGTGACAAAGGAATGAAGATGTCAGAACAAAAATATAGATTAGTAACGCGCAGTGATTTTGATGGTTTAGTGTGTGCGGTACTTTTAAAACAGCAAAATCTTATCAGTGACATTAAATTTGTTCATCCTAAAGATATGCAAGACGGGAAAATTGATATTACCCCGAATGATATCGTCACAAACCTACCTTATGTTAAAAGTGCTTATCTGACTTTTGATCACCATCTTTCAGAAACAATCCGTAATACTGGCGAACGTGACAATCACATTATCGATCCTGATGCGCCTTCTGCGGCACGTGTCGTGTGGGATTATTATGGTGGTTTAGACACATTCCCTGCGCAGTGGATTGAAATGATGGAAGCCGTTGATAAAGGTGACTCTGCTCAGTTCAACCGTGATGAAGTATTGAACTCGCAAGGCTGGAACTTGATGAACTTCCTAATGGATGCGCGAACTGGGTTAGGGCGTTTCCGCGAATTCCGTATTTCTAACTATGCGTTAATGATGGATTTGATTGATTATTGTAAAGACCACGACATTGACGATATTCTGACATTACCAGATGTAAAAGAACGTATTGATTTATACCGTGAACACGAAACTATGTTTAAGCAACAAGTTGAACGTTGTGCAACGGTACACGATAATTTAGTGTTACTTGATTTAACGGACGAAGAGACTATTTTCGCCGGTAATCGCTTCATGATTTATGCGTTATTCCCACAGTGCAACATCTCTATTCATAAGATGTGGGGGTTCCAAAAGCAAAACATCGTGTTTGCTACGGGTAAGTCTATTTTTGATCGTAATTCGAAAACTAACGTCGGTGAGCTAATGCTTAGCTATGGCGGCGGTGGTCATATCGCTGCAGGTACTTGCCAGATTGAAACGACTAAAGCAGAAACTGTACAACAAGAACTGATTGCTAAGATCACTGCAGACGGCTAGTCGTTATTAGGTCAGAGTCTCGAATTGATGGGCTAACAACATATCTACTGTAGCCCAGTTAGCAAAAATCCCCCACAGCGTTCTTCTATCTCTCTATATTATAGAAAGTAAAATAGCTGTGGGGGCTTTTTAGTATGGGCAATCACCCGTACTACTTTAAACTAATTTAGTACGTCTACTAGTTTAGTGAAAAGTGCATTTAATAAAGTGTGTGATTATTTACCACAACACTTCTTAAATTTCTTACCGCTGTTACACGTGCAAGGATCGTTACGACCTACTTTAGCGCCTTCTCTTACGATAGGAGCTTGGGCATGGTGATGGCTACAACCTGGACCGTGTACGTGACCTTCTTCGCCGTGTGCGTGTTGGTTTGTCATTGTGTATTCCTTAATGTTATTTTAGTACTTCATTTTCAGTGCTGAAATTGTATAACAAAGCGTCTCGGTGTCGTTAACGTTATTATTGCCGTTGCTGTTATATTAATCAGCAGGATTCAGAGCTTCTTTGATTTGGTCTGAATCAAAACCCTTACCAGATAGATAAGCGTAGGCTTTAGATTTTCCTGCACCGCTATTAATATCAAGGCGTTTTTTGGCCAATACATCGATACAGCTTTGATAAAAATCGATATCACCCGCTTCTTCAAGTTGATCAATCAGGCTATCAAATTCTTCAACATCAATGAGTTTCTTACGCAATTCATTAAGTATGACTCGCTTACCTTTGCCTTTACGGTACAGCTTCATGGTTTCTTTGCTCAGGTCTGCCTTTTCTGCTTTTACTTCGAGCTTACTTCTTAATGTTTCTTTTTCAGGGTGTAGGGCAACGGCATGATCAATTTCAGCACGTGAAAAACCTTTGGTCGTGAATTGTGAATAGACTTTTTCTTTGGTGGTGTTGTGAAAGGTTTGGAATGTGCTGCTTAATCGCGAGGCTGCAAGCTCGAACTGATCGATGTTTTCATCATACATAACCTGTTCGATGGCTTCTGCTATTTCTTTTTGACCTACGCCGCGAGCACGTAATTTACGTGTAATCGCTGATTTACCCTGCTCATTATGAAACGCAGACTCAGCAAAACGTATTGCAAAGTCAAAATCGCTTTTAATGTAGTTTTTACCGACGAGATCGGCTAATACGATTTCTATCCATTCCTGGTTTTCTGTTTTACGCTCAAGCTTGGTGCGTATTTCTGCAAGCGTGTAATCTTTTTGCGCTAAATGCCAATATGCCGAGTTATATACATTCTCAATTGCTTTTGCTTGTCTGAGTTCTTTTTGCAGCATAGAAGACCTTCTATTTGATTAAGCCGTAGTTGTTAGACACTGATTTTAACATTGATAGGGGAGGAGGATATAAAATTGTTATGTATAAGTAGAAATGAACTTCATTAGTAGATGTTATCTATAATTGATAGTAGAACCGTGTTCAATATACCTCTTATTATTCCGTAATAAAATTACAAAATAAGGTTTTAACACTTTTGGGGTGGGTGTTTTATGTGTTTAAAGTGCGGTTAATTTGTAACTAAATTGTAAAGTATAATGAATTAATTACTTGGTTTATAAAAAGTGTGATCAACATCTCTATTTAGTTTTATTTTACAATCCCCAATATGTGATGTTGATCGTCATTATTTTGTGTGCTTTTTGACCTTTTTTTAGATGTAATCTTACTACAGTCTTTATTTGTGATGCGTGTCACTGGTTTTTGTTTTCGCGTTATTTTTAAGTGTGACCTATATCTCAAATTCTCATGTCACATTGTTCGCTTGATAATGCGTGTTAAATTCTACCTCACAAACAGACACGGCTGACTTGGCCAACACTTTGGCTAGATTGGCCACAGATTATAATTACGGGGTAAATGGAAATGGTATCTCCTGCAGCAAAGATTAAAGTACAAAACTTTGGTCGCTTTCTCTCTAACATGGTAATGCCAAATATTGGTGCATTTATCGCTTGGGGTTTTATTACGGCTTTATTTATTCCAACTGGCTGGTTTCCAAATGAAACACTAGCTTCTATGGTTGGTCCAATGATCACTTATTTACTGCCACTATTGATCGGTTATACCGGTGGTAAAATGGTTGGTGGCGAACGTGGTGGTGTTGTAGGTGCAATTACCACAATGGGTGTGATTGTTGGTACAGATATACCTATGTTCATGGGGGCGATGATTGTTGGCCCATTAGGTGGTATCGCAATTAAAAAATTCGATGAAGCTGTTCACGGTAAAGTGAAAAGTGGTTTTGAGATGTTAGTTAACAACTTCTCTGCTGGTATTATCGGTATGCTTTGCGCCATTCTTGCCTATCTTGTGATTGGTCCTGCAGTTAAAGTTCTTTCTGGTGGTCTTGCTGCTGGTGTTGGTTTCATGGTTGAAAATGGTGCATTGCCACTTGCTTCTATTTTCGTTGAACCAGCTAAAATCTTGTTCTTAAATAATGCGATTAACCACGGTATCTTCTCACCGCTAGGCATTCAGCAATCTGAAGAGTTAGGTCAATCTATTTTCTTCTTGATTGAAGCTAACCCAGGTCCAGGTTTAGGTTTATTACTTGCTTACATGGTATTTGGTAAAGGCAATGCAAAACAATCTGCAGCGGGAGCATCAATCATTCACTTCTTTGGCGGTATCCATGAGATCTACTTCCCATATGTATTAATGAATCCACGTCTTATCCTTGCGGTTATTGCTGGTGGTATGACTGGTGTATTCACGCTAACTGTATTCAATGCTGGTTTGATTTCACCTGCATCTCCGGGTTCAATCTTTGCGGTATTACTGATGACACCTAAGGCCTCGCTAATTGGCGTTGTCTTATCAGTTATTGCATCTACCGCAGTGTCTTTCTTTGTAGCAGGTCTACTAATGAAAACACAAACTCAAACTGATGAAGATGAGTCTTTAGAGAAAGCAACAAGCCAAATGAAAGGTATGAAGTCTTCGTCAAAAGGCCAGTCAGATACCGCAGTTAACTACGCTGATGTGAGCAAAATCATTGTGGCTTGCGATGCTGGTATGGGGTCAAGCGCGATGGGTGCAAGCTTATTACGTAAGAAAGTAGAAGCTGCGGGTTTAGCTATCTCAGTGACTAATTTAGCGATTAATAACTTACCACAAGATGCCGATATTGTTATTACACACAAAGACTTAACTGACCGGGCTCGTTCACACGCTGGTAATGCAGAGCATTTATCACTGACTAACTTCCTTGATAAAGGCCTGTACGATAACTTGGTTAATACTCTAGTTGATGCAAAAAATAAAATTGAGACTGCTGAGGTTAAAACGCTGAAACTGACTGCTGATAATGTTTTTTTGAATATGACGCCAGTATCAAAAGAAGAGGCGATTAAGTTTGCAGGGGAGCAGCTTCTTAACCTTGGGTATGTAGAAAAAGGTTACTTAGCGGGCATGCAAGCACGTGAGCAGTTGGTCTCTACTTACCTTGGTGAATCAATTGCTGTGCCGCACGGTACGATTGAAACAAAGAAATTTGTTAAGCAAACCGGCATCGTATTCTGTCAGTTTCCACAAGGTATCCAGTGGGGCGAAGATGAAGACGATATCGCTAAGCTGGTTATTGGTATTGCCGCGCAAGGTGATGAACATATTCAGGTGATTACGGCTATCACTAATGCACTGGATGATGATGACGCTATCGAATGTTTGAAGGCAACTACTAACCCAGCTGACGTACTGCGCATTTTAAACGCTTAATAAAATGAAGGTGGTTATAAACAACTAACCACCTGTTACTGCAGTACAAGGTTGCGATAGACATAGTGCAGATTAATAAAAAATTTAAATTTATAGTGAGAATAAATAATGAAAGCATTACATTTTGGTGCAGGTAATATAGGCAGAGGATTTATTGGTAAATTGTTAGCAGATGCTGGCATTGCCGTTACTTTTGCAGACGTAAATAAAACCGTTATTTCAGCCTTACAAGAACGCCAAGCATACCCAGTAAAAGTGGTTGGTGCGCAATGTGTGACCGAGCAAGTGACAAACGTAAACGCGATTGATTCGACAAGCTCTGAGTTAATTGATTACATTGCTAATGCAGATTTAATAACGACAGCGGTCGGCCCCACTGTTTTAAACATTATAGCTAAATCGTTAGCACAAGGTATCGAACAACGTATCCAGTCTGGTAATACAGCTGCGCAGAATATTATCGCTTGTGAGAATATGGTACGTGGTACTACGCAGTTAAAAGCAGCGGTGTTGAGTCACCTTCCTGAAGCACTTCATGGCGATATGGAGGCGTTAATTGGTTTTGTTGATTCTGCGGTAGACCGTATTGTACCGCCAGCAGAAGCTGGTGAAACAGATCCACTTGCTGTGACAGTTGAAACATTCAGTGAATGGATTGTCGATCAGACTCAATTTAAAGGTGATACTCCGCATATCCCAGGTATGGAATGTACTGATAACTTAATGGCATTTGTTGAACGTAAATTATTTACCCTTAATACCGGTCACTTGATTACCGCTTACTTAGGTATTTTAGCTGGTCATGAGACGATCAAAGACTCGATTGAAGATGATAATGTTCGTGAGCAAGTTAAAGCGGCAATGCAAGAGAGTGGGGAAGTGTTGATCCGTCGCTATGGTTTTGATCGTAATGCACATGCAGCTTATATCGAAAAGATCTTAAGTCGTTTTGCAAATCCTTATCTACGTGATGAAGTTGATCGTGTCGGCCGCCAGCCAATTCGTAAATTGAGTCCTCAAGACCGTTTAATTAAACCGTTAAATGGTACGTTTGAGTATCAAATTCCAAATGCACATTTGATTAAAGGGGTTGCTGCTGCGTTTTTGTATCAGAACGAAGATGACCCACAAGCGGTAGAATTGCAGGCAATGTTTGCTGAAAAAGGACTCGCTGTAACACTAGCACATTATTCCGAGGTGAATGTGGACTCAGAAGTTGTCAAATTAGTTGAACAAGCTTATGATGCTTTAAAAAAATAACACTATTGAGTTAAGTGCCCATACAGGGCGCTTTTATTAAATTAGATAATTATGCCTAACGTTAAAAACTTTGAAGCTGATGTATTAGAAGTCCTATCTGAAACCAATAATGCCCATGAATTTTCGATGGTTTGTTATGATGTGTTAGAAGATGCCGTTGATATATTACTTCAGAATGTATTCAGAAAAGATGATTATGCTGTTAAGTATGCTGTCTCACCGCTACTCGATAATGATGGTCCGCTGTGGAACCTTGATGTACGCTTAAAGCTGCTCTTTGGACTTGGCTTATTATCACAGTCGCTTTATCAAGATATTGAGAAGTTCACCTTACTGAAAGGGGTGACGCAAGAGTTTGAAGACGAGCTGCTGTTCACGTCTGCCGAATTTATTGCCTGTCTTAATGAGATATCTGCAGTCACACGTATCATGCCAATAGAATTTGATGCGAGCTTATTGGATCCGAGCATGCCTGATTTATACGCAATGCAAATGAATCGCCAAAAAGAACGTATCCGTTCAATTCTAATTTTAGCTATTACCGATGTAGTAAAAGAATTACACCGAAAAACGCCTTTAAGCTAATTATCCAAGATAAACCACGACGGTTTATCTTGTGACTCATTATTAACTTCAATATACTCACTCTACAAATATGTTATCTAGCGCAGCTATAATAGCTATTTATTATCACTAATGATTACTACACGTGTTTATTAAGCTGTTTGACGATATAAAGCAACGTAGAAGGAACTGGTTCAGGTTATGTTATTAGAGCAATTAATAGAAATAATTGAGTTTACAGATTCAGATTCCCTCGCTGATGCCCTCCAAGTATTTAATCACCAGGGCATCATTGCAAATTCAGCATTACCTTACCTTGCTGTTGTTTTTGATAATGCACCAACTCAGTTGTGTCATAAGTTAAAGCAAGTTGGTTTTAAGGGTGATATTGATATCAAGGGGCTTAATACCGACAGTAAAGGTCAGTGTTATGCTGTTTATGATACAAATCGTTTTAACGCGATTGAAGCACAAGGTTGGTTAGAAGCTAACTCTAACTAGAATCACCTGTAATACACGCATTATCGCTATCTTCATATACCCGCATGCAGTTTCTTTGAACTATACGATTTTGCGGGTTGTAATCTGTTACATCATTACAAAAAATTATGATTGTTAGTACATTTGATAATTGTTATTCATAAATGCCCCCCCTTATAATATTCGTCTACAAACGTGAATAAAATCAATGCAGGCCTAATTCAATATCAAAAATGTGAGCTTCTTCAAGTAGTTATTGTTTTTGATCGTTTACTCTAGTGCTCTACATGGATAGTGATAATAATTGAGGGACAGATGAATTTATTTCCACGAGACTTCTTATGGGGCGGCGCTATTGCTGCAAACCAAACCGAAGGCGCATTTCAGCAAGATGGTAAAGGTTTATCAACAGCAGACTTATTACCTAACGGTATATTGAGCCAGCATCAAGAAAGTACAGATAAAACCCCTGGCATTAAAGACCTTGCCATCGATTTTTATAATCGCTATCCACAAGACATCCAATTGTTTAAAGAAATGGGCTTTACTTGCTTAAGGCTCTCTATTGCGTGGACGCGTATTTTCCCTAATGGCGATGAAAGCCAGCCTAATGAAGCGGGTTTAGCTTATTATGATGGTATTTTTGATGAATTAGCCAAGCATGATATTAAACCTTTCGTTACGTTATCGCATTATGAAATGCCAGTCGGTCTGGTTGAAGGTTATGGCGGTTGGGCAGACCGCAAACTGATTGATTTTTTTGAGCGTTATGCGACGACAGTATTTGAACGTTATCAACATAAAGTAAAGCTGTGGCTGACCTTTAATGAAATTAATATGTCGTTACATGCACCATATACGGGCGTGGGTTTACCTGAAGCAGCTGATGAACAAGCTATCTATCAAGCAATACATCATCAACTGCTTGCCAGTGCAAAAGCGGTTACTTTTTGTAAACAAATCATTCCTGATGCGAAAATTGGCAATATGCTATTGGGCGCGCTTAACTACCCTTATACCTGTAACCCGGATGATGTGATGGCTGCCGTGCATGAGAATAACAAGTGGTTATTCTTTGGTGATGTGCAAACCCGTGGCCGCTACCCTGGTTATATGTTGCGTTATTTCCGCGACAACAATATCGAAGTGATAATGGAAGAGGGGGATTTAGAAACGTTAGCTGATGCCAGCGTTGATTTTATCTCGTTTAGTTATTATGCCAGTGGTTGCGCAAGCGTAGATCCTAAGCAAAAAGAAGTCGGTAATATTGTCGACAGTGTACCGAATCCGTATTTAGAAAAAAGTCAGTGGGGCTGGTTAATTGACCCTAAAGGTTTACGTATATTGTTGAACTTCCTGTATGACAGATACCAGAAACCACTGTTTATTGTTGAGAATGGCTTAGGCGCTCGTGATGAAGTGACAGAGGATGGCGAGATAGTTGATGATTATCGCATCCAATATTTGAATGATCACCTTGTGCAGGCCAGAGAGGCTATTTTAGACGGTGTTGAATTGATGGGGTTCACTAGCTGGGGGCCGATTGATTTAGTCGCTAATTCGACGGCTGAGATGGATAAGCGTTATGGCTTTATTTACGTTGACCGCCGTGATGATGGTAGTGGTACATTAGAGCGCACCCGTAAGGAAAGTTTTTTCTGGTATCGCGATGTAATTCAAACACGTGGCGGCTCGCTTAAGGCTCATCTTTAAGAGAGGTTGCGTGCGATAGGTGTGGATTTAACACCTGTTACGTCTAAGTGTTGTAATACCTGACTTGCGCTCATGGAGAATGGGCGTATATTTTATATTCATTAGTTATAAATAGTCAGTTATTAATTTTTAGCTATCAACGAGTCATTACGTATTTTTATAAAAGTGAGGTGTTTATGCCTGCAATTCCTACAGACTTTGTAAATTATAAATCAACCGCTGTTTTTACTTCAGATAATATCCCGAAGATGTTCCTTCATTTGCACAATACCCGTTCGGGTGTTTACGGTCAGATTAATGTGATTAGCGGTGAACTTAAGTTTTATGGTTTTGCCGAAAGACGCGGTGCGGTTGAGCAAGAAATCATCATTAAGCAAGGCGAACTTGCAGTTTCACCGCCTGAGTATTGGCACAAAGTTGAATTTATGACTGACGATACTAGCTTTCGCGTTGACTTCTATGCACAAGAAGATTCGGATATTGTGGCAGAAAATCGCTCTGAGCGTAATGATTAAAGGAGTAAGTGCATGTCGACAGTGAAACCTAAATTGTATTATGTCTATGATCCTATGTGCTCCTGGTGTTGGGGTTACAAGCCTGTGTGGCAGAAGATTAAGCAAGCAGTTGCTGATGATATCGAGGTTGTCTATGTGTTGGGTGGTTTAGCCCCTGACACCGAAGAACCTATGCCTGAAATGATGCAGGCGCAAATTGCTTCTTATTGGAAGAAGATTGAAAACTTCCTTGGCACGCAATTTAACTATGAATTTTGGACTGATAACACGCCTCGACGTGCGACTTATCCAGCTTGCCGTGCCATACTTGCTGCCCGTGAGCAAGGTGCAGAACAAGCCATGTTTGATGCTATTCAAGTTGCTTATTATACGCAGGCTAAAAATCCAAGTGATAACTCTGTGTTAGTCGATTTAGCAAAAGAGCTTGGTTTAGATATCACTCAATTTGAAACAGATTTATTGGCGCTTAAAACTCATCAGGCGTTATTAACCGAAATTAGGTTTGCGCGTTCAATCGGTGGTAACAGTTTTCCTTCGCTGTTTTTAGTCAAAGGTGATAAGTCAGTTGAAATACCAGTAGATTATAAAGATGCAGACGTGACGATTGCATTAATAACAAGTGAGGCTTAACGTTGATAAGGCTGGAAGCCTGGTAAGATAAAAGTTTGGTAAGATAGAAAAAGTTTTTAAGGTTATAAAAAAGCTCAACCTAACGATAGTAAGCACATGTGCTTATAAAGTTAGGCTGAGCTTTTTTAGAGCAGTCGTTTTAGAACATTAGTATTAAAACAGTTGGCTAATCGCTTTTGAAAGCTAATCAGCTATTACGCTTGTACTAGTTCTTTTTCTGCAGCAAGCGCTAGTTTTTTCTCTAAAGCTAATGCTTCTTGTGCATGCGTCATCTTAATAGCAGCCATCGGTCCTGTTATCAGGGTGATAGCGATTAAGAATGATACCGGCACAGCCGTGATAACAATGAATGATTGCAGTGCGTTCAAACCACCGTCACCTGCAAGTAATAATACCGCAGCAACACAGCCCATGATCACAGCCCAGAATACGCGATGTTTACGATCGGGTTCATTATCACCTGATACCACCATAGCAATTGAATAAGCCATAGAGTCACCCGTAGTCACGACAAACGTCGTTGTCAGTACCAAGAATGCAGGTAATAAGATAAAGCTTAATGGTAATTGCTGTAATGTTGCTAGCAATACCGCTGGTAAGCCCGCTTCAGCTAATGGTCCAGAAATAATCCCTGGCGTTTGTAGCTCAAAGAAGATACCTGTGCCACCGAGTGCCGCAAACCAGAAGTTTGTTGCGATTGGTGCGCCAACGGCAACAGCCAATACTAACTCACGAATAGTACGACCTTCAGAGATACGCGCAATGAAGATTGCCATCATAGGTGCAAAACCAATGAACCAGCCCCAGAAGAACCAAGTCCACCAAACATTCCAACCTGGATTGTCGTTAGTGACACTCATGGTTGGCATGTCTTGCAAGTAAACTGCAAAGGCACGACCAAATTGTTCAAAGATGAATTGTGTTGGACCCAACACTAAGATTGCGATTAGCAATGCAAATGCACCGATAACGTTTAAGCGGCTAAGCCACTGTAAACCTTTATCCATGCCTGATGCCGCTGATGCTGCGCAAATAAACACGACTACAGCTAAAATCATCAACTGAGAGTTCATGTCGTTTTTAAGGCCTGTTAGCACTTCAAGGCTGTAGCCCATTTGTGATGCTAAGAAACCAATAGGACCAATAGTACCAGCAGCTACGGCGATAATTGAACAAGCGTCAATCACTGCACCAAACCAATGGTTTTCTAAACGATTACCAACGATAGGGAAAAGTAACGCACGTGGGCGTAGCTTAATACCATGATGGTGATGCGCATACATCAACACAATCGTTGCGAGTGTGCCCAGTACAGACCAGGCGAGAAAGCCCCAATGCAAAAAGCTTTGGCTTAGTGCTGGAACAACGGCTTCAACAGTCGACCCTGTAATGTCAGGATAACTTGCTGATGGCGTAATGAAATGATAAATCGGTTCGGCTGCAGACCAGAAAACACCACCACCTGCTAATAGCGTACACATGATCATTGCTAACCAGCGGAAGGTGCCTATTTCGGGTTTGGTTTTCATACCCATACGCGTTTTACCGTATCGGGTTGCTGCGATGCATAATGCAACTGCAAAGTTCGCTACCATTAGCCATTGCCAAAAGTAACCAAATTGTCCAGCAGCGGCTGAAAATAAGTCTTGAATTAAGGTTGTGAAACGAGGGAGATCAATGATCGCAGCTAATAAGAACAGGCTAATAAAGCCAATCGTTAATGCTGGAACCAATTTGTCGCTTTTGCGACGTTCTGAGGTATTCGTATTTACGGGTACTTCTTCGCCAATCTGGCATGCATTTATTTGCATAAAATTCTCACTTAGGGTGTGAGGGGCGAGATAATACCGATATTTACGCGATTATCCAGTGTTATCTGGGGTGTTAGATTGACGATTTAGTTTTTAAAGTTGTATGTTTATATTCAGGCGTTATTTAAATTGTATTTATAATCAGTTGTTTATGGCTGTAATTACCTCCCAAGTAATAATGTGATATTGATCACGGTTATTTTATCGTCGATTTTTAGGGGTGTTCATTTATTGACCAGCTCTGGTTAATACGTGATAGGCACAAAATAGGATCCTATCGGGCTATTAGCATTCTAATTGTCAAAAGGACTTACATCCATATATTAACGATTACCTTAAACCCAGCCTTTTATTTGTGATTCAAAAAAGAAACTTCTTGGGTCGCTAATACTGAGATCTATGCCATCAAGTTTCGTGCTCAGAGCGACTATATTGGTGAGATAAATGCAGCTGCGTCCTAATTCGACCATGTTCTCTTTTTCTAGCTGTTTAATGGCTTCATTAACACGTTGGCGTGCAATACCGGTTATGCGGCTTATCTGCTGCTGCGAGATCATGATTTTAGGTATTTCACCTTGTAGCTTAGGTCTATTGCTGGCCACTTCAAGTAGCAGATAAATAACACGCGATAAGGTATTCGCACTCATGACGATTTGTGCTTGCAGCCACTTGGCTTTTACATCGAATGACATACCGTGGAACCATTTGTATATCTCGACATTATTTTTGGCGATACGCTGTAGCTGACTGTTCTTGAAATGGACGATAGAGACGGGATCTATTTGGCCTATAAAGAAGGGTTTATAGTCAGATATTGCTTCAATTTCCTCAAACCCACCAAACCAGCAGCCTTTACCGACAACGACACTGTTCACTGTTTTTAGATTCGGTGTTTGTAAGCAGATGGCTACCGTGCCTTGAAGAATGAAGCTAATACCTTGATGGGCGATATCCGAACCTTCCAGTTCACTGGTTGTTAGATTGTGTTTTACCTGTGCGATTGATACCAGTTGATCCATGAGTTGTGGAGAAAGTCGGGTAGTCCAGTTTATGGTCTGTGCTAGCGCGGAATCAATCAAAAGGCAGTCCTTTTAGTGTCTATAAATAAAGGCGGTGTTTTCATAAAGTAATTTGGCGCCAATATACAACAAATGTCCTATATCGGACAACCAAAACTCATACCTTAGGACAGTATTAGGTTGTAATAAGAAAGCTCAGTGTTGTAATAAGAGTGTTCGGTGTTGTAGTAAAGAAGTGTAGTGGCGTAAAAAGAAAGTGTAGGTATAGGGAAATGGACAGCATAAGCAGTAATGTTCGCAGGTAATGCTTAACGGTTAGATAAACATATCTGCGAACAATGGTTACTCGTTTTGACCTGCAATGATGATTTAAACGCTTGGTAGTATTCCCGCCGCAACCAATTTATTGTGGCTTGCCTCGAGTAATAGCTGATTCGCATTGGCTATATCAGGAGCAAAGTAACGATCCTTATCATAGAAGTCTACGCGTTCACGTAACTCCGCTTTTGCTTGTTCAACCAATGGCGATGATTTTAGTGGCGCTCTAAAATCAAGCCCTTGTGCTGCAGCCAACAATTCAACCGCCAAGATACCACGGGTGTTTTCAGCCATGTCTTTTAAACGGCGACCAGCAAAGGTTGCCATAGACACGTGATCTTCTTGATTCGCAGAAGTAGGTAAACTATCAACGCAAGCTGGGTGTGCTAAGGATTTATTCTCACTGGCCAATGCTGCGGCGGTGACTTGCGCGATCATGAAACCAGAGTTAACGCCGCCATTATCAACCAGGAACGGCGGTAATTTACTTAAGCTGCTATCAATGAGTAACGCCATGCGACGCTCTGACAAACTGCCTATCTCTGCAATTGCGAGTGCAAGGTTATCACTGGCCATCGCGATAGGTTCTGCATGGAAGTTACCTGCAGAAATAATGTCTCCATCATCAGCAAATACCAGCGGGTTATCAGATACCGAGTTTGCTTCTACTTCAAAGATTTCGGCAGCATTACGGATCTGTTGTAAACACGCGCCCATGACTTGTGGCTGACAACGCAGTGAGTAAGGGTCTTGGACTTTTTCACAGGCAGTATGTGAGTTACCAAGTTCGCTGCTAAAGCCGAGAATATGACGATACATAGTCGCAGAATCCATTTGCGCACGATGACCACGCACGCGGTGTACGCGAGGGTCGAATGGACGGCGGCTACCAAGTGCTGCTTCAACTGTCATTGCGCCACATAAAGTTGCGGATGCAAATAAGTCTTCAGCGGCAAACAAACCTTCAAGACCAAACGCAGTAGAAGCTTGCGTACCGTTTAACAGCGCTAACCCTTCTTTTGGTGCGAGGGTTATTTTCTGCATACCTGCAATCGCTAATGCTTCTTCGCCAGAAATGACTTTACCTTGATGGCGCGCTTCACCTTCGCCAAGCAAAACTGTACTCATGTGGGCAAGGGGAGCAAGATCGCCTGATGCACCGACAGAACCCTTTTTCGGTACGCACGGATATACTTCGGCATTTACCAATTGCATTAATGCTTCAATGACCGATAAACGGATACCTGAGAAACCACGCGCTAGGCTGTTAATTTTAAGCACCATCATCATACGCACAGTTTCGTCGTTCATGAACTCGCCGATACCAGCGGCATGGGATAATACGATACTACGTTGTAGCGTTTCTAAATCTTCAGGGGCAATGCGGGTGTTTGCCAATAAACCAAAGCCGGTATTGATACCGTAAGCGACTCGATTTTCAGCAATCACATCATTAACGACCTGTGTACTAGCATGAATATCTTCAAAGCAGCTTGGGTCGAGTGATACTTGCACTGGCGAACGACTGATTTGACGAAGTTGTGCCAGCGATAGTAATCCCGGCTTAATTGTTAGTTGGTACATATTATTCTCCATGATTATTTATACCAATTACTTAAGCATCGGTAGGTCTAATTTCTGTTCTTTAGCGCAGTCTTTTGCAAGATCATAACCTGCATCAGCATGACGCATAACACCTGTCGCTGGATCGTTACGCAGTACGCGACTAATACGCTGGTGCGCATCTTCAGTACCGTCACAAAGTACGACCATACCTGAATGTTGCGAGAAGCCCATACCAACGCCGCCACCATGATGCAGTGAAACCCACGTCGCGCCACTAGCTGTATTAAGCAGGGCGTTTAACAGTGGCCAATCTGATACGGCATCTGAACCATCCATCATGCCTTCTGTTTCACGGTTCGGACTAGCAACAGAGCCTGAATCGAGGTGGTCACGACCAATCACAATCGGTGCTTTCAGTTCGCCATTTTTAACCATTTCATTAAATGCTAAACCCAGACGCTGACGGTCTTTTAAACCAACCCAACAAATACGTGCAGGTAACCCCTGGAACTGAATACGTTCGCGCGCCATGTCTAGCCAGTTATGCAGTTGTGGGTTATCTGGGATCAGCTCTTTTACTTTCTGATCGGTTTTGTAGATATCTTCAGGATCACCAGACAATGCCACCCAACGGAAAGGACCAATACCCTCGCAAAATAAAGGACGTATATAAGCGGGAACGAAGCCTGGGAAATCAAACGCATTCTCTACACCTTCTTCCATGGCCATTTGGCGAATGTTATTACCGTAATCAACCGTTGCTGAACCTGCTTTTTGTAGGTCTAACATGGCTTGAACTTGAATTGCCATTGACTGTTTAGCGGCTTTTACGACAGCTGTTTCATCTTCTTTACGCATTGCTGCTGCGTGCGCCATTGTCCAACCTTGTGGCAAGTAGCCATTCAGTGGATCGTGAGCAGATGTTTGATCAGTAGTACAATCGGGCACAACACCACGTTTGACTAATTCTGGGAAGATATCAGCGGCATTGCCTAATAAGCCAATCGAGGTTGGTTTACCTGTTTTGATTGCATCATCAAGTAGTGCTAATGCGTCATCAAGCGTTGTGGCTTTCTTATCAACATAGCCTGTGCGTAAACGGTAATCGATACGTGATTCATCACATTCAACGGCGATCATAGAAAAACCTGCCATGGTTGCTGCAAGTGGTTGCGCGCCGCCCATGCCGCCTAAACCACCGGTTAATACCCAACGACCTTGTGCTTGACCATCAAAATGCTGCTTTGCCATGGCAACGAATGTTTCGTAAGTGCCTTGAACAATGCCTTGAGAACCAATGTAGATCCAAGAACCGGCTGTCATTTGTCCGTACATCATCAAGCCTTCTTTATCTAGCTTGTTGAAGTGTTCCCAGTTAGCCCAATGCGGTACTAGATTTGAGTTAGCGATTAATACGCGCGGTGCGTTGCTGTGCGTTTGGAATACGCCTACCGGTTTACCTGACTGTACTAATAGAGTTTCATCATCTTCTAAACGTTTAAGTACTTCGACTATTTTGTCGTAACATTCCCAATCACGTGCTGCTCGACCAATGCCACCGTAAACTACCAATGAATGCGGATGTTCGGCAACATCAGGATGTAGGTTGTTCATTAACATGCGTAATGGCGCTTCGGTTTGCCATGACTTGGTATTCAGCTTTGTGCCGTGCGGGGCAATGATTGTTCGAGATGTATCTAAACGTTTATCAGTCATTAGGATTTCCTTTTCAGTTAAACTGTTATGTATTCGTTAATTTGAGAACATTGCGCGGGAGATATCCCACGTTAGTCGCGCTGCAAGCCTTGCAGTTTGATTGTCTATATCGAAATTGGGGTTGTATTCGGCCAGATCTGCCACTAATAACTTGGCTTTTCCTACATCGTTTTTAGCGTTAAAGATGGGTTGTAATAAAGCTTCGACACTTTCAAGAGATATACCTCGCGCTGCGGGTGCACTGACACCGGGCGCAGTGCTTGCCGAGAACACATCAATGTCGATGGTCAAGTAGAGGTAGTCGACGTTATCTATAAATGTGGTTAGCTCTGCGATACGTTCTACAAGCAGATAAGAGGCCAGCTGGTGGTCTTCACGATAATGTACGCCGAGATCATCGGCTAAGGTAAATAGCGCTTGGGTATTACTGGCGCGACTGACACCAAGACAGGCGTAGTTAAATTCCCAACCTAATTGTTGGCAGTGTTTGGCTATTTGATTAAAAGGCGTGCCAGAGCTGGTCGGAAATGCTTTATCGTCTGCTGAATAAGTACGTAAATCAAAATGGGCATCGAAGTTGATAATGCCAATTTTCGGTTTAGTTACATTAGCTTTGTTAACACTGACTGTTTGCAAATGCTGATAAACTGTTTGTAAGTGCCGAGAAAGTCCTTGGAATGTGCCCCAAGCGATCTCGTGTCCGCCACCTAGTACGATGACTTTGTTCTGTTTGTTCAACGCGGATTCAACATGTTTAGCCAGTTCTTGTTGGCTACGGGCTAAGTCAGCATCGTTACAATAGATATTGCCGCCATCAATAAAGGTTGATGTGTTTTTATTCGTTGTTTTATCTGTAAAAGCAGGATTGTCATGATGCCACGCCATATTGGCTAACGCTTTACGGATCACATCAGGTGCTTGTACTGCACCCACGCGGCCTTTATTACGCTTAACACCTTCATCACACGCGAAACCAAGTAGCACAACCCCATCTTGGCTGTCAGTTGTAAGTAGCACGTCTTTATCTGCAACGAGTACCTTTTGATGAAAACGCATACCTGCTTCACCGTCTTCGGCGTCAATACGACCTTGCCAAATGTCCGCCTTGGTCGGTTCGTAATAGCTTGTTGTCGGATAGATAGTCTTAGTCATGACAAAGCGCTCCATTTAAGATGCGTGCGTGTAGTCTTGGTGTTCCAACTTCATATGCTAACTGTGCAGGGTGGTCGATATCCCAGATTGCTAAATCAGCATCGTATCCGACTTTAATTTGGCCGCGAGCGTCTTGTAGCCCTAATGCGCGGGCGGCATGGCAAGTTACCCCTCGCAGTGCTTCTTCAGGCGTTAATCTAAATAAAGTACAGCCCATATTCATCATCATAGTTAATGAGGCGATAGGGGAGGTACCCGGATTGAAATCGGTTGCTAATGCCATTGGCACGTTATGTTGACGCAGAAGTTCAATTGGCGGTAACTGGGTTTCTCTTAAAAAGTAGAATGCGCCAGGTAATAGGGTGGCGACTGTGCCATGCTCAGCCAGTGCTTTCACGCCTTGTTCATCAAGGTATTCGATATGATCAACCGAAGTTGCGCCCATTTTTGCAGCCAGTTCACTACCGCCTAGATTGCTTAATTGTTCGGTGTGACCTTTGATTCCTAAGCCGTGAGATAAGGCAGCCTCGAATACGGCCTTGGTTTGCGCCAAGTTAAAACCGATGCCTTCGCAGAATACATCCACAGAGTCCACTAACTTCGCCGCAACCGCTGCTGGAATTATCATGTCACAAACATAGCGGATGTAGCTATCGGCATTACCTTTATATTCAGGCGGTACAGCGTGGGCAGCTAGCAGTGTGGTTGATACCTTGATATTGGCGTGCAGCTCTAATTGCTTAGCTGCGCGTAGCATTTTTAATTCATCTTCAAGCGTTAGCCCATAGCCTGATTTGATTTCAATCGTAGTGACACCATCTGCGGTCAGAGCTGATAGGCGCTTAAGTGCTAGTTCGACTAACTCTACTTCCGTTGCTGCGCGAGTGGCGTTAACAGTAGAAAGGATACCGCCGCCTTGTTTAGCAATGGTTTCATACGGCACACCTGTTAAGCGTTGCTCAAATTCTTTCGCGCGATTACCTGCAAATACCAGGTGGGTATGGCTGTCGATAAGACCCGGAGTGATAAGGCGGCCTTGGCAATCAATAACGTCAGTGAAAGTAGTTGTTGGGCATTGTTGCATTGCGCCAATTTCGACGATCTTACCGTGCGCCATTGCAATGTAACAATGAGGTTGGGTTTGGTAATCGGAATCACTTTGATCCATAGATACAATTGTTGTATTGGTTAGCAATAAACTCATCAGTCACTCACGTTGTTAGATTGAAGTATAAGTTACATTATAATCCGTTATTAAAAATGCAGGTTTAAATGTATATACAATTAAATAGACAATTTAAGGATTCAGCGCAAGTTATAAATCGGTTTGTTGTGATCTAGTTGTGGTTTTGTTAATTGTTTGAAGGGTTTTTTATGATGTGTGTCGATATTGAATCGACACGGTTTGACGGCAATAGCTTAGCGGAATAATTTGATTTAGCGAAGAATTGGCAGTGCTACATTTCAGCTTTTAGGCTTAGTTTATATTTATCTGCTGGATGATAAAGTAGGGCAACACTGATCAGATCTTGCTTGCTCCAGGTGCGACGATTGAGTAACAGACAAGGTTGTAGTGCTGTTAAGTTCAAGTGCTGTTGGATAGATGTGATTGGCATTACCGCTTCAACAGTATGTTCAATCGAGCTTAAAGGACAGTTTTTAGTTAAGTATTCATTGGGTGTTGCTAGGCTGAAGTCTTGTGTAATGTAGTCTGGCGCAAACAGTGGATTGACCCAGCGCACTTCTAGCTGTAATGCGGTATCGTCTTCATAATGTATGATTTCACTAAAGAAAATTGGCGTATCTATTTTAACGCCCAACCGCATCGCTATGTCATCATCTGCAGGTATTGTCACCTGACGTAGTATTTTATTGCTATAGGTTTTACCGCGTTGACGGATTTCATCGGCAATATTACGAATATCACTCAGGGATGACTCGACCTTTTTCTGGCATACAAAGGTACCCAGACGCGGCGTTCTTTCTAATAGACCTTGATTGACTAAATCGCGTATGGCTTTATTCACTGTCATCCGACTGACGTTAAACTGCTTGGTTAATTCTAGCTCTGTTGGGATCTTGTTACCAGGCAGCCAAACATGGGTATTGATTTTTTCAAGGATGAAGTCTTGGATCTGAATATAGCGCGGCGAACTGTTCATAGTGTCTAACCTTGGTAAAGTCTAATTTTAATAGCAGTAAAATGGCGTAGTCAATTGAGCTTAATTGACTATACAAATGATCTATTAGTTGGTGATAAAATGCAAGTTATTATGTGTTGGGGGATTTGGTAGTGAGGGGAGGGAGTTTAATTTGTGGAATTTTCGAGTGCAATGTGGCTTGAACTGAAAGTCCTCCCCAAAAAACATCGACAGTGAATGATTAGGGGAGGAAATACATTTATTCCTTATTTTGGCTCGATTTTAGTGGGAAAAGAACTCTAATTACGCGCTCGTATTCTTTATGAAACTCAGCTGAGTCGTAATCTTCACCTGTTATCATTTTTGACATTTTAGGTAAGATCATTGGCAGAGAGGTCAGGCTGATCATGGCTAAAAGAAAGTAAGCAGGATCAACATCATTTGATAAACCTTCTTTATCTAGAAGATTAGAATAAATCTGTTTAGAGAAGTTGAACCCTTGCTCTTGCTCTTTTTCAAGTGCTTTAGCATTCCCTTTTTCAAGGCTATCAACCGATAATAACAACCTAAAATAATCTTTAGTATGATCGATATTTTTTAACCAATGATTAGTCAATTCAAAAAAATCATCTGTCGGTTCAGTTTCAGTTACCTTCTGAATATTGCCTAACTCTGTTTTCATTACTGCAGTAAATAAGCCGTCTTTGTCATTAAAGTAGTGATAAACCATTCGCTTGTTTACCCCTGCATTTTTAACAATACGATCTATTCGAGCACCATGGTAACCATGTTGCGTAAACTCCTGTAGCGCAGACTCTAAAATTTTTTGCTGTGTTTCTTGCGGATTGCGCGTAACTTTTGTCATTAAAAGTAATACCTTAAGTTCATTCTAACGTAATCGTCATTTTGGACGCCGGCAAAGAAAAGGTCATTGTCATCCACATGATTAAATGTTTGAACAATAAAGTCGTATTTCCAGTTACTGGTGATACGTTGTTGCACTTCCATACGAAATACTTGTGTTCCGTCTTCTAAGTCAACAAATCCACCTACGAGAATTTCTGTTGCCCCAATATCGTTGAAAGTATATCGTATACCTGAAAATAAATCATTATCAAAACTAGTGCGGGTTTTGCCTAAGCTATCATAGAGATACTCACTAATAAGGCCTAAATCATGGCCATTAAATAGATCAAAAAAAGTGTACTCGAATCCAGTGATTGCAGCGTTAGAACTCCCAAAAGTGGCTTCGTCTCGGTAGAGAGCCTCAGCCTTTAATAAGAGAGAATCTCCGGTCCACTGCACATCAACAGAGGCTTGCCTCAGTTGATCATAAAAAGGAACGAGTGTGTTACTTTGTGGTTCATAATTCAGTATAGGATTACGTCCTGTTCCCTGAAAATATCCAATACCTAAATCAATATCACCCAAGGTGTGTGCATACCGTAATGCATAATCTACATGCTTTTCTTCCTTTTTCGAATAAAATTGAGATGATTCCTCTTCAACATTTATTTTGCCAGAAAAAGCGCGGCTTTTATTAGAGGCAAAATTTCTTTCTCGAAAATACGGTAATACCCAAGCACTGAAACTACCGATATCAGAGAAATAGGATACTTTGATCATAGGTTGCCCAAGTCGCGATTGATAATCTAAATTTTCAACGTAATCAACTTGGTTAATCACATCGACGAGAGAGTGACTCTCGGCGACGCCCCAGAACTCTTTAGATATGCCGATTTTGTACTCAATATCTCCTATGGATTGAGTCCAA
The DNA here is from genome assembly GCF_015082335.1 of Moritella sp. F3. Classification (NCBI taxonomy): domain Bacteria; kingdom Pseudomonadati; phylum Pseudomonadota; class Gammaproteobacteria; order Alteromonadales; family Moritellaceae; genus Moritella; species Moritella sp. F3. The sequence continues at coordinate 619,406 of NZ_BLRL01000001.1, read as the reverse complement.
GAAAGCTCTCTAATATCGGAATGTGAACGATGTTCATCATTGGCATCTTCTCGATGAAAAAGCCGAGCATCAAGGACTTTATTTCCAAAATCCCAACTATGACGATAGTTAGGTTGAATAGTTAAAGAGGAAGAAGAATTACTCAACTCTGTGCTTTCACTATCATTCAGGAAAAACATAGTCTCAATTGAAAGCTCTAAACCTATATCATGGTCGCTGGCTTTCGCTATTGATATCGGCATCAAAAATAATGCAGTTAATAAAGAGGTTTTCAACGTAGTCATTGCTTACCTCTTCATTGCATTTTTTGTGAAATCTTTATTAGAGAAACCGTTGTTGAAAGTCATATCTCCTATCCATTGCATTTCTGTACTGTTACCATTTTGATGGTTCGTCATAACAATACTGTGCGCGCGCCAAAAATTGCCAAAATAGTTCTTATAGTTCGAGAGTACTTGGGTTTTATATTTTTTACCGACAGTATCAAACAGTTCTACTTTGTGTGTTAAGAAGCGTTCTGTATCTATCCACACGATTTGGTAACTATAACCACTTCTTGCGTAGGCTGGCTTTCGCTCAATTTTAAAGTAACGAGTATCATTGATGGTCTCTGGTTCGAGTAACGTGTAGGTAAATTTCTCGAATTCAATAGAGCTTAGATCTTCAAAGGCAAACTCTGAGCCCATAAATGGCCCTGATTTATTTGCAGATGAAATTCGTTTCACACGTTTTACGGCTGGTAAATAAATCCACTGATCATCATTGCCTTTTATATGCGAATGAGTCAGAACTGCTGAGCCCTTGACGTCGGCGGGATCTTGAAACACCATCAAAACCTTATTGCCATCACCATCAACTTCCAGTGATTTGCTTTTCATAAGTCGCTCGACCTGATCGCCACCGTCTTTTTTGATGACCATTTTCATCGTCTCAAACGAATCCCCAAACCCTTTATTCGTGGCAATATTTTTCCTAACAATATCTTCAAGGTTTAGCTCTTGGGCAGCAACCGATAGAGAGATAAATGTAAAAAGTGTGAATGCGAATAATTTTTTCATAATAGATTTCCAATTTTGAATATTAAACTAAAGGATGCTAAGCAACTTGTGCGACTTTCTGTTGGTCTCGATCAAACTTGGTTAGCACTGCAGGAATAACAACAAATACAAAAAGAGTCGCTAATAGGATTATCAACGCAGATAAAGCGCCTAGAACCCAGTTCAATCGAAATTCGGATAAAGCGAGAATACTGAACCCACTAATCAAAATAAGAGCCGTCGAAATAATCGGGCCAGAGACCATAGACATTGTTTTTGTAATGGCTTCTTGGGTAGTGTTATCTTGTCGGTACTTACTGTACTTAACTAAGAAATGCACGATAAAATCAACCATGATCCCAATTGTTACCGTGGCGGCAACCGCAACAGCCATGTCCGCTTTTGCAATCACTAGCGCCCACAGACCAAATGCAAGTAACGAAGGAAGTACGTTACTAAGAATACTTAACGCCCCTAACTTCACGGAACGAAGCGCGATCATGATTGATAATGTAATAACCATGAAAGTAACGGCTGCGCCTTTAATCATGCTATCAATATTGCTTTTTGATATATGAGCAAACATAACCGAGGGGCTACCAATGGCTGGTTGGTCAAAATTTTTGCTGTTTTTCTCTATCCAATTACGCGTTATATCCACGACTTCGATAATACGTTTAGAGTTAGTATCTCCGAAGGTAACCACTACCTTAGAACTGCTTTTGCTTAAATTGACGGTATTATTTAGATCAAGGCCACGAGGCAATGATAATTCATACACTAGTAGATATTGTGATGCGAGTTCTCGTTCATCGGGTAGACGATAGAAGGTGTCATCATCGCCATTCATAGAGCGATTCAGTTTCTTCATAGTGTCAGCCAGTGTGGATACATGAACCACATCTGGTTGTTTTTCTAACATTGATTTCAGCGCATCTAACTCAGTAAGATATTCAGGTTCCGCAACGCTACCTTTGATTGAAGGTAAGGCTATTTCAATGGTATCTATACCGGTTAGGTTTTGAATAGCAAAATCAGAATCTCTTCGGAATTCAATCTTTTGGCTGAAATACTTGAGGGGTTCATCGTAACTTTCCATTTTTGGTAGCATAAATATTGAAGCAGCCGTTAATACCGATGTGATCGTTAAAATGACTGAAGCATGTTTAGTGACTAGATGGATCATTGACTGTGACTTAAAAGGCGATATTTTCTCTTCTTTTACTGTCAATGCTTTTTGCTTGATAGGTAAAATTGCAACTAACGCAGGTAACGTAGTAATTGAGAAGAAATAAGCGAAGAAGACACCAATAGCCGTCATGTTACCGAGGTCATGATAGTTTGGAACTGCACTTGAATTTAACCCAAGGAAACCAACAATTGTCGTTATTGAAGTTAAAAAGATAGCAGTGTGATTCAGTTTCATACTTTCAATAATTGCATCATTTCGAGATAGACCACGACGCATTAATGTCTGCATTGTTTTTAATAAATGCACTGAATCCGCCACAGCCAGAGTAAGCACAATGGTTGGCACAATAGATGAGATGGATGTGAAATAAAACCCTAACCAACCTGCGACACCAAGTGTTGCAGAGGTCGCCATACCGATAATAATTAAGCTAATAAAGGTGCTTAATAACGATCGTAGTGTAATAAATGTAATCACTAATACGACTGCATACATGAGTGGCACAATTGTTTCACCGTCCGATTGAGCTGAAGTCGAAAAGGCATGACTTAGCATTGTGCTACCAGTAATTCGAATGTCGATATCTGGGTGGATCTGTTGGAACTTTGCTTTTAAAGCAAGAGCAGCATCTCCGACTTCGCTTGACTCATAAGGGCTTTCTTCAGGTAACTTCAACGTGATGAATATTCCTGTCGATCCACTTCCATCTTTAACGAGTCGGTTTTTTAATAACGGCTCAGCAAGTGCAATTTCTCGAATATCCGCTAATTGTTCAGTGGACAGCTCAACAGTTGTATCAACAAGGTCTTCAACCAAAAGATCATCTTCATCAGCACTCACATGTTGAAAGTTAGTGATTGAATCGACCCTAACCGAAAAAGGTAGATGCCACGCTTTTTTAGTCAGTGATGCAACAGCCTTCAGAAACTCAGGTGTATATACATTACCGTCAGGAGCGCTTAGAACGAAGAGGACATTATCACTTTTGGTGAAGGTTCGTTGAATATTTTCAAACTCCAAGCGTTGTGGATTATCATCCGCAAAGAATGTTTTATAGCTTGAATCGAAATATAGATTTTGCGCACCAGAGCTGATGCCCACGGTAAATAAAAGGGTTAGAAGTAGAGTCAGCCATTTGTATTTTACAAATAGTGAGCCGTTTTTTATAGGGGTTAACCAAGACATAAATATGATCTCATAGTAATTTAAAATAGCTTAGTAACCACTTGGTTACCTAAGTAACTGAAAGGTTACTTTGGCTTGGTGTTTAAGTAAACTCTTGATCTTTAAGAAAATTTAGTGGCAGTGATGGGATATTTTAGGTGAATAGCGCTTCTACGATTTCTTTTTTGTAGTGTTGTAAATCGCAAAGAGGGAGTTTCGGCTTAACATGATAATCAACCTAATTTAGCTAGATCTCAATTGAGCTCGCAATAGTATTCGTGTGATCAGTTATGACAAATCAATCTCATACCTTACATGAACAAATGTATGATGAACTGTCATGAACAAAATATAATGAGTAGAAGATCTAATAAGAAATGGGGCAAATACGGCTTAGCGCCACTGTACGAAACCAGAACCGCACACCCTTGCAGAATTTTAAATAACATGGCCAGAGATGGCGTTTTCTTTAGATGGTGGTTTCCTAAAAAAGGGGGATACAATTACTGCTAAATCAGATCGTGAAATGGACTAAAGCGTTCACTATCTTACTCCAAGCCCTAAGTCACAGTTCTGATAATAAACATATATTTTCAATGACATAGGGTGGTTGCAACCCTATGATTAACCGTCATTTATATCGCGGGTCTAAATTATGTCTGTATTAGAAAACGCCTCAGCTCTAACTATCTCCTACAATCCTAAGGATGTTGAATCACTACGCCAAGCTTTGCAGTCTTATAGGCAGCTCATTCAGCACAAAGATGCGTTCTACGACTCCCATTGTAATGTCACTTTCTGCCTAGAAGAAAATTGTAATGACAGTATTTCAGATTTGCTTGCAGACCCTGTCGCTATAACCATTTTTGGCTTCTGCGGCAGAGACGTAACGGCGCTATCTGCTGAACAAAACCTGACTGAGCACTGTGTGCCTGCAGAGGCAGCATTCTTCATGCGTATTTTAATGTATCCAGAGTTAGAAGCTGAACTAGAGCAGACCGCGATCACGCTCAATACAGTTGCTCGTCGTATCAATGATTCAGCACGTATGTGGATTTCTGATACCGAAGTCTTGGGCTTGTACCCTATGCTTATGATGGCGTTAAAATACCCTCAATATACTTATCTTTTAGCCAGTTACATAGTGCCTTACTGGGATGCAGAGCATGAACCTCTCGGTGAAGAAGTGCTTGGAATAGTCTTCAGATATCATGGCTATAGCCACAACATGCTTAAAGCATTCTGTTACTGTGATAACGATACAGCACGTGCCAAGATGTTTACGTTCACTGCCATCTCATACGATGAACAAGTCGAGGCGATGGAGCAGAACCACTCACCGTTTTTACTTGCGATTTTCCGTAGCCAGCCTGAAGAATTTTTCACATTCAAACAATTACTCAAAGAGCGATTTTCTGCGCTTGATTATCTACAATACACCGATGACCCAGATAGCTACAATGAAGATCCGATAGGCAGTATCCTGCATTCTCTTGTCGACAGTGATGGCGCAACAGACAGTGACGATTTAGACGAAAACGGCAAGACCATGAGTAACCCTCTATTTATTGATAGCCCTGTTGATGACGCAGTTGCGAACTTAAAAATAGAAATTGAAGACTATTTAGGTCGTCCGATTGTTAAAGGTAAAGAGGACGAAGAAGATGGGTATGGCGATATCTATTATATCAGGGGCACTGGCATTGAGCAGTGGAAGGCGTTCATATGTGAAGCGTTCGACAACGGCCGACAAGTTTGGGAACATGTAATTACTGGTGAGAACTCCGATATTTTAGAGCAAATTAAACCATGTGATGCTGCTGCTTTGATGAAAGCTGGCAATTACAAACTGGCGGGTAAAATCGACTATTTCGTTGGTTACTATGATTCTTTCCACAGTGAACTTGAAAGTATCATTAATGACTTAATAATAGATTGGACACTTAGTGGCGACGATGATGAAGAGCCAAACGAAGCGGAAGGGCGCTTTAAGCTGTTTCGCATGTTGGATGTTATTTACTGCTGGAACGACAAACAAAGCTTTGATCCCAATTTCATCGACAAAATGGTTAACGAATACGAATTCTTTAGTGATAAAGAGTTCATGACACGATATAACGGCGACTGGAAAACGTTGTTCTTTCACTGTGTCGAATCATTCTCGGGTTACAGTCGCAATGTCGAGTTAAGCGAGGCGACGACCTTATATCAAATTTCACTTGAGCATCGTGATGAAGTAAAAACAATCATTGAAAATCGTGATTTCCCTCAAGAATACCCTGAATTACCGCAAGAATTACAGCCAGAGCAACCGCGTGAAACTATTCTCGGTTTGTGTGCTACCTTTGCGCATTTTGACCAGTTAAATGGCACTAAAGACACGCTCAATCAATACGTACTGAGCGTGCTAAATGAGTACCTCGTTGCAGCTGTCTATGATGGTATCGCCCAAACCAGTGAATTTGTCTGCGCGCCAAAAGTACCCGAATGGCAATACGAAAAACCAGAGACTGTAGTACTCAACCAAATCAAGCAAGATTGGCTGGTGGTCGAACAATATTTCAATGTTGAGCATGACGATACTGAATCTGCATTAGTCAGTTTTGAAAAACATCAACAACGATGTGATAGGGACGTTGAGTTTTTCGGCGCTAAACCGCGTTATGAATACTTGCGTGATTTCGATAGAAAAGCGCAAAAGTTGCTACTCGCGGCGCAGGTATTATCTAAACATGCTGAGTCGCCTAGTCAGAAATTTGCTGAACGATTCGTCGAACTGTGGCTGCGTATCGCGCCGACTAAAACATGCCGAATGCTGGCTCACTTCTACAATATTTCTCGCTTTGGCAATGTAGAACCAAATGAATTTCATCAACAAAACCAAACGTTAGTTAATCAGCTGGTTGGAATCACCAAGGTTGGTGCCACTGCTTATGTGCTTGAAAACCTAATTAGCGAAATCACAAGCGATACGGACGAACAAGCGTTACTTACCTCCTCATTTAAGCAATACCAAGGCGAAATAGCCCTGCCAGAAGAACAGCGTGTGTTGCATCAAGCATTGAACGGAATTTTGCCGCGTTATACCCAGATCTTCATGGCGCAGTTACATCAGTTCAATCCTGAACTTGCGCCAGCGTACTTTGAAAACAGGCTGGTCAGCATTATTCCTCTTTGCGTGAGGCTACGTATCGAGAAGACCACTCATGATGATCGTGAGTTGAGTGAGGAAGAGAAGCACGATATCGAGGTTGCTTGTCAGTATGTGTCACTCAAAACAACGGCCAATAAAGAGCAAATTGATCAATTGGTCAAGATGATGCAAAACCAACACATCAAAAATTTCAGTACGCCACGGGGTGAAGCAGATGTCAGTTTTTTATTCTGGTACGCATCTGATGTTCTAAAAAACAACCTATTACAAATCTACATTCATCACTCAAAAATGGATATTTCGGATCTTCATGATGGTCAAGATATCTCGCAGCCTCGTTGGCTCTGTGAACGCGCTTACAGCCTCGGAATGAGCAAGATTAAACTGTTTGAATCTATCATCGAAGAAGATTGGACGGACTGCTTAGATATCTTTCCAGATCAACTTGAGCTAGCGCCTCTTACTAAAGAATTAAGCACTGAAGACCTTTACGCTTTACTGATTAAACTGGCGAAACTAGGCAATTATGAGCCGCTCATTACGACTTTCAGCAACCATAGTTCTCGCCGTATTCGCGATCTTATCACCGCGATTAATGCAGGGCGTTACAGCAAAGATGGCTTGGGTTCAATCGAGGTCGTTGAGTTTGGTATTTTTGCTGAAGGCGCTACGCCAGAACAGATTGAAGCAGCCGACCATACTGAAGAGAGAAATGATTTAGTTATTTTTCACTCGCTAGAGCATCGTAAAGAAACGTTATTGATTGAAACTGAAGTCGGTCGCACATTTGGGATGAAGATCGGTTACTTCAGTTATGACAACCCAGAGGAAGAGTTCCCTGAGACAATGGATTTAAAAGTCCGCGTTCATCACCCCTACATTAATGCAGAGGACGGTTATCTATCAGAGTGGGATATTGAGCTAAACCTAGATTGTAGAAGTTATGTTGGTTGGACGTTTTCGCACAAGAGCTTGTGTGTACCTGGCATCTACCGTTTTGATATTATCGGAGGAGAGGACAATATAATTGAAAGTAAGACCTTCCACGTGGTTGAGAAGCGCCCCCTCCTGACCGATGATTTGGTTGCGCGTTACCAACATGATTCACTCACTCAGCAACACATGGGCGGTATTAACATTCACGATAATGCATTAAACATTATTGATGTTAAAAACCCTTGCGGCACGTTAAACCTAGGCCATCGAATAGCGAATAATGTGGTCAATATTTATAGCTATAGCGAAAATAACCAATTAGCATTCTGTGAACTACGGTTGAACGAAAAAACGCCTAAACATTGGTACGTTGCGCCAAACCAGTTAAAACCATATATTGAAAAGCGCGTTAAGGGTAAACAGCTATTACTCGGTTCACTAAGAGCGACCAGCAGTGCGTTAGCAGACCGAAACCTGTGGCAAAGTGAATTGGGTACTAAGTCGCCAGTCAAATTATTTCAGCCTGACCAAGCTCAAGCGGATAGCGTATTAGCCATACACTTAAAGCGATTAGGTTTCCGTCTATTACTGGGTTACAGCAATGAGGGGGAGCTTTGCCGAATCTTAGTGGCACCACAAAAAATCGGATTACTACGCCGTCTGCTATTACGTATCATGGCAAAAGTTGCACGTAAGGTCATTGAAGATAAAGGCGTCCCGGTGGCGCTTTAAGGTCTGATTAAACAACTAACGTGATAGTTAAAAAGTAAGTTTTTAGTTTGTTGGTAATGCTCATACGGGAACGCTTTATGCGTTCCCAGCCTAATCTAATTATAAATCGGGCTCATCTGCACGTTCAACAATCGTTGCGGCAGAGCCTGCCGCCGCACTTAAAGGAGCAATTAGCGCTGGGTGTATTCCTTCTGGCAATTGTACTTCCACCTTGCGTTTAGCAAATTCAATATTATTTTCTGCAAATATTTCCTGCACCCGCAGATAGACTTGCTTTCTAATCATAAATTGACAGCCTGGCTTGCATGTAAACTTTCCTCGAATCAACATGCCAACTTCATCTACTGATTGTACTCCTTGGCTTTTAAATGGTTCAATAAAATCTTTACCTAGCTCAGGGTGCGCTAAAAGTTCTTTACCTAGTACTTTGAATAATTTTTTAACTTTATTTATGTCAGTATGGTGTGGAACAAGAAAAGGTAATTTCATAATAATCCAATCACGGCTGTGGTTGGTTAAACTTGGAATTTCCCCATAAGGTACAGTGTGCAGTGCGCCAAGGTGATGCCTTAATCTCAATGAGCGCAATGCGATTTTCTCAACCGTCCCCTTAGTACTTCCTATCACCACATATTCCCCCATTCTAAATGCATCATCAATCAGGAAAAATACACCAGATACTATATCCTTTACTAAAGTCTGAGCACCAAAACCAATGGCTAAACCTAACACGCCGGCACTTGCTAGTAGTGCGGTCGTGTTAACTCCCAGTGTAGATAGAGCGCTAAATACAGCTAAAACAAAAATGAAAAATGCCATTGTATTTTTAATAAGCGGAAGCAAGGTTGCTGTTCGAGATAATCCCTGTCCCCCCTCTGAATCCATTGTATCCTCATTGCCATCAGGTAGTTCTTGCGCTAATTTACGCTGAATATAGATATTAACGATTTCCCAACAAATTAAGCCAAACAGTAAGAAGGTAGCCGCCTCTATGACTCTAATGATCGTTGTCGCGATAAGGCCTTGAGAACTAATACTTAAATAATCTATACCCCATAGCAGAGATAATATAAACACAATGCTCATAAAAGTAACGATTCTTGATATACGTAAAATGCTTACCTTTAAAGACAAGTTGAGTTCATGTTGAACATTTGATTGGTCAATATTAATCGGATTGCGGCTGTCCACGATTGTAATGAGTACAATATCAAAAAAAGGCACTGCTAATATAGCGAGCATAGTGAAAGTCGCGGCATAGACGATATCATCATCAAAGCCAACATTAGCCATCACTATTTCTAAAGTGAACCAAACCAATACAATGCAAGTGATAACTAATGCTGGCCATATATTAGCGAATAAACTCCGTTGTTTACTATTTTTAATATCATGGTGCAATAGCATTTTCTTGATGCCTTCTCTGCTGAGATAGACTGTAATAATCATGGCAAGATAAGAAATAATGTTTGTCCAAAAACCTAATTTATACAGTTCTTGTGGTATTCCGAGATCTTCAAACAACTCTATAAATACACCTAATGCAGAAAGTAAGCTCACTAAAACTAACCTATTAAGTAAATTTCTAGCTAAAGTGTCATTTAGGTTGAACAAACGCAGATCTGGATGCGTAGGGGCGAAAAAAAATGCACAGCCAATATAGGTTAAACGCGCAATTATTATGTAGTCTAAAAAGGCACCTGCTGTTAACAGCATACTGTTTTGGGTAAATAGATAGGGCAGAGCTAATCTACAAGTAGCGTAAAAAACGGCTATTCCAACTAATCTATTAAATGTTATTTTTCCTAATGATAACAATCGACTGGCTTTTAATGAATGATCATTATATTTGGTATTCGCTTTGTACTGTTTGAAAAGCTTCTGGAATATAATTTCAATGACAAAGGCAACACATAATAATATGATTACTTGTAAGGAAGAATAGAAAAGCTGCTGAGGTTGTTTAAAATCTTGAATAAATACCGCAGTTAAATCATCAACAGCCTTATCTATATTTACGATCTTGCTTAAGGCATCTTCAAAAGCAAAAAGTGTATTTCCCAAACTCGCATTTATAACAGTCAACACTGTTATGTTACTTGACTCATTTGCCTCCTTAAGTTGGTTATTATTTAGCTCTTCGCGCAACAGCACTCTCGCTTGTGTGTCTGATAACATTGACATCCGTTGATCTACAGAATCATTAATCGAAGATTGCTCACTCGTAACTGATTCACTAATAACTTCAGCCGACAGTAATGTTGAGAAAAATACAAAAAAGCAAACAATGAAGTACCTAATGGAATTGGAATAGCTAAGCTCGAAAAACGATCGTTTCATAATACATTACCAGTGTTTAATATAATTTAAGACGCGAGTTATAAAATTGAAATTAATGCTCAAGATACGGCGGATATAATGCTATGTATTGTAACTGCTTATATTCGGACAAGCCATCCGGGTACGCTTGTTGGTAAGCTATAAAAGGCAAGTTTAGGGATTCTGTCACAAAGATTGTTTGCACGTGTTGGCGAGTTAGATTTCAGATGTGATTAACCTGGGATAAAAGTCACTATAGGGGGACATAGGTCTAAATTAGCAACTTAACGATAATAAGATAACCGTTAAGCTGCTAATTGAATAAACTAGAATAGAATGTTAATTAAAATAGAAAATTAATTAAAATAGAAGCTTAATTAAAAGAAACCAAGTGGGTTAACGTCATAACTAACAAGTAAGTTTTTAGTCTGTTGGTAATGTTCTAACGCCACTTTATGAGTTTCACGACCTACACCGGATTTCTTATAACCACCAAATGCAGCGTGGGCAGGGTACATGTGGTAACAGTTGGTCCATACACGACCAGCCTGGATCTTACGACCCATACGATAAGCCACATTCATGTCGCGACTCCAAACGCCTGCACCTAAACCAAATTCAGAATCGTTAGCTATCTCTAATGCTTCTTCTTCAGTTTTGAAGGTCGTTACTGCGATCACTGGGCCAAAAATCTCTTCTTGGAAGATACGCATTTTATTGGTGCCTTTAAACAGGGTCGGCTGGATATAGAAACCGTTTTCATGATCGGTATGCACTTCTTCAATCTCGCCACCGATAAGCAGTTCAGCGCCTTCTTCTTTACCAATCTCAATGTATTTTAAGATCTTCTCAAATTGCTCTTTTGATGCTTGCGCGCCAACCATAGTGTCAGTATCCAATGGATTACCACGTTTGATCTGTTGGGTACGTTCGATGATCTTAGCCATAAACTGTTCATAGATATCTTCATGTACTAACAAGCGTGATGGACAAGTACAGACTTCGCCCTGATTGAAATAGGCTAATACCACACCCTCGATACATTTACTCAGATAAGCATCTTCATGATTCATAATATCGGGGAAGAAGATGTTTGGCGATTTACCACCGAGTTCGACGGTTGATGGAATAATGTTTTCAGCCGCGCATTTTAGAATATGCGAGCCAACAGGTGTTGAGCCAGTAAAGGCAATCTTAGCAATACGTGTGCTGCTTGCTAACGCTTGGCCTGCTTCCGCGCCGTAACCGTTGACGATATTCAGTACACCAGCAGGTAATAGGTCTTCAATTAATTCCATCAATACCAAAATCGATGCCGGTGTTTGCTCTGCAGGTTTTAAGATCACGCAGTTACCAGCAGCAAGTGCAGGTGCTAGTTTCCATGCTGCCATTAAAATAGGGAAGTTCCACGGAATGATTTGGCCAACAACACCGAGTGGTTCATGAAAATGATATGAGACAGTATTCTCATCGAGATCACCAATACTGCCTTCTTGAGCGCGTAAACAACCTGCGAAGTAACGGAAATGGTCAACCGCTAAAGGAATGTCGGCAGCCAGTGTTTCACGAATGGCTTTACCGTTATCCCAGGTTTCTGCGATGGCAAGTTGAGTTAAGTTTTGTTCTAAACGGTCGGCTATTTTGAGTAGGGTATTAGAGCGAACAGTTACTGACGCTGAGCCCCAAGCATCTTTGGCTTTATGCGCTGCGTCCAATGCAAGTTCGATATCTAGGTAGTTTGAACGTGGAATCTGACAGATGACTTCGCCATTGATTGGGCTGATATTGTCAAAATAGCAGCCATTTTGAGGCTCTACCCATTGACCGCCAATGAAGTTTTGGTAGCGTGGCTTAAAATTAATAAGTGCATCTTTGGTTCCAGGTGCTGCATAGATCATAACTCTTTCCTTTAGTTATTGTTTTTTGCGAGAGAGTGAAGTTATCATGACGGTGTGTCATAAACTGCGCTGGGAGTTCGCAAAAATTGACTCTCAGTCCATAACAAGGAAGTGTGTGATGCAGATAGTGCCTAATAGAGGATCGAATTTTGATCCAGCATTTCAGCCAGAAGTGATGGTTGAAAACAAAACCAGTTATGATGGCCCCGAGTCTCAGTTAAGTATTTATGATACTTTTCAACAAGCTAAACGGGTGGAGTTGAAGTCGGACAATCCGTTATTCTGCGCTATGATCAGCGGTAAGAAGGTCATGCACAGTCAGGATGCCAGCTATGACAGTGACTTTGTACCCCATGAATCCTTTGTATTAGCGCCAAGACAAAGCGTTGAAATTGATTTTCCCATTGCCAGTTTAGCTGCACCAACTCGTTGTCTCGCGATTGAAATATCTACCGACCGTATCGCGAAAATAGCTGATAACCTGAATGCACAAGCTGAAAAGCACAGTGAGTTTGGTCCTGTTCGATATCAGCAACAGTTACTACATACACATCACAACGCCCAAACTCAGGCATTGTTGCAGCGCATGACGGAGTTATACGTTGATGACGATCCTGATCGTAGTTACATGATTAATTTAGCGGTATCTGAATTGACGGTACGTTTGTTACGTCAGCAAAGTCGTGATTTTATGATGTCGTTTTGCCAGCAGCAACCCGATCACAGTGGTTTAACTATGGCGGTTGAGTTTATTCAGCAGCACTTAAACGAGAATATTGAGATAGAGCAGTTGTGCCGTATTGCGTGTATGTGCAGAACTAAGTTTTTCAATCAATTTAAAGCCAATTTTGGTTGTACGCCGTTGGCTTTTCAGCAGCAACAACGCTTGAAGAAGGCTGCTGAATTGATTAAGACGGGGATGCAGATAACCCAAGTGAGTTTTGAACTTGGGTTTATCAGTAGCAGTCATTTCAGTCGTATCTTCAAACGTTTTTATGGACTAAGCCCAAAGACGTATCAACATCGCCATAAGATTATGTTGAATTAATCGGAGTTTACAACGATGTTAATAGTGAAGGTAAGCCCCGATAGAAAATGAGTGTGGTTACTGAATGACATTACCTGATATGGGCTTCCAATTGACCACTGTCCCGTCACTTAACCGAGCTAAAATGGACGTAGGTTGAATGACGCTATTATCTGTCAAACGTTGTGGTTTTTGAGTGAAGTTAGCGACAATACGACTCCCATCATTAAAGGTTGTTTGTTGTAATAACCCTTGTTTATCTAGCCATTTAAAATCTATCATGGCTTTGTTCCAAAGAACTTGATGAATAGGTAAAAACCCTTGTTGATAGCGTTGCAACGCCTTAATACGTGGTGCATCAATTTGGTCCGCTTCATCACGGCTTAAATGTACCATCGCCGGTGTATTGTAGAGCATCGAAGTTAAGTCTCGTTCGACTTGTACATCGGTGAATTTTAAACTGTCGGTGTGCCAGTGGTGACTATTGATGACTTCATCATGAAATACGGTTTGATAAAGTGGCACCTTATATTGGGGAGAGAAAAATAGCGTTTTGTAAGGCTGTTTCACTTGCGCGGCTTTGAAGAAAAAATCGGGTTTATTATCTGGATACCAAGCACCGAGGAAATAAGGTGATTTACGATTATGCTTCATGTCTTTGTCTGACCAGCCAAAACCAACCGTTTCCATACCATGTGCAAAGGCAATACCTTGCGTTGTGAGTGCATTACCGTCTTCAGAACCTAACACTATGTCTTCGTTTGATGCTATCCATGCCATACGTTGGTTAAAGGCATCAAGCATTTTTGTCTCGCTCATACGGTTATTTTTCGAGTAATCTTCTCGAGTCATTCCAGTCGCATCTACATCCAAAAAAAGGCTATTGAAACGACCATATTTAATGACATCTGTAATACGTTGTTCTACATAACTTCGATTACAGACTGGATTTAAATAGAAACCATGACCACGAAACCCTTTTTTCTTTTGTCCGTTCGCTTTTTCGATAGCGCACTGCTTGCGCATAGCATCGGGTAGTTGGGCTGTGAGCCAAGCATCGTTTATCCCTTTGCTAATTGCAGTGTTGTAAGAATCGTAAGTACCAATGAGGTAACCAGCTCGTTTCGCTTGGTCTACTACTTGGGGTTGGTAAAAGGCGGGCATCCAATTATCCAAACCGATCCAAAGTTTTTCTAAGCCTGCAGATTCGAAGTTGTTGATCATTTTTTTTGATAATGCCTGCCCCCAGAATTCGGCATCGATTAGATAGTCTTCTGCATTTTCGAGTAGCCAGGCTTTTCTTTTTTGTGCCGCTTCAAATTGATTTTTTATGTTATTTTCATTTTGACCAGTTTTTTGTACAGGAACTAATTGTGTTAAAGATAAATTTATACTCTCAATGAGTACTTTTTGATGGTATTGATTTAACCAATTAGTCCCTTTTTTTAGCTTTAATAGTATTTTTATTGCATCATTGCTCGGTACTAAGTCTGATTGAGTAAAGTACCATTCTTTTAGTCCCCACCAGTCTTTAACATCTTCTAACGCCAGTACATCACGACCAAATAAATAGACATGACTTGCGCCAATCAAGCGTTTGAGTAGAGGTTGTCTAGTGAGCTTTTCCGATAGTGACTTTACAAAGCCATTATGCTTGCGCCATCGGCGATATTTCTTTGCACCACTTAATTGGTCGTTTCCTAAAGATATCAATACAGCGAATGGTTCATGGCGATTTAGCATTGTAAATTGATGTGATGCTTGCATGTCTAATTTTTGTTCTGAGATGGAAAAGTTGAGCTTATTATTGGTAGGATTAAGTAATTGGTAGCTTACAAACAAATTTTTATTATCTGTGAATTCAACACTCCAAAATGGCATTTTAAGGTCTTGGGTGGTATTTGAACTTGAGTATTCACTCATCATATAATCCGCCCACATGGTGTTGTCTGTAGGGATGCGCATCCCTTCATTGAATGGCATAAGTAAAGTCTTAGCTTGCTTGGCAGGCAAATTAAACCATTTCAGTGTTTGCGGTTTATTACGCGTAATCGGGGTTTTAGATACTAGTTCGAAAGTGATTTCTAGCGCTTTATCAAAAGTAGCGTTAACGACTAGGTTACTAGGCATTAACAGCCAAGACGCGGATGTGTCTGAGGTTTGGATGATCTGAGATGCATGTTGGCTAGCACCTTCAACTAAAAGAGCTGATTCGGTAATCGGCACATCGGTAATTTGGGTATACCAATCAATTTTTAAAGAACTTGGTTCAATCATTATTGACTGTTTGGCATTTTTCAACGTGATAAAATTTGCTGATTTATTCTGCATTTCAGTGCTGGCCACTGAGAACGGCAGAACAATCCCGGTTAACAAAAATATAATTGAAATTAGTTTATTCATAACAAAAGGTAGATCCGTTATTGTAAAGATAAGCTCATTAGAGACTAACTTTGGTTACCTTTTGTCATCCCTTTGTCTTTTATTTATATTTAGTTATAAGAGTCGCTGGAATGGTAAACCGTTGAGCGTATTCGACTCTGACGGCTCCTTGATATTCTGACTGCGAGACTACTGCACTTAACCATTTAGCATTATTTGGGGCGTGAGATGGAAGGCGAACACTTCCTGCTCCCTCTATGGATAAATTAGCGATGTTGAATTGGATCTGTTGTGAGTTACCAATCATTGAAAATTCCTCATCAAACCATTGCCAATGAGTATTCGCTGGTTGGCAACTTATGCGTTTTTCTGGTGTTTGAATATGAATGAGTGATACGGAATTACTGCGATTTACTTTTATCCAAGGTTGCTCATTGTTGGAAGATAAGATGAGAGGGTAGACAGCCTGCTCAATCGTTAATTGGTAAAAACCAGGCGAGGGTGGGTGGACAAGATCATTACTTTCGACTTCCGCATAACCGAGTTTTGGTTCAGTGGTATTATCAGACATCCATGTTCGGCCTTGCTGATCGACTAAAGAGACTGCTGTACTCTTTTCTACGCCATCAAGCGATATTTTAAGTTGGTAACTCTGTTGAACTAGATTAGTTTTTTTTTGGATCATTAGCCTGATATGGCGATATTCATTAAAGGGGGAATTGTCATTTAATTGTCGACCACATTGAGATCGACTAATAATCGTTTGTTTGATTTTTTCCCAATGCTTTTCATCGACCGGTTGCAGGCTTAAAGCCAATTGCATCTCTTGCCAAGCAAGTTGTATATTGCCTTGTACTAAAGATGAATAAACTGATTTTAGCGGAGTGGGCATAAACCAATCTCCAGCAACTGCTTGTTGGTTAAAAAAGGGGATGGTACTTGCTAGCATCAAAATATTTTTTATTGTTTTCATGTCACAGCCCCAATGAGTCGGTAACCAACTCCACGTAGTGTTTCTATATTCAGCATGGGTAATTTTTGTCTCAAATGAAGAATATGATTGTCGACTGTTCGAGTCGATGGAAATGTCTGAAAGCCCCACACTTTATTAAGTAACTCATCACGATGAAATACACGCCCTTGGTTTTGAACCAATAGAAGTAGGAGTTGAAACTCTTTTGCTTTTAAGTTTAGCGTTTCACCATCGCTAATGACTATTCGTTTTGATACATCAATGTGTACGTTTTGATAGGTAAGCTTACTTTCACCTAATGGGCGTAACTGAGCATGAATACGTGCGAGTAGTTCTAGGTGTGAGAACGGTTTAAGTACGTAGTCTTTTGCTCCGGCCATTAAGCCTTCTATGCGTTGGTCAACGTCGATTTTAGCGGTTAATATAATAACAGGTATCGCTTTTATCATCAGCCATTGAGGTAGCCAAGTTAAGCTATCACCTTCTGGTAGTTGTCTATCTAAAATGACTAAGTCAGCTTGCATCCAATGTTTACTGATTTGGTTACAGTCGCAGAGCCACTGACAATCGAATCCCTCTTCGGTAAGGTATTGACTAAACCCTTCTCCGAGTAATTTATCGTCTTCAATAAGAAGGATTTTTGTCATAGTGGTAGCTCCAAGATACAGCGTGTTGGATTGTGTTTATATACAAATCGGCCACCCATTTTCTTCATTAAACGTGTCACAATCGTGAGGCCCATACCCATATTATCGTGATGGTATGTAGGTCGGATTTTTTTCATTAATCGATGGTATCTATTTGGGAATTGCCCTTGGTCGATAACTTCAATGCGTAAATACTGATTGGTATAAACAAATAGAGTGACATCTCCTTTACCGTGCTGCAGGGCATTTTTAAGTAAATTTTCTAAGCAGATCCCGAGCCAATAATAAGGTAATGTTAATTCTTGATCATTGTCTAGTTTATAATCCAGGTTGTATTTATCTAAACAGTGGTCAAGCCAATCAGAGAGATAAGCGGTTTGTTTTTGATACTGAATGTGAGGGTCAGTACTTAAAAAGCCTTTACTGGTTTCTGTGAGTTGAGATAAACGTTGGTGATCTGCAAGTAAGCGTCCAAAAATTCGTTGAGTTTTGTTATCAAATTGATCAAAGTGACGGCGAAATAGTTCAACTGTAAAGCCTAAACTGGTAATTGGAGTGCGCAATTCATGTGTGAGTAATTGTAATATAAATTCCCGTTCCTTAGCTTCGTTTCTATGGTTTATTACGCCTACAGAGAAAAAACCGATAGAAACTAGAGCTAGCATTGCGATTAGCCATTTTAGGCCACGATTAATGAATGAAATTGGTTGAATGCATAAATTACTGTAACTTATGTTACACACTTGCTCCGCGTTAGCTTTAGATTCAATATTTATTTCTAATGGTGATAATAGTTGACGCCAATCTTGCTCTTTAATACTCATCAACCCGAACTCACCGTTGAGCCAGAGCTTGCCATCCTGAGCGAGGTAAGCCCTATATCCTGATAATAGTCTATCGCTACCTTCTGAGGAAAGTGGGTCGAGTAACTCGTGTAAAGGATGACTCGGATTTGATAGTGTGAGCTTGTGATCATGAGTTGTGATAAATTCAGCTTGTTTGTCATAATCCAAAGATCTTAAATAGTGGTCAGCATAACTGCCGCCAGTAGGGTGCAACATCTCGCCTTGAGCAAACCAATCATCATCTAGCGCTTTATCGTTACAGAGAGCTGTTTCAAATTGAATCGCACGAGCTAACTTTGGACGTTGTTGAATGTCTGAAATAGTTGTTTTTTCGAGTAGGTTACAGGTCTGCTGTAATTGCCAAAGGCCTTGAATATCCGTCCAATCATAGTCTTCGAAATTGGGGAATTGATTACTGCTAAGTAACAGCCGAATTGGGTAACGGTTAAGTTGTTCAAGCGTGATTTTGGTTTCGTAAGCCAGGTTAGAAGCCTGTTGGAAAAATAACTGCCAACGAGTTTGTAAATTTGAAGTATCTTCAGTGGCTTGAGTGATCGCAGAGAACAATAGAATCAAGGTTGAAAATGCTAACTTAATAATTCGACGATAAAATGGATTAACACTCATGAGGTTGTAAGGTCTCTGGATCATTGATTACATGTGGAGATTATAAACGTTTCAGCTATTTATTTGTCATCTGAATGTCATCATTTAAAAAATGAAGACTTTAATTGTGCATGGTGGTTACAGTTATATCCCTCTCAACTGTACTGACAGGCTAATATAAACCATCTAAGCTTAACTAAATGCCGCATGATAAGTGACTTCACCCACAGGTATTTCCTTGTCTGCCGTCGCACAGTCATCATGAGATAATGACTTAATCATAAAGTATTCAGGCGGCACGCCTTTAAGCGTTAAGTTTGCATGGGTCTCGAAACCAAAGCGACCGTAATACTCAGGTTCACCCAGTAAGACGACACCAGCTGCATTTTGGGACTTTATTTTTGTTAAACTGGCTTCGATAAGTTGGCGACCAATCCCTTCACCTTGGCGCGCTGGAACAACGGCGACAGGTCCAAGTCCATACCAATTAGTTGTAACACCATTAATCGCGACAGGAGAGAGTGCGATATGGCCAATAATACCAGTGTCATCTTCAGCCACTAAAGATACCGTCAATACTCCAGCATCACGTAATGTATTAATAATAAGATGTTCGGTCGGTTTTGCGCCAGGAGCATGGTGTGGGTGATTCTCAAAGGCACGGTAAGTTAATGTTTCTATCACGTTATGATCTGCTGTTGTTTCTGTTCTTATTTTCATATTAATATTCATTTTAGTTTCTCATCTTAAGTACAAACATTTGATAGCCGTATTGGCCTAAGTACTTGCTGTGGATTGTTAACTCTTTTTGTAAATCTTCTAAAGCAGGGGATACAAAAACATGGTCAGCTAACTGAGCAACCTTTTGCTGTAAAGGCTGTAAGTAGTTGTCCCAAGAGACTTGGCTCAAGGTATAACTATCAATTACCTGATAACCAGCGTCTTCGATCATTTGCTGTCGGTTGGCAACGGTGGCCATGTCTGGATAAGCGTCTAGCCAGAATTGCTGAACTTCATCATCAGGTGAGTCCGTTAACCAAACTAAATCACTAACCACTAAATAGCCGTCTTGTTTAATAAAGCGTTTCCAGCTTTCCAATGCTTGCTTAATCCCCATGATATAGGCGCTGCCTTCAGACCAGATAACGTCAAACTGTTGTTCTGAAAAAGGCATATCAGTCATGCTGGCACAAATCAGTTCTATGTGTGGTTGTGAGGATTGTCGTGAAGATAATGGCTTAAAAGGCAGCTGCTGCGCTAAATGTTCTTTTAAGCAACTCAGGTTGTATTCATCATTATCCAATCCAGTAATAGAAAACTGGGCATGTTCAGCGAGGGCTATTGTAGTAACGCCTTTACCGCAACCAATTTCTAATAGTTCACCCGCTTTAATTGGGATGCTACTGAGTGCCTTTATTGAATCATCTGTAGAGCTTGGACCGAGTCTGTCTAATCCATCAAAGATGAACTCAAACTCGCGCATATATTGCTCATGATTATTCATATCTTTCGATAGCCATTTTAACCTCAATGCTTGTTTTTCACTGAATCCCTGCGTCATTAACCAATCTAAGTGGGCTGATGGCGCGTGTTTATCTGTCGCTTGGTGCCAATCTCGCATTGAACTCATGCCTAACATTGATGAAAGCAGTTCTCTCGACTTCTGCTTTTGGGCTATATCTTCATCCAACGTCTGCAGTCGCTGCTGTAATTGTTCACGATTAATTTTGGCTTCAAGGCATGCTTGGCATTCTTTAAGCGACAACCCACCAGACTGTAATTGTTGTAAGAGCTTAACGCGTTGGAGATCGAACTCGGAATAGCTTCGGTAGCCATTCGCTTGTCGTTTAGATGAAATTAGCCCGAGCTTTTCGTAATAAAGCAAAGTGGTACGGCTTAAGTTAACTTTTTGCGCTAATTCAGAAATTTTATACATTCGATTTCCCCTCGTTGATAGATAGACTATAAACTATGAAGCCTTAGACAGGTCAAGAGTCATTTTTAAATAATGACAAATAAATGGGGGGAAGGGGATTAAGGTTATTGACTTAAAGAACAGCATAAAATGGTGTTGAGTTAATTAAGTACCTTTTTCAATTGTTCAATAACATAGTTTTCGTCGAGTGGTTTTCCGATCATCACTTGATGATTTAATAGCCCTAAAATCAGTGTATACAAGGGGACTTGATGTGTATCTGATACATAATTACCAAGCATTGACATGTACTTTTGGTTGGCAAGCGCCATGCATGAATCGGTCGCAGTATTCTCTTCTCCAATCGTATCGATATAATCGGCAATCAGCTTCATTTCCTGGAAGAAACGGGGGGCGATCTGATTAAGAATCAAGATGAAGTTTTCTATTTTTTGTACATCGTTTGCTGCAGATGATTCTGGTCGCTCTGCTAATACGTTGGCATCAAAATTCACAATAGCTTCTGTTGCGGCTCTAAAGAGTTCATCCTTACTTTTGTAATAATGATAAACAGCACTTTTACTCATGCCTAATTGCTCACAGAGCTGTCTCATGCCAATGTTTTTGTAGCCGAATTTTAGGAAAACCTCGGTTGCTTGTAGCGCTATATCTTTGCGTCTTTTGTCATGGTCTACGATCTTTGGCATCTATTCTTTCTCTGTCATTTTTATTAAATTACTTTTGTTAAAGTCGGTTACGGTAACCTTACTGACTATACTACACAAAGCCTTATTTAGTCCAGTTGGACAAAATAGATCTTTACATTGGTCGGGTGGTGTATTAATTTAAAAAGACCAGGTGGTCTATATAAAGGGTTTTAATATGAAAATTGATTGGAATGTACCAACCGCAAGGTCTGGGTTTTGGGGCGTTATTGATAAGCTTATTGGACCGGGAGCCACTAAAGCAGAGAAAAACTTACAGCTCTATATCCCGTTTGGCGCCGGTATCTTGCTGGTGGCTTATGGGTATATTGCCCAATATGGTTGGAGTTGGTCGCAATACTTAATTGCAGGTCTGCTTACCGTTGATATTATTGGTGGCATCATCACGAATGCAACGTCGAGTGCGAAGCGTTGGTTTCATCGTGAGGGCCAAGGTTTTAAGCAGCATATGAGTTTTATTCTGACTCACTTTACGCAGCTATCTCTGTTTAGTTATGCATTCATGGGATTTGACCTCATGTGGATAGCGATGACAGGTGGTTTTATGGTGCTCGCTTGTGTGATTATTTTGAAAACGCCTCTGTATTTGCAACGTCCAGTTGCGCTAATGCTATATTCATTGAGCATTATGTTGGCTACTTACTGCTTTGCTGCACCACAAGGATTAGAATGGTTTTTGCCACTCTTTTATCTGAAGTTATTAATCAGCCATGTACTGCGCGAAGAACCATACCGTCCAGAGCAGGAGTGAGGTAATTACATGAAAGCATATCCTCGTTGCAGGCTTAACAGATTATCTTGACTTGTACATTATCAAGCACTGGTCGCTAATCTGAGTGAGTTACGAGGCATATGCGATCATGTGAACGCTAGTCATCGACTGTCTTATTATGTTTCAAGGTAAACAATTAATAAATCAGTGTCGACGGTGTTGGCAATTTTTCGTATTGAAGATAATAAACGACTCCATAAATCATGATGATGCCCACACACTAATAGATCTGCATCTAATTGATGGATCGCTGTTGTTAATTTCACTTCCAACTCACCGATTAAAACCAGCGTGTTTTCAACGGGGTAATCAAGTTGTTCGGCTAATGCGCTGAGCTCTGTTTGGTATTGCTCCTTCTCTTTTTCGTCAGTGTCTGTATCTTCTATTTCATGCGACGCTAACCACGGGATGTCCCCTGGGCCTGATACTTTCAAGTGATGTGCACTAACATAAATAAGTGAAAGCTTAGCATTAGCCTCTCTTGCTAATGTGACGGCTTTACTCATGACTATGTCACTGGGGCTAGTTAAATCGACTGCAACTAATATATGGTTATAACTCATTGAGTTTATCCTCTACTATGTCTCTATTAAGAGTAGCAGAGTTAATCTGGTTGACGAGATTAAGGAATAGAGATGGAGATTGGGAGATAGTGAAGCGCATAAAATCGAGCTACCGATAAAGCCTGCCACTTCACGATACCTCGATGCTGTTTCTTACATATTAGCTTTACTAGCTGAGTGCTACAGTCACATCACCCTCAACTGTACTTGAACAGGCTAATACAACCCCTTGTTCAATTTCTGCTGCGGTAAGCGTTTCACTGCTGGTGGACTTCACTTCACCGCTAGTGACTTTACACTTACATGATCCGCAAACACCCGCGCGGCAAGCGCCGATAATTGGTACGCCATTATTCTCTAATAACTCTAATAGTGATGAACCTTGAGCAACTTCTTTCTCTACCGCAAAGTCGGGAACGTAAAGCATCACACTGGCTGCTGATGCACCTGATGTGATGTTATCTTGCAGCTTGTTATCAGCTGCTGGCGTAAAGCTCTCTTGGAAGAAGTTCGCCATATCAAAGTCACTTTCTTGGGCTATATTTTCTACTGCTTTCATAAAGCCGACAGGACCACACAAGAAGATAGTACGATCTTGTAAATCTGGATATAACTGCTGAATAACGTCTTTGCTCACCATGCCTGTTTGATGTGCTAAAGCAGGGCTATTAGTCGTGGTATTGTCATTAGCACTGAAGTTAGCAAAACCATCACTGTTTTCTAGCAGTAGTTGCACTTTGAAATTGTTGTGTTGAGCAATTAACGTCTGCATTTCAGCATGGAAGATAACGTTGTCTTTGTCTCGGGCGCAATGTAAGAACTCAATGTCTGCATCGCTGTCTTGCGCTAACAATGTTTTGGCAATTGACATAACAGGAGTGATACCACAACCAGCGCTGACTAGTAGTAGCTTCGATTTGTGTTGGCAATCACTGCTATTGAATTGGCCTGCAATGTTTAATGCCGATAAGTTATCGCCGATAGTTAAGTTATCCGCTAACCAATTCGATACTAAACCGTCAGGTACACGCTTAATGGTTAAACGTAATTGTTTTTGTTGTGGTACAGAGCTAATTGAATATGCGCGGTAGTGAGTTTTACCCTCGATTTCTATCGCTAATGTCACGAATTGACCGGGTTTAAAATCAAATAAAGTTTGGTCTGCTGCCGCAAAAGTAAAGCTCATTGAATCATGGGTTTCCAATTCACGCTTAACCAATACTAATGACGTTGTAGTCGGTGACCAAGTTGTTGGTTTTAGGTGTTTTTTCACAACCGTTTTCACAACAGATTTTACAGCTGTTTCACCTAGCGAAAAACTCAGCTTTGGTGTTGCTAGCTTTGAAGAACCCGTCGACTTACTGCCACCAAGAGCAAAGTTAAGCTTAGGAGCTTGCAGCTTACTGCTTACAGGCGCAGGTTTTTCTTTACCCGTCGTTGATTGACCTAATCCAGCACTGTTTAATTTAAGAGGCTTAAGTGCAGGGGGAGTAAGCGTCGATGAAGGTGTTTTTGAAGAAGACATGAGTTGCACCTATGGCTGTAATAATTAAAGGTTTGAATATGGGGGTAGGGTTACGGTGTATAGAACGCTTTTAATCAATGCGGCATGTCGGAATATCACCGCATTGATCAACAAGTGTTACTCGTTAGTATTATTGACCTGAAAGCATAGTCGCTAAGTCAGTTTCAACGTTACCAACACTGCGCATATCAAAGTTATCTTGTAGCGCTTTAATCAAGTTGTCAGTTAAGAACGCGGGAGCAGTAGGACCGGTATAAATACCTTTGATACCTAAAGCGAATAGCGTTAATAACACCACAATTGCTTTTTGCTCGAACCAAGATAAAACAATGCTTAACGGTAATTCATTCACACCACAATCAAACTCTTCAGCCAGTGCTAACACTAATTGAATGGCAGAATAAGTATCATTACATTGGCCAACATCTAATAGACGTGGGATACCATTGATATCGCCAAACTCTTTCTTATTGAAACGGTATTTACCACAAGCCAGCGTAAGTACTACTGAATCTTCAGGCGTATTAACAGCGATGTCTGTGAAGTAGCTACGCTCTTCTTTATCACCATCACAGCCACCGATTAGGAAGAAGTGTTTGATGTTACCCGCTTTAACTTCTTTGATAACTGCAGGAGCAGCTTCCATTAGCGCGTTACGACCAAAACCAACCGTGATCATGTGTTCGATTTCTGTGTGCGCGATACCGTCTTGTGCTAATGCACATTCGATAACTTGCGAGAAATCATCGCCTTCGACGTGTACAACACCAGGCCAACCCACAATGCTACGGGTAAATAGACGGTCTGCGTATTGACCTACGTTTGGATTGATTAGACAGTTAGATGTCATCACAATTGCGCCAGGGAAGTTAGCAAATTCTTTTTGCTGATTCTGCCAAGCGCTACCGAAGTTACCAACTAAGTGTGGGTATTTGTTTAGTTCAGGATAACCGTGTGCAGGTAACATTTCACCATTGGTGTAAACGTTGATACCTTTACCTTCAGTCTGTTGCAGAATTTTTTCTAAATCATGTAAGTCATGACCCGAAACAAGAATACATTTACCCGCAATTGGTTTTACATTTACTTGTGTTGGTTGTGGGTGACCAAAGGTATTGGTTTCACCACGGTCTAGAATTTCCATGATGCGGTAGTTTAACAAACCAATTTGCATTGATGTTTCAAGCAGCGCATTCGCATCTGTCGGTTCAGTACCTAAGAAGGCCATTATTTGATGGTATTCAGCGCAGATAGACTCTTCACTTTGACCAAGAACATGAGCATGTTCCATGTAGGCTGCTGCACCTTTAAGGCCGTATAAGCATAATAAACGTAGACCAATGATGTCTTCGTGTAACTCTTCATGACCACGGTTAACCGCTGCTTCAGGTGCGAAATTCATGATTTCTTCAGCTGTGCTTGGTAATACAAACTGCGCTGCAGGCGACAATGCAGGTAATGTGTCACCGGCTGCTGCAGCGGCTGCCATTACTTGTGTGCTTAATTGGATCTTGTAACGTTCAGCAATTTCAGTGTATTCAGTAATACGCTCTGGTACAAAGTTAACGTTAGTTAAAGTAGAGAAGAATGCACGTGGTGCCCAAGCATCAATTTCAGCGTCGATGATGTCATATTTACGCGCTAGCTCTGCCCAGAAAGACACACCTTGAAGATTAAATACTAATATGTCTTGTAGGTCTGAAACATCAGCCGTTTTACCACACATACCTTGAGTATAAGAACAGCCTTTAGCCGTTGGTGTTTGAACAGTTTGCTCACATTGAATACAGAACATTTAAGACTCCATTATAATTATATGATTGATATCGAATTAACGATGATCTCATAATCTATACTGCAGCTAACGTGCCAACTTTTATCTTGTTGATATGTATGGTTATTGTATTTTTATGAAGGATGTCTTGATGTGGTTATAACAACACGGCTGATGTGATTTGTACATCAACCGTATGTATGATTATCTTAAACGAGTTCTGCAGCACGTAATGTTTTTGGCTCAATACCGAGTTTTTTACCCATTTTGTATAAATTACCGCGATCCATCTGTAAAAACTCAGCCGCTTGCGCCCACACAAAGTTAGATTGCTGTAGGGCGTGAGAGATCAGTTTGGTTTGATAGCTTTCGACTGCGCTACGCAGCTCAAATGATGTTGTCGGTAAGTCATCGGTAGCTCTGTTTTTATCGGTATAGGTATCTGCATCGATATAACCTTCTGCTGAATAGGTGTAAGTGTTGCTCACTTCATCGGATAAGTGTTGCTGTAAGATCAAGCTTTTCTGTGCCTGGATCGCACGGAGTCCGGCACGCATCAAGGTATGTTCTAATTCACGCACATTACCAGGCCAGCTGTAATGGTTAAGTGCTGTTAATGCTTGTGGGTGCAATTGCAATTTAGCCACATTGAATTGGCTGCGTACACGGTCGAGTATGTGACCAGATAATACTGCAATATCACCTTGTCGATGACGTAGTGGTGGTACCTTAATTGGAAACACATTTAAACGGTGAAATAGATCACTTCGAAAGCGTCCCGCTGCGACTTCTTCAGTTAATTCACGGTTAGTTGCAGCGATAATACGGACATTTATCATTAGGTTCTTATCGGCGCCAACACGCTGTACTTCGCCTTGTTGAATAACACGCAGTAATTTCGCTTGCATTAATAGCGGTAACTCGCCAATTTCATCTAAGAAAATGGTACCGCCATCGGCTAACTCAAATTTACCTGCGCGGTTACTGGTCGCCCCTGTAAATGCCCCTTTGATATGACCGAATAGTTCGCTTTCAGCCAGTGATTCTGGCAAAGCGGCGCAGTTTACGTAAATCATCGGCTTGGTTGCACGTGAGGATTGTGAATGTACCGCGTGGGCAACTAATTCTTTACCTGTGCCTGTCTCACCACTGATGAGCACTGCGTAATCGGAATAAGCGACCATATTGATATTGTTACGCAGGGTTTGTATTTCCGGGCTAATGCCAACTAATTCACCGCCTTTATTACGTGCTTCTTGGATCAGAACTTGATTCATATTCTGTTGTTGTTGGTGGCTTTTTTGTAATGCTTCAACTTGATTAACGTTTCTTATTGTTGCTGCGGCTAATGCAGCAAAGGTTGCGACGGTAATATCATCAATACGCTTGAAAGCCCCGACCTGCATAGCATCAAGGGTAATGAGCCCGACTAAATGATCTTCAACATATAAGCTACAACCCATGCAGTCATGCACATCTATCGAGCGGTTTGGATCGCTTTTTAATAAACCATCAAATGGGTCAGGTAAGGTCGAACTCGCTGGAAATCGTACTGGCTCACGAGTGGCTAGAATAGCGTGTAGGCGAGGGTGTTGCATTGGATCAAATTTTTGGCCTAACACTTCATCAGACAACCCATTAACGGCAGCAGCAGACAACAGACCTGAATCATCAAGAATAAACAACGCACTCGCATCGCAAGGTAAAACAGACTGTAATGACTGCATCAAACGTTGGTAGTGATGGCCTGAAGGCAAGTTTAAATTGAGGTCAAGTGCAATTTGTAACATCGCCTGGTCGAGAGTTGTTTGCATAATAAAGCCTTAATACCGAGAGTGATGTGATTTTTACATCGTGAGCTGGCAGCTGTAAATGGAAGACTGTTGAAACGCCGGTATAACAGAGGCTTTATTGATCTGGGTTAATTTTATAAAGGAATATAGTCATTCATAAACGGTTGTTCATAATTGCTTACGATGACGACTCATAGCCAGTTATTCAGACGCTAGTTAAAGTAGTGTCGTGACCAGATTAAGCGCGTGGTTAGTTATAAGGTTTAGTGTAAACGTGATTTTATTATTGTTTTTTATCTCCTGTTAATCATCTGTTTAATTCTGTTTTACGCGTTAGTTTTAGCATGAACGTCTCCAAAATAAATAGTTAGTCTATAGTTATGCTACAGGCGAATTAGTATAAATCAAATGGCATTAATATAAGTGATGGCCTGTGTGTATTTTTATAAATAAGCACGCCTCTATTCTGTTTGATCCTTATATTTTTAATATTTCATTTTCCCAATGTAATAATTGTTGGGTTATTTAACACGTTTATTTAAATATTCGTAGAGAGGTATAAATGAAAGTATTAACATTAATCGGCGATGATTTTGTACAGAAGTGTGACAATTTAGCGAGTTTAGCCCTGCGTGATTTCCGCCCTGACGTCGTTATCGGAGTGGCGACTGGTGGTAAATATGTTGTTGAGGCTAAAAGTTCATTCGCAAGTTTTAATCAATTAATCGTAAAAAGACAAAGACCGGCAACAAAGAAAAAAGAAAAATTGAAAATACTTAATATGTTGAAATACTTACCCCTGTTTTCATTAAATTCATTACGAAGTCTTGAAGTCTATTATCAAGAGAAGAAATTTAAAAATAACGAAGTGAAAAGGTGTGCTTCGGATGTGAAACTTATTTCTGGCGATGTTTCTTGTTTAAAAAAACCAGGTTGTAAAGTGCTGATTGTCGATGATGCAGTCGATAGCGGAAATACGATGTTAGACGTGTTTGATTTCATTTCAGATATTAACGATAGCTGTGATGTGAAGTCTGCAGTATTGACGACGACCTTTACCAACCCTATTCATAACGCGGATTTCACGTTGTACTCCAAAATACTATTAAGATGTCCATGGGCTTTGGATGCAAGATAAATGGTATCAATTTATGATCTCGACTTAACCTTAATAAGAGTTAATTCTTTTAAACATTGGGTTATATTTACATTTATTTTGTTACCTTTTAATTTGTTTACTTTCCTACCTATTTTCAGACTGTATTATTATCGATGCATTGGTCTTGTAGGTAGGTTCGAATTTAAAAAAAGATTAACAATCATCCAATCGAAAAGTAAATACTGGAGCCTCGCTGGATTTATCTTTTCTAGGTATTTATGTTTATTTACCAATAAACGTGTATTAAAGCATTTAGAACAGCCTGGAATAAACATTATTGCGTCTGCAGCGCCTGACATTTATGGGAAGTGCTTACCCTTTCTTGATAAATTTGATCATGTTCTATTTTCGAATTTATCTGATGGGCATTATATAGAACTTCTTGGTGAAGCTAAAAAGATCGCTGTGGTTAACGATATGGAAGCTAATAACATTAAATTCAGCTGGTTACGATTTTATACTGATAGCTTAGAGGATTTACCTTTGGCTAGAATTGTGAATGAATTATATGTTATCTATACCAAGGATATTGTGTTCGAATCGTTCAAAAATGAATTAGCTGATATCAAAGTCAGTCTATTGAAATAACCAGCAGACTAGGCTCGCTGGCACGTGATCTTATAGCAATGTATAATACGCATCTTTTTAATAATATAGGCGTATTGGTTGATGACAAACAAAGGACTTGGTTGTGCTAACTTTACATTTGCGGTGTATTTGGCAAATACGCCTAACATGTTGGAATACCAAGGCATAAGCAGCGTTAATTCACTTGTCAGTGGTGAAGTTAATGCTATTGGCCAAGCATGTGGCAATGGCTGGCGTAAAGTATTTAATGTTTATGCTAAATTGTTGTATGCATTAAACCCCACAGACTTTTACTTTGCACAAAAAGCCCCGACTTGGCAGCAATATCGTGATGGTTATTTACTCCAAGCAGGTAGTGCAACAGCTTTGTTATTTAGCCCGCCTGAACTCGATAGTAATACCCAGACTATTCATATTATATGCGGCCGTACTTATGCTAAAAACCTACTAGCAGCAGGTAAATTACAGGCTAATTTAATTTGGTTAGATGATGAGTTTGCAATTGATGTAAAGCACCGTTTAGTCGTGTGTCCTTATTTTGATTACCGACAGTTATCCAATATCAAAATTGAACGTCTGTCGGCGATGTTAAGTGGACTCGTTAGTTAATCGTAATCAGTTGCTGTTATAGCATTTTAGATACGCTAATGCGTTGGCCGCGATATTCCCCCGTTATGATCACCTCTTTAACGCTTTCAATATTAGTAGCACTTGCTGGTCTCCATAGTAGGTCGATATCGCTAAATTGCTGGCTAATGACATCGTCTTCGCCGATATCTTTTAGCAGTTCTGCAAGTGTCATATCGGTTAATGAAGCGCCAGACTTTTTTGACCAATTTTTTAGCAAGTCTTTAGATAACATCTGCTTGGCAATCTTGATAGGTGTACCGGCCAAATTATCAAATTGAATATAATCAATTGCGCCCGAACGACTAATGATAATACGATTACTGAGCATGCTCATACCGTACACGTTACGCTGGCTATAAGCTTGCGAGTAGATAATCGATTTTTTTTCATTATCAATTAGATATAGATTCTCATTCGTTAATGCTGCACTCAGTTTACCCGTCGTATCGGAAGTGAGTTTAATGACTTTTTCAGGTAATGCTAATGTTGCGATAGATGAACCTTGGGCAGTATTAATCCAGCTGAGCGTATTGGTTTTATCGCTGACGATCAGTTGTTTATCATTGTTGACGAATGCGGCCTTATCTATGTCACTTTTTATTATTTCACTTTGTAATTTCAAGGTTTGAGCGTTAATCACAACCGCGGGTGTGCCCGCGTTTTGTAGCACGAATAATGATTTTTGTTCCTTACTTAATATAAGTGCTGGTTGCGCTGAAGATAGGTCATAACTGTTTCCTGTCGGCTTTAAAGTATCACTAGATAATTGTTTTAATTCAGAACCTTGGCCATAACCTTTGTTAAATACAGCGGCGGCTGTGTTGTGGTTAAGAGAGACGATTAACTCGCTGATATGGTTGTTTTTGCAACTTGCGGATGAAACAGGTAATACGGGCACGACGACAGGGGGCTTAGAACCGCCGGAAGCACGGCTATAGGTACTAATTTTCGGTGCTGAAGACAAAGGAGATGCTTGACCGTTTTTACCTAATTCGGTTAAGAAAATACCATTGTTACCCGTACTGTTGCACGTATAACTCATGCTGTTATCACCGTAAATAGTCGGCTGATAAATCAAATAAGCATTTTTATTATGCTCACCTTGAGTGGCTGATAAAATTCTTGATGCTGGCTGGGTAGTACCGCCGTCATTACAGTCATCGCCGAAAAGGGAACCGTAATCATCATCACAATCGTCTCCATCGTGGTCATCGTGGTCATCATGGTCATCATATGTACTCATCGTTGGCGCTGCTTGCGTTGTAGTTGCGGGAGTAAATATGTTGTTTAATCCTGTGGCGGTATCGATTTGTAGTAGTTTATTATCATAGGTAAGGGCCAGAAGCATACCTGTGTTTTCATTTATCGTGATTGCACTACTACTGGATAGCGTGCGCATTGGGTAAGAACCTGGGATAAGATAGCGCTTATTTAAGTTCACATAGGTACTATCTAAGTCAGATTGCAGTAAAGTACCCGTGATATCAAAGTTACTGGTACTCACCATTTTATCGACAGCTGCAGAGATCTTTAGCGCTTTAGAATCCCCCTTCAACGATAAAGCATACTTAAAAGAGGCGAGTAACAAGTTAGTTGCTTCTTTTGGTCCATGCTCGGTATTTAGTTTATTAAAGTCAATGTTATACAGGTCACCAAATAGTTGCTGCAAATACGTTTGTGCTTGTGCTTGCACTTGCGTAACGCTACCAGAAAATTGAGGATTAAATAAAATTTCATTTTGAATCAATGTCGTAAATGGACTGACTACATTCGCACTTGCTGGCGCAGTAAGTACATAATCCCCATTCTCGATAAGAAAGGGAGCTGTGTTATCACTCGCAACACTCCATAGCGTTGATACTTTTTGCTCTCCAGCTGCACAAGTATAATTACGATCTGTGTCTACGCAAATTGATTGCTTACTGTAGTCATAGAGATCGGATTTTGTCGTACTGCTTTCTTCGCCGCCACAGCTAACTACGAGACTACACCCCGCTAGAATAACCGCTATTTTAGATAGTTTAAATTGTCCATTCATATAGATAACACTTTGTTGGTTGAAGTTTTATACCGGATACCTTATGTAAGCCAGTTGTTTAGATGTAAATAAAGATGATTAATAAAATATATGATCGAATACAATTGATAATCACTCTCATTATCGTTAGTATATGCGAAAATTTATGTTTGACTATAGTTTTCATAAAGTTATTTATAATTATACAAAGGGATAGGAAAATGTTGTTAGGAGTAAACAAATCACTGCTCGCGTTGACAGTGATATCAGGTTCGTTGTTAACGGGTTGTAATGAAGCAAGCCCAGATCAAAAGTCAACCAATTCGACGCAAACCACTATTAAACCTGATGCTCCTGCTGGACCTATCGTGAATGATGACCTTGACCAGTTTGGTTGGTCTTGGAGTCATAATTTTAGTGATAAACAATTTTATGAAATTAAAATTCCCAATCAACCATGGATGGCTGTTAACGGTAATCCGCATCAACTGGTTGTTGATGGTGTTTATGCTGTGGGCGATATTCAAATTCGTGTCAAAGCAGACTCAAGTAGTAACCGAGCTGCGAGTGACGTACTGGTTAATGCCGCTATTTATACTGCTAATTCATCGGTCAACCGACCAAAATCGCCAACGAATCCTGTGCAAAATGACAGTTTAAATACCTTTGATTGGGATCTTGTTAGTGGTTTTAGCACCGTGAGTGAATATGAATATTCACTCACTGGTGGTGTAAGTTGGATTACGGCAACCAATAAACCACTTTCAGTTGGTGATGTGGATATTGATGTTGGCCATGTACAAGTGCGCGTTAAAGAAAATGTTGCTAGTGGCACTGTTGCAGGCTCGGTATTAATCAGTACGCAAGCTTTTACATCGGGGGTAGCTGTTGTAATAGCGGCACCGACGTTGCCGGTTATTGTGAACAAATATATTGGCAGCACAAATTGGCAGAAAGAAATTAAAACGAATGGCTTTAGCTGGGAGTGGGTAACAAATAGTAATACTGGCGCGGATTATGATGAGCCTGAGTATTATGAATTTACCAATGATGGCGGTATGACTTGGCAGGCTGTAACGAGTCGACCGCAACATATTGGCGCAAAAGCTTATGCTAAAAACAAGGTCGGTGTGCGTGTTAAGAAAAACGCGATTGCGAATCAAATTAATCCAACTGGGCAGACACTTTTTGCTACAGGTGCAAGTGCTGATTTTTATGTAACACGTGTTGTTTCAATGGAATCGTGGAATCAACCAAAAAAACTCTCCTCTTATGATTCTTCTTGGGAGAAGGCTGAAGATGATGGTTGCTATATTGAATACGATGTTAATGGCGAAAACCCACAATTTTGGGCTTATGCTGGTGGCAGTTCTAGCGCAGATAAAGTGCCTGAATTATTAAATACAGAATTTTGTGACATGCCAAACTGGCAGTTATTAGGTTCGACAGAAATGAAAGCTAAAACCTTAGTTGATTCGAGCTATATCGCAGGAACTTTCAAGAGTTATTTAGTGACTAGCGACAGCTATTATAAACATTGGGCATCTGAAACGGTTAATGGTATTGAAGCACTGAAAGCAATTAGTGCAGGTCAAGAGGTTAGCGCTTCATATAGTACGAGAGTGATTCTAAAATGGGAATTACCAGATACAGCGAAAATATTAACAGAGACTACATCTACGAATGCCGCACTGAAAGTTATAGTGTCATCGCAGAATAGTAATTGGCAAGCAATATCAACTGATTTAATTGCTGTTATCAGCAATATAGACTCGTTAGCGGGTCAACCTTTGACGCCATTATTATCTAATGTTACAACCGCTGAAACAGAAGCTAAAACAGCATTTGATTCCCTCGCGTTGGCGTTAACGGAATACCAGGAGAAAATTAACTCATTGACACTTTACTCAACTATGCTCGAAAGCGATAGTAGTGTTGATAAAGCACTTAAAACGACGATCAATAACAATATAGCTGCGATTAAAGTTGATTTTATTAACCTAACCTCGCTACATACTTCATTCAAATCTGCATTAACAGTGACCCCCGCGTTAACTGCGCTGATTAAGTTAACGGATCAAAATACCACAGCAAATAGCGCTAAAGATACGTTATCAAACGCAACCGTGGGCGCTGATATTCATGCCAAGAGTTTAGATTTATTTGCTGCAGCGGCTGCAATAACTGATTTTCTCAATGCAAATATTAAGATCACCACCGACCTAAACATGGCCATTACTGAATTGCCGACAGTCAATAATAGCGCATTAATATCAGCGCTAGATAAGTTGTTAATTATGTTTAGTAATTTACCAACCACTGCTGATGTGGACGTCCTTACTGAACATGCTGTTAAAGGATTAAAGCGAGCCTCAACCGAAGGCTATAAAGTCGCAGCTGCGGATGCTGTCATTGGTACTCATTTTATCAAGTTAGACATCAATGGTGGTTATTTACCAAGTGCTACAACTTATGCGCAAGGCTGGCGCTGTGTGATGGATAATCGCGATCTTGCTCGTCAACGCATTTGGACATTACTTAAAGATGGGCTACCAAAGGGTGCAGATGATTTAGCCTTTGATGCTTCAAGTTCCGGTATTGCAAGTGTGATGGGGGCTGGTGGTCTTATTGAGCTGAAAAATAATGCAGAGTTTTGTGGCCGCAGTGATTGGTCATTACCAAGAACAAATCAGTTAACGTCATTAGAAACAGGTGTGATTAATAGTAGTAAGACTATCGATGTTGATGTTTTCCTGCATCATTTTGCGTTTAAACCTGAATATGACATTGCTTATTACACTGGTGGCGGAACCGTATTTTGGTATTGGACTGCTGACGATGTTAATAAAAATGCAAAAATTTACCACTATAAAACCAAAAATAAGTCTGCGACGAGTAGCTCGGCATCAAAACAGGGTGATGAGGACAAAGTAATACTGAGCCGTTTAGTTAGTGAAATTAAGCTTTCATATCAACTCCTTAATAGTGCAGGTGACATTACTACTGATGTTGATGCGGCTGTATGCGCTTACCAAGCAGAATCAAAACAAACATGGCAGTTATTTGATACCGCTAACGCTGGGGTACGAACTAAAGGTTATGGTAATTCAAGTTCTGAAGCTGATACGGTATTAGCTGAAGTGGAACGAATGAATAATGAACATTTATGTAATAAGAGTAATTGGCGTGTACCAAGCTTGGCTGAGTTACAGGGTCTAAGTCCAGTTGATAGTACTGTGTTCCGTTTTAACGATGTCGATAAATCGGGTTCAGCACTTTGTTATGTTAGTGCTGATGACGCTCAATGGGGTCGTCAAAAATGCTACAACATGCGCACTGAAACGACCTCCGATGTTGATAAAAAAATAAACAGTTGGAGCACGGGGAATACATATCGTCTGACCACGTCTGAATAATAACAAGGTAATCAATTTAAAATTGGCAACCTATGATTTGGTTGCCAAACCTAACTATAAAAATAAGAGAGACAAAAATGAAAAACAACAAACAAAAACAACGTGGTGCTGCAGCAATTGAATACGCAATTTTAGCGGCTGCAATGTCACTTCTTATGCTGCAATTTCTTGGTTCTGACGGCAAGCTTTCGAATGCGATTGAGCAGACCTATGAGTCTGTCATTGAAAAGCTGGATACAGTCAAAGCTGATAAATAATAAACATTAACTCTGAGAATATACGGTTTCGGCCGTATTAATAGAAGTAACAATTATGCATGCAAAACGTTTAGTTTATCTGTCTGTTTGTACGTCTTTACTTGGGTTGATTTGGCTATTTTTCAGCTTGTCGGCGCCAGTAAAAAGCACGTCTAAACAGGATGTAGTTAAGAATTATGAAGTACTTGTTACCACGCAAAATATCGCTATTGGTCGTCCTTATAGCGCCTCGTTATTTGCCTGGAAAACGGTCAATGAACAGGATCTTAGTGCCCGTATCGATTTTATTGATAAAGCCACATTTTTAATGTCGACATTAAAAAATACCGTAGCTGCGGATGATTTTGTCGCAGGACAAATATTAAGCCCGTCAGATTTTTTGAAACCTGAACAAGGTGGTTTTTTGTCGGTGATGTTACGTCCCGGTTATCGTGCAGTTTCAGTACCTGTTGATCAAGTAACGGCTAACTCTGGCTTAATTGGTCCTGGTGATCATGTTGATGTATTACTGCTGGCATCAAAAGAGCAAGAACTTCGTTCTCGTGGTAATGAAACCCAAAGTTTATACGTTAAAACTATCGCGCAGAAGGTCCGAGTGTTGGCATTTAATGATGCCTTACTGCTTACGCGTTATATGGAAAAGCAAAAAAACAATAAAGGCGTACTTCCAGATAATAGTACCGTGACGCTAGAAGTTTCACCGACACAAGCAAATCAAATTACGTTAGCAAATCAACTGGGTACATTGTCGATGGTCTTACGCAGTAAAAACAACTTAGATACAGATAATGCAGCAATCGCAGCTATCAATGTCGATGATATTTTACCTGCAATTAAACAAGTCCAACCGGATATAGGTTTAGTTGAATTTCGCGCTAAAGAAAAACGAGTGATGAATAATGCTGGAAACGAAAATGATTAAACAATTAGTGAGCGCATTGTCGTTATTACTACTGAGCACAGTATTACAAGCGCAGACTTTAGATGTGGTATTAAACAAAGCGCGATTAGTGGTGCTGCCAAGTACTGCTAAGTCTATTTTCATCGCGAGTAGTGGTATTGCCGATTACCAAACTTTAACCAATACCAAGATCATGGTGTTCGGTAAAAAAACAGGGAGTACATCTTTGTATGTACTGGATGCTAAAGAAAACGTTATTTATTCAGCGACAGTGAAGGTAAATCATAATGTCATAGAGCTTAACGATCTAATTCATAATGAATTTCCTGATGCATTATTTAACGCCGAATCAACCGCCGGTAAGTTGTTTTTAAAAGGGCAAGTACCGACAGCCAGCATGGCGGAAAAGATAGTTCGTTTATCTGAAGGTTATGTCTCTGCATTAGCAAAATCAAGTGAGATTCAACAAGGTGCTAGCGCGGAAGCTGGCGCACCTGCTGCCGCACCAGTCGCTAAGACGGATGACGATGAATTGATCAATCAATTACAAGTCACCATGCCAAATCAAGTTAATTTACGTATTCGTATTGCCGAGGTCTCTCGTAAAGTGTCTAACAAACTGGGCATTAAATGGGGTTCACAAGGTTTTGGTACTGGTACATTTGCCTTTTTAGATAATTACGGTGGCAAACTTGGGGGGGTTAACCCTGCAGGTTGGGCTGACTTGTCGGTAATTGTTGATGCATTGGCAACTAACGGCATGATGTCAGTACTCGCAGAACCTAATTTAACTGCGATGAGTGGTGAAGAAGCTTCGTTTCTTGTTGGTGGCGAGATCCCACTACCTTTGGTTTATAACGACACTGCGTCTGTTGAGTATAAACAGTTTGGTGTGAAGCTTGATTTTAAACCGACGGTATTAAGTGCTAACCAAATTAGCCTGCAAGTATTTTCTGAAGTAAGCACTGTCTCTTCGGAAACAAGCGTGCAAATTGGCGGACAGGGAGGTAGTTCTTCATTCCCTACGTTTGTGACGCGCCGCGCTGCCACGACGGTAGAACTGGCCAGTGGTCAAAGCTTTGCATTGGGTGGGTTATTGCAATCAAAAGATATTGAGCAGTTACAAAAAATGCCATTGTTGGGTGATATTCCAGTACTTGGCGCGCTATTCCGTTCAACTGAATTTCAACGTGAAGAAACGGAACTCATTATTATTGCGACGGCTTATTTAGTGCAACCGACTCGTTCTGACACATTCGCGTTGCCAACAGATGGTTTGATCCCGATGAGTGATGTTGAACGGTTATTAGCGTGGCCAATAGAAAAACAAACAACAAGTTCAACAGCCAATGAAGATCGTACTGACAATCGCCAACCGCGACTGCTTGGCGATAACGGATTTTATTACTGAGGTAGTTATGCGGATATTTTCGATATTAATAATGTGTGGTTTGTTGAGTGCTTGTGCAATTGATTCTGTACAGCGTCAACCAGAAGTTCAAGTAGAAGCGGTTACGCACAAAATAGCGTTACAACTGGATCAAAAGGGATTATCACAAAGTGATCAAGCCGCGTTGAATGAATTTATTTATCAACGTGGTGATTTGTCAGCGTTACGAATAAAAATAGCCACTTATAGCAACAAAGGCGCTAGTGCGGTACCTGCATTAACGGCATTGTTAAAACAGGCTGGTGTATATCCATCTCAGGTAACGAGCGAAGCGGGTGAAACATCGACGGTCGCTGATGTAGCCCTATTCGTTGAATCTTATCGTAGCCTTGTACCGCATTGTGTTGCAGGGAAGCAGAAACACAGTGTGTTAAATGAATTCAAATCGAGTCCTAACTTTGGTTGCGCTAATGCTAGCGCTTTAGCGCAAATGGTTGCAACACCAAGAGACCTTGCTGTTGGGCGTACGCTCGATGCAACAGAGGGCCGTAAAGCTGTATCAAGAGTGGATACTTATTATCAGCCAACGACCAGCAATAGCGAACAAGCAGATAAAAATAACAGCAGTAGTATTTCGTCTAGCTTAGGAGGGCTGTAATTATGCAAGCGTCTAATCCAATCGCGAATAGTGATGTAAAACGTAATAAGATCGCAGTCGTGAGTGCCAAAGGTGGCGCTGGTACTACCTCGTTAATCGCCAATATTGCTTGGGGTTTATCTCAACGGAGTCAGAGCAGTGTCGCTTGTGCAGACCTTGATTTTTTGACTGGTGATTTAGACTTACAATTCAGTGTACAAGCGAACAACGCATTGCTAGAAATGCTGCAATTCCCAGACCGCTTAGAGCCTGTTATCTATCAACGTAGCGGGGTTAAGGTTAATGATGATTTATATCTATTTACCGGTTATGCATCTGGCTTTGAACTGCATTTTTGGCCAGATGTTGCAAGTATGGATAAAGTATCTGACTTTTGCCTAGAACAAGCAAACCATGTTATTTGGGATATTCCTGCATTCTGCTTACGCGATAAAGTGGGCTTTGAAACGTTAAATCGCAGTGATATTCGTGTGGTGATTGTTGAACCAACATTGGCATCGATCCGCAGTAGCAATCAATTATTGACGAAATTAGCATCGACGGGCTCATTAGCGACTCGCACGATAGTGGTACTTAATCACACGAAACCCGAAGCACAATCTTTAATTACGGCTAATGATGTTGCGGCGACTTTAAACCGTAAATTGGATGTTGAAATCCCGTATTCTCCAGAGGATATGCGGACAGGTAATGCGCTCGGCTTATTGGCTATTAATCAAAAAAGCCGCAGTGCAAAAGCATTGAAAAAACTGGTTGCTGTTATTAACGGTGAATCAAAAGAATCAAAGTCTAGTGTGTTTCGCTGGCGTAAGGGGGCGTGATGTTTGGAACTAATACAGTAACACTGACGCCAGCTGAGTCATTGCTGACATTATCTGTATCCACAGATGTTGCGGACGTAACACCGAGTAGTAATGTTGAAGAGCAACGTTTTCGTGTAATCCAACAAGAAATAATGGCGATCATTGCTCCTGCAGTCGTTGTCACGCTGACGCCTGAAGAACTTGAAGTACGCACGTTTGAAGCCGTCGGTGATATTGCTGCTCGCCAGCAATTTCCAATTGGGGGTACTGAACAGCGTAATATCAGCCAGCGCCTTGTTGATGAAATGCTGGGGTTGGGTCCTTTACAAGTGTTAATGGATGATCCTGAGATAACAGACATCATGGTTAATGGTCATAGAGAGGTATTCGTTGAATATCGCGGTAAGGTCAAACGCGCAGATGTTCATTTTCGCGATGAAGAGCATGTATTGAATTTAGCGCGCCGAATAGTGAGCCGTATAGGTCGCCGTGTTGATGAAACAACGCCGATGGTTGATGCGCGTTTACCTAACGGCAGCCGTGTGAATGTGCTTATTCCACCATTGGCATTAAATGGTACGTGTATTTCTATCCGTAAATTTAATGAGCAAAAACATAGCTTGCAGCAACTTGCAGCGCTCGGTGCCATGTCGTCTGATATGGCGAGTGTGCTGAATATTATTGCTCGTTCCCGAGTTAATGTTCTGATTTCGGGTGGTACCGGTGCAGGTAAAACAACATTACTGAATGCGTTGTCGTTTGGTATTTCACCTGATGAACGCATTATTACGATTGAAGATGCTGCAGAATTAAAATTACAGCAACCACATGTGGTGAGCATTGAAACAAGACCTGCGAATATCGAAGGCGCTGCAGCCATTGGCCAACGTGAATTGTTACGTAATGCATTGCGGATGCGTCCTGACCGAATTATTTTAGGTGAAGTCCGTGGCGCTGAAGCGTTTGATATGATGCAGGCGATGAATACTGGCCATGATGGTTCTATGTCAACGCTGCATGCCAATACACCGCACGATGCGTTAATCCGTTTAGAAAACATGTTGTTAATGGCAGAGGTTAATTTACCTGTGTCTGCTTTACGCCGCCAGATAGCCAGCACCTTGGATGTTGTTGTGCAAGTGGAGCGTATGCGAGACGGTAAACGTCGAGTGGTTAATATTACCGAAGTAGTCGGCCTTGAAGGCGATCAATATCTTACTCATGATTTGTTCCATTTTGATTATCAGCAAATGGGCGTTAATGGCGATCTTGTTGGCGAGTTTTTATCCACTAAAATATTGCCGCGATTTAGTGAAAAGGCGCGTTACTACCAACTTGAATCTCAGTTGAAACAAGCCATGGGAGTACGATGATGTCAGTCATGGTGACAGGCCTGTTGTTATTGATTATGTTTGTGTTTAGTAGTTACAAAGCCTTACAGTATCAGCGCCAACGACAGGTATTAAAGCGTCGGTTAAGTTCAATATCAGCAGTGAATAGTGCGGATAGTAAAGCGACGTCAACTTTATTTCATTGGGCGCAAAAAACGAGCCCTTTATTGCAATATTGTCACGATCTGAAAGCGCGTATAGACGCCTTATTTGACCGTAAAGCTAAGCGTGTTCTACAACTATTGTTAGCGATTTTGGCTGTTGTTGTCTGGTTTACGTTACCTTTTTTTACGCCTTCAATGAGAATGATGATTATTGCGATTGTTATCTTATCGATTTTGGCTGTGAGCTATTGGATCATGACTGTGCGTCAACATAGTGAATTTAATGCTGGCTTCACACAAGTGTTAGGCCAAATGTCACGGGCGGTGTCGGCAGGTATTTCAGTGCCGCAAGCTATCGCTCAAATAGCGGATTATCAACAAGGGATATTGGGGCGAGAGTTTGGTTTGATCCGCGATAAATTAGAAATTGGTATTGGCCTAAAGCAAGCGCTAAAGCAGGCGCGTATTCGTTTGCCTTATGTGAGTTTTCATTTCTTTAGCGTGGCATTAATTTTAAACGAAGAGAATGGTGGTCAGCTGCGTGAGGTTCTACATAGTTTGAGTCGAACGGTGCATGACAATGCAGCTATTAAGATGAAAATCAGAAGCTTAACTGCCGAACCGCGCATGACTGCCGCTATTTTAGCAAGCTTGCCAGTCGTCCTTATCTCGGTAATGTTCTTTAAAAATCCCAGTGCATTTATGACGTTAACTCAAAACCCTAGCGGGCATTTAGTCTTAGGTTATGTGCTTACCAGTATGGTTCTTGGTTTCGCTATTATTCATTTTTTAACGAAGGTGAGAGCTTAATGTCTTTATCTTTATGGATTGCCGTTACTTTGCTTATTACTGGCGCGGTTATGGCATTGTTATTTAGTGTTCCTGCACAGCGTCGTGAGCTCCTGTTAAAACGACTGCTATTATTATCGGCACAGCAGCAATATTCGTCCCTTGGTTTAAGTAAATCAGCGTCAAAAACTGACTGGTTACGCCGTTTAACTGTCGCGCCTGATATTAGCGCATTATTGGTTAAAGCCGGGTTTCATGGCCCAAGAGCAAGCGCGACGTTTTTATTGTGCAAATTAAGTTTAATGCTGATTAGCGCGATTGCGTGGCAATGGTATGTCGATTTTGATACCGATAAATTCGCCATAGCTAAGACCTTGATCTTTGCTATTTCTGGTGGACTTGTAGCTGAACAATGGTTGAAATGGCG
Organism: Moritella sp. F3; assembly: GCF_015082335.1. NCBI lineage: Bacteria > Pseudomonadati > Pseudomonadota > Gammaproteobacteria > Alteromonadales > Moritellaceae > Moritella > Moritella sp. F3. Next base: position 576,897 of record NZ_BLRL01000001.1, on the reverse strand, counting down.
CGCCCGCACGGTTAATTACCGTATTGCGCTAGCGTTACCTGATGCGCTTGATTTAATGGTTATTTGTGTCGAATCAGGTTTAACCTTGGAAGCCGTATTTCAACGTGTTGGCCGTGAAATGATAGCCGTTACACCCGAATTATCACGTGAATGGTTAATCACTGAAGCGGAGTTACGTTTATTGGATTCTCGTATTATGGCATTAAATAATTTGGCCGAAAGAACGGGTTTAGTGGAAGTTGAAAACATGGTTATCGCTTTATCTCAAGCCGAAAAATATGGCAGTAAGATCGCACCCACGATGCGTTTAATCGCCAGTGACAGCCGTCAATATCAATATTTACGTCTAGAAGAGAGAGTCGGTAAGATCCCCGCGAAAATGTCATTACCTGTGGTGGTATTAATCATGCTACCTGTGGTTGTACTGATTGTTGCACCAACGATCATCGCATTATTAGATAGCCTTGGAGGCATGTGATGAGAAAGTCACTGGCGAAAGTATTTATTATGTTTGGCTTGCTGATGTTATCTGGCTGTAGCACTAATCAATTAAGCCAAGCCGAAGAAATGCACTCAGATCGTGAGCTGGCACAGTTGGCTCTTGATAGTGGCCGACCAGACAGTGCGATCTCTATTTATCGTAAGCAACTCGATTTGCAACCAAACGATACCGAGCTGTTGTTAGCGATAGGGACTGCTTATAACCAAATGTCAGAATTTGATTTAGCACTGCATTATCTTAATCAAGCACAGGCGTTGATATTAGCAGATACCAATAAGTCATCTGTTATATATGCTCAAACATTACGTGAAAGAGGCAATGCACAGCAAGGTTTAGGTAACTTAGAGGGAGCTATTTTAGATTTAAAAAAAGCGGCTGAATTATTACCTAAAGATGCTAAAGCATTAAACAGTTTAGGCATTAATTACGCCTTGTTTAAGGACTACCCTCAAGCAAGAACTGCGTTCACGGGTGCGCTTGCTAATGCACCTGACAATTTAGAATACCGTAATAATTTAGCACTCGCCTGGATCTTAGATGGGCAACCACAGCAGGGTATCGATGTGCTTTATTCACATTATTTACGTGGTAGTTCGACGTCTAAAAGCCGTCAGAATTTGGCCTTGGCCTTTGCTATGAAGGGCGATGTTGAAGCTGCAGAAACAATTGCAAAACAAGATCTAACGAAAGCTGAATTAGAAAATAACCTTGCTTATTATCAGCAGCTTTATCAAGGCCAGTTACAGCAAGAATCGTTATTGACAGAGCAGGTTAAGCAATGATTTTGTCTAACATGAGAAACCGTCAGCAAGGTGGCGTTAGTATTGAATTTGCAGTGACAATTGTACCATTTTTTGTATTGCTGTTGGGATTGATCGAAATTAGCCGCTTTATGATGGTGAGCAGTATGGTTGATGTGGCCTTATCTTCAGCAACGCGAGAGTTAGTTGCGGAACATTCGCGTGAAGATTTAACCGATAAATTACAATTAACCTTGTCAGAACAAAAATTACCATTATTGAATGGTAACGACATCACTGTTCAAGCCCATTATTTTACCAGTTTGGCGGCATTACAAAATGATGATTTTGTGGCTAACTTTGACGGACAAGATTTCGCTGAATTTACCTTGGTTTATCCGTATAAAGCGCTATTTGTTGCAGGATTTTCTGATAGCTTTGAGCGTTTATCAAACTTTAAACGCACGACGTTAGTGGTTGTAGAGCGGAGTGCTAATTATGCGAAGTAAACGCAGACTCTATGCAGCTCAGCGTGGCAGTAGTGTCATCGAATTCCCTATCATTACATTAGTCATGGTTATCCTTGTTTTATTTGTCATAAAGGTAAACCAAGGGATCAATCAAAAGAACCAACTTAATGCGTTAGCTTATTCACTGACATCAATTGTGGCTTGTGCTGAATGTGATAATGGCATGAATAAACCAGCTTCAAGTCCTGCTACTCCAGGTGTCATTTCGGATCAAGTAGCGGATTCATTATTTCAAGTTGCACAGCGGCATTTCAACAATTTAATTGTTGAATCGTCAGCTGATATTGGACTCCAAGTTGAAAGGCTGGTCTTTGATCCTTCAACAAAAATCTCAAAACCGTACTCTTTAAATAGAGGGGTAGAATGTGACGCGGCTACGCCATTATCATCATTAAAGGATTTATCACCCCTAGGTACAAGGCCCGGAATAAATGCTGGACAGCGGGCTGAATTATTTCAAGTCACCTTGTGTATTAAGGGTATCGAGAGCTTTGGTAATGGTATTACACCTCTATTTATACGTAGCTTCAGCGACCGTTATTATCAAAGTTCGGCGTTATTAATAGGGCGTAAAATATGATGTCCATATCACGTCAACGTGGTGCTATATCACTCACATTCACGTTTATATTACCTGCGATTATGAGCTTATTAGCCATGACGGTGTTTTTTTCGATGTACAGTCAAGTTGTGATTAGAACGGGTCAAGCCGCAGAAGCCGCAGGGCTTGCCTGCACGTATCAACAAAGTGATAAGCCAACTGTTATTGACGGTATTTTAAATTATTACCGTCCTAGTTTTGTGCTGCCTGTATTTGATAATAGTGTCCGCTCAATGGGGAGTAATGGTTGTCAAATATCAGTGCAATATCGTTTTAAGCCAGCAATGGATAAATTACTGCCAGTTGAAGTTGATAGTTCAAGCCTGGTCGCATCAAATAGCGGATCTAGCTCCAAATTAGTGGAAAACGTAATTCTAAAACCGACCGATTTTTCACTCGTTCTGGATATTTCAGGTTCGATGGGATCGGATCTACCTGAGTTAAAAAGAATCATTACCGATGTGATAAGCGACATTGACCCAAGTAATAACCAAGTTCGTTTTTCTATTGTGCCTTTTCAAACTGGTGTGGGGGTGACTGCAGCACCTTGGCTTCCTAGCTCTAAAGCAAGCCCTAAATGTGTTGATGGTCTAGCCTATCGCAGTGGTAATTTTGATGCCGATAAAACCGTGCAATCGTTAAATTCATCACCCAAGAGCCTGGATTTCAACGAGGTTACACCAGGACCTTGGTTAGACCGTTGTAGTCACTCTGCATTTATTTTACCGCTTACCAACGATCTCAATAACGTTATTAATTATGTTAACAGGTTAAGTACCAGTGGTACTACTGCATCTTACCAAGGCTTTATTTGGGGCGTTAGAACGCTTACTGAAAAATGGCAGCAGGAATGGAAGATTACGCCTGTGACATCTTCGGGACTGACCCAACGGTTAATTTTATTTACCGACGGCGATGATAACGGCGGAGGGCATTTTGATGACTTAATGAATGCGGGTTTATGTGACGAGATCCAACAGAACTTAAATATTGAAGTGAGTTTTATTGGTTTTGGTGTTTCTGCTCGCCGTATCCAGCAATTTCAACAATGTGCAAATCGCCCAGATGCGGTGTTTGATGCTAACAATAGCGCAGAACTAGCGGTTTATTTTAAGAATGCGCTTAAGGTTGAATCTAATCCTAGGCTCGTATTGGGTCAGTAGTTTTTAAGCTTTTAGTTTTAAGAAATGTTTTATTTATTATATTAGAGGTAGTTATGTTTAAAAAGTGGCTTGTAGTGTTCACATTATTATTGTCCAGCCAGGCGCATGCTTATCAAGAAGGTGAGATGTTATCAGCATCTGCACAGGCGCAATTAGGATTAGATCCAAACCGTGTATCGCTGATTGATTTTTTTGCCGAATGGTGTGTTTCTTGTCGTGCGGAATTACCGGAAGTGAATGAACTTACCCCCGAATTAAGTGCATTAGGGGTTGATGTTGTCGGCGTTGATGTTGATGAGGACATGGCTGTTGGGATTGCATTTCAACAATCTCTCGGGCTCAATTTTAGGGTCGTAAATGACGATAAACAAACCCTAGTTGATGACTTCCAACCTATTGGTATGCCTGCTTTGTATTACGTTTATCAAGGGCAAGTACTTAAGGTACGTTATGGTGCGATTAACCACATAGGTGACGTCGTTATGAGTGACTTAAAAGCGATGGGGTTAAGTAAATGAAGTCAATGAAACATTATTCACCTTTAACCTTGTTATCTTCGTCGTTATTTATAGCTAGTTTTAGTCTGCAAGCTGAAGTTGTTCAAATCGAAGAGTCGGTTTCTCGCGTTGTTCACCAAGGCCAGCAATCAGTCTCCATCGTCGAATCATCTGTGGTTCCTGTGAAGGTTAAGCCTTTCGAAAATGAACCTAAAGCCGTCCTGATAGCGCCTGTGGAGGTGTCACATATTACGGTATTGCAACCTGAATTGGTGATCACGGAACCGGCTGTAAGCTCAGAAATTAAAGCCAAACAAGTTGCTGTCATTAAGCCTTTGCCATTAAAGATAACGCCGAGGCTTGATGCGGAGGTTGCTGCAGCACCAGCAGCACCAGTTCGAGTTCCAGTTCTTATAGCACCACCGATTATGCCAACAACGGTACCGGAGAATCCCATTTTAAACACCCGCGCATTAGCCCGCCAAGAAGCGAGTGAAGAGCTGGAAGAAGCGTCATTATTCTCTGCAATAAGTGACTGGTTTAGTGTGAAACCAGTTAAGCCATGGCAAAAAGGCACATTGGCGAAAAAGGCCATGAAACCTGGAGGTGAGGTGCCTGAATTTGATGTTTTTTCTGAGAAAGTATTTGCCTATAAACAGGGTTCTATTGGTGGTAATGGCGTTGGCGGCGGTGGTTGTGGCTGTAACTAGGTGTCCACATCGAAGACTGTAAATTGAATTTGTTGTAGTAACTGTTTTAACTAATTAAAGATGAATAAAATAATGAATATAAAATTACCATTAACCCTACTTGGCCTTGTTGCTGGATCCGTTTCTGCTGCAGACCATATCTCGATCCACCATATGAACTTTGAAGAGTATGGCGATAAAGTGAAAGCCGGAGACAACATTTTATCATTGGAAAAAAATATCGGTTTAGATTGGACTATCACGGCTGAATTCGGTTACGACACCGTCTCTGGCGCTTCTCCTGCATGGGTTGCGACGACGCCGTCATCAGGCTCGCACGATAAGATCACGCAAGATGCTCAGGATATGACCTCGGAAGTTATTCGCGCTGGTTATGATCCTTACCGAGGCAATTATGAAATACGCCCTGTTGAATTAGAGGATACGCGTTATTCAGCGTCAACCAATGTGACTTACCGTGATAAAGACCGTGATGAATGGACTGCAGGCGTAAACTACTCGCAAGAGGAAGATTACAAAAGCATGGGCGCGAATGCAAAAGCGCTGTTTTATACCGACAGTACTAAAAACCGCTCGTTTAGTGTTGGTGGTTCGATACTGACTGATCAGACTCTCGCATTCCAAGCATATCAAAATGGGGGGAATGCCCAAGCATGGGAAGATATTTTCACTTCGAGTATGGAAGTGGGGATGTCACAAGTATTCACGCCTAATCTATATGCCATTTTCACGGCTTATGGTGGCTATAAAACGGGTTATTTAAGTAATCATTATTTAACGGTATTGCGTGAAGTAGATGTTGATGGTGATGGTTCCATTGGGGATGATGAGGTATTTTTAGGGCAAGATTCACGTCCAGACACCCGTATTTCTGGTGGTGTAAACTTGCAAACATTCTATAGCATTAACGACAGCGTTGTTGTTCGTCCTCGTTATAAATTCTTTACTGATGATTGGGGCGTTATGTCGCATCAAGTTGGCGGTAAAATGAGTGTCAAAGTCACTGACTGGTTAACGTTTGCGCCAGGTTATTTTTGGTACACCCAGCAAGGGGCTAATTTCTTTATTGATCCTAAGGCGGCTGATCCAACATTTGCGTCAACAGGGTATGCAACGTCAGATATTCGCCTAGGTGATTTTAATGCGAATACCTATGAACTCGGGGCAAGTATTAAATTGTCGTCTAAATGGCGCATGAATGCATTGGCCGCTTATTACGAACAAAGTAATGGTTATGCCAGTAATTGGTGGGCTGTGGGAGTGACTTATGACTACTAAACGCGCTTATACACATCATTTCATGGCGATGACAGTGCCTTGTGAAGTGACTTTGATTGCTGCTAATGCAGCGAAAATAACACGTGATATTGAAGCCAATACCAAGCGATTGGAGGACAAGTTTAACTTTTATTCAGCAACGTCAATGTTGACTATTTTGATTAATCAGCGAGAGAGTAAGCGCGTCATGATTGATGCTGAAACTCGCGATATTTTAACCAAGGTGCATGATTATAGTGCGTTAACGCAGGGTATTTTTGATATTACTGTTGGCACTGTGAAAGCGTTATTACCGCGTAGTACGTTAACACGAGAGCAAATATATCAAGATGCGGCGCCTTATATGGGGTTGAGTGCATGGGAGATTGAGGATGACTGCTTACTCTTACATTTTCCGCTTACTCAGTTAGATCTTGGTGGCGTAATTAAAGAAGTCGCTGTTGATCAAGCGCTGGCGATCGCATCAGCATCAAGCAGTGGCGTGCTCATTAACTTTGGCGGGGATATTCGTGTTGCAGGTAAGAAGGCGGATGGCGATGATTTCATTGTTGGCGTGATTAATCCCCATGATCAAGCGCAGGCGTTGTTTGCCTTACCGTTGCGTAATCAAGCGCTGACAACATCGGCGCATTATGCAAGGCGGCAGCAATTTTCTGATCAGGAAAGTTCGCACATTCTGGCTTCGCAGGATACTCATAAACAGGTTATCTCCGTCACAGTTGTCGCAGACACGGCTTTACAAGCTGGGATCATGAGTACGGCATTAACAATTAATCCTCGTTTAACTGTTCCTGAAGAGATTGGTTTTGCACTCGTAGATGAACAATTAAATGTTCACCAAAATACGGATTTTTTATTACTATGAAGTTATTTTTAAAAACATCGCAACAGATAAATAAGGTTGTAGCACAGTGCGTTATTTTCCTGATGTTACTCATGAGTGTCTGCGTATCAACTTTGGCGCAGGCGAACAGTAATACACAGGCCGAATTTTTAACGGTAAACGAGGCATTTCCATTTACCTCTCACATTTCACGAGATAGTGATGGCGATAAACTGGTGCTTAACTTTGCGACTCAAGCGGGTTATTACCTTTACCATAAACGCTTTTCGTTTAAAGTTATTAATGATGAACTCAATGGCGACATTAGTTTGGCTAAGCCGCAATTTTCGGTGGTTGCAGAGCAGAAACAAGATCCTAACTTTGGCCTAGTAAAAGTTTACCATCAAGCGTTAACTGTCACGTTACCTTTCACTGGCAGCGGTAATGTGAAGGTTAGTTATCAAGGGTGTGCCGATAGTGGCTTATGTTATTTACCACAACGTAAAACGATTAATGTAAGTGCGATTGATACTACACCTAGTAGCTCGTTAGTGGCGGCTGTTAACGACGGCGGGAATGACAGCCAAGGTTTGGCTAGCATGCTGGCAGGTACGGGGCGTGCTCAAGCATTGTTATTATTCTTCGTACTCGGTTTAGGCCTTGCTTTTACGCCTTGTGTATTGCCGATGATCCCGATTTTATCGAGTATTATTGGTGGTCAAGGTGATGGCATGACTGGGTGGAAAGGCTTTTATATTTCGTTAGCGTATGTGCTTGGCATGGCATCGAGTTATGCCATGATTGGCGTATTGATGGCGACAGTGGGTCAAGGGATTAATATACAAGCTGCGATGCAACAGACCTGGTTGTTGGTGATTTTTGCGGGACTATTTGTCTTACTCGCTTTAGCCATGTTTGGGGTTTATGAACTGCAATTACCGTCTCGATTACAGGTGGCGTTAAATAACCAGTCACAACGACTATCTGGAGGGAAGGTATTTACCGTGTTCATGATGGGCGCGATCTCTGCCCTCGTTGTTTCACCCTGTGTGTCTGCACCTTTAGCGGGCGCATTATTATATGTATCGACCACACAGGACTGGTTATTCGGTGGTGGTGTATTATTTGTAATGGCGTTAGGCATGGGTGTTCCGTTAGTTATTATTGGTACATCAGGCGGGAAATTCTTACCGCGTAGTGGCCCTTGGATGATCCGCGTTAAACAAGGTTTTGGCGTGATGTTATTGGCGATTGCTATTTTACTTATTAGCCGCTTTGCAGCACCGTCGGTGACACTCGGATTATGGGCGTTGTTGATTATCAGCTGTGCGATGTATATCCATAATGTGGCTGATATACAAGTAAGTCGATTGTGGTTACGTCACGTGGTGGTGTTTGTGTCCTTGGTTTATGGCGCAATGCTCATGATTGGTGTGGTGACGGGGGCTGATGATATGGCTGACCCACTGCAGTATATTACCCAGCGTGATGTGATGAATAAGGGAACTGAGCAAGGTTCACAACCGTTATTTATGAAAACAGCGTCGGTAGCTAAAATTGAAACTGCGATTAATAACTTACCTGCGCCTAAAACGGTGACTATGGTGGATCTGTACGCAGACTGGTGTACGTCATGCAAAGTGATGGATAAGCAGGTATTTTCGCATGCAGAAGTAGTCGCTAACATGGCAGTTATTAATGCTATGAAGTTTGATATTACTGACAATACGACAGCGCAATCAAAATGGATGGCGCAAGCTAAATTATTTGGTCCGCCAAGTATGTTGTTCTTTGATGCCGATGGTCAGGAGTTGAAACAATTACGCGTTGTCGGTGAAATGGATAAACAGCAGTTTTTGGCGCACCTTGAATTGGTCTCAGCTACTGCGCCTGTGAGTTAGTAAGCTAGATGCTGATCTTATGTTTTAGTGTCGTCGATATGGTTATTCAGTCATATCGACGACTTACCTTGCTTGGATTAGAGCATGTTTTTAAATAGGCTTTTACCGCCGTTGAAGGCTCGCTTAAATTGTGCCGATACGGTGGTATTGCCACTCTCTAAGCGTTGTCGATTACGTTGCACATTAATACTGTCATCGACATTATTGGCAATCAGTTGTTCTAAGCTTTCTTGTCCCCATGTTTGCAATTCTGCTGAAAACGACGTCGGAATGATGCGATCGAAATTAAGTAACTTTTTGTTGTACTCGATGGCTTTATTGATGGTATCAACTTTGGCTGAATCGGTTTGGGTTAAATCATACGGAGGAGACCACTCCGCTAATGGCTTTAACTTATCGACCTGGTTTAAAATACCGGTGATAAGCGGCTTTTTACGGTGTAAGTTATCCTTGTGCGCATAAAAATCTTCTAAGCTGAGCATGAATTGGCGATCAAGTTGGCGTGATGATTGGTTGGCTTTTAACACCCACAGTACCATGTCTGCATTCGTGACATGTTTGAGTACTGTTTTATTGGTCTTTTCACCACCATCTAGTCCCGGTAAATCAACTAAATTAAGAACTTCTATATCCCCAATTGCGCAGCTATAAACATTCACCGCGTTCGTGGAGGGGAGTGCGCTAACTTCAGCATCAAGCGCGCCTTTAATGGTGTTTATCAGCGATGATTTGCCCGCACTAATTTGTCCGATAACGGCAATGCGTAAAGGCTCTAGTGGCTTAGGTTCACTTTGTTCATCTTCTACTGCAATAGTACTTTTCTTGATGTCTTGGTCTTCAATCGAAAAGCGGCCACTATATAAATCAATGGAGACGGCTGCCACTTCTTGCAAAAATGCGCGTTTCATATTGAGTTGTAAATTATCGCCGACATTACCAGCTATATCGCCGAGCAACTTGTTGCGGACTTCCTTGGTGACAGCCGCAATGGGGTTGATAAATTGATAGACACGATAAGCTTTACTGACTAAGTCGGCTGCTTGTTTACCGGTTTCTATTTTGTCTTGATGGTCAAAAATAAACTTGAGGTGTGAGACTTTAATGCTCTCAACAAAAGGCACGTTTTCTTTGAGGGTTACACGATAACGTCTGCTTACTTCTTCCAGCAGCTTTAAACCGTCTGTGACCGAGAATTGTAGGTCACCACGTGAGAATGCTTGTGCTGTCGCGTTAGCAATAACTAAACCGTGGCTTTTTAATGATCCCCATGCATCATCTTCGGCTAATTGTGCTTCAATGTTTTCATTAAGACGTAGCCAAATGGCATTTTCGGCATCGGACCAGTCAGCTGAGGCTTGAACGAGACTGTCTTCATTTACAGCCTGTGCCGCGACTTTGACGTTGGCTTTACGGCGTAGCAACAGCAGTGGGATATAGAATAAGAGAAAACTAGCGACCAGTGCAATGGCAAAGTGTAGGGTGTAACCATATTGGATAATGGCATATAAACCAAAACCACACAGTACTAGTACCGGTAATAGTATGGCAAGTGTAAGCACGGCTGTGACGCCACTTGAAAGCTTGTCTAATTGGGTTAAGCTATTTTTAACGCGTTTCACTTTTCGCTACCTCTTTAATATTTGCTAATGCGTCTTTGTAAATATTCTGCATATCTTGATTCGAGACTGCCTCGCCTTTACTCTTGTGATACATGTATTTGCAAGCCGCGCGGCCAATGGCATAGGTTGATGCAAAACTAATTACAGCAGCGGATGCACTGCCTATGGTTTGCCCATAAGCGGGAATGAGTTTTACTAATTGGCGAATACCGAGCTTGGACGCATATTGAAAGGCAAACCCCGATCCTAAGGTACCGATAAACTCTGCAAATGCTTGTTTATCCCAATCGACGCCGTATTGATTTGCCAAGCTGTGGAGCATTTTTGCTTGCATGCTTGGTACCGCGACAAGACCAACAGCTGGAATGGCATCGGCAGCACCTGCGGCACCTGCATACCAGAGTATTTCAGTTTTTAGTTTTTGAAAGTTAGCACCTTCGGTATCGGCATGCTGTTGGTCATGATTAAACTGCTGGATGATAGGTAATAGTCTAGTTAGCTCTTCTGTTAGTGCCGGTATGCCAAACGCCTTTCCGTTAGTAAGCTCAAAGTCCACTTCAGCATGGGCTATTTCGCTCCCCCATATCTTTTCAAACTGCTGCTGGTTGTATTGCACTGTTTTGTTTTGTTCATCTACGCTAAGTTGTTTTACCGCCGTGTGTACGACTAAGATTTGCTTGATTGAACCTTGTTTTTTTATTTTGCTGAGGGCGTTGATAACATCACGCTGTTCTGGTTCTTCGGCTTTAGCAATAATGAGTAAGGCGTGACCTTGTTGCGCGCTGATCTGGATATCCTCAGCAGGATCATAATCAGCCTCAGACAAACCGCGAGTATCAAGAAAGCGGAGTAGGGGCGTTGCTTTAGGATAACTATAAGCGTGTGATGTCATGGTACAAGGTTCGAATCCATTACCAATTTCAACGTCACTATTGCCTGTCACTGCTTGGATCAGTGATGATTTACCTGCGCCTGTTTTACCCAGTAGCCATAATGTTGGCAAATGCGTATTTTGATATTCGAATGCTTGGGATATATCAGGGTTTTTACTTGGGTTGATGAACCCTTTAATGGCATCAAACATAAATTATGTACTCTTTGGTTGATTTAGAGAATGTCACAAGAAAAATCCTAAAATTAAGCGCTATCATCATAATATGACATAAATTGAGAACTATTTATTCAAGATATTGGTTTTTATGCTTTAGTTAATTCAGCAGACAGACCCGTTGATGTATCAAAATAAAAACAGTAAACGTTAAGTTACCCCGCAAGCCTTGCTTCGTGTTAGAATGCACGCCAATATAAAACTGTTATTAATTCCAACCTTAGCAGTTTATCTATTTAAGTTTATTTTACCTATTTATCAAATACCTGAGATCAAAAATGCCATTTTCTAAGTTTGGATTAAACAAATTAATTACACAAGCAGTAGCTGAACAAGGCTACACGCAACCAACTCCAATTCAACAAAAAGCAATACCGGCTATTTTATCGGGTAAAAACCTGATCGCGGCTGCGCAAACAGGTACAGGTAAAACAGCAAGTTTTGTATTACCATTGTTACAAATGTTCAGCCACAAACACACACTACGTGCTAAACGTATTCGTGCGTTGATCTTAACGCCAACACGCGAATTAGCTGTTCAGGTTGCAGAAAATATCGAGCAATACGGTCGTCATTTACACCTTACATCAATGGCGATGTACGGTGGTGTTGATCTAGAACCACAGAAACAACGTCTAATCGAAGGTGTTGATATTCTGGTTGCGACGCCAGGTCGTTTATTAGATATGATCCATCAACGAGCGCTGCATTTCGATGAACTCGAAGTATTGGTTATCGATGAAGCGGATAGAATGCTAGACATGGGTTTTGTTAACGACATCAACAAAATCATTGAGCGTTTACCACAAGAACGTCAAAATCTATTGTTCTCGGCAACGTTATCGAACAAAGTGCGTTTCTTAGCAAAAACAGCGATTAACTACGCGCTAGAAATTTCGATTGAACCAGAAAACACTACTGCACCAGAAATTGAACAATGGTTAACAGTGGTTGATAAAGATGTGAAATCGGCATTGCTTAGCCATTTGATTATTGAAAACGATTGGAAGCAAGCGTTAATCTTTATTGAGACAAAACGTGGTGCAGCTAAACTAGTTGCTCAGCTTGAAAAACGCGGTATCAAAGCGGAATCATTCCACAGTGGTCGTAGTCAAGCGATGCGTGAGCAGTTACTTGCAGAGTTTAAAGCCGGTGATCTAGGCTTACTTGTTGCGACAGGTGTTGCTTCTCGTGGTATCGATATTGATGATTTAGATCGTGTAGTGAACTACGATTTGCCTGAAGAAGCGGCGGATTATGTTCACCGTATCGGTCGAACTGGTCGTGCTGGTGCAACGGGTGAAGCTATTTCACTGGTATCTCGTGATGATTTCCGCAGCTTATGCGCTATCGAACAATTACTAGAGCACGTTATCGAACGTAAAGAAGTAGAAGGTTTTGTTGCGAAAGTTGGTATTCCTGACTCTATCTTAGGTTATGTACCAAAACGCTCACAGCCACCACGTCGCCGCCGTCCAGTTAAAAAGTAACGACTAGGTTTCTGTAGTATAAAACATAGTATAAAAATACCGCTCACTTTATTGTGTGCGGTATTTTTTTATCTGACGATTTACTTTTCACCATAGTATTTTATTCCACACGGCATTATGTCATGGTGCTACTTAGCCATTGTAGAAAGCCCTTGTAAAATATCCTCATCTAAAACACCTTCTTTAGTGACATTTAATGGAATAAAGCCTTGCGGATCTATGGTTGCTTTAAGTTGATACTTAATTCCTTCATCTGAGTGTTGATTGAAGGAGGTGAGTACTTTGAATATATAAAACAAATTGACGTTGGCTTGTACTTCGATTGGCGTTTCACTGTAGGCCTTTAGCTCTGGTATCTGGTTTGATACACCGGACAGGACTTTTTTGTCGGCCACATTAAGTTGTAAACTGACCCCTTCAATATTTAAATCTTGGGCATTGGGGTTTGAGACTAATAAATGCACGTTAAAGCGGGGCGATAACCCTGCTGATGGTATCGATTCTATCTTAATTAAACTCACATCCAGATCGCGTAAATTTTGTATGTTAGTACATCCGCTCAGTACCAAAACACATACAATCACCAGACTCTTCCATACTGACATATTGCCTACCTTCTTAAATCCGATAATGAATAATAATAGCAAAAAATGGCCACTTTGTTTGTGTTTAATGCATGTGCTACAACAGCGTAGCAGGTTTTATTCATGAGTTTATTCATGAGTTTATTCATGGGGTTATTTATGGTTGTGTTTCAAGGTAAATAAGGTATTGTGATTGGATGAATGAAATAATGATAACAAAAGCGTCCCTCGATGCATTACTCACTCAGCTCTGTATTGAGCCTCTCTTTTATCAACATGCCGCACTAGCTACGTGTGATGATGCCGATAAGTTAGATTTACAACGTGAAGGCGCACGGATAAAAAATCTATTCTTACGAGATAACCCTGGTCGTCGTCATTTTTTATTATTAACGACACCAGAAAAACAGATTGATTTAAAGCTGCTCTCTAAGCAATTGGCCGTATCTCGTTTAGGGTTTGCTTCCGCAGAGCGATTATATAAGTACCTAGGTGTTAAGCCAGGTTCGGTATCTTTGCTGGCGCTGCATAATGATAGTGAGTGCCATGTCGAGCTACTCATTGATAATGATGTTTGGCTGCAAACGGCATTTCAATGTCATCCTTTGATCAATACCGAAACCTATGTATTGACCAAAGCACAAAGTCACTTGTTCCTACAAGCTACTGGTCATGAAGCCCGCGTTATTGATAACATTTAGTACTAGCTGCAAGCCGCTGTTTGTAACGGCTGTGGGTGAGGACTAACGCAATCGATGAGCCTGTGATTAAATAAAACAGACCAAGATTCATCTGGCTATCGATAAAGTGATTAATCAAGAATCCACCGACAAGACCTGCTAAACACATTTGCACAGATCCTGACAATGCAGATACCGCACCTACTTGTTTACTGTGCGGGGCAAGCAACATACTGATTGATAGTGGGAAGCTGATGCCCTGTGCGATTGTTAACAGGGTAAAGCCAAATATAAGATTGACTAAAGACATCTCATTGAAGACCAGCCAACAGCCAGCAATCATCATGATACTCGATGCTAAGTACATCAATTGATTGGTGGTGAAACGTTTATTCAATTTATTTAATATCAAGCTACCGATTAATAATCCTGCAGAAGGAATGATCATCACTTCGCCATACTCTGCGGCACTGAGGTTTAATCCTTCTTGTAATAAAAAAGGCAGCAGTGACACGGACACCAGTGTTGATAAATACCCAATCCAGTTATAGCTAGCCGATGAGATCACTTGGTAGTTTCGAGATAAATGCCAATAGCCTCGTATTGTTTCTTTAATTTTAAACTTGGTGACCGGATGGGGTAGCGTTTCTGGTAATACAAAATAACCAAGGGTCAAAATAGCCGATAGATACAATAATACAAAGCTGAACACGGATTGCCAGCCGAAATGCCATGCCGCCCAACCGCCGACAACAGGGGCTACAATCGGTAATATAGAGGCCGTGATCGACATATAAGACAGCGCTTGTACTAATTGACTGCCACTGTAGCTATCCCGTAGCACACTACGTCCCAGTACAGATGCACTACCTGCACCTAAACCTTGTAATAGCCGGCCTATAATGAGTGCGGTATAGCTGTCTGGAAGTAGTACACAAATAAGCGTCCCGACTAAATAGATACCTTGACCCAGTAAGAATACCGGGCGACGGCCAATGGCATCAGAGAGCGGGCCGTAGAAAAGTTGTGATAATCCAAACCCCAGTAAAAACAGAGTGACGAGTTGCTGCACATCAGCTTGAGATACACCAAGTTCACGGCTTATCAACGGCAATGAAGGCAGGTAAATGCTGACACCGACTTGTCCTGTAGCAATAATCATCATGGCTAAGGCAAGTGGGATTTTGTTAAATGGGGCTGCTTTTATATTCATGAAATCAGTGTACATTAAGGCTGTATGAATGATAATAACGTTTTTTGGAATCTGATTGAGTCTAGCTGGGACTTAATTGTTTGTTTTGTGTGCGCCATAAATGGTAGCTAGATCATGTTAATTATCTAAAAAAATATCATATATGTTAAGTGATTAGCATAATAAATTGAATGCTTCCAATTCTTACAAACCCTTACACTAGCCGTAAATACTCGCTATAAACTTATGCCTTTCATCTTACAAAGGAAAAGTTATGAAAAAATCAATGCTAGCAATTTTGCTATGTTCTTCATCTGTAGCGGCTAGTGAGATCGAGGTAGATTTAAATAACCTATCGAATATCTCCAAAGCAGGCACAGAGAATCTATCCATCATCAGTGAGTTTAATGGTTATGAATTATCGGGTGCTGGTCATCGTAAAGATATTCAATTAGCAGGGCTTGATTGGCAGTTTTTCTATGGTGTCGATACATTTGTTGAAAAACCGAATAGCGATAAAATTGGTGCGTTAACAGACATAGGTTCTATTAAGCATATGCCTGGTGATGAACCTGTCCACGCCAATCGTTATAGCTGGGATGGTGGTAGTTATGCCGATTATGCTGATCAATTTAATCACGCCATGGTGCTGAATGATGGTGGCTTTAGCTTTGACGTCAAAGCAGAGGGTATTGGTCGCTATAAACTTGATCTTTATACGCACAATTGGCTGTCTTCGGCGGATGTGACTGCTTGTATTAAGCAGCAATGCGTGACCATCAAAAATGACATTACAACGCACATGACTGGAGTTCAAAACAGTATTGTCTTTAACACTACCTCGATTGATGATCAATTAACCGTGACTTATAAACGTGTTGCTCGTCAGTGGGATTACTCGCAGTCAGAAGGTTATCACAGCTTAGAAGCAATCAATTTAAGCGAGGTTAAATAATGAAAAAATTACTTATTGCTGCAGCTGTTCTAACGTCTATTTCGATGACGGCGAATGCCGGGCTTGCACGTTATGACCGTTCAGTGTCTCAACATAAGACTTTTGCATTACAGAGTAAGTTTGATTTTGCATGTCATATGAATGCTGGCTCTGCGACGTTAATCGACCCGTTCTGGGTGATCACTGCAAATCACGTATCCGGTTCTAAATCACAATCATACCGTAATACGGTGACTTGTACTTCGTTTGAAAAAGATGAAAATGGTGAATACACCACGGTTAAGTCAGTTTCTGCATCAACCGATCCTAACGGTGAGTACGGGGAATATGAGTTTAAAGACGACATATATGATTTCGCACTTGTCCGTTTGGATACACCAATTCGTGGCATTAAACCAGCTAAGTTAGCAACGGAAACGTTATTCCCTAAAGACAAACGCTATGAAGTCAATTCAGTCGGTTTTGGGAATTATAATAGCCGTAATGGGGGCAAAAAATACGTTGAGTACAATGACGTTGATAAGAAATGGCTGTCTGAGTATTCCTTTAAACCCGATCACTTCAAACAAAGTGATCTGCAGTGGTTGATCATTCATGGTGATAGTGGTTCTGGTATTACGGTGGAAAAAGATGGTGAGTTTTATCTATTAGGTGAAATTGGTTTGCAGTATTACACCGAGTTTGGCTGGAGTGATACGTTTGAAGACGTTGCTATTAAACTGCCATGGATCAACAAAGCGATGCAAGAGCATGGCTTTAGTTATACTGAAGAAGTGCAACTGGATAAGGTAATGTGGAGTTCAACGTCGCCAGAAAATGCCGATGACTACCATGCTTATTTCAGTTATTGGAAAGCAGAAAATATTGGTATGTCTGAGACTTTTTGGACTGATGACGGTGGTTTAAAAACCATGGCTTATACGAATGCGGGTTCAAGCTACAGTATCGAATTTGTGATTCCGAAGGATAAAAATACACCTGCGTTTGACCTGTTCGTTAACGGACGTGCTGTTGCAGTTAATATTGACGTCAATACCGCTAAAAGCGATGCGCTATTCCTTAAAGTGAATACCTTCAAAACTGACACGGATAACATCGATGTTGAATTTAAACCTGTGGGTGATTTAACTGGTAAAACTAAAATTGTATTGGATTACTTTGCAGTAAAAGCCGCGAAATAACCTAACACGATGATAAATTAAGCCTTAACCTCGATTCCTGCTATATAGGGGATTATCGGGTTAAGGCTTTTTTTTAGCCATAAAATAATATAACCATGCTAGATTAACGCTTATTAGGACTGAATGTTTGTTCAGTCACATGTTTGTAAGCGGGGTCGTGATGGATTGGATTATGTGTGTACGTAGCTACATTAAAGTGGTTGAGGAGGGGAGTTTTAACGGGGCCGCTTACCAGCTTAATACGACAGGTTCTGCGATCAGTAAGCGTATTAATTGGCTAGAAGATAAAGTCGGGGTGCAGTTATTGAAGCGAACTACGCGTTCATTAGATCAGACTGAAGCGGGGCAGTTGTTTTATCAGCGCTCACGGTTGCAACTTGATCAGTGGATGGCGCTGGTGGATGAAGCGCGTTCGGTTAATCAAACGCCGACGGGTTTGTTGAAGATTGGTGCGACCACCGCGGTGGGGTCGAAATTCATCATCAAGTATTTAAACGACTTTTTATTGATGTACCCTAAAATTAAAATTCAACTATTGACGACATCTCCAGGGCAAATGCCTGAAACGTATGTTGATGTGTTTATTAGTCGTGATTTAGAGCAGTTAAACTCCCACAGTTATAAAGCCATTGAACTGTTTAAAAACGATGCCAAGTTCTTTGCTTCGCCAGATTATATCGATAAATACGGAAAGCCTGAAAAGATTGAAGATCTGGAGTCACATAATATGCTTATTTGGGGTGATCGACCGATACGTGATGTAAAATTGTCGACGGGTAATCGTATTACGTTACGCGGTAATTTTGCAACGACCAATCCTGAGGCGTTATTTTACGGTGCTAAATGCGGTATGGGCGTGTTACTTGCCAGTCAAAAGATGCTCAAAGACTTAACTGATGTGGGTGAGTTAATCCAGGTATTGCCAGAGGTTACGGTTGATCACGGCGCTGTATGTGCTTATTACCCAACTCTTGATTATGAGCATACTCGAACTCAGCTGTTTATTAAATATCTGAAAGAACGTGTTAGCAACGAACAGATTAAGGAACCATCATGATTGATTTAACGCGTGCGGTAGATTTAAGTAGTGAAGAGAGCATTGAGCTGTGGCGAGTAACGAATGATGGCGTTATGGGCGGTTTGTCTGAAGGTTGCATGTTATTCGACCATGATCATGGGGTATTTAGCGGGCATATATCGCTGGAAAATAATGGTGGTTTTAGTTCGGTGTTTCGACCAGTTAAGGGCGTTCCGAAAAAACTGCATAGTATTCAGATAGACGTAGAAGGTGACGGTAAATGTTACCAATTAAGGGCGGTGGTTTTTGATAATGGCTATTGCTTAGCTTACAAGCAGGACTTTGAGACTATCGTTGGCCAACGTCAAGTATTTACATTTCCGCTTACCGATTTTAAAGCCTCTTTTCGAGGACGGTTAATCAGTAATGCACCGATACTCGCCTCGTCAGATGTGAGAGAAGTCGGGCTCTTAGTGAATAATCACGAAGCAGGGGAGTTTGCCTTGTCAGTTTTTAGGATTGAGTTTTTGGAGTCTTAGGATACGCCTGATGTTAACTTCTCTACTTGCGACAAAACGGTCTAAACATTACTGCTTAAAGCAGCTCTAATTTATGGCCACTATCTCAGGGGTAGCAGGCTCAGAGCGTGAAGCTATCACTCTCACAACGATCTCTAATGAAGTGGCCAAATTCATTGTGCCACTTCACTTTATAACCAAATAAAAATTAGTTTTTCTAGATATACCAGTGAAGTTCAGGTCCAGCGGGTATGATCCCTGTAGGATTAATGTGTCGATGCGAATAATAGTAGTGAAGTTTAATGTAATCTATATCTATCGTTTCTCTAATGCTTGAAATTGACACTAAATCCAACATATAGCGATATAGATTTTTAAAATATTTTAATGTTTTTTTATTCGCCTTAAAGTGCACTTCATATACCGCTTCAAAACGCACTAATGTTGGAAAAAGAAACAGGTCCGATAAGGTGATGTCACTTCCCAACAAGTATTTTTTATCTGCAAGCCTATTATCAAGTTTATCTAGAGCCTTAAACAAAGACATATTCGCGTTATCATATGCTACTTGGTTTGAGGCGAATCCGACCCCATAAACGCCTGTATTTACGTGAGCGTGCAACCATAGGTTTAGTTCATTGATTACAGCCTTTTTTGATTCTGGAATAAGCTGGACGGGGTTCTTAGCTAATGACAGCCAGTTAGTCGCAAAATCAGTTGCCATATACGCTGAATCATTACCGACGATATTACCTTCTTTCTTATCCCAAAGTATTGGTACGGTCACTCGACCAGAATAGGTAGGAGTCGCTCTTTGATATAACGATACTAAGCTTGACGCATTGTTTAAGGTATCAGGATAGTCATTATCAAACAGCCATCCATCTTCATACCTTTTTGCTGCAACGGTTGATATTGAAATAGCATCATTTAGCCCTAAATAATTAATGACTAAATAAGGCCTGTGAGCAAATGGACAAGCAAGCGATATATAGAGATGATACCGATCTGATTCGATAACTTCGGGTAAATGAAAGTTATCAACTACTGACAAGTCTCGTTCTTCTTTGTTTTTGTACCATTTACCTTTATCTAAGACTGCCATTGCTCAATCTCCAATTTATATAATTCTGTTCAATACGTCATTTTCTTTACTTTCAAAGAATCGATGCTTTAACGCTCCCGCAACATGTAATGCCACTAGAATTAAGACTAGTACGCCAATTTTGTCATGTAAACTATGGAATAAGTTAAACATTGCATCGTCTTTCGGTAATACATCAGGTAATGTCAAGCCAAAAAAATCGATTCCATGACTATATTTATAGGTTGATGACATTAAATACCCCGTGATTGGCAGCGCTATCATCGACACATAAAGTGCAATATGAATAATATGAGAAAGTTTTGCTTCCCAGACTTTGATGCCAGCGGGCAAGGGAGGTAAGGGGGACTTTAGTCTGGTATAGAAACGAAAAAAGAACAAGATCATGATCAATACACCAAACGATTTATGCAGTGGGTACATGGTTAGCTTATTTACCGCATCAGCCGGAATATCATGCATGTATGAGCCAATAAAAATTAAAGCGATCATAGTAACAGCCATAAACCAGTGAAGAAGCCTAATGGAAAGTGGATATTTCATATATTTATTGTCCTGTAAAATAAAAGCATAGTGTAACTTCGCTTTTATGAATTATTAATAACTCAAAGATGAAATCATTTTTCTTCTTTGCTGAATAATTTGTTTAGCCTTTGTATATTTTTGAAAACGTAAGTAATAGAACAACGCCTACTATTGTTGATGTCATCATTGTAGCCATCGGTTGTAATGACCCATCATGAGCAGCGTTGTAAACCACCTCATAATGGAGGCGATACCTCTGTATAAAATACAACAAGGCACCAGTCCATTGGTTAGTGCCTCTGTTTCCTTCATTCTGATTAGAAATTAGTAAAATCAACAACTACCTTGCCACGGGCTTTGCCTTGTTCTACATAAGCTAACGCCTTTTTCACATCATTTGCTGCAAATGTTGTATCAATTTTTGTTGATAACTTACCTTCATCAACTTGTTGCGCTATCCACGCAAGATGTGCTCCATTTGCTTGATGAAAAAGTAACTCAAGTATTACACTATTCGCGTTAGCTAATTCTTCAAACATAACGCCTAGTAGCGTAATAACTGAGCCACCAGGTTTAGTCACTTTAATTGACTTCTCTTGCACTTCACCACCAATAGTGTCAATAACAATGTCTATCTCTGATACTAATTCGCTAAAATTTTGTGTTCTAAAGTCAATAACTTGGTCAGCGCCTTTTTGCTTAAGCTGCTCAGCCTGTTCGCTTTCAGCGGTCGTGATTATTTCACTAGCGCCCAATATTTTTGCCAATTGAATAGCTTGCGAGCCAACACCACCAGCACCACCATGTATAAGTACTTTTTTACCTTTAACTTCTCCGCCCATCAACAATGCTTGGTACGCAGTAAGGGAAACTTGAGGGATGGCTGCGCTTTCTAATAAGGATACGGTGCTAGGCTTTTTGGCAACAGCATCAGCACTGACTAATTGAAACTCAGCAAATGTTGCCGCTTCGCTATAATCAGGTCGGTAAAAGACTTCATCGCCAACTGAAAGAGTTGCTATATCATCAGCTACTTCAACAACAATGCCTGCTCCATCACTGCCCGTTACGTAAGGAAAGTCCATTGGCATCATGTCTTTCATATAGCCTGCACGTAAAACATTATCTAATGGATTAACACTGGCAGCATGCACCTTAACCAATACTTTGCCTGCTTCAATCGTTGGCTTTTTTATGTCATCAACTACGACTACATCATTTATTTCACCGTATGCTTTCACTTGAACTGCTTTCATAATATTTGCCTCTGTTAAAATTGAATTGCCATTTGATGAGACTAATCTTACATTATGCGTTAATATTAATTAATACGGCTAAAAAGAAATGATTATTCTTAATAAAAGAATAATAAAGTACTGCTGGAGGATGAATGGATAAGTTACGAGGAATGGAAATATTTCGTGAGGTAGTAAGAAAACACAGCTTTTCTAAAGCGGCGGAAAGCCTTGATTTGGCAAACTCTGCGGTAAGCCGTTATGTGACAGAGTTGGAGCAATGGCTAAATGTAAAACTGCTGTATAGAACGACAAGAAATTTAACGCTAACGGAAGAAGGCAAAATTTATTTAGAAAAAATTGATGACATTTTAACTTCGGTAGATCACCTTGAAAATATAGCCGTTGCGGGTCAACAAGAACTAAGAGGTACATTACGTATAACCGCTCCTAGTTTTTGGGGCACGTTTATACTCAAGCCACTGATGGTCGACTTTATGAGGGAGCATCCGAAGGTTAAAATCAATTCGTTATTTTTGTATAGAAAAGTTAATTTAATTGAAGAAGGATATGATTTAGCTGTGCGTATAGGGCACTTACCTTCTAGTGGCTTGATCGCTCGACAGGTATCTACAATGCAACTCAAACTGGTGGCCACGCCTAAGTACATCGCTGAACATGGCATGCCAAAACATCCAGGCGATTTAGTTCATCATCAATGCTTGATAGATACTGTCCCTGATTACCATAGCAAATGGCCTTTCGTAGAAAACAAAAAAAGCTTTTCGGTAGCCGTTGATGGAAAAATGGTGTCGAATGAACCTGAATTATTGCGGGATTTAGCACTTGATGGTCAAGGTATTATCTATTTACCTGAGTTCTTCATTGATCCTTACTTAGGAACTGGGGAGTTTGTGGAAATATTGCCGGATTTTTGTGTTACCAATTTACCTGTGAATATTGTTTACCCCCACAATAAGCAAATGAACCCTGCGCTAAGGGCATTTATTGATTCACTAGTAGAGCATTTGAAGGCAGATTGTATTGAGATTAAGCGTAAGCTATAACTTTAAGCTATAACTTTAAGCTATGATATCAATAAGAAAGTCCATATAAATCATTCACCAATATAGATCACCTATCACAGAGCTTCATAAGTGAAACTCTGTGATAAATCATTATAAAGCGTCACCAGTGGCATAATAGTAAGCTGCTTTAAGTGTCGATTTAACAACTTCAAGTTCTTCAGTATTTCTTGGTGCGAATACTAATATTTCGTTTACACCTAGATGCTTATATGGATGTGGCTCACCCCATTTTTTAGCATAAACTTCATCAGCAAAATCTTGAGATACACATAAATGCATACTGCCATCTTTATGAACATGAGCAAATTCTCTACTCCCTCTTGGTGGCATAAAGGCGTCATGAGGTAATGTTTTAATGCTCTCATCAAGCCATAAAGCACGTGAAGTGGGGATCGATATCATCGTAGCTTCTTCACGAGATAATGGAAATACCGAAAATGCCCAGTCACACAGCTCTTTCCAGAGAGCTTTTGGACTTTGGTCTGAAAACTGTAAATGCGGAGGCATATCGCCAGTCACGGGTTTCTGTCCTGCTCGTATCGGTAATATATAGGGTTGTTTCATTGTAATTTCCTCGTATTGTAAAGTTTCATTTAACGAGGGTCATCTTAATGCTGATTTTTTTTAAGAAAAATAGACATACAAAGAAATAATTATTCTTAATTTAAGAATAATGGAGGTTTATGCAGAATATTAAGTCAATTGGTAATGATGGCTCCAAGACGGCGTGTTGATCTCATCTTTATGGGGTTGGCTTATGATGGGCATGATGCATGAAAAGCGTTTTGCTTTGTGGACCTTTTTAATCAGAAAGCCCCACGCATAGTGGGGCTGATTATTATTGTGAATAAAAACTGCGTATTGGCTCTAGTTCAACGTATTCAATAACAGTATTTTTAACCAATTCCTGAATAGACTGCTTATTTGCAAATACAATCAGTATGTTACGCGTTGGTATCACATCAACAATAGCGAGTTCATGTTTCTTCACTAGTGCTGTCGCTGCGCCTTCGCCTCCCTTTTGGTATTTCACATAATACCGATTCAACCTGTTTTCCTTTGTCATGTCGGTTATGCTTGTTGGCTCTGTCACTGGTGTGGACTGATGTGAATAGCTCATCGGGACCACGAGTACCAGAGCCAAGCAAATACTGAGATATCGAATTTTAAAACGAGTCCCTTGTTTTGCCATAATGGCTCCTTATTGGAAGTTTAATCCCCAGCCTTCTAGGCTCCCTGTATCTTGACTGCTCGTATCGACGATCTTTAATTGCCAAAGACCCTTTGATTCATAGCCTGAGAAGTCAACATCATAAGTTGTATTTAGATTTCTATCTGAACCACCGCTATTATTGTGCAGTATAGCCTTGAAGCCTGTTGGTGATGTCAATGTTACTTTTAAATCACCAATGTAGCTGTGTTTGATATCGATCTGAATATTGACTATTCCTGCATCACCAATACGTTTAACATCGATGTTACTGACTACGCCGAAAGATGAATTATCTGGGATAACGACTCTTGTACTATTGGCATAATCTGTTGCACCGTTAGCATTTTTATAAGTAGCGGTCAGTGACGCACCATCGTACTTTTTATAGCCATAGACAAGCACTTGGTATTGGCCTGCTTGAACGTTATCAATACTACAAACTTCACTATTACCTTCAGTCCAAGATCGGCAATCATAATTATTTGTTGTTGGCGAACCGTTAAACAACACGTAAAGGTCTGCATCACCAGAGCCTCCAGCCATGGTGAACGTTAATGCAGTTGCATTAGCAGGAACGTCAATATTATAAAGAGTACTTGAACGACGGCCACCTGAAATTGGCGATTTTTCTATGCCGTTTTCCAACTTCATGTCATCGTTATTATTACCTCCCTCAGGGCCATCACAACTTACATCTAGATAGTCATTGGCCGCTGTTGCATTAATCAATCCATAGCCGGTTCTGTTGTCTCGACCTACAACATCGATATCTGTTGCTGAAGCTTTTAATGCAGAGCGAATCTGTGCAGCACTACATTGAGGATGATAGCTCCAAACAAGACCCGCGACACCTACTGCATGTGGTGTCGCCATAGAGGTCCCATTATAATATTGATAGTCTTCACCTGTCGTTGTGGACACTGTGACGTCTTGTTCTAGTATTGCTGATAGTTCAAGGCCAAGGGCTCTATCAACTGAAACCGAAACGATTGGATAAGTATTGTTGTCATCTAATACAAACGGGTTTTGCAGACCAGATAAGGCATCATTACTATAGATTATAGCGGCTTGGGCGCCTGCGCTATGACAAGCTTTTACAGGATCAATTTCTGGTCGATAACCAGTACGTTGATTCTCAATACGCTCAGTTAGACAAACTTTCCCTGCCATGTCACCACAGTTATAACTGTTGTCTGAAATATCGCAGCGTGCGAGTTTCCCTGTATAAGAACCAGCAACAGGACTCGACTGATAATTGCCAGTGCCATCAAGCGTTTTGCGGTTGTGCGGAACAATGCCACGGTCAAAATAGCGTTGACCATTAATCACAATATCAGACAGTACACCTTCACCAACGGTGACTGTTGATAGAATTGCAACCCCTGGTGCTGCCACTTCAACTTGATCAGTGGCTTGGGAGAATGCGGCGTGGTTGTTTTGATTATCTACCGCTGCAATTGACATAACAGAATCGTATGAAGCAGGATAACTGTGTGCGGTGTTTCCAGAATTGCCAGCAGCGGCAATAAGTAGGACACCATTATCAGATAGTTCTTGCAGCGCATCACGTTCAGTTCGACTCGATTGACTGCCGCCTAAGCTCATATTGACGACATTGGCGCCGTTCTGCGCACAGGTATCAATTGCTTTGACTAGGCTAGATGAATAACCCCAACCAGATTCATTGAATACTTTCACAATATGTAAGTTTACATTTTGATTTGGCATTACACCCACAACACCGTCACCATTGGCTATCGCAGCTATCGTACCTGCCACATGAGTGCCATGAGCATTATGATTACCTGGCGCGTTCCAATTACCTGTGCCGCTATCATTGGTGCCTGAGACCTGATTGCCACTAAGGTCGTTGTGAGTAAGGTCGTAACCAGAATCGATAATACAAATAGTCCGATTTCCGGTATTACTATCGTTTAAGCCCGCTGCATTAATCGCTCCTTGTCCCCAAGGAATGGACTCACTTAGTAAGAAACGTGGTGGGTCGAATTCTACATATTCAATTTCAGAGTTGAGCTGTAAATCCGCAAGTGCTTGTGGTTCAATCTCGACACTATAAAGCGGCTTACTTCCGAGTTTCTCCACTTTTTTAGCGTTTACTTGTTCGAGAACTGATTCTTGAAGTAGCTTGGCGCCCCAAACTGGATTGAGTCCCATCATAGAAGGTGCATCAGCGTCGGTATCTTTGAATTTAACGATGTATTTCATCGGTAAATCGAGTTCATCAAACTGAGGAAAAGCATTTGCATAGCTAATTCCTAAGGTTGCAATAGCTGTCGCTATTGCCATCGAGTTTAATAATTTATTTTTTTTATTGAGTTTGTTTTTCATGTTGCTCGGTTCCTTATTGAGCGAAAGTTATTACCTGCTGCAAAATGGTCGTGATACTTTCCTATTCGACTTGCAGAACCTGAGTTATAGAATTATAAATTCAAATTATCAATGTTGGACATCATTTAAAGCGAACGGAATCGCATTAAATCATAATGAAAATGATTTTCATTGACATTTAATATACCTATTTATTAATATCTATATTGTTTGTTCTTTGTGTGTTTATTGACCTTGATGGTCGGTTGTGTTTTTATTATCTTGCTGATTTTAATCGTTAAATGTGAAGTTGGATTAGACTGGGGTTGTGAACTTGATCAAATGTTGTTCAGGGGTTGTTAGTTTTTTAGTGGGGGGGGAAGAAGGCGAACCGAGGGGCATCATGATTAGAAGAGTGTACGTATCCCTCAATGTTGACAGGTGATACGTACTTATTTATCCGTTTATCTAGCTGTCACTACCATAGCGTTGCGTAATATAAGTCTCAAAATTATCGCATAATTGACCATCAGAAATATGATTGTCAGCAATGACTTCTGCGCCATCAACAATACTGATCTTAGCATTTAGATCTGCAGGTTCTGCGCGTGTTCTTGCTTGTGCCGCAACAATTTTAGCTTGCTCTTGTGACCAAGCTTGCTCACTGGTTTTATTACAAGTCTCAGCAAGGTAAGCCGCAGAGAATCCTTCGCCAGTTAAGCTACGCAGCGTGGCATCATGACTAATACTGTTACCTGGTTTCCAGTAATGTTCGGCAAGTAGTGGACCAATCGCTGGATTATCAGTGAGGTAACCGAACTTTTCAGTAAAGTAAGCGCGAGTTTGATAAACCGCCATATGCGCAAGTAGGTAACCCTGATAAGAACAGGCAGCTTCTTGTGATAATAGGTGCGGTACTGCCAGTAATGGACGTGGACTTGCTGCGAGGCCAAGAATACGTTGTTCAGTATCACGGGCTAGCGTCGTTAAATATTCAGGTGTAAGCAGGTCTTCATCAGCGCTATAAACAGCCCATTCAAAATACGGTACAACCAGAATACTACGTTCTTGATACGCTTTGAACGGTTGCTTCGCGGCAATTAATGCTTGGATAACGGCATCAGGTACCACTGCACCATCGGCGTTATAAGCATATTGTTTTAACCAATCGCCATCTGTTAATAAACTGTCGCAGAACATAGATTGTGTTTCTGCATACGCCATAGATGTTGGTGCAAACTCTTGTGAGAAACACGGTGAGTTTAATTTAATATTGGCAAAGTGAGCGGCATGGCCACCTTCATGGAACAAGGTGTTGATACCGTCATAACCACTACCTATTTGGTCGGGTTTTGCGTTACTGGTGAAATTGATTTTACCCGCTTGCCACTTATCTTCAGCATAGAATGATGGGATAGGGCCGTGGCAGAAACCATTTTGGTATTTACCTGCACGGTCTAATAAATCTAGGGTCATATCAGCTTGAGAATAATCAATATTCAGGCGACCGAATGATTCAATCCAGCGACGTAGTGATTTAGAAAATGGCACGTAAGGGTCAAGTTGGCGCGCTGCATCACCGGCATACATAAAGCTAAAGTTATGGCCTTGAACAGCGCTGTCACCTTTCGTTGTTGCCAAGTTTTGAATACTGCTTAGATTACGCTCACGAGTACGTAATTCAAAATCATCTAAAATAGTGAACAGTTGCTCTGGTGTCATCTGTTCAGTTTTATTAACTTTGTAATCGAAGAAGTTACGGAAACCTTGCTGGCGAGCAAAGTCATTACGTTGCTTAACCAGTTCGATATAACCATTATTTAGTACCCATTGCTCAAGATCTAATAATGCTTGATGTGCAGATTGGCGTACAGCTTCATTGTCACTGGTACGGATATTGGCAGCGAGTACGGTTAAAGACGCTTGTTGTTTGTTGCCGTTTTCGTCGTTGCAATACATTAGGTATTCTTGGCGTTTGGCAAACAGGGCTGATTCAGAGCGAATAAGGGCAGCCATTTTATCTCTACCGTCGGCACTTTCAATCGCATTCGCATCGAAAAAGGCTAACCAACCTTTAAGACCTTTGACTAGCTCGTCGTCTTCATCGGTTAACTGTAATAACACTTCAAGATTGCAACGTGCCGCTTGAATATGGCTAGGGTCTGAGATAAAAGCACTCAGTTCAGCTTCGGCAGTCGCAAATCCATTATGGTCATCGC
Organism: Moritella sp. F3; assembly: GCF_015082335.1. NCBI lineage: Bacteria > Pseudomonadati > Pseudomonadota > Gammaproteobacteria > Alteromonadales > Moritellaceae > Moritella > Moritella sp. F3. The sequence goes on along the minus strand of NZ_BLRL01000001.1, from coordinate 548,094 downwards.
TGGTGCCCATATATGTTTGCCAGAATAAGTCTTCTTTACGGCGGTGAAGCGCTAAGTAATCATCGTTAAGTTGGTTAAAATAATCTTGTGGATTCAAAACATCTCCTTATGAAATAACGTATAACGGTGAAAGTGCAGTTTAAGCATTGAATGAATGCATACGCTATTTTGATTTTTATTATTGTCTTTATGCTTGTTTATGGTGTCATTGCTATTAAATGGACAGTGACTGAACGACCATTATGAATAAATTAATACGAGGTGGTTGGATCTAGATCACATTTTGACTAAAACGGAGTGCCAGTGCGCTGTATTTGCATTCTATTTAGTTATTTTATGAAATTATTTAACGGTTTTGTTGTTCCTGATAAATAAAGACAATACACTTCAGCACTTTATATATAGATAATTTATATTATTAATAACATTTTTAGGACCATTATGTATACAGATGAAGATCTTAACAATGCAGTAGATAAAGGGATTTTTACTGCATTGTCCGTTGATGAGTTTAGACGTGAGCAACATTTAGCAAAACCGTTGGACAATCAGCCTACAACTAAAGTGACGAGTGTAGATGAAGAAAATATACGTTTAATCGGTGGATTTAACGATATATTCATTGTGATTGCTTGCGCGCTACTGTTGTTTTCATCATTGTGGGCAGTTAAATCGATAGACTCACGCCTTGGTTTAGCTACTTTTGCCGTATTATCGTGGGCGCTTGCGGAGTTTTTTGTTTTAAAAAGAAAAATGGCTTTTCCTGCGATTATGCTCTTACTGGCCTTTATTGGTGGTGTATTCTATTTATCAATGGAAGTATTCGCATCGTTGGGCGACCAGGTCATGGTTATCGCAACAGGTACATCTGCTATTGCCGCATATTGCCATTGGCGTCGTTTCAATGTGCCAATTACGATCGCAGCTGGTACGGCAGCGACAATCGGTTTTATCATCTCGTCTTTTGTATCCGCTTTTGCAACACCTGATATGATCAATGTACTTACCGATTGGTCACTTGTTGTTATTTTAATCTGTGGTCTGTTAACTTTCCTATTTGCAATGTATTGGGATTCTTCAGATCGCGAACGTGTGACGAATCGAACGGATACCGCATTTTGGTTACATCTACTTTCTGCTCCGCTGATTATTCATCCGGTGTTTTTGATGGTCGGAATCTTAAATGGTGATGAGAGTATCAGCAGTATTGCCGTGATCATTGCGTTATACATATTGATGTCGTTCATTTCTCTTATTATTGATCGTCGTGCGTTTATGGTGTCATCACTGGTTTATGTGCTGTATGCGCTATCAAGCCTCATGAGCATGTATGGTGATGTCGGTACGAACTTTGCTATGACAGGGATTGCCATTGGCGCTGCGTTATTATTGCTATCGGCATTATGGCATCCAGTGCGCGGTAAGATCGTGACGTTATTACCGAATGCGATTAAACAATTAGTTCCTGATGCTAAATAGGTTGCCGATAAGGTATTCAAAGTAAACTTAAAACAGCATTAAAAAATGATGATACCTAGGATGAAATGGCCATTTTATCCTAGGTATTATCAAAATGATGACCTCGTAACACGCCAATGAACCCTCGTTTCAATTATTGATCTAGATCAATAATTCCTAATACATAGCATTGACCTGCATATACAGGTAGAATGCCCCCTCAAAAAATTACAATAAAAGCATTAAGTGGGTTATTTAGCATGAGTAGAAAAATAGAATTATTGGCACCGGGTGGTGATGTAGAAGCGATTAAAGCAGCGATTGTTGCTGGTGCAAATGCGGTCTACTGCGGCTTAGATATGTTTAATGCCCGTAACCGTGCGTCCAATCTTTCGTTTGATGAGCTAAATGGCGTATTACGACTTGCACATGAACACCGTTGTGAAGTATTTCTAACCTTGAACGTTGTGATCTTAGAGCACGAAGTTGTAAGCTTAGTGCGTTTGCTTAATAAACTCGTTAACAGTGGTATTGATGGCATCATCGTACAAGATTTAGGTGTTTTCAACATTGTTAAAAAGCATTTCCCATCACTACACATCCATGCGTCTACTCAGTTAACAACGCATAACGAAGGTCAGATCCTTTTCTTACAGAAAATTGGTGCAACACGCGTCAACTTATCTCGTGAGCTAAACCTAGGTGAAATTAAGCAGCTAACAACAGTTGCCCATGACCACGACGTATTAACAGAAGTATTTGTACATGGCGCGCTATGTATTGCTTTCTCTGGTCAGTGCTATTCAAGCTCAGTAAGTGTTGGTAACTCAGGTAACCGTGGTCGCTGTAGCCAAGCATGCCGTGATGAATACGAAGTGACTGCTGAAGGCCATCGTTTCCCACTTAACTTAAAAGATAACTCTGCGTATTATGATTTACCACAATTGGTAGACGCAGGTGTTGATTCACTTAAAGTTGAAGGCCGTATTAAAGGTGCTCACTATGTGTACACTGTCGTTGATACATGGCGTAAGCAGATCAACAACTTTGTTGAATCAGGTAAATTATTAGCAGACGATGGTAACTTACATAAAGTATTTAACCGTAGCTTCACTAACTCATTCTTACAGGGTGACCTAAACAAAAAAATGTTTACGGATAACCCTCGTGACAACAGTGTTAACTATGCTGTTGAAAAAAGTGATGCTATCTCTGTGGTACAAATTCATGATGTGAAACAAGAGCTTTATACAGATAAAAATGCCTTAGGTGCAGAATTAGCTGAGAAAATTAAAGACCTAAGCATCGACAAAATTGCATTAACGTTAGCATTCTCAGCAAAGTTGGGTGCGCCATTAACGATTAATGTAACAACTGGAAATACTGCATTTGAAGTGCAAAGTAGTTCTGTTTTAGCAGCCGCTGATGAAATTTCAATTACACCTGAAACTGTTGAAAAACGTTTCCGCAGTTTCAATAATGCGACGTTTGATTTAGCGCCAATGGATTTTTCTCACTTCGATGCTAAATTAACGGTACCGTTTAAAGAGTTAGGCGATCTTAAAAACCAAGTTGCGTTTATTTTAAATGGTTCTCGTGATGTGGTTAAAAATGTAGAAGTACCTGCATTACCTAAGCATCCGAAAGTAGAAGATAAGCCAAAATTGTCATTGATGATTGCGAATGCGAAAGATCTACACCTTGCAGACGTAACGGATGCAGATATCTACTTCAAGCTCCCTGAAAGCTTGAAAAAGAACTGCCCTAAACACATTAAATTATTACAAGAAAACCCTCGTTTAATTCCTTGGTTCCCAGCGGTACTGATTGGTAAAGATTACCTAGAGTCAGTGAAGATCCTTGAAGAAGTAAAACCAAAACGTATCGTGACTAACAATACAGGTATTGCTTATAAAGCCTTTGAAATGGGTATTGAGTGGGTTGCTGGTCCGTTCTTAAATACAACGAACTCACACGCGTTATTAACGCTACAAGAAGAGTTAAACTGTGCTGGTGCGTTTATTTCTAATGAAATTAATCGTATTCAAATCAGAAATATTAGTCGTCCGAAAAACTTCAAAATGTTCTACAGTATTTACCACCCAATCCTGATGATGACGAGCCGTCAGTGTTTCTTCCAACAAACAGTTGGTTGTAAGAAACCAGCGATTGAAGATGGTTGTATGTTGAAATGTGAGAAAGCGACAACAATTACCAATGTGAAAGGTATTTCGTTTGCTGTTGATAAGCAAAAAGGTGGCTATCCAAGCATTTATAACGACGAGCAGTTCTTAAACTTTGATGTGATCAATGACTTCTCTGATTTGTTCGACGAGTTCTTTATTGATTTAACGAATATCGGAGCAGGTTCTAAAGAAGAGCAGAATAAGGTTGAGTTAATCAAACACTTTGAAGCTTTATTGGCAGGCGATGACGACGCGAAAGTAGCGTTAAGTCACCTCGTTCCTGTTGCAACGAATGCGCAGTATAAACAAGGCTTATAGAGCCATAGATAAACCTTAAGCTCAACAGCTTAAATGTGTAACTAAGCCAAGTTTTACAGATTTTAGTAAAAATAAATGACGTAAAACTTGGCTTTGTTTTTATGTACTTAGCGACACTTAATTTTATACTCAATCGAAAATGTAGTCAGTATCAGAATATAATGCCTATAATTGCTATCTAGTGATGTCTATCTGCTGATTTTAAGCGGATTGCGGTAGGTTATTATTATATGAATATTTTGCATATACACTCAGATTACCCTGACGGTCGCAATAATCTAAGTACGCCAGCCGTTAAATCCTTATTAGATGCCACTTCTGGTATCTCGAACACCATTTTTGTTATTCATCGAACCCCATGGCCTTGGCGTGTCCGTGTGATCGCGCACAACCCTAAATTGTATTCGATTTATTACTGGGGCCTGCCTTTTGGCTTAGCGCTGACGCTATCCCTATTTCTTGCGCGACAACTCCTCTTTAAACTAATCAAAACGCAGCAGATTAGATACCAGCTTATCCATGGTCATAAATTAGCAATTGATGGCACCTTAGGTGCTGCAATCGCTAATAAATTTGGCGTGCCGTATTTTTTATCGGTTAGAGGCGGTACTGATGTGCGTATTTTACAGCATAAAGCTTTCTTACGAGCGCGTTGGAAAAAGGTATTAGAAGAAGCTGAACATATATTTTGGGTTAGTTCTTGGGCTAAAAATCCGATAAAAAAAATGTTGAATTCCACCCTGAACACAGGCACGACACAATCGAGTCTTTTACCAAACCCTTGTGAAATGCGGCAGGTAGTGAAAATTAATCAAGACAGTAAAGTGGCTAATTTCGTTACTGTTTTCAGATTTGAGCAGTTTGAACGCAAAGGTATTATGCCATTGTTAGAAGCTATATCTAAGCTTAGTAGTGAATATCCAGATATTAGACTGGATATATATGGTTCAGGGCCAGAAAGTAAGATGAAAATAGTGCAGGGTAAAATTGATGCATTATCGTTAAGTAACATCGTCACGATTAAAGGACGAGTTGATAATAAATTATTGCAGCAAAAACTAAAACAATACTCAGCATTTTTGTTGCCGAGTAAGAATGAGTCTTTTGGAATGGTTTTTGTTGAAGCCTTGTTTTCAGGTTTACCGATTCTATATCACGCTAATACAGGGATTGATGGCTATTTGGATGATATAGACGTTGGGCTCAAGGTATGCGATCAAAGTATTGATGAGCTAGCAAATAAAGTGGAGGAGTTGATTGTACGACATGATTTTTTTCAATATCGGATTAAACGTGCATTAGAAACCCATGCATTAGATATTTTTGAGAAAAAAACAGTTGTTAATCATTATCAATGTTTAGTTGATAGTCTTAATCTGGAGTATTCAAATGCAAAATAAAAAAGTGCTATTGATCGCGTCTGCTGGTGGGCATTTAACTCAGGCACTATGCGCTTGTAATCATGTTGATGAAATTGTGTTAGTGACGACTAAAGCACTTGTTAAGGACGATAAAATCAAGAAGATTTACACCATTTGGTCAACGCAGAAAAATGCTTTTATTCACTTTGTTAATATTTTCTATGCCTTGTACGTGCTTGTTAAAGAGAGACCGCATACCGTATTTACCACTGGTGGGCCAATCGTTTTACCTTTTGCTCTGGTGTGTAAATTCTTACCGCTAAGATTTGTTTATTTGGATACCTTATCGCGGGTAGTTGAATTGTCGAATACAGGTCAATTGATCCATAAATACAAACTGTATGATGAATTTATGTCGCAATGGGAACCTGTTGCTAGCGAATATAATGTCGACTATGCGGGTAAAACTTTTGATTTAGAGGGAAAGGCGAACAAAGTACTGACGCCGTTATCACCGCCTGAGAGTCCATTAGTGTTAGTCACTATGGGAACTAATTCTTACCCGTTTCCACGTCTGATTGCAGCGCTGGAAAAACTTGATATTTACCATGATCCAAACGTACGTTGGTTTATTCAAACGGGTGGTTTTGAAGTTTCGGTGAAGCCAGCTAATGGTGAGGTTGTTGATATGGTTGGTAAAGATAAAATGGATGATCTTGTCAAAGAAAGCAGCCTGGTTATTAGCCATTGTGGTGTAGGTAGTATTAATCAGATGCTTGTCTATCAAAAGAAAGTGATCTTTGTACCGAGGTTAGAGCAATTTGGTGAGTTTTCTGATGATCATCAACTGCAAATAGCAAAAGAACTAAGTAATTCCAATATGACCGTTATTTACCCAGATGAATTATTACCTGTGTATTCGTTAGCTGAGCTAATAGCGATCCCGAGATATGACCAAACAATTGATATCACTAATCATGCATTTGCAGCCGTCATCGATAAAAAATTATTCGTAGAGCAAAGAGAAGATTCTTATGGCTAAGAAAATATTAATTTCTGTTGTTATTGTTGATTTCTTTAAAGCTGAACGCGTTGTAAATAATGTCGAAAGGATACTGGCACAGCAAGGTGATTTTGATACTGAAGTGATCATTATCGATAATTCAATGGATAGCGGTAATCAACAAATACTATCTCAATATCAACAGAGTGATAATGTTAAGTTATTTTTTAATAAGCAAAATAATGGCTACACCCGCGGTTGTAATCAAGGTGCTGACTTGTGTAATGGCGATTATCTACTGTTTGTTAATCCGGATATTGAATGGACATCTGTCAGTATATTAGCTGATATCATCGCTATTTATAAACGAGATCCTGAAGTTGGGATTGTGGGTACTAGGCAGATGAATGATGATGGTTCGACACCTGATACTGTGCGTCGCTTTCCTAATCTAGCTGCTCAAGTTTTACGTCGCTCTTCATTCAGACGTTTGCCGTTGCTCAAAGGAATCGCAGAGTACTACGAATATGGGGAGTTTGATTACTTTAAACCTGCCAATGTGGACTGGTTACAATCCTCATTCATGGCTATAAGTCGTCACCTTTGGGATAAAATTGGTGGTTTTGACTGTCGTTATTTTATCTTTATGGCAGACCCCGATATTTGTTATAAGTGCTGGGAACTTGGTTATAAAGTGCATTACGAGAGCGAGATAGTCGTTGGTGCAGATGGATTACGTTGTAGTGCGGGTGGTTTCAAGGATGTATTTAGTAATCGGGTTTTACGTTTCCATATTCGCGATGCATTCATTTACCATTTTCAGTATTTATTAAAACCGAACATTCCAACAGCACGAAAGTCACAAAATCAGCGTTCTTCAAGCGTTAATTACGAGCAATAGCTATGAAGATATTAGTAACAGGTGGCGCTGGTTTTATTGGTAGCGCAGTGATTAGACACATACTGACTGATACGGACTACGAGGTGGTTAATCTTGATGGCTTAACGTATGCCGGTAATCTGGATTCAATTCCAGCTGCTTTATTGTCCTCGAAATTGTCCTCGCAGTATGCGTTTGAATATGTCGACATCTGCAACCGGGAAGAGGTTGAACGCGTATTTTATCAACATAGACCTGATATTATTATGCACCTTGCAGCTGAATCGCATGTTGATCGCTCAATTGAAAGCCCTAATTGCTTTATTGAAACAAATATCATCGGTACCTATAATTTATTGGAATCAGCGCGAGTCTATTGGTCTTCATTAACGGGTGAAAAAAAAGCTGGTTTTCGTTTTCATCATATTTCTACCGATGAGGTTTTTGGTGATTTAGCAGATCAGGACAGTAAAGATAATAAAGGCGGCTTGTTTGTTGAAACCACGGCTTATGATCCTAGTTCGCCTTATTCTGCAAGCAAAGCGAGTGCAGATCATTTAGTACGCGCTTGGTTACGAACCTACGGCCTACCTACATTAATTACGAACTGTTCAAATAATTACGGCCCTTACCATTTCCCTGAAAAACTCATTCCGCACATCATATTAAATGCGTTAAATGGCCAAGCCTTACCTGTTTACGGCGATGGCCTACAAGTTAGAGATTGGTTGTACGTGGACGATCATGCTCGCGCTTTAGTACTCGTGGCGCTAACAGGGCTGATTGGTGAAAGTTATAATATTGGTGGTCATAATGAAAAACGTAATATAGACGTCGTCAATAGTCTATGTGAAGCACTGGAGGACCTGGTGCCAGATAAACCTAATGGTGTCACCTATTATCGAGACCTTATTGAGTTTGTCGGTGATCGACCTGGGCATGATCTGAGATATGCGATTGATGCCAGTAAAATACAACGAGAATTAGGCTGGCAACCCCAAGAAACATTTGAGACAGGTATTAAAAAAACGGTGCAATGGTATTTAGATAATACAACATGGTGGCAGCGAGTTCTAAGTGGTGATTATAAGTTAACACGTCGAGGAGAGAATGCTAATGGGTAATAAAAAATACAAAGGTATTGTGTTAGCGGGTGGATCTGGCACGCGTTTACATCCCATTACTAAAGCTGTCTCAAAGCAGCTGCTACCTATTTATGATAAACCGATGATCTACTATCCAATCTCGGTACTCATGTTGGCGAATATCAAAGATATCTTAATAATTTCGACGCCTGAAGATTTACCACATTTTAAAGATCTATTTGGTGATGGTTCGATTTTTGGTCTTAATATTAAATATGCAGAGCAGCCTAGGCCAGAGGGGATAGCGCAAGCATTTATTATTGGTGAAGACTTCATTGGCGATGATAATGTCTGCTTGATATTAGGCGATAACGTCTTTTATGGTCAACACTTTACAGGGAAGTTATTAAACGCGACTAACAAGGATACTGGCGCGACGGTATTTGGTTACCGAGTGACAGATCCTGGACGTTTTGGCGTGGTCGAATTTGATAAAGACGGTAATGCGATAAGCATTGAAGAAAAACCCGAGAAACCGAAGTCGAATAACGCTGTTACTGGGTTATATTTTTATGATAATCGGGTGATTAATATGGCCAAATCTTTAACGCCCTCAGCTCGGAATGAAGTTGAGATAACTGATATCACCAATATGTATTTGGCGGCAGGTGAGCTGTATGTTGAGCGTTTTGGACGTGGCTTTGCTTGGTTTGATACTGGCACGCATTATTCCTTATTGAAAGCTGGGATGTTTGTACAAACCATTGAAAATAACCAAGGTTTAAAAGTGGCCTGCTTAGAAGAAATCGCGTTTTCAAAGGGGTGGATCACGCGCGGGCAATTAGAAGACCAGGCATGTTTATTACAGAAAACCGAGTATGGGCAATACCTTTACGGTTTACTTCGCGAGGAACTGTAGATGAAAGTATCAAAAACCGCAATTGAAGGCGCCTTGGTGATCCAACCGGATGTATTCGGCGATGACCGTGGTTTCTTTATGGAAACATTTCAAGCAGTGCGTTATCGCGATGTGATAGGTGGTCAGTTTGACTTTGTTCAAGATAACTATTCTCGTTCTTCGAAAAACGTGTTACGTGGATTACATTTTCAAAAAACCAACCCACAAGGCAAGTTAGTTCGAGTCGTTATGGGAGAGGTTTTTGATGTTGCGGTCGATATTCGCTTAGATTCACCTAGCTACGGCAAGTGGCATGGGGTGCGATTAAATGCAGAGAATAAACTGCAATTTTGGTTACCACCGGGATTAGCACATGGCTTTGTGGTGTTGTCTGATCTTGCTGATTTTGAATATAAGTGTACAGACTATTATGACAATAGTGATGAAGGTTGCTTGATTTGGAATGATCCTGAGTTAAGCATCAATTGGCCTTGCAATAATCCGTTACTGTCAGATAAGGATAAAATGGGTCTTAAGTTTAAGGACTTGTTTTAAGCTATATTTTAAGAGATGTTAAGTAATGGCGACCTTTATGTATCGACTATTAGTTATAGGGCAAGAAGGGCAGGTAGGCCAAGCGATAAAAGACCGTATACAAGATCAATGTTGGGATGTGCTATTTACAGATATAGACACATTAGATATTACTAATGCACAGCAGGTTGAGAATGTATTCAAGAGTTTTAGGCCTGATTTGGTGATTAACGCATCGGGTTATACCGATGTGGATAGGGCTGAATATGATGCGGTAGTGGCTGAATCGGTTAATGCTTATGGGCCTTATTTGTTGGCACTACAATGCCATAACCTAGGTGCACTATTGATTCATTTTTCGACGGAATATATTTTTGATGGTCACAATCATAATGCTTATTTGGAAGCCGATAGACCAGCTCCTTTGAACGTATACGGGCGTACAAAGCTGCAAGGTGAACAATATATAAAGACTTATTTGAGTCGTTACATCATTATTCGCACCTCTTGGGTTTTTAGTGAGTATGGGCAAAACTTTGTCACGACGATGTTATTACTTAGCCGTAAGAATGCGCCGATTCGTGTTGTTAACGATCAAGTCGGCTGTCCAACTTATGCAGGTGATCTGGCAAATTTAGTTGTTGATATCGCTAAGGACTATCAGGCGGCAACGGGCCGTTATCGATTTGGTGATTATAACTTCTGTAGTGATGGTGATAATGATCGATATAGTGGGGTAAGTTGGTTCGATTTTGCTTGCGCTATTTTTGAAGAGTTAGATAAATACCAATCCGGTGAGCAGGGCCGAAATTTAATTGGGGTGACGAGTGTAGAGTATGCTTCCATTGCCACTAGGCCTAAAAATGGCATTTTAAATTGTCATAAAATATCACCGATCTTTAGACCTTCGGATTGGCGGTGTAAGTTACGTCATGTTATTGCAATAACAATGGCATAACTTTTACTGCTGGGGAAAATCAATGATTAATCGTAATTTATTAGATGCATATAAAGTCGAACATGGGAATATTAAAGTTGCTATTGCAGGTGCTGGGTATATCAGTAAGGGCTTGATACAACAGATCACGCTGCTGGATTTTATTGATGTTGTTTCGATTTATTCCAAAACGCGGGCGCCTATCATTGCTTTACTCAAGGACGCTAATTTACCCTTATCTATTATTGCCGATAATCTGGAAGAGTTTTGCGGCAGTGACGCTGATATTGTGGTTGAACTAACGGGTGACACAGAGTTTGGTTGTGAACTTGCGCTTGCGACGCTAGCGGCGAATAAACACTTTGTGGTCAGCGCTGAAACGGATGCACTTGTTGGGCCTGTACTTGCCGAGCTCTTTCGCGAAAAAGATTTGATCTACAGTAACATGTGGGGTGATGAACCGGGCTTAATTAAGCATCTGTATAATTATGCTGATGTGCTGGGTTTTGGGATTGTGGCCGTGGGAAAATTTAAAGGCTTCCATGACTCCTTTGCTAACCCTGATTCAGTATTACCTTGGGCTGAAAAGTCAGGCCAAAAACCAACAATGATAGCGTCTTTTGCGGACGGCTCGAAAATGTCGATGGAGATGACTATTGTTTCTAATGCAACGGGCTTAGTGGCTGATATACCTGGTATGCATTTAGCCAAAGGCACACTTGAAGATATTGTTGGTTTATTAAAGCTAAAAGAAGACGGTGGGATTTTGAATCAAACGGGTGTCATTGAAGTTGTTTGCGGCGTTGAGCCCAGTGGTGGAGTATTTGCGGTCATTTCCACTGATAAACCTGAGATATTAGATTCACTGTCTTACTATAAAATGGGTGATGGCCCTAATTACTTGCTGTATTTACCGTATCATATGCCGGGGATTGAAGCTTTGTACGGCTTATACGTGAATGTTGTTGAGCATCAATCTGTGGTTCGTCCAATGGGGGCGCCAGTATCGGATGTTGTGACTCGCGCTAAGCGGGACCTGAAAAAAGGCGATAAACTTGATTGTATTGGTGGTTATGATTATTACGGTGAGATGACCAGTGCTGAATGCTCAGTCAACGATCATGCACTACCTCTCGGCTTAGCAACCGGTGCTACATTACTGGTTGATGTTAATAAAGGCGAGCCCATCCTATTCCATCAAGTGGAGATATTAGGTCATAAAGACGGCTGCGAATTACGACAACGGTTCAGTGAAATGGTATTGGAAAAACAGCGCTTAGAATTAAACCAGCTTAAACGCGTTAGCTTAGGGTAGAATAGACCGCTTTGTCCTGTATTTTAGGCGCAAGATCTAGTTAATAAAAAGCGAGTCACTGTGATGGTGACTCGCTTTTTATTTTGTCGGGTTATCTATCTATAATGGTAGCAATTAACTGTATAGCTTTACCGTATTAGTGCTGAACAAGGCTCTTATCTTGCCGTATTTATCAACCAGTTGTAATAATGGTTTTGCATATTTAGATTGCCCAAAGGGAAGTTTTATTAATACGATAAACAACAATATAATCAGTTTGAAAAGTACGTCACATAAATAGGCGAATTTATTCACTAACGGTGCCTGCTGCATACGATAACGGGTGTAAGTTTCACCTATGCGTATAGCCCTTTTTAATAGATACTTGATATTTAATCGGTTATTAGCGACTTCTTCACTAACAAATGCCTCATTTGAGCAAACAAGTTTACCGCCATGTTGATACAAACGATAAAAGAAATCAGCATCTTCGCCACCCGTTAAGCCATAATCAGCATCAAATCGGAGTTGGTATTTCTTTATGGCTGCTTGGTTGATTAGAGTCGAATTAGTCGCACCACTCGTGACTTCTTGGCCGTTAGTCACCGCAGGGCGTTCAAATACACCAGAATCAATGATCCATTGTGGGGTGTTGCTCGGATAGGTTGATTTAACTTGGCCGAATACAGCATCAGCTTTAAAAGTTTGTGCGGTGGATAATAGATTAGCGAGCCAGTCTGGATCAGCTATTTCATCATCATCAATAAATGCGACCCATTCCCCTTGGGTATCATTGATGGAACAGTTACGTGCCAAAGCAATATTTTTTGCCGATTCTTGACGGTAAAAAACAGGAATATCCATGATATTAGCTTGGCCTTTGACGAGCATTTCGGCATAACCTTGTTCGTCATTATCTACGACAATCACTTCGAGACTGACGTGTTCAGGTAGACGCAATGCCGCAATACTTTGTAGTGTATTGACGACATGCTCTCTTTGATATGTACACATACAAATCGATATCAGCATGTCTGTTTTCACCTAACAAATGATGGTCTTATCATAATTGTAGTGACACAACAGCTGCTTTGCTCTGGCTTGTTGTATTATCCCTCGCTTTATATCGATACGCTGGTTAACTTTATTAAGATTTATCGTGTTTTATGTCTGGAGGTGCTCTGGAATAATACTGATGTGATTAACCTAACGTGTTGAATAATAACTCTTACTTTATGTTTTTAATCGTGGTTTAAAAGTAGGGTATTTGCTAATATCCAAAATTATTTTAAGTCTGTATTTTGTTATTATTAGGTTAGTTATGTTGAAAATACCATTTAGGTGCTCTATAAATAATGCTAAGCAAGCGGTTGTCGCTACATTTATTGCGTTAGCATTCGTGATTTCGAGTGTTGTTGCCATTGCCATGCCGATTACCTATGACCTGGTATGGAATGCGCTTTTTGATGTCGCGATGGAGCAGAATGAACAACAAGCATTAAAGTTTGAAGCATTCACAAAAACGAGTATTCGTCAGGGCACCGCGGCTGAAGATGTTATCACTCAATTTCAAGGTATTTTTCAAGGCAGCAGCTATGACCCGAGTAACTATGTCTGTCTTGTTAACGAAAACGGTGAGGTGATAGCGCATCCCGAAAAGTCGTTTGTGGGTAATGTGATTGATATTAACTACCAGCGTAAGCAAGAAGCATTAGCCATGAAACACGATTATGTCGATATATTATTAATCACGCCAGATATTGATGCTGATTTTAGTACTGAGAATCAACCATCACGTAGTGTGGTCAAATATACTGAAGATGGATACATGGAGGCTATTTATCAATACTCATTGCCTGATATTGATGCGACATTGTGGATCCATATTGATGTTGAGGTACTTGATAAAAAAACCGAGAAAGTGATGATGGCAATTGGTGCTGTGATTATCCCTGCGCTGTTAATTATGATCGCGATTGGCACGCTTGCGGTGAGAATTGTTGAGCGCTCGTTTGAATCAAAATTAGAAAAACAAGCCCGCACCGATGGTTTAACTGGTTTGGCTAATCGTCGTCATTTTGATGATAAACTTAAAATTGAATGGAAACGCGCTTTTCGTAAGGGTGGCTCGGTATCGTTGGCGATGCTCGATATTGATTATTTTAAGCTATATAACGATAACTATGGTCATCAAGCCGGTGATGAGGTGATTAAACAAGTCGCCAACTGTTTAAATATGAATGTACAACGTTCGTCAGATACCGTTGCGCGTTATGGTGGTGAAGAGTTCGCGATTATTATGGTTGATTGTACCGAGCAAGAGGCAGCTTTGTTTATGCAAAGGCTCATTATCTCGATCGAGGAATTACATATTTTACATGCGTACTCAAGCTGTTCTCAATACATCACTTGTAGTTTGGGTATCGCGACGTTAAAAGCAACCGAGGACGTTGATCACTCGACGCTATTACGATTAGCTGACAATGCACTTTATCGCAGTAAGTCGAAGGGGCGTAATAATTTATGCAGTTAATCGTTTTTATCCTTGGGAGTGTGTTGTTACAATAGTCGTTCAATTTAGCAAGGAGTTGCAGGATGAGTTTTGACAGTAAATGGTTAGAGGATTTTCTAATCCTCAATGAAACTCGCAACTTTTCCAAAGCGGCGCAATTGAGGCACATTACTCAACCCGCTTTTGGTCGGCATATTAAAGCCCTTGAAGCGGCGGTTGGCCAGCAGTTGGTCGACCGCAGTTCACAACCGATCCGCTTTACGCCCGCAGGTAAACAATTTCGTAGTTTGGCACAGAGTTTGTTGAAACAGCTTAATCAAGGCTTAGATCAAATAAATGGCATTGATCAACCAATCCTTGATCCTCTACGTATTGCATCGCCACATTCACTTTCTTCGCCGACGTTAATCGAACTAATGGATATTGCTGAATCCCCGCAATCTTTGACTTACAGTGTCGATATTTTACGGGTTGATTTAGCCGTTAAATCATTAGCCAATGGCGAGTGTGACTTTCTGTTTGCGTTTGATATTTTATCCTTGTTACAACCACCGTATCAAAACCTGTTTTTAGGTGGCGGTGATTTCCTACTGGTGACGAAAGCCGATGATGTTGGTTTACCTATGTATCAACTTGGGGAAGAGTCTGTACCGTATTTACGCTACTCTTCAGAAAGCTATAGCGCACGACTGATTAGCAGTGCGCAGATGCAACAACCGACTTTTAATTGTCATCCGGTATTTGAATCATCGGTGTGTCAGTTGCACAAAGAGATGGCTCTAAGAGGTAAGGGGGTTGCATGGCTACCAGATTGCTTGATTAAAGATGAACTAAGGTCGGGTAAATTAGTGCCGATTACCCCTGCTGTATATCGCATTCCTTATCAAGTTCGCTTATACCGCAATCGAGCGCGTTTATCGGTAGAAGCTGAACAGTTTTGGCGTACTTTACAAGATAAAACCAATGATGGCTGGGGAATTGTAGATGCCTTTTATACGGCTTAATTATCATGTTCTAATGTTGGTTATGTATTCCTTATCTCGGTGATGCTATTTTTGCATTGGCATACCATTTTTTGCATTTCTTTCTTGAGACTAAATCAGCGATACTCACGGCTTACCCACTCTGTTTAGAAGGTCGCTGTGAGTCAAATATCATTTCATCAGTTTTTAAGTCAGTTCCCTAAAGCCGACTTACATTATCATTTGCTTGGCGGTGTACGCTTAGAGACCATGCTGGCCTTTGCGAAAAAGTATGATTATCCTTTGTCTGAACTTGAAGCTAAAGGCTATTACCGTGCACATAAAGCTGAAACGGGCTCAACGAAAGGGGGGATCGCGGCGTTAACGTTCCTATATGAATTGATGCAAGAAGCCGAAGACTATGAACGCGTACTGTTAGAAGTAGCTGAAGATGCCCATGCTTGTGGTGTTCGTTATATTGAAACTTTTTGGAACCCTTCTGATACACACCTTAGTTACCAAAATGTAAATCAAGCCCTCGTTCGAGGCATCGAAAAATCCTTACAGCAATTTAATATCACCATCCGCCTTATCCCTTCTATCAATCGTGAAAAGTCACCTGAACTTGCCGTGGACATGGTCGAAATGATGTTACAACATCCACATCCTTATGTACTGGGTATTGGCATTGACTATAAAGAGCATAACGCATCGGTAGAGCAATTCTGGCAAGCTTATCGATTAGCACAAGACAATGGTTATAAACTCACAGCGCACTGTTCTGAGTTTGGTTTACATTGGCGAAATGTGGTTGCTGGTATTGAGTTAGTCGAAGTTGATCGGATTGATCACGGCTACAGTATTATCGATAACCCTGAGTTGACTGCGCAATATGCTAAGCAAGGTATTCCGTTTACCGTGGTGCCGTCAAATACCTATTTCTTAAGCCTGTGGCCTGAACATAGTGAATGGCAGGTTAAGCATCCGATCCGTGATATGGCTAAAGCGGGATTAAATATTATTCCCTGTACCGATGATTGGCACATGCATGCGACGGACAGTACTAACTGTTACCGCGTGATGGTGGAAGACTTTGGTTTTGATATCGAAAGCTTGAAACACTTTATGCTAAATAGTATCGGAGCGAGTTGGTTACCAAAAGACATCAAAACACAATGGTCGATTGAATGGGTGATTGAGTTTGATTTACTTCGAGCTCAAATAGACCAAGAGCCAAACATTACGCCGGAGCAGTTGATTGAGTATCGTCGGAATTCAGTTTCAAAGAAAAAGATTTACGTGAATAAAGCTTAATTTGATATTTAAATGATCGGTAAATAATCAGTAAACAATTTTGACATCTTGCATAAACTTTAAATAGAAAGGAAATCGGTAATGAATAAAATAAAGGAGTTCTTTGAGTTTGAGAAGAATAATACAGACTTAAGGACTGAGGTAATTGCTGGTTTTACAACGTTTGCCACGATGGCTTATCTGATTGCCGTTGTTCCGGGTATGTTGAGTAAAGGTGGGTTACCTTTTTCAGCTGCGATGACGGTGACGATTGTGATGACAGTGCTGACGACCTTGGCAATGGCGTTTTATACTAACCGTCCATTTGTACTTGGCCCTGGTTTAGGCAGTGTTGCGATCTTCTCGTTTACCTTGTTAGGTGACGGTGTGCCACTGAGTATTGCCTCGGGTATTGTGTTTATCAGTGGTGCTATCTTTATGGCAGTATCATTCTTGGGTATTCGTGATTTTATTGTGCGCGTTATCCCACACAGCATAAAGGTATCTGTTGGTGTTGGTATTGGTTTGTTTATTGCGTTACTGGGCTTGAAACAAGCGGGTATTGTCATTGCCAACCCATCGAAGAATGTACTTAATCTTGGTGACTTATCTTCTGCTAAAGCGCTGATGTCGATGGTTGGTTTCTTCTTAGTTATGTTCTTTGTAGCGAAGAAAACCCGTGGCGGTATCATCTTAGCTATCTTGATTACGACGGCGATTAGTATTCCGTTTGGCCTCGCTAAAGTACCTGAATCATTGTTTGCTATGCCGGGTAGTATGGAAGGTATGCTGTTTGAAATTGATATTTTAGGTGCCTTAGACCCGAAATATTTACCTTTCTTATTAGCTTTCTTTATTCCTGATTTCTTCTCGACGTTAGGCACGCTGCTGGGTGTGGGTTCACAAGCAGGTTATTTAGATAAAAATGGTAACTTGCCTAGTATCGAAAAGAACTTCCACGTTGATTCATGTGCAACGACATTTGGTTCATTCTTCTCATGTCCGGTACTGACTACATATCTAGAAAGCTCAGCGGGTGTTGAAGCGGGCGGTCGTACTGGTTTCACTGCGGTTGTTACAGCTATTCTATTCTTGTTTACACTGTTCTTATCGCCATTAGCAACGATGATCCCAACGGTAGCCACTGCGCCTGTGCTTATTTACATTGGCTTCTCGATGATGTCGTCTATGAAGAAAGTGAACTACGATGATATTACCGAATATTTCCCTGCGTTCATCTGCGTAGCGATGACTATTTTTAGCTTTAACTCTGGTAACGGCATTGCTGCTGCGATGGTTGTTTATGCTTTCCTTAAGATCGTAACAGGCCGAATGAAAGAAGATCATTGGTCAGTGTATGTGATTGCATTAGCGATGATTTACTACTTCTCAGTTGTCGCTAGCCATTAACCTTAATGTAATTATTAGTTGATAGTCGAGTGATTAATTAATAGTGATGAAAGCCAACGTATACTTAGGTTTACGTTGGCTTTTTTGTTTCTGCATTCATATTAAATACACTTGTTATATTAGTCACTTATAGGTATTCTCCGTTTTAGCTAATTCTTCAAAACTATTTCAGAATATAGACATCCCATGAACCTTGAATACAGACTCGCTACCGAGCAAGATTATGACTTCGCGTTTAACTTAAAAAAGTCCGCTGAATATGGACCAATTAAAGCTATTTTTGGTTGGGATGAAGCACTACAGCAACAAATGCATGCAGAGGAATGGGCGGCTGGTAAACCTATGTTGATCTGTATTGATGGTATCGCTGTAGGTAGTTTTAAAATTGAAGTTAACACTGATCATATTAACTTTTGTCGGTTTTTCTTATTACCGAAGCATCAAGGTAAAGGCATTGGTAGCAAGGTATTAAACCAGCTCATTACACTTGCCGAAGAGAAACAATTACCCTGTAAACTAAGCCATTTACAAGGTAATCGAGTTGGTGAGTTATATTCCCGTTTTGGTTTTATCATCGATAACAGTGATAGCCAATTTGTTTATATGTCTCGAGCGCTATTTACTAACGCTTAAAGCGATTACTGCTTCAGCAGCCTCTAGCGCGCCTTCGATATAACCGCCGTTTTCTCCAGCAACTTCTGTGCCTGCAAAGTACCAGCCTTGTTGATAAACAGGCGCTAGCGCTGATTGCACATCACGTAAGCCATAATGCGGATGAGCATTGGGTGCGCTTTTATCGGCATCCGTTGCAGTCATGGTTTCTTGGCTCCAGTCGACTAACTTCACATCTATCGGTTGAGCCGCTTGTTCACCATAAATACGTACGAGTTGCTTTACGGCTAACGATTTTATTAGCTCATGACCTGCAGATTGACGAGTATGAGCATCGGCCCCGACAAAACCAAACAATGCACCTGTGCCATCAACAGTACTGGCATCATGGATTTCGGCTAACGGACCTATTTGGCTACTTGCAGATCCAGACAATCCCGTCTCACGCCAGAATGGAGTATCGTAAATAGCAAAAAACTTCGCATGTGCTGCCATCCATGTCGCTGTCGAGGCGAACTTTTGCTGTACTTTTTTCGGCAATGCTGGTGATAACGTAATACTATTTTCAAGTAAACGTAATGGCATCGCAAAGATAACCTGACGTGCTTGTATTGTCTGTGGTTCACCGTCTATTTCAGCTGTAACAATAGAATAACTATCTTGTTCTTCAGCATTGTGTTCGACGTGAGAGACCTTAGCGTTATAGATGATCCCTTCATTGCTTAGCTTAGCTTTAATACCATCAATAACAGTTTGCATGCCACCAGCAACACGCATTGATTGTGGCGAACCTGCGTAACCTGATTCATAACGTAGCGGTGGTTTGTCCTCGTGTTTATCAAACAAAAACGCACCTTTATCATGCTGTGGGAATGCCTGTAGCTGCAGTTTATCAATCAATTGAGTAATACGCGGGTGCATATCAGGCCAAAACCAAGACGGTCCCATATCAAACTTGTCTTCGGTATATATTCGGCCACCCAGCCGCGCTCGACCTTCGAGTAAAATATAGTCTTTACCAAGCTGTTCTAATAAATAAGCTGTATATAAACCGCTTAATCCACCGCCAATAATGACAAATTCAGTTTTCATATTTTTGAGTATCCAAGTATTTTAATAAGCGGCCTTTATACAACGACTTCTTATAGACGACTTTCTATAAACAACTTCTTATAAACGATAGCTGTGATGACCTGTTTTAATCCAAACTGTACAGTCGTCAGAAGTGGTTGTGATATCTAGCGCTTCGCCAATCGGTAAACGTAGCCAATCAAACTGTCGATAAACGTCGCCTTGATGACTGAACTCACCATTAACAACAAGCACTTCAATCCCACCTATATTGTTTAGACTGATATGTGAATTACTTGCCCAGCGTTCTAAACGAACAACTTCTTGTTTAAATGTGTGAAGCGATTGATATTGCACTGCAGTACGGTTTTCATCTTGGATAAAAACTTGGTCAGCGGTGTTAATTTCCACATCTTGGTTATCACCATTTTGAAACTGCCCCAGTTTAACGATGATCATGCAGCCGTCTTTGACTATCGGAGCGTGCTCTGTACCGACAGGGTTTCGCTTATATGTACCAATAGGATATTCACCGTGTTCGTCTGCAAACACACCTTCTAATACCAAAAACTCTTCACCACCGGTATGCACATGGTTAGTGAAATGACTGTTCGCCTCATAAGCAACAAGTGTTGTAGGGGTCGCTGCAAACTCAGCGCCATCACGTTCTAACATTTTACGTGATACACCTTTAAGCGGAGAGGGTACCCAAGTCGATTCATTAAAGAATACTGTCGCGGGTAGGGTTAGGTCGTTATTAATGTTCATATCGTTTTCCACAGATGAAGTGTCTTTATGTTGTAATTATGGATTTATTCTTTGCATATAACAAAGCACTACTTCTATACTGGCGGTATAGTTTTTCTTTAGCGTTAAATTGAAGTGAGGTAGCATTGTAAATGCAAAATATAGCCCATTTAAATGCAGTTCGTGCGTTTGAAGCATCTGCAAGACATCTTAGTTTTTCTTTGGCGGCAAAAGAACTCAATGTCACCCCAGCAGCAATTGGTCAGCAAGTCCGTTTATTGGAAGAGTGGTTAGACGTCTCCTTGTTTATTCGTGCCACCAGCGGGGCTTCACGTTTAACATTGACGGAACAGGCTAAGCTTGCACTGCCTGAAATAAGGCTTGGTTTAGAGCATATATCTCAGGGCCTAGCGCTGTTACAAAAACCGATTATCAATAATGCCATTACGGTGTCGGTGAGCCCTGCATTTGCTGCAAAATGGCTATTAATGCGCATTGATGATTTTCAGTTTAAGTATCCTGATTATGACCTTCGCTTAAATACCAATTCTCGCTCTGTTGATTACTTTGCCGAAGACATAGATATCGGAGTGCGTTATGGCAAAGGCAATTGGCCAGGCTTGTCACAGACATTGTTGATGCGGGAAGATATTTTCCCTGTGTGCTCGCCGGATCTAATCAAACAAGGGTTGGCGTTACCGACAGATTTAGTGGATTTCCCCTTATTACACGATCATTCTATGCCGATAAGTTCGGGGTTTCCGACTTGGTCTAGTTGGCTAAGTGAACAGAGCGTTGATGATGTTGAAACGAATAAAGGATTGAAAATTAATAACTCGGCATCGGTAATTCAAGCTGCGGTGGCTGGGCAGGGGGTCGCATTGGGTCGTAGTGTATTAGTTAAAGATGACCTTGCTTGTGGGCGATTAGTGAAACCATTTCCAACGCTTAATAGCAGTACTGAATTGGCTTATTATGTTGTTTGGCGACCTGAACAAGATGCGTTAGAAAAAGTTCAGGCCTTCAAAGCTTGGCTATTAGATACGAGTGCCGTTATACAGTGAAGTCCACCAAGATGGCGTATCTGCAATATCATTCACGGAAATAATTTGGCCCATGATAGGTGTGACAAGCGGTATATCGGCGGCTTGTGCTAATGCGGATATACGTACCAATGGTTCATACCAACTGTGGAATGCTAAATCAAACGTACCGTTATGGATTGGCATCATCTGCTTACCACGCAGATCTCTGTGGGCTTGTAGGCTTTCATCTGGGGTCATATGAATCGTAGCCCAGTCTTTATCATAAGCACCGGTTTCAACCATAGTGATATCAAAAGGACCTAAGCGGTCGCCAATCTCTTTAAAACCAGAAAAATAACCAGAATCGCCACTAAAGAATAACTTGCTGTTTGTCGATTCAATAACGTAAGACGCCCACAAAGTGTCGTTTTTATCAAACAGTCCACGTCCAGAAAAATGCTGCGTTGGTGTTGCGGTGATTTTTACATCATTTATGGTGACCGATTGCCACCAATCTAAGCTGTGAATACGATCTGCTTTAACGCCCCAATCTTGCAAATGGGCACTCACACCCAGTGGTACGACAAAGTGTTTTACGTTTTCAGCTAAGTATTTAATCGACGCTTTATCAAGGTGATCATAATGATCGTGAGAGATCATCACGCCATCAATTGTTGGTAATTGTGCCAAAGTAATAGGTGGCTGATGAAATCGTTTTGGCCCTGCGAAGTTAACGGGTGAAGCACGTTCACTAAACACTGGGTCGATTAGCCAGCGCTGTCCAGAAAGCTGTAAATAAATACTGGAATGACCAAGGCGGATCAAGCTATCACTCGATAATGGCAGCTGCTCTAGCTGTGTGGTTGTTAATGGTGACAACGGGATTGGGTTAATCGGTTCGGCATCTGCACGCTCTTCACGGATATAGCGAACAAGTAACGGTAAGATAGGCGTATCTGCTTTAAAATCTGGTGCGGTATTTAAAAAACCACCTTTGGCATTATGATGCGCAGGACTCGATTGGAATTCTGAACTTGTATTTGATGCTGTCGCTGTAGACATAATGCCTCCGATTAACGCGAGTAGAATAAACGTTGTAAATTTCGTCATAACTGTGATTAAAATAAGTAAACTATACGGTGTAGTTTATTTATTTGTTTTGAAAAGTAAACTCATCAGTGTAAAATAATACATATACTCGATTGAACTATTATTTAAGAAGCTGAAAATGAAAGAAAAAAATATGTCACGCTCAGAACTTAAAAGAGCCGCTGTACTCGATTCTGCGATGTTAGAGTTCCAAGCTAAAGGTTTCAAAGCGACAAGTATGGACGATATAGCGAAACGTGCAGAGGTCTCAAAGCGTACTGTTTATAATCACTTTGCCAGTAAAGAAGTACTGTTTAGTGCCATCATGTTGAAAATGATGAACCTATTGTGCAGTTTTGATCACGTGCAGTACAACGCAGAACAAGGCTTAGCAGAGCAACTTACCTTGTTAGCAAAATATGAAATTGCCCAATTACAAAACGAAAGTTTTATCGCGATGGCCAGAGTTATTATTGCGGAAGCGATCCATTCACCTGAATTAATTCAAGAAGCCTTAGCTAATTTTAATGAACAGGAATCACCGCTGGCTGCTTGGTTTAATGCTGCGATTGCGGGTGGTGTGTTAACGACTGAGCATCCTGAGTTAGCTGTGATGCAGTTTATTTCGGTGATTAAAGGTTTTTGTTTTTGGCCACAAATAGTGCAGGGCGAGGCATTTCCCGATGCAGATAAAATTGCTTTAATAACCGAGACCGCAGTGCAGATGATCTTAAAGCAATACGGATAAGTGTTTAAAGGCTGGCGTTTATGCCAGCCTTAATTAGCACTGGCTAAAGTTAGTAGGGCGCTTTTCCATAAAAGCGCTAACCGCTTCACGGCATTCTGGTTGAGTAACCAAATAAGCCAGGCTTTTATTCTCATATTCAACGATATCTAATAGTTGCTGTCGAGATTCTCTCATCAACATTGCTTTACTGGTGCGCATGGCTATTGGGGCCAGTTTTGCAAGTGTGATAGACCTTTGTATTGCCGCATTATCTGGTGATTCACATACTTCATTCGCAAACCCTAAAGTAACCGCTTCATTTGCCTGCATAGGCTCGCCAGCTAGTAACATTGCTCGCGCTTTACGCACGCCAATTTGTTGTGCTAATAATTGGCTAGACCCGAGTTCCGGGCATAACCCCATCGCTACAAATGGGGTTTGAAATATTGCCGTTGGAGATAAATAAAGAAAATCGACAAACTGTAGCATTGTGGTGCCGATCCCCATTGCAGAGCCGTTAACGGCTGCAACAATTGGCTTGTCACAGTTAATTAAGGCGCGCATAAAGCGGGCTCCGTATTGATCCGCTTGGCCTTGCGACATGGCTTTAAAATCTTGCATGTCATTACCCGCGCAAAAAATATCGGCCGAGCCCTTAATCGTAACGACATGAATGGCATCATCTTGCTGTGCTTGTTCTAATCCTTGTGCAAGTAATAAATACATGCCTTGGTTTAAGGCGTTACGTGCGTGAGGGCGATTTATTGTTAGGGTTAAAATATTGTCCTTCAAAACTGAAGTAATGAAATCATCCATGTTATAAACCTTAAAGTTAAGTTGTGTTTCTATAATGATCATTAGGGCTTCACTCTAACATAACTTAAATTTCAGGTTCGTTTCATTAATAGCATGTGTTTTGTCTGACCATGATGATGATCAACGCTGTGATCTAAGGCATTAATTATGTTGTTATTTACCACCTTGGATCACGAGGTTATGCAGTTTATTGCATCGAGGTAATTAGATGATGCGTTATAATGGATTGCCATTTATGTCCGTACCAATAAGCACTTGGTCATCGGGGTTATCCGTGGTCTCATCTGCTATCCAAGCCGCAAGGCAATCACGGTCTTCAATACAAGGATCTGTCAAACTTTCAAGAAAGGCTACCAACTGATCAATCTCGTCATTATTTAAGTTAATGTTGGGTAATCGTGAAGTGCCATTTTGGCGTTCATTGTCGAGTTTATCTAACGCAAGTTGGCCATTAGTTCGCACGTTAGGGTATAAGTTTGTACAGTTGGCGACATGATCAAATTGAGCTAATTGGCACCATTCATTATCATTTGCGTAATCATTAATACTACGATTTGGATTATTATAATGACGCACGACTCTTTCGAGTGAGTTAAATGCCCCTGCATGACCATAAGGTGCTGTTGTTGCTATGTTTAATAAACTCGGGGTGCGAAAGTTGTACCTGTCCTGTGCATCACCAGTGACACGCTCACGGCCAAAGTCATCATCACTATTTGTGCCATCGCCTTTACCGATACCTATTTGTGGAAAGGCGACGATGTTATGGCGTTCGTCACTTAATAGTGGACCACTGTGACAGGCAGAGCAGCCAGAACCACCATCTTCAGGGGCATTAAAGAATAATAGTGCTCCTTGTTTCTGTTGTTCTGTTAATGCGTTTGTATCGCCATCGAGATAATTACGCCACGGCGAATCGATAAAGACCATTGAGCGTTCATACTCGCCAATCGCCTCTACGGTATTTTCAAATGTAACTAAACCTTCAGCGTCGGCAGTACTGTTAAATGCCGTTTGGAATTCGGCTAACCATTGATTACGGGTTAATTCGCCAATCCCTTCGTCATAATCACCTAAGCGCGCAGCGAGGTGATCGCGGATAACATCATTACTACTGCCATCTTCAAAGTCTGCTGTTTTCATTTCTTCATTTGAAGTAACTGGGAATCTTGCTTGTGCTGTCACTAAGTTCGAGCCTGCATTACTATCTGCTACACCAAAGCCACTGTCAGGTGTACTAATGCCAGATGCCGCCCCATTTTGATTATTCTCTTTACCTAAGCTTTCTACACGAGAATCCCAAAATAAACTGCTGTCCCATAACGCGACATTGAATATGGTTGGGCTGTTACGAGGAACAACAGGGAGGCCGCTATTGTTTTCTCGTCCCTGGCCAAGTACCTGCGGATTGATTGATTCAACCCCGATAGGCAGGCTTAACGCATCAGCACCCCCAAGTGTGGGGTGGTGGCAACTGGCACAAGCACTATCAAAATCCCCGCCGAGGCTTTGGCTAAAAAACAGTTTTTTACCCAAGTTTGCAAGCGGAGAGGTAATAGAGGGGATATCGCGGTTTGCTATCGCTGAACGATCAAGGTTTTTATCATCGATGACAGTTTGTAATGACATGTCTGACTCGGTTAGTTCAATGTTGCTGTCACTTGATTCGCTGTCTGAACCACTGTCGCCACATCCTGATAACGCTAATGGTAGGGATAATATTACTGCGAGTGTTAATGGCTGCTTTACTTTAAATATCATATTAGATTCCATCCATTCATATTTTATTTGATTACATCCAGTTTACTGAGTAAGTATGGAAGAACGATGCAATAAATAAGGAATAAATGTGCAAGCAACTGCTAAGTTGAGACTTTGTTGTCATTTAAGGGTATAACTTAGAGATACCAACAGGAGACTCGATGCGTATATTTCCTAAGCTATTACTTATTTTATTACTGACCAGCGCGATGGTGTTATCACTTTTGTATGCTTTGATGCAGTGGAGTTTTGATCGTGGAATGTTGAATTACGTTAATCAACGCCAGCTTCAAAGTATGCAACTGTTAGCGGATAATCTTGCTAATTTCTATCAAGAAAAAGGCAGTTGGGAGACACTTGTAGCATCTTCTCGTCGACCCCCTCCACCTCCGTTGCCATCATCACGACGAGATGAGCGCGGCAATAACCATAGACCGAATGAGCATAGTCTTGGTATCAATCGACCTAATAATGACAGATTTGATGCTCACCCTGAACGAACTAAATTTAACGATGCGAGAAACAGGGCGCCAAGAGGACTTGAACATAGGCCGCCGCCAAGACCGAGGCAAAGTAGGAGTGGCGTTGCTTATTGGCCTATGATATTAGCGTTATCAGCACAAGGATTACACTATCCTGTTGATGAAAATACTGATATTTATGCTGATAGACAAGGGAACTTCAGTCCACAAAAACAGCGTGATGAGCAAAGAGTGAGTTTATTAAATAAAGCTAAGCTCAGTCTCATTGGTCGATTTAAGGATAACTATAATACCAAGGCAATCATGCTTGATGGTGAAATTATTGGTTACATCGCATTACCGCCGAGTAAGGCGTTAACAGATGAATTTGACATTGCTTTTGTGGCTGAAAATAATCAGAACATAGCGGCTATTATTATTGGTGTTTTTGTACTTACTTTTATGATCACAGTGCCATTATCTCGGCATTTTGTCTTACCTATCACTAAACTAAAAAAGGCGGTGGTTAAATTAAATAAGGGCGAGTTAAAAACGCGATTAGATGTTGTGGGGCGTGATGAGCTGGCTACATTGGCGCGTAACTTTAATGATCTTGCCGCTACGCTCGAGCAGAATGAGGATTCTAGGAAACGTTGGCTGGCTGATATTTCGCACGAACTCAGAACTCCATTAGCGATAGTGAAAGGCGAAATAGAGGCGATGGAGGATGGTATTCGGCCATTAAATAAGGCTGGTCTATTGTCTTTATCTGAAGAAGTTGCGCATTTACAAAAACTGATTAATGATCTTAATGAACTGACTAATGCTGAAATAGGGGCATTACGTTATCAAAAAAAGGCTTTGGATTTGACGCAATTAGTGAGTCAAAACTTAGGTCGTCATCAGACTATATTAGCGGATAAAGGGTTGCTGATTAATGCGCAATTTGGCGATACTCCCGCTATCGTATGGGCAGACGAAACGCGTATTAATCAACTGTTAGATAACCTGCTGTCAAACTGTCTTAAATACACCGATGCACCGGGTGAGGTATTCGTTGCTTTAATTAAGCATAAACAAAGCGCTGAGATTATTATTGAAGACACTATACCTGCTGTTCCCGACAGTGCGCTGGCGAAGTTATTCGAACATTTGTATCGGGTAGAAAGCTCACGTAATCGTAAAACGGGTGGTTCAGGTTTGGGATTGGCTCTTTGTAAGAATATAGTGCATGCCCATCAAGGTTCTATACAGGCTTTTTCATCACAGCAAGGTGGATTAGGTATACGAATTACATTACCCTTAAATTAGTCCTATTAATACTGATAAGTGAGGGAACATGTCAAAGGTATTAATCGTTGAAGATGAAGTAAAGATTGCCCAGCTATTAGCGGATTATTTGCTGCAATCAAATTTAACGAGTGTCATGGTGCATGATGGTAATAGTGTTATTGAACTTGTCCGTGATCAGGCTTTTGATTTGATTTTGTTAGATCTCATGCTACCAGGTAAAGATGGCATCACCTTGTGCCGAGAGATACGCCAATTTTCAGCAGTACCGATTATAATGCTCACCGCGAAGGTTGATGAGATAGATCGGCTTATCGGTTTGGAACTAGGTGCAGATGATTATATTTGTAAACCGTTCTCACCCCGTGAAGTTGTGGCAAGGGTAAAGGCAGTATTAAGACGAACGCAGTCGCAGCCCGTCAATCAAACGGGTGCTATATTGAATCATGTAGCGGGTCATATTTCAGGTAGTGTCGCGATGGGGTCGACTGATACACTTAGCGCGATTGAATTAGATCCAGATAAATACCAAGCGCATATCTTTGGTAGTCCAGTAGAATTAACCGCAATTGAATTCAATTTATTACAGATATTAGCTCATAACCCAGGGCAAATATTTTCTCGTTTACAGCTTATTGATAAGGTCTATCAAGATCATCGTGTCGTAAGTGAGCGCACTATCGATAGTCACGTGAAAAAGCTACGCAAAAAGTTAAATGAAATTAAACCAGATATGGATCTCGTGCAGTCGGTTTATAGTGTTGGTTATAAATTAGTCTTATAATCATTTTATTCGCCTTGTGTACTTCACTTATATGGATAAGCAAACTAAGGTTTAGCAAGTAAATACGTTTTTGTTGTCATGATTACTGATGTATTAGGTGGTGAATCATATGTTAAGACACTATTACATAACGGATGACCTGAATGAACTAGTCTTGGTTGAAAAGGAACTTGAAGAAGAGGGGTTTACAGAACCTCAAATCCACGTATTAAGCTTAGATAACGCGAGTATTTCAGAGCATAAACTGAATAACGTAGACCCTTTATTTAAACAAAACGTTGTTAAAGGGACGGGTATCGGTGCTGGTATTGGCAGTTTGTTAGCGTTAGCGGCTTTGGTGATCCCTTATTTAGCAGGCTGGCATTATGGTCCTGTTGGTTGGGAAACATTCATTATTATCGCGCTTTGCTGTTTTATTTTTTGCACCTGGGAAGGTGGATTTTTAGGTTTCAAAAAACCGAACTCTCGCTTTACTCGATTTCAAACCTTACTAGAAAAAGGCAAGCACATCTTGTTTGTCGATGTTGATCCAGTTCAAGAGCATAATTTTAGGGTGATAATGAAAACCCACCCACGGGTTAAATCTGCAGGTTGTGGCGCAGCTGTACCACATTGGTTTGTTAGCTGCCAAGATGCTTTTCAGAGTGTTAGAAAACGTGTTTTTTAACAGGATTAAGGTTGCTAATTAACGCACTATTAACTTAAAACACACAGAAATTCAAACTACCCATAAAGTATTAATTTATTTCCCATTAACCCTTGTCTTATTAAGGTTTCTTGTTGTATGGTGAGCTAATCCATACAACAAGAAGGTAAAACAATGAGTAAATTACAAGGTATTCAAATCACAAAAGCTGACGATCAGCGTCTTAATAATTCAATTTGGCTCATTGATAACAGTGCTGAAAAAGCAAGATGTATTGGTACCGTGGATGATTTTATCGCTCAAGATGCAGTTGTTACTTTAGCTGAGCTGGGTAACTTTGAGTCACGTGATGTGGCAATTGAAGAACCTGCAAAAATTGAAGGTGGTCAGCACCTAAACGTGAACGTACTAACACGTGAAACCCTTGAAGACGCAATTAAAAACCCAAGTGCTTACCCACAATTAACAATCCGTGTATCGGGTTATGCTGTGCGCTTTAACTCATTAACACCTGAGCAGCAACAAGACGTTATCAGCCGTACATTCTCTAAAACAATGTAATGCTGTTTTAAGATGTAGTTTAAAGGCCATTGTATTTACTGCTTAGCGGTATGATCAAGGGTATTACTTAATTACGTCCCTAAAGCCTCTGTTTTCACTGGGGCTTTTTTATTTAACTCTTTATTCGACACCTGTCACTCTTTCCTCACTTATTTAATTCAATTGTGATTAATCATTTCCCATTGTTTGGCTTTTACTTTATACCTATTTGATCTCTCATTAATCGTTAACGAATAGCGAATTAATACTAAATGAGTCGATTAATTAAATCTTACACGCAAAAGGGAAGACCACTATGGATGGAATAACCATTTTATATCCACTACTTGGACATATGCTGTTAGTTATATCACTGTATATTCTATTGATAACACGTAAGTCAAAAGCGATTAAAGCCAAGGCCGTCGATTTTAATAAAACCGCTTTAAACAACAAAGCTTGGCCGGAAGATGTCGTACAAGTATCTAATAACTTAGATAACCAGTTTGAATCTCCGCTGGTATTTTACGGTTTGTGTATTATTACGGTGCTGGTGGGCGCAGTGAATAGTTTTGCTATTGGACTGTCAGTTGCATACGTGGTGTTTAGATACATACATGCTTATGTGCATGTCGGTACTAACTATATCCCCCACCGTTTACGTGCGTTTGCACTATCTTTAGTGGTTATGTTAATACTGTTAATTCAAACCAGTGTGCAGATAGTAATGAACCTCTGATTTAATGGCTTAATCACACATGAAAGTAATCGTTGCCTGTATTTGTTTATTAGCCTCTTCTAGGGCCCTCTCTGAAGAGACTGCTTTAGCGGAAGAAGATTTACCAACGGCTGACGTCCTGCAAGACCAGCTTAATACCATGATGCAAGGCACGGCTTCTTGGTTTGATGCTATTGGTAGTGATAGAGACAGTGATGAGGCTTCCGCTAAAGGTTATTTACAGTTATCTTGGTTACCTCGTACTGCAGACTTAGATGATGTTGATGTCAATTTTAAGGTGTCGTTGAACTTACCGCAATGGAGTGAAAGATTGTCTTTAGTCATTGATAATGATGATGAAGAAGATGAACAGTTGTTAGATTATGAGTCTAATCATATTAATGACGAGCAAGAGGATGTAAACATTGCTTTTCAATACGTTAAACAATTTAATCAACAACGTTCTGTCAAAAATAGAGTAGGTTTTAGTCGCAGCCAGGTTTATCTTCGCAGTGAAATGAAATTTAATTGGCAGGTGCAACAGGTTACTTTTAGCTTGCAACCTCGTTTGGATTATTTTTTAGAAGATGGTTTGGAACCAAGTATAAAAACTACAACAGCTTATCAGCTTGAAGAAAGTGCTCTATCTTTATCTGCAAACTGGCAAAAACGCCAGACCGAATCAAATAGCCGACGAAAGATAGGCTTTTATCATATTAAACCGACTGGAGAAGATCAGTTACTCGTCAGCGGTGTTCAGTATAATAAAAGCAATAACGCAGATGATATTCCTCATGAAAGTTATTTTATTTCAATTCGTTATCGAAACCTACTGTATAAATCATGGATGTACTTTGAAGTCGAACCATTTACTGAATTTAATCAGTCAAATGACTTTAAAACAGAGGTTGGTATTATTTTTAGCTTAATCAGTTATTACGGGGATTGATGTTAATACTGGGCATTACGGGCAGTGATAAGCTTGAGCGAAAAAGGTTACCGATGTATTAAAGCTCAAGTTATATTGAATGTGGATAGCATTAGCGCCCATGGCATTGGCTTGATTTTTTAAATCATGGATACTGCCAAGCGTGAGGTCTTTGTTGGAAATAAATAGATAATTATACCAAGTCCCTTCAGAGCCAATCAACTCATCAACATATACACAGTGTTCGAGATGTTCATATGCATCATAAATTTTAATGACGTTAGAGGTGCCATCTAATGGCTGGATATCGAATAGGCTACAAGCGGTAAGGGTCAAGCAAGTAATAGAAATGAATAGAGCTTTTAAATTGGTGAGTATCATACAGGCCGCTGTTGCTTAGTTTCAATAATTAAGTGTACAGCGCTTTAAAAATAGCCGCAATTGTTGCGGCTATTTTATTTTAGATTCAAATATTAAGCTGGTGTTGCGTCATCTGCAGAGATATCGCCATCACCTTGTTTGCGTTTTAATAACAGCAGACAAATTGCAGTGAACATACCAAATGCCGATACACTTAAACCAATACCAAAGATCATTTGGTAAGCTTGAATCGCAGGGTAAGTATCAATGATCCAACCGTTTAGTGCGTAAGCCCAGAATACAGATGCATAGGCTGCGAATGAACCAACACTCATCGCTGCGCCACTGAATTCTTTTGGTACGCCAGCTTCAGCAATCGGCGCTAAGATAATGCCTTTTGCTAGGAAGATACTAAACGAAAAACACATTAGTAGGATCATGTTCATTACTAACATTTCAGCTGATTTAGGCAGTAAAATTGTAATACCTAAACAGACAACTGTAAGGCCAAGTGCACACAACATCATTTTAATCGATGACTTAAATACAAAATCAGCAATCGAACCAGCTACAAGACCAGCAACAACACCCATCGCACCAGTGTTAATGATACCGAAGATAGCCGCTTCTGCCGTTGTTAAGCCGAATACAGCTTGTAAGTACGGTACAGTGTAGATAAGTGTAATGTAAGTCCAGTAAACTGTTAGCGACGTAAGTGCTGCTAACCATACTGTTGGCATTTTCAATACGTAGAATAAACCTTGTAATGCGGCTTTGTTTTTACTTTCGCCAGCTTTAACTTCTAATTGATTGTCTGGTACGAATTTCCATACACAGAAGATCATAGGCAGGATAAGTAGCGTATAGAATACGATCGCGCCTTGGAAAATTAAGATTGAACCACTGACTAGCGCCATGATACCAACGATAATTGCGTTCATACTCATTTCTGTCGCGCGGCGGATAGACTCTAATAAACCAAATGCCATCCCCTTGTTGTTATCACCTGACATTAAGTTAACGCCATTAACAACCGCTGGCCAGAAGATCGCATCGATTAGACCCCAAAGTCCGGCAATAACGATCAAGTAGGTAAATTCTGGTTGGAAGATAATGATGGCCATCATGCTCAAAAAGCGAATGAACATACTGGTCATTAGAATCGAACGCACAGAGAAACGGTTGTTTACCCAACCCGCTGGAATGTAGAAAAACATTGCAGAACCAA
Source organism: Moritella sp. F3 (assembly GCF_015082335.1). Classification (NCBI taxonomy): domain Bacteria; kingdom Pseudomonadati; phylum Pseudomonadota; class Gammaproteobacteria; order Alteromonadales; family Moritellaceae; genus Moritella; species Moritella sp. F3. The sequence continues at coordinate 515,160 of NZ_BLRL01000001.1, read as the reverse complement.
TTAAGGTAAACAATACACCCATTTGCGTATTATCGATGTTTAGTACTTCAAGCAGTAAGTTATAAAACGTACCTTTAAATGCTTCAAAAGCAGAGTAAATGATTTGTCCTGATAGTACGACAGACAAAAAACCGTAAAATCGGGTTTTTGAATCGAAGCCGATTTTTCCTAATAAGCTCATTATTTGTTACCTAGTGTTTTGTATTTTGATGGGAATTTATGGGCGATATCGGTACAAATACCGTCAACGCCCCAGTTGAATAGTTGATTGGCACGCGCAAGGTCGTTTACCGTCCATACGTTAACTTTAAAACCAGCGGCTTTAAATTTGTGCACCATTTCTTGGGTTAAACCTTTGTCTTCTGGGTGGATGTAATCTGCATTACACCAATCTAGAATTGAGTTCCAATCGTCCCACAACGTGTGGCTTTCAAATAAGCAAGCAACTTGGGTTTCTGGGCTACGACGTTTAAATTCGGTGAGGGCTAGGTGGTTGAAGCTTGATACGATCAGTTCACGTTCAGGGTTCAGATCTTTTAGACCAGCAATTAAGTTATCAATCAGTACATAGCTTAATGCTGCACTTGCTGCACATGATTTAATTTCGATATTCATATTTAGTTCAAGCTTATTGGCTAGGGCAATTAGCTCTTGTAGCGTAGGCAGTTTTTCACCAATGAATTCATCTGCAAACCAGCTACCAGCATCGATATTTTCGATATCGGCATGGCTGATTTTACATAACTGACCGCTCTTATCTGTACAACGGTCGAGTGTATCGTCATGAGAAACAATGATCGTACCGTCTTTTAAAATATCCACGTCACATTCGAACCATTGGATATTATGTTCTTTACATAAAGAAAATGCGGCTAATGTATTTTCTGGAGCCAGTGATGACATTCCACGATGAGCAATCAATCTTTTCATTGTTAACCTTTTTGCAACTAAATGATGGCGAGATAATAAGGGAGATTATATAAACGAAATGTGACATGCATACAATTATCACCATTCGAAAGCTTAAATGCTCAAATAAAGGTTTCACTTGTTTGGTTTTTAACCTAATTAAACGATTTTAAACTAGTGCAAATACGTAAAGGAACACTTTTCTTTCGTTTGGAAGTTACACTCGAAGGTGTTAATAGGTGTGTTTGTAAGTAGAGTTAAAGCTGGGTTAAATTATGTGACGTAAATTGTGTGGTTATTATTATGCTTTGGATATCGTTAACCTGACATGTTAATTTTATTTACTCTACAGTGATGAGGTTAAATAATGCCGTTAAATTGTAGCAATAATGAGGATTATTATAAGATAAGCCTCATTATTGCATCACCTTTATTTTTGTGTGTTAACAGGGATCATAATATGAACATAAGGTGTGCCTTTCCACATCACATAAGGACCGCCATTATGTGGGTCAGTCGGTAGTGAATCGAGTAGGGCTTTATCGGGCGTAATAATCATTAAATGCGGACCTTCTTTGACCCACTGGTTGTCGCTTGTTTTTCCTTTGGCATAAGGGTCTGTATTGCTTGCGCCTTCATCACCCGCGAGCATGTACGAGATCCCCATGGCTTTAGCTTGAAAAGGTTTTTTGTTCATCCATGCGTCAGCCCATGCCATCCAAGGACCATCCATACACATGGGTGCTTTGCCTTTGAGACTTGGCGGTGTTGGGAAACAAGTGTAGTTATTTGTTCCTTTTTTCAATACCTTCTTATTCCAATCAACAACCGTCACTTTGTCACGCATAGCTACAGGTGCTGCGCTTAGGGCGTCTTGGATTAATTGTTTTGAGTCATCGTCTTGATATGCAGTCACTGTAAAGGGTGTGCACAGTAATATTGAACTTATGAGATAGGAAGTAATTTTCATCATACGTCTCCTTGTTTATTAAGCCCAGAAAGGTATTGTCAGTATAGCTCATTATGACTTGGCTATATTTTATTGATCTAGATCAATTTCACTGGTCGCTATATCGTATTTCTGTTACCATCGCCGCCTTAATCTACAGCTCTGGATTTACGTTCTAGTTAGCTCAATGGGGAATAACCAAATGTCAGCACCAATCACTACCAATAATACCGCTCAAATTACAGTTTGTGCATTATACAAATTCGTACGTTTAGAAAACTTCGAAGCGTTACGCGCGCCTTTATTAGCAAAAATGGAAAGCCAGGATGTTCGCGGTACGCTGTTATTAGCGGCTGAGGGTATCAACGGTACTATTGCTGGGCCACAAGCAGGTATTGATGCTGTATTAAGCTTTTTATCTCAAGACCCAAGCCTTGGCGAAATCTCTTTCAAACAATCTTATAACGATGAGAACCCGTTCCTACGTACTAAGGTTAAGTTGAAAAAAGAAATCGTAACCATGGGTGTGGAAGGAATCGATCCTAACCAAGTTGTTGGTACTTATGTTCAACCTAAAGATTGGAATGCACTTATTTCTGATCCAGAAGTGATCCTAATTGATACCCGTAACGATTATGAAATTGAAATTGGCACATTCCAAAACGCTGTGAACCCAAATACAGCTACTTTCCGTGAATTTCCTGAGTATGTGAAAAACAACTTAGATACAGAGAAACACAAGAAAGTTGCGATGTATTGTACCGGTGGTATTCGTTGTGAAAAATCGACTGCTTATTTAAAAGAGCAGGGCTTTGACGAAGTTTATCATTTAGAAGGCGGTATTCTTAAGTATCTTGAAGAAGTGCCAAAAGAAGAAACGATGTGGGAAGGCGAGTGCTTTGTATTCGATGGTCGAGTTTCAGTAAACCACGATCTAGAGCAAGGCGAATGTGACCAGTGTTTCGCTTGTCGTTACCCGTTAACGCAAGATGAATTACAAAGTGAGCATTACGTTAAAGGTCTTAGCTGCCACCGTTGTCATGATCAGGTAACTGATGAGCAACGTAGCCGTTTTGCAGAGCGTGAGCGTCAGATGGAACTTGCTGAAAAACGTGGCGAGTCACATATCGGTGGTGAGATTAAACACATCATTGACGAACGTCGTATTGAAAAAGCGAAGAAGAAAGCTGAGCAAAACGCAAAATAAGGTTTAAACTTATTTGAGTGTTTAGCTAAGACTAAAAAGCCGCTGTTACTTGCTGAAATTAAAATAACAGTAGAGTAACAGCGGCTTTTTATTATCTATACATTAGTGTTTAGCTGTAGTGCTTAGTTTTCACTAAAGAGTCGATATTAGAAACGACGACCAACAGAGAAGATCACTTGGTTCCAGTTTAAGAAACCATACTCTAAGAACATATTCCATTCTTGTTTCGGACCAAAGTCATACACCATGCTCACAGACATGTTACCTGTTTCTTCACTTTTTAGGTCAAGGTCATATTCTACATCTAGTCCATTACCTATATCAGGAAATGAATAGTTACCGGTAATATTTTGATTAATTAATTGATAATTATAACCAAGTAGAACCGCTAATTGTCCACCTGGAACAGCGTAACGCTGCCCTGCACGGAATGAACCGATATAAGTCTGAATTGTACTGTCTGTCGTTGTCGTCCAAGAGTTGGTAAACGCCATAACACCAGTGAAAATGAAAGGATGCATGCCCGGAATTACTTCCACTTGACCTGCTAATACAGTCCCGATACCGATATTATTTGCAGTGTATTCAATCGGTAATGTAAATGTTGGAAGTCTGCTTAAAACTGGGTTTGAAACATTCTCAGGGTTAACGATTATATTCTTGCTACCTTTTGTGTGGCCAACTAAACCATAAATATTCCAAAAGGGTAAGATCCATGCATCAACTTTAAGTTGTATACTTTCATCCTCACCTGTAATTGTGACGTCGTCTTTTGGTACTATGACGCCTATTCCATTTAGCTTCACATTAAAGTCATCTTGCGCAATATAACCAACTTCTTGTTTATTATAATAAACATTAAAACCCAGTGGGATAGGCAGTTGATACCCCATTTCACGTGCTTTCTTTCCTAAGAAAGGTAAGCCACTCCAATGCTCTTCTTGGATCGCGATCTCTTGAGACTCAAGTGATTGTAAGCCTAATACTGCTTCACCTTGAGGTTTGAATGACTCAGGAAATGACAGAGCATTATCATTTGAATCTATCGCAGCAGATGTTTCTGGCGTTAATGTGATAGCCGCTGATTTTAGCTCTGACTGTTCTGTATCGTTTGCAAAAGCAATTGGCGTCGTTAACGCTGTTAATAAAGCAAGTGTTGTTAATTTCATTTTATTGCAAGAGTCCAAAGTGTTAAATTCAAATTGTTGTTTTATAATATTTTAAGATGTCGTGCTCAAACTAGAAGGCTTCTGTGAACGTCAGGAAGAATCCGCTGTCATCAGCACTTAAGCCAAAATCAATACGCACATTCATGCGCGGCTGTAACTCGTAGCGATAGCCAACACCGTAGCTATATAAAAGGTTGTCATACAGATTGCTATCATCGCCAGCAACTGAGCCTATGCCAGCCCATACAGTCATGCCGTGTGCAGATAAATTACCGTTGCTGCGTAAGAATGTGTGGCGGTATTCAACTGTGTGCTCAATGGCATTATTATCTCTAAAGCGACCCGCGTATAAACCGCGTAGTGAGAAACTACCGCCGAGTGTTGGCATATCATAGAAAGGTACATCACCTTTACTCCACTGCATCGCATTGTAAACAGCGACAACACGGCCGGGATTAAAGCGATGGTAGTAACGATAATCAAGCAGCACTTTTTGGTAATCATTGTCACTACCGATCACCGAACCATAATTAATGTATTCAAAGTTAAGGTATTGACCTTCCCACGCATTGACAGTGACATCTCGAGTATCGTAATTGACCGTGATACCTAAGCCGATAGATAAAGGTTTATCTTTAAATTCGTTAAAGTTATCGTCTAGGCTTGCCGTTAGTGAGATCTCATCTTCGTCAGGCTGGTAATATTTTAAACGTAGCGCGGGGCCAAAATAGAAACCGTAATCATTTTTAAAGGATAGATTCGCGTCATAGGTCAGCGAGGTATTACGCATCAAGGTGTCATCTGATGAATCTTGAGCTTTGCCTTTGTCGTAACCAATGCCCCAGTAATTTTCAGCACTGTCACTAAAGTTTAATACGCCCGTAAAGCGGGTGTGATTGTTATCAAAAAATAGGTTTTGTTTTGAGCGAAGGCCATAACCAAAACCGGCATCACCTTGTGTTCCAACAGCAAATAAGGACACGCTTGAACGTTGTAATGCTTGCTCTTCACGATTAGTACTAAACGAAAATAAACCACCAGCAGCAACCATTAAACCGACTTCTGGGGTATAAGCTGGTCCGCCTAACCAAGACGTGATTGACGCACCATTTTTTTCCTGGTGATCATCGATAGCATATTCAAGGTCGGCTTGACGTTGACTTAACGTTTCACATACTTCAGCTTCACAGTCATCAAGGGCTGTATCAAGCGCATCAATCGCAGTGTTGTATTCTGCTGTGCGTTGTTGTGCTTGCGTGTCCGTCGAAAAGAAAGGCATCTCTGTTACAACGGTAGGTAAATACTGATACTCGGTGAGTGGATCTGCATGTGTCATTAACGGAGTGAAAGCAAGTAAAGATACGTAAAATCGTTTAATCAAGTGATCTCCAAAAATGGTATTTATAAGCGGCGTGATTGTAAATTTTCAGTTGTGAAAAATACGTGAAAGTTACCGCTGATTGAGACTTTTATTATGACAATAGAAGAATCAATTTTATTCATTGAGATTCCAAAGAGGGCCGTATTTTATGCATGCATCGAGACTAATGCAAGGTGTTGAAAATATTCAATAATACATCACTAGGTATGTTATGGTTTACTGTGTTTGAATTATTTAAGGGGGGATGTTAGAGACTAAATTATACTGTTTTAAGTGTCATTACAGTGTCACAGTATTGTGTTTCGACAGGGCAATATAAAAACGCTAATAGCTATAAACTTATGACTATAAACCAATAACGATAAGCTAGTAACGATAAGTTAAATTCGAGACAAATTGTCGACGATTGCCACCATCGAAACCGCCGTATTCAAAGGCTAATGACCAGTGTTTGGTTAAGCTGTAACTGCCACCGACAACGCCCATCCATTTATCAATATTTTCTTGAGATATTGTATAGTTGAAACTCTCGCCGGTGCCATCGATATCTTGTGAGCCTGATAGCCTTTGTTGGCTGTTTAAATAGCTCACACCAGTATATAAGGATAGATGAGTTCCGTTATTGAATGTAAATTTCTTGCCTAATCGTGGTGAGATATTAACGGTGTAACTATCACTGTCATTGCGTTCCATATCTGTCCAAGATAGAGCGACAGGCAGTAATATGAAATAGCTGTTCCAGCCACCAATGAGTACTAAACCCGTACTGTAAGACATACCACTGATATCGGCTTCAACCTCATCGATTTCAAAGCGTTGATTGTTAAGTTTTTTACATATGTCAGTATTAGTTTCCGAAGGGCATTTGATCCCCATTTGTTTTAAGGCTTCATTCCCATCAATTGCAAAGTTAATGTTGGCGGTTCCAACAACCTTGCCAAAGGTAGCAAATACATTCATGAAAGGCAGTACCCACGCATCTAACTTTAGCTGAGGAGTTTGGGTGTGGGATATGGTGTTATCAAACGAAATGAAATCAAGGTCGAATTCTTTTGAACCTTCAAAGCCAACAGATAAATCGGTCAGTGTCATATCTTGCTGTGCATCGGCATAAATAACACTGATGCCAAATGGAAGCGGTAAGTCATGGCCATTCATGACCGCTCTTTCGCCAAAAAAAGGTAAGAGGCGATCCCATTTTTTCGTTACAGAAACTGTGTTATCGGCTATCGTTATATCGTCAGCATAAGTAAGTGGCACGGCGAAAGTAGTTGTTAGAATTGTTATTATAGCTGGTATTAATGTAAGAGGCGTTCGTTTCATCGTGTTGCAGAAATCCCAAGTTATAACGTTTAAAATAGCCTCCGTAACCTAATTCATACCAGGTGTTTTTTACACATGGAAAATAATGTATCTTACAAAGATGGGCCATTCTAGATGCGCACTTAAGTTAATGCAATGTTATAAAAAAATGATTAATAAACAATAATCAATCACTAGGTTCGGTGGTTTTATATACTGAACCTGTACTTATTCTTAAATAATAACGTCAGTTTGTAACCATCAACACGAAAATAAGCAGCTAATAACGATAAGACAGGTTAGTAATAAATTGTTGGCGACTAGCGCCACCGATACCGCCATATTCAAAGGCTAGCATCCAGTTTTTACTTAAATTATAGCTACCGCCGACCAACCCCATCCATTTATCGACGTTTTCTTGTTCTACTTTATAATCAATACTTTGATTGGTGCCGGGAATAGGCTGCGAGCCAGATAACGTTAACTGGCTCTTCAAGTAACTGGTGCCGACGTACAGTGATAAGCTTGAGCCGTTATTAAACTGAAACTGTTTACCAACGCGAGGCAGCACATTAACCACATAACCATCTGTTTCACTGCGGTCCATATCGGTCCAGGTGAATGTCACAGGGACAGAAATAAAGTAACTGTTCCAGCCGCCGACAAACATCATACCGGCTCCGTAAGACATTCCGGTTAGGCTCGCTTCAATGTCTTCGACTTCAAGGCGTTTGTCACTTAAGGCTTTACATAGAGGACGATTTTTAATTAAAGTGCAATCTACGTTGCCTTGTTCTAATGCATCATTACCATCAATGGCAAAGTTAATGTCGACCGTTCCTGTTAATTTACCGACTGTGGCAAACACATTCATGAATGGTAATATCCAAGCATCTAATTTTAACTGTGGGGTGTGGGTATTGGACTCGGTGTTATCAAACGAAACAAAGTCTATATCTACTTTTTCTGAGCCACCGTAACCAACCGATAAGTCGGTTAGAGTCATATCTTGTTGTACGTTGGCATAAATAATACTGATACCAAATGGCAGTGGTAAGTCATAACCATTCATGATGACGTCTTCGGCAAAAAAAGGTAAAGCGTGTTCCCATTTCTTCGCTGGGTACGTTGTTTTTTTATCTGCCATTGATAGATCTAACTTGGGTGTTTCACTCTCAGTGTCCTTCTGTGTCAGTAACGCTGCATTTGGTTCTTGAGACATAAGAGACGGTAAACCAAATACAGTGTTATCTTGCACCTCAAATAACGGTGGGAATAACGCATTACTGGTTGCCGTATCAACTTGTGCTATAGCATTACTACCGTTTGCAAAAGTGAGTGGAGCGGTTAAAGCTGTGAATAAAGTAAGTGCTATTCGTTTCATTGTATTGAAAAGGTCCAAAGTTTAAAAATAGAAAGTTCAAATATTAAGGTTTTAAATATCAGTCGTGATTAAAACGCTTCAGTAAAAGTCAGGAAAAAGCCGCTATCATCTGCACTGAAGCCGAAGTCTATTCGTACATTCATCCTTGGTTGTAATTCATAACGGTAACCAAATCCGTAGCTATACAATAAATCTTCATACAAGTGGCTACTATCTACATCTGCATCACCTGCAACAGAGCCAATACCTGCCCATACTGTCATGCCGTGGGCGGATAAATTGCCGTTATCACGCAGGAATGTGTGGCGATATTCAGTAGTATGCTCAACTGCGTTATTATCTCTAAACCGGCCAGCGTATAAGCCACGAAGTGAAAAACTACCACCAAGCGTTGGCATATCGTAAAACGGCACATCACCATTGCTCCATTGCAGCGCATTGTAAAAGGCGATGACACGGCCAGGATTAAAGCTGTGGTAATAACGGTAATCGATCAACGCCTTTTGGTAATCATTATCGCTGCCGATATTCGAACCGTAATTAATGTATTCAAAATTGAAGTACTGACCTTGCCATGCGTTAACGGTCACATCTCGGCTATCGAAATTCAATGTGATCCCTAGACCTATGGATAACGGTTTGTCTTTAAATTCGTTAAAATCGTCATCTTGCTGTGCGGCTATAGGGATCTCATCTTCATCCGCTTGGTAATATTTCAGTCTTAAGGCAGGACCAAAATAGAAGCCGTAATCATTTTTAAAAGACAGATTCGCGTCATAAGTTAACGCAGTATTACGCATCAAGGTATCAGCGGATGCATTTTGTGCTTTGCCTTTATCGTAACCTACGCCCCAGTAGTTTTCGGCATCATCACTGAATGTCAGGGCGCCTGTGAAACGCGTATCATTACTATCGAAAAACAAATTTTGCTTTGAGCGGATCCCATAACCGACCCCTGCATCACCTTGGGTTCCTACCGCAAATAAGGAGACACTTGAGCGTTGTAATGTTTGTTCTTCACGATTGGTACTAAACGAGAATAACCCGCCAACGGCGAGCATTAAGCCAACTTCAGGTGTGTAGGCTGGCCCACCAAGTAAAGACATAATTGAAGTACCATTTTTTTCTTGGTGATCGTCAATGGCATATTCTAGATCTGCCTGACGTTGCTTCAACGTTATACATTCACTTTTATCGCAGGTCTCTAAAGCATCATTAATCGCATCGATAGCATGGTTATATTCACGCGTACGTTGTTCAGCCTGTTCTTCAGTCGCAAAAAAGGGCATATCAGCAACTGTTATCGGTAGATATTGGTATTTGATGAGCGGGTCGGCATTTGTTATCTGCGGTGTTAAAACAAGGTATGAGGCTAAAACAAGCAAGATTAGGTAAGTACGCTTAATAAGGCGTCTCCAAAAAGTGGCTAGTATAGATAAGGCGGGTATTGTCATACAACTGGTATAATTACGTGAATAGCTAGGTGGGGTTTGCTACCCGACGCATATACCTGCAATCACAGCAGTAGCGTCGGGGTATTTACAGTGGGTTAATCTCGATTAGGGATCTTGAAAACGAGCGTGTAAGTAACTGGTAATACAATCAAGGTTAATATCGACGCGAAGCCTAAACCAAAGATAATAGTGATCGCCATTGAACTGAAAAAGGCGTTCGATAGTAATGGGATCATACCTAACATCGTGGTAATAGCCGCCATGAGAACCGGTCTCACTCGGCTCACGGATGAATCAACTACCGCGGCATAAGGTGCTTTACCTTGGCTTAGCTCCAAATTTATTTGGTCGACGAGTACAATGCCATTCTTAATGATCATGCCAGTTAAACTGAGCAAACCTAATAAGGCCATAAAGCTAAAAGGTGCGTCAAAGAGCAGTAACCCCGATACTACCCCGATTAATGCTAACGGCACGGTAAACCAAATGACCAGTGGTTGGCGCACTGAATTAAACAGCAATACCGTGATTAAAAACATAGCTAAATAACCTAAAGGAATTGAGCTAAACACCGACGTCTGTGCCTCTGTGGTGGTTTCAAATTCCCCCCCCCATTCGAGGCTATAACCAGCTGGTAAAGATATTGCTTCAATGTCTGCGCGGATCTTATTAAATACCGAATCTGCTGTTTCTCCTGTGCCATTAATCGGGTCTGCTAATACTGAGAGCACTCGTTTACGATCACGGCGCATGATCATTGGGTCTTCCCATTCAGTGTTAAAATCGCTGACGACCTGAGTCACTGGTACGAATAAATTATTGTCGGCGCTCCACACCTGTAGCTTCCAAATACTATCGGCATCCAGTCGTTCAGTAGCAGGGGCGCGGGCTATGATTGGCATCAGATAGCTATTTTCACGATAGATACCGACTTGTTTACCGCTAAAGTTAGTCAGCAGGGCGTTATCCAGATCTTGCTTACTGATCCCGGTTTCTCGTGCCTGTGCTAATGCCAGTTGTGGTCTGATTAAGGTGACTTGATTACGCCAGTTATGACGGATACCGGTGGCCGTCGGCTCAGCGATTAAGATAGCTTCAGCCTGTGCCGCTAATTGGCGTAGCACTTTAGGGTCTTCACCATAAAAACGAGCTTCTATTTTAGCCGCAGGGCTCGGACCATTTTCCATATACTTAATGCGGAACTGGGCTTCAGGATAATCCTGTAGCAGATCTATTTCTAGTTTACGCATAAATGTATTTAGGGTGTTGAGATCGGTCATTTCAATTAATAACTGAGCATAGGCGTTATAGCCTTTTTCTGGCACATAAGACAATACAAAGCGTTGCGAACCTTGACCAATAACACTGGTTAGGTTAACTAAACCGACATCCTTGGTTTGTTGCTGTTGCATTAAGTCTTGTTCAATACGGGCGACAAGTTGCTCTGTGGCATTAATATCACTCCCTTCTGGCATCCATACATCGACAAAAAATATCGGTGTACTAGAAGGTGGGAAAAATACATTTTTAATATGGCCAAAGCCGATAACTGAAGCAATAAGCGCAGTGATCACTATCGCAACAGTAATAATACGAAAACGGATCGCAAGAGTAAGAACGCCACGATAGAACTGAAATATAACACCTTTATACGGGTCATCATCTTGGGCTGAATTGTTATCACCGTCTTTAAACATTAAATCACAAAAAAACGGGGTAAGTGTCATCGCGGTGATCCAGCTGATAAACAGGGAGATCAACAATACTTGAAATAAGGATGCACAAAATTCACCCGTGGCATTATCTGACAGACCAATCGGGGCAAAAGCGATAATCGCAATAATGGTGGCACCGAGTAGTGGCCATTGGGTTTGAGATATGACTTGTTTGGCTGTTTCTAGCCGTGTTTGACCACGCTGGATACCGATAAGAATACCTTCAGTGACGACAATCGCATTATCAACTAACATACCAAGGGCAATAATTAGTGCACCTAATGAAATGATTTGTAACTCAATGTTGAGTATGTTCATGACAATGAAGGTACCGAGTATGGTCAGTAATAATACCAGTCCCATTAATAAACCAGAACGTAGCCCCATAAAGATCAGTAATACCACGATAACAATTGCAATCGATTCGGCTAAATTAATCAAGAAACCATTGACGGTATCATCAACCATTTTACTTTGGTCATAAACGGTCAATAGCTCGATACCAATGGGACGTTCGCCTTCGAGTTCTGCCAGTCGTTGATTTACCGCCGCACCGACATCAACCACATTGACGCCACTGGAAAAAGAGATGCCTACAGATAAAGCAGCTTCCCCTTGACCATGATAAAGATTTGACGGTGTTTCATTGGCGGTTTTATAAATGTTGGCAATATCACCAAGGTAAATCAGTTTGGTGCTGCCAGGCGCACTGACTAACAAGCGTTCCATTTGTGTTACATCGGTAAACTCACCTGTTGGATGAATACGAATACGGTCATCACCAACGCGAATGCTACCGGCATTCGATACCACGTTTTGCGCGTTAATAAGGCTATAAATGTAATCTTGATTCAGCCCCAGAGCGGAGAGTTTTTGTTGAGATATTTCTACTACAACCTGTTCGGCAACTTTGCCTGCGATGACAATCTTTTTGACGCCATTTACTAACACTAATTCTCGACGTAAGAAATTAGCGTAATTTTGTAGCTCTCTATTGCTGTAACCATCGCCAGTGATATTGACTAAAATCCCAAACACATCGCCAAAATCATCAATGACGTTGGGTGTCGCTACGCCAGGAGGCAATAGCTTGATGGCATCATTGACCTTACGGCGAACTTCATCCCATATCTGTGGTAATTCGTTGGCGCCATATTGTTCTTTAACCTCAATTTCGATTTGTGATAAACCGGCACTGTTAATTGAGGTGATGTGCTTGATTGCATCAAGTTGTTGTAATGCATCTTCTAGTGGAAGGGTGACTTCTTCTTCGACTTGTTCCGGTGATGCGCCAGGGTAGCTAGTGACGACTAAAGCTTGTTTAATGGTAAATTCAGGAAACTCTAATTGGCCTAAACCGAAAAATGAGATGCTGCCGCCAACTAATAATAACAGCGCGAACATCCAGCTAACGACTTTATGCTGGATTGAGTATTGAGCGAAATTCATCGGTTATACTCCACGTTGCCAGTGCAGTGGTTTTACCACCAATCCAGCAGATAATTGCTGAATACCAGCGGTGACCACTTGATCACCGATTTTGAGACCGGATGTTATCTCAATACCTTGTGAGCGAACTTTCCCCAGTGTTACTGGTTGCGGCGTTACTGTGTGCATTTCACTGTTGTATAACCAAATGATGTTTTGACCGTTAGCATCTCTTTTCATCACTGCGCTGGTGGGCAATATGGCGACGGTTTTTTTTGTTGTCGCGATGTCTAAGGTCAACTCTGCGCTCATACCCGGTAAGATCTGGCTATTGCTCGGTTGTGGTAAGGTAAATACCACTTCATAGCTTTGTGTACCAGGGGTTATTTGTGTTGCGTATTCTTTTAATGTGACGGGATAAGATATATTCGGCTGCGCTGAAAATATAACCTGAGCTTGATTTTCCGTACCTGGGGTCAGTTGCGTCACGCGGGTCGCTAATGTTTCGGATACTTGAATGACGATGTCGATATTACGGTCTTGTTGTAATACTAATAACGTTTGGTTAGCTTGCACCATCTGATAGTTATCGGCCGATATCTTGGCGACCGTACCACTGTAAGGTGCATTTAATACTGTATAACTGAGTTGATCTCGCGCGGTGAAAAGAGCCGCTTGTGCAGATTTTAGCTGCGCTTTAGCTAGGTCATATTCTGCTTGAGAAAGCAATTGAGTATCACGTAGTTTCCCTTTACGTTTAAAATCTGCTGCAGCAAGGTCATGCTCGGCCTCTCGATGCAGTAAAGTATTACGTGCGTCTCTATCATCAAGGCGGGCTAGTACAGCACCTTTGTTCACATGCTGACCTTCAATTAATGAAAATTCAACTAATTGGCCCGATAAGCGAAAAGCCAGGTTCGCTTGTTCTGTTGCTGTTACTTTGGCTGGAAAACGACGAATAGAGTCAGCCTGCATGTCGGCAATGGTTAATAATTTAACCGGTCTTATTGAGGGTGTTAAAGGTTGTTTTGACTCAGCGCTGCAGCCGTTGATAACAGCAGCAACGGTGAATAGTATAATGGTTTTTATGTAGAGGTTCATAACCTTAATTCCAGTCATATTGACGTTGATAATACAATTGATGGCAATATAGCAACATATATGGTTGATAAAAATGAATCTATATGGAACCATCGGTTGCATATAATGGAACTATATTGTGGTGTGATCTTATGTGGTGTGGTGTAATGCAAACTTATTTGTGCTCTAAGAGGAAATTGGATGAAAACAGAAGATATAGCCTTGTTCCATCGGATTGTAGAGGCGGGGAGTTTAGTTGATGCTGCTGGATTATTATACCTGCCTAAATCGACAATCAGTCGGCGCTTACAGGGGTTAGAGGATGATTTAGGGGTGAAACTATTTCATCGTCAAAACAGGGCTATGACGTTAACCACTGCGGGCAGCCACTTTTATGATAAAACCTTGTCTTTACTGGCAAGCTTAGAGCAAACCATCACTGATATTACCGATAAACATGCAGAGATCAGTGGTCATTTGCGCATTCTGCTATTTCCAGTACCAGATTTAATGCTCATTGTTAACGGTATTTATCAATTTATGGATCTTAACCCCAAGTTAACTGTTGAGCTTATTGTTAATGCAGAACCGCTAGATATGATCCGTCATAATATTGATATCGCCTTTATGGTAGATGAGGCATTCAATAATATAGACATCGACATGGTCGCTCGTCCTGTTCTGAGTGAGATATTACATTTTGTAGCGAGCCCTGAATATCTTGATAAAGCAGGAACACCGGCGAAGCTCAGTGATATTAGCCAACATAATTCGATAATGTTTCGCTTCCCTAATGGTCAAGTATTTAATGAATTGCCTTTAGGTAACAATAAATTCTTATCTGTCAGCGGCAATATTTGTCTTAACAGCGTACAGTTGGCATTGGAAAGTACGCTCGCTAACCGTGGTATTGCTTATATACCAGAGCGGCTGTGTGAAGAGTATATTAAAGCGGGTAAATTGATTCGATTGTTTGCTGATGTCCAACCCTATGAAGGTAAATGCTACCTAACTTATCCATCTCGTCGTTTTGTTAGTTTGGCTAGCCAACGTTTGATTGATCACATGCTGAACTTTATGACGTCAGATGATCTGCCTATCTGTACTAAAAGCAGGGAAGGTAAAGCTTGGTATTAATGTCTTAACTGATTTTTATCGAGTTACTTATCTACGAGTAACTTAAGGTGTTATTTCTATCGGTGTACCGTTTGGTACATATTTAGCGATATCGCGAATTTCTTTATTACTGACGGCAATGCAGCCATTTGTCCAATCTGAGCCAATTAATAGCCCTGCATTGCGATTTTTATTTGGTAAACCATGAATATAAATACTGCCGCCTGGATCTAGATTATCTTTGCCTGAGCGTTGCTTATCGAATTGATTGGGGTAGTTGATGTGCAGGCTTAAATGGAATTTACTTTGTCTGTTCTTGAAATCAATATTATATATTCCCTCAGGGGTTTTCTTATCACCACGTTGTGTCTTAGCACCAATGGGGTTTTTACCTAATGAAATAGGATAAGACTTAATGATCTGGTTATCTTTTAGCAATAGCAGAGTGCGCGCGGATTTGTTCACCAAGATATAGTCTGCTTGGAGCTGTAGCGATGCGTGGCTATTTAATGAAAATATAACGAATGTCGATAAGAATAGAAATTGGAACATGGTCGTAAAAATGGTCTTGCGGTTAGCCAAAAGTTGGCGCGATTAAACCGCATTTACTCATATGGTTCAACTGTTATTACGTGGTTTTGAGTGTTCGATGTCATGCATCAAAGCACGTCTTGTTAGTGAGTGTTTTGATGAAATATAAGCGCTTGATTGCTATGTAATTGCTAGAAATAAAATATGTAATATTATTACGTGGAACTATATTGTATAATTTTTAGCCAAACAATAAGCTACTACCGATAATCATCAATAAACAAAATGCGAATTTGCGCATGGTATCTAGGCTAATTGGTGGTGGATAATGTTTAGCAACCCAGCTCATACTGAGTACGACAGGAATACAAATAACGGAGAACAATAGCATGTCACTCGTTAACCCACCTTGAATACCAACCATAGTGATACGGCTTATTGAGCTAACAAAGAAAATGCTTAACAGGTATAAACGAATAAGGTTAAGCGTAAACGGTTGGCGGTAGAAGATATAAACCAAAGGTGGACCGCCCATACTAAACATGCCCGTTAGAATACCCGACGCAGTACCTGCACCAAAGAACATGCTTTCATGAGACTGCTTACGGTCTTTGTGTGGCGATTTTAAAATCATGCTAATGCCAGCACCAATAATCGCGATGCCAAGAATATTTTGTAATACCTGGTTGTATTCATTACTTAAATATTCAAGTAATGTTAAGCCAATCATTAAACCTGGTAGCATTCCCGCAACGGTCAATAATACTAAACGCCTGTTGAGTTGTTGCATACAGCCTTTTAAAATAAAAATACTGTTAATCAAGGTGACAAAGCTGATCACGACCGAGGTGAATGCGATGGGTACTAAGTTAAACGTGGTCACAGTGCCCATGACGATCATGCCTAAAGCAAATCCAGCGACACTTTGTACGTAGGTCGCGACAGCAATAATGGCCATGAAGGGCAGCAAGGTTTCGACGAGCATTATGTATTCCTAATCGTGGTAATTGATACGAACACGTGGTATTTACGCATGAAAGTTGGCATTAATGCGCTGTTATGGGTAATTACTTAACATTTCCGAATAGGCCTGTATTGTACTGAGAATATAGTCATTACTCAATTATTCTATATCCTTTATGGTGTTATTTAGTGTAAATTCGATGGCGGGGTTATTGCTCGAAGCATTATAGATTTTATTGCTGATTTTATTGAAGATTGTATTGGCATTTTATAGGAAGAAATAATGAAGCAGCCAATTGTTGGTTACCATAAAGATGAAGAGGATGATTGGGTCGCCGAACTTGCCTGTGATCATTTTCAGCATGTTCGTCACAATCCACCCTGGTTTTGTCGCCCTTGGGTCATCACCATAGAAGGCCGTAAATCTATGTTAGGTTTTGAGCTTGGCTGTAAAAAGTGTGATGAAGGTGCCCCTCGCGATAAAGACTAGCACATAATCTATTGGTTTTAGATGGAGTAAATCAGATGAAATTAATTTATACCCATGAAAATGGCTTTCTTGTTAACAATGTTAAGAACATTATCGAGTCTCATCGCATTGATGTCGTAATTAAAAATGAGTTTTCATCTGGTGCCGTCGGCGAAGTATCGGCATTTGATGCTTGGATGGAGCTTTGGGTAATCAATGATAATGAACTTGAACGCGCGCTTGAGATTATTTCAGCGATACACAGTAGAGCGGATGATCCTGATTGGTATTGTCAGCAATGCGCCGAGAAAAATGATGCTTCATTTGATATTTGTTGGAATTGCCAATCTGAACATTAATGTTCAGAGTCATAGACATGACTCATTCCTTCTCATTATTACGCGTTAACTCATTGTGATTACTCTTTAAAAAGTACTAATTTTTAATCATGCTAAATGATGGGTAATTAGATTCTTTATTCTATAGCTAGTCCTTTTTTCCTGTGATAACGGTCACTTTTCGGCAGATATAATGGTCAGATCTAAAGTTTTAAAAACGGCGATGTCAGGGGATTTATCTGCTTAAATGGTTTTTTTGTATTATTTAAACTTAATGTATTCGCTAATCTAACTTTTATCGCTGTTCTATGTCCGGTTTTCATACTTAATTAAGCTATTTTGATTGTCTTCAAGCGAGTATATTTTAGTGATACATTAATTTTACTTTCAGATTTAATCCTTCACTTCGGATGGTCTAAAAGACAGCAAGCTAAGGATGGCTTGAGATTGAATGAGAGTACATTTTACTCTCGCACATTTGCCAAGGATTGGATCACAAATGGAAACGACAAAACAGAAGATATCAGCGGATTACATTACATTAGATCGTATTTCTATTCAGCAAGTCAAAGAAATGCACACCCTCTTTATTCAGTATTATCACAATGCGGACTTTTCAACATTCATTGATGATTTGTCTGAAAAAGACGGTTTAATTTTGATACGTGAAAATAAATCAAAGCGTATTGTCGGTTTTAGTACGCTAAAAACGTTACGCTTCAGACTGAAAGGTAAAGAGGTTAAAGGTATTTTCAGTGGTGATACCATTTTAGAGCGCCAGTATTGGGGAACCAATAAGGCGATGATTTGCTTTGTTAAGGTGTTACTCAAAGAAAAGCTCAGAGATCCACTCACGCCATTGTTCTGGCTGCTTATTTCTAAAGGTTATAAAACCTACTTATTACTCGCTAATAACTTCCCAAAACATTACCCACATCATCAAGGCAAGTTCGATGAATTGTCATCTGTTGTCGATCAATATTGCCAGCACCTGTACCCAAGTTATTTTGACGAACAGCAGCAAATTTTAGATTTTGGTGGCGATTACCAAAAGCTACGTGGCGAAGTGGCTGAGATAACCTCAGAGTTGAAACGCACTGTACCTAAAATTGGTTTCTTTGAAGACCGTAATCCAAATTGGCGTGAGGGTAAGGAACTGCCTTGTATTGGTCAAATTAATGCATCAATGTTTAGCTATTTTGCACGTAAATCACTAGGCAAGACCTTGCAAAAAAATAATATAAATTGGGGTTTAGGACTTATCAGTTTAACTCGCCGATTAGTTAAGTAGGGGGAATGTTATGGCGTTAATAAATGGCATCACCCGTAAGATTGCACATAAGCTCACCCATAAAGTTGCAAACAATTTGAGCTTACATGGATACAAACAATTTTGTACAGCTTTAGCGCATCCGCAAGCAGTGCAACGTGAAAAATTAAGTTCATTGTTAAAAGTGATCGCGCCGAGTGTATCAGGTAAAAAATACAATCTATCTAGCTCACTATTTTATGAAGAGTTTATTCGTAAGGTTCCCATCACTGAATATGACGATTGGGCTGCACAAATCGAAAAGGCGAGGTCGGGCAGTAACCAGGAGCTGAGTGTTGAAGCGAATGAGCGATTTCAGCCGACCAGTGGTTCAACTTCGAAAATAAAGTGGATCCCTTATACGCAGTCATTTTTAAATGAACTTGATGCTGCAATTTCGCCTTGGGTGGTGGACATGTACAAGGACAATCCGGGCATGCTTAAAGGGACGCACTATTGGTCATTGTCTTGGGTGCCTACAGAGCTAAGGCGGACAATATCTGGTGCAGTGAATGATGACTTGAAGTTACTGCCCTGGTGGAAACGAATATTTATGGGCTTAACGAGTTCGGTACCTGAAGGAGTGTCTTTAGCGGATACATCGGAAGACTCTCTCTTTGCCACTTTATGTTATTTACTGGCGGATAAATCCTTAACTTTTCTGTCTGTGTGGAGTCCGACTTTTGCACTGACCTTATTTGATAATATTATTAAACATAAATTAGAGCTGGTATCAGTATTAGCAACGGGTAAGTGGGGGAAACGTGCTACGGCACTACCTGGACTGAAATGCCCTAAGTCACAACGAGTTGCTGAGATATTATTGCAGTGGAAGGGCGATATTTCAGCCGAGCTATTACAACAAATCTGGCCTAAATTGGCTTTGGTTAGCGCATGGGATACGTCGTCATCTGCTTCGTGGGCGAATAAATTGAAAAATTTACTGCCTCAGGGTGAGTTTCAAGGTAAGGGACTGTGGGCCACTGAGGGCGTTGTTACTATTCCTTTCCAAGGGCAATATCCATTAGCCATATGCAGTCATTTTTATGAATTTATAGACCTTGATACTGAAGATGTGTTTCCTGCTTGGCAGCTAAAACAAGAGCAAATTGTCAGGCCTGTATTAACGACTGGCAGTGGTTTGCTGCGTTATGCGATGAAAGACAAATTACGTGTGAGTGGTTTTCTGCAAGATTGCCCTTGCTTTGAATTTTTAGGTCGCTTAGACGGTATTGATCTTGTGGGTGAGAAAATGAGCCCAGAGATCGCGCTTGAAGTCATGAACACAGCGGAGCAAAATCCCCGCTTAACAGCGATAACGGTGTTTGCTGTTCCTGCCAATAATGAAAATGAAAAACCATTCTATCTTTTGCTCTGTGAACCGAATAGTCATATTACCGAACTGGAAATGCAACAGGTCGCAGCCAATGCGGAAGCGGAGCTGAAGGCGTGTTTTCATTACCAGTTGGCAAGGGACCTTGGGCAGCTAGATGCGCTCAAAGTATGTTGCAGCCAGACTGCGCGTGAATTGTATTATTCTCGCTGTGAAGCGCGAGGCATGGTTGTTGGTAATATCAAAATTGAGCCATTAGTGCTTTGGGATATTGATATGCCAAGTGCCTTTTTAGAAGCTATTGCAGCATAAGCAGCAGTATGTAGTTCATTAATACAATGTATAAAGCTTCATTAAGTCGTAGAGGTAATATAAATGGCAAGCCGATTTTACACAAGGCCAGCGCAAGCAAACGATTCTGATGAATTGATTGCGTTAATCGCAGCAACTCCTCAGCAGGGGGCAATTACAATCAATTTTGAACGCGCGCCTGATTTTTTTATGGCCACGAAAGTGGTAACTCAGAAACCGGATGTCTGGGTTGCTATTGAGCGTGAAAGTGAGCGCGTTGCTGCCATTTTTAGTATTGGCCATCGCGATGTTTACGTTAATGGAGTGCGTCAGGCGATACGTTATGGTAATGACTTGCGGATCCATCCCGACTTCAAAAGCGGTCGAACCCTTTTTAACCTATTGAAATGTTACCGCCAAGCAATGGACTGTGATTGGATGCAGACTGTGATCCTGAGTGATAATAATACCTCTTTAAATTCGATCGGTAGTGGGCGCAGTATTACGCCTACCTATTATGACTTTGGCGAGATGACAACACATATGTTGTATTTAACGAGACCTCGTCCAATTCAGAAAAGTAAGTTCAACATTCGTAAAGCGGATCATAATGACATTGAGTTGATGCAAGTGTTTTTTGAGCAGCAGGCTAAGACTAAACAGTTTTATCCGCATTACGACTTTATTAAATTGTTAAACGGCGATGAGTATTATCGAGGACTCGTCATCAGTAATTATTATTTGATGTTTGAAGGTCAGCAACTTGTCGCGATGGCGGGAATTTGGGACCAGAGTAGTTTTAAGCAAACTCGTTTTGTCGCTTACAGTAAGTTAATGGCGGTGGTTCGTTTATTGAATAATGCTTACTCGACATTGTTCGGCGGCATGATGCTACCGAAAGCCGGAGATAAACTCAGATATGTGTCACTGCATAGCTTGTTAGTCATTAATGATGATGAAAAGTTATTTTCACGGTTATTAGCGCATATTTATAATGACTGTTTAGCGCAAAATTATCAGGCCCTTGTCTGTGGCTTACCTTCGGTAGATTCTCGCCAGCGTATTCTTGAACAATATCGCTCTAAAGTACTTTATAGCAAACACTTTATTGCAAGTTATCATGATGATCCTCGCGGTGATTTTGACAATACATACCCTTTGTATTTAGAAGCAGCTAGATTGTAAAGGACGATATTTAAGGTTTAGGGTTTCGATTTATTCGAGGTCGTCAGTTTGGTTAACAAGGAAGCTAACCGATGAGCAGTAGCCAAAATAAAGATTATATAGCAATGTGGTTCCAGGCACGTAAAGCCTTTGG
The DNA here is from genome assembly GCF_015082335.1 of Moritella sp. F3. Taxonomy (NCBI): domain Bacteria; kingdom Pseudomonadati; phylum Pseudomonadota; class Gammaproteobacteria; order Alteromonadales; family Moritellaceae; genus Moritella; species Moritella sp. F3. Next base: position 493,514 of record NZ_BLRL01000001.1, on the reverse strand, counting down.
GATCGGTGACCGAATGAATGTTGGCTTGCTAAATAAAAGCGCAGATGACATTAATTGGTTTGAATTTTCCCACAGCGAGATGGACGGTCTTGGTGGACTTACTACGATCTTACGTGAGCATGATTACCCGTGCCTTGACTTGCCAAAAATCGCGGACAAAAGTGCGCCATCTCATTGGCAACAAGTTAAAATGCTTTTTGCTGGTGGTAAGTCTAACGTGCCTAAAAACATTCGTTGGAAAGCCACATTTCCAGATTATGCGACGACAAATCTAGCTAATACTCAATACAGCAATGACGCACCGATTGTTAATAGATATTTCAGTAAAGTTGAAACACTTGAGATTAAAAAGTTAGCGAAAAAACATCGTGTCGCGCTGAATATTTACCTATTTTGGGCATTAAACAGAGCTGTGGCGGAGCAACTTCTCGCGTCACAACAAGACTATTACTGGCTCTACCCAGTTAATTTACGTGGTGCTCTTCCTCATGTCCCTGAAACAGGTAATTGCTCATCAGGGATTAATATCTTACTTAACAATACGATGGCACCGCGCGATATCCAGTTTCAGATTAAGCAACAAATCAAAGCCAAAAGTCATTGGCAGCTTTGGTGGCAGGCCCACATCGGTAAAGTTATTGGTGAGAAAGGCATACGTCGTATTTATGAATATGTTAGTGAACGCCAATTTTACGCTGGTTCATTTAGTTTTTTAGGTAACTGGCCACTTAAAGATGATAATAATCCCCCTGTAAATCCAGATGAGTTGTGGGTGTGCTGTGGTATTGGCACTAAAAATTATCCAGTATCGACAGGTATTTTACTGTGGCATGGACAATTGTCTTTGGGGTTGAAATTACACCCGTATATTGCTGAAGATATCACCATAACGGAATCCGTGATGCAGTGTTGGAAACTGCATTTACTGCAAGGTAATTTACTGGTTCCAGAAGAAACGGCGGCGAGTGCGGCAGCCAGAGTTAATATGGAAACTCATGCTGTTGCTAATATAGGTGAAAAAGCGAATGTAAATGAAAGCACTGATGAATCAGCTGTTGTTAAGTTAGAGGCTAAATTAAAAACTAAGCTAGAGGCTAAGTCAAAAACCAAGTCAAAAAAACAAAGTAAACCTAGCAAGTTAAAACAGTTTCTACTACCTAAAATAGAAAAAGGCATACAGCAAGCTAAAGACACGTTATTACCATACTGGCAACAAGGGCAGTTATTATTTATTCGCCATAAAAAAGTATCAATCCCGCTTTCGATTATGGCATTTACTTTGACCTGCATGACATTGTTATCAGTCATTCGACCGCAAAGCCAAGTTAACCCAGAAATTAACCGTTTCCCATCTGTTCGTTATATGGATGTGGTTTTTGATAATGCGATTATCCCTATTTTTAGCCGCGGTATTGTTGCCGCTAAAACGCAAATTAGCCTTAATTCTGAAGTGACTGCACGCGTTAAGTCTATTGCAGATACTTTCACCGCGGGAGGCTATTTTAATGCTGGTGATGTGCTGCTATCGATGGATGACGAAGCTTATCAACTTGAAGTGATCAAAAAGCAGCAGGCCGTTGACGGTGCGCTATTACATTTAGCTGAGGCTAAAGCGAAAGCCCACGTGGCACGACGTGGGGTGTCTAGTAAAGCGACTCGTTTTGCTCGCCACATACCACAAATTAATGATGCGAAAAGCCGGGTTAAGGCGGCTGAGGCTGATTTACGTTTAGCTAATATCAAAGTAGATCGTACTGTGATTAAAGCCCCGTTTTCTGGTCGCGTTAAAGCAGTAAATGTAGGCCAAGGCCAGTTAGTTAACTCAGGTGAAATCATTGGCGAAATATATTCGCTAGATAAAATGCATGTGCGACTTCCTGTTGCAGATAAATATTTAACCTTAATGAATTTGCCCTTTAAAGTCTCCGCATACTCACATGATCAAAAAACGGTGACGGCTGTGGATACAACGGCAGGACAAAATCCGAGAGTCACGCTCTCTGTCAGTGTGAATGATAAAAAATATCAATGGCAAGGGCTGATAACGGGGACTGAAGGTGGTTTAGCCGAAAATCGATTGCAGTACGTGGTTGCTGAGGTATTAAACGATCCGGAGCAACCTTTGTATCTACAACCAGGGCGATTTGTTACGGCCGAGATTGCTGGTCGTGAGTTTGAGCAAGTTGTGATTATCCCGCGTTTAGCGTTGCGTAATGATAATAAGGTATGGCTGCTGGATCCCGAGCAACGTCTTAGTATTGTGGCCGTGGATGTTCTTCATCAAGGTAAAGATCAGGTATATATCATTGGTGGTTTGAATGCTGGCGATAAACTAATATTAACTCCACTTGATGTTGCCGTTGATGGCATGAAGTTGAACGTTATCCAATTAGATTTAGATCTAGACCGCGATTTAGAAAGTGCCCTAAGCCGAGTGACCAAATCGAGTGAGGCGCGATCATGAAGGCATTAATTTCTTGGTTTGCCTATAATCGAGTCGCTGCCAATTTGATTATGATGGTGATCATTGCGCTTGGCTGTTTAGCGTTACCCGACACACGGAAAGAATTAATTCCAGGCGTGTCATTAGAGCGTATTGCGATCTCGACATTATATCCAGGTGCGGCACCGCGAGAAGTCGAGGCTGCTGTCTGCACCCGCATTGAAGCTGTTGTTTATGATATTGCAGGGACACTGGATTTAACCTCATTCGCTAGTTCTGGTTCTTGTTATACCACCATTGATATTGCTGATGGTTATAATATCAAAGCTGTATTGGATGAAGTTAAGTCAAGGATTGAAAGTATCAATTCATTTCCTGATGAAGTGGCTAAGCCTGTTATCAGTGAATTAATTGAACGCTATCGAGTGGCTAAACTGATTATTTCAGGCGCTGGAGATGAGTGGACACTAAAACGTTTGGCTGAAAATATCCGCTTGGATCTGTTAGAAGAGCCTGTCATTTCGGTGATAGAACTGCAAAATTCGCGACCTTACGAGATCAGTATCGCTTTATCTGAAGACAGTTTGGCACAATACAATTTAAAATTTGAAGATGTGGTGAATACATTAAAAGCCACTGCGCTAGACTTACCCGGTGGGAGTTTAGCCACAGAGCAGGGCGATATACTGATCCAAACCTTAGGTCAAATTGAAAGTGCTGATGACTTTGCCAGTATCATCCTGCAAGCGAATGAAGATGGTGGGCGGATCTTACTCAGTGATATAGCCACGATTAACGACGGTTTTCGTGATGAAGGCACCATGGCGCAACTTGATGGTGAGCGGGCTGTATCTTTAGATGTATACCGTGTTGGTGATCAGAATATTATTGATGTTGCTGATGCGATAAATAAGTATGTGCAGACGCCAAAAACCTATCTGCCAGAAGGGGTTAGTTTGTATGTCTGGCAAGACGATTCTAAATTGTTCATGAGCCGTATCGATTTATTGGTTGGTAACGTGTTTAGCGGTCTATGTCTGTTATTTGTTATTTTACTGCTGTTTTTAAATTGGCGTTTATCATTTTGGGTAAGTTTGGGGATCCCTATTTCATTTATGGGCGCTTTTTGGCTGTTACCGGTTTTTGATGGTTCGATTAATATTATTTCCCTGTTTGCTTTTTTATTGGTGCTTGGGATAGTCGTTGATGATGCGATTGTTGTGGGGGAAAGTATTTACACCGAGCAAGCAACGAGTAATAAAGGGGTTGAAGGGGCGATTGAGGGTGCTTATAAAGTGGCTAAACCAATCACCTTTGCCATTATCACTAGTGTCATTGCCTTTATGCCGCTGCTCTTTTTACCAGGTCCTGAAGGTAAGTTGATGCAGGTTATTCCTGTGGTCGTTATTACCACTTTATTGTTTTCGTTGTTTGAATCTTTATTTATTTTACCTGCTCATTTAAGTCATGACTCTCAGCCCTCATCGCAGCAAACGAGGTTACCAGGCGGAACCCAAGCAACTAAAAATAAAGTGGCACTGCTTCGTGAGGTGTTAGAGGGGATACAAAGTCGATTTTCAGCCGCGTTGGAAAGGTTTGTTATTCATCAATATAAACCTTTCCTTGGCCATGTATTACGTTGGCGCTGGAGTTATATACTTGGCTTTATCGGGTTATTTTTTATCTCTTTAACTTTACTTTCCAGCGGCTGGTTAAGAACCGTTTTATTTTCAGCCATTGAAGGGGATATAGCTTATGCCAATGTTACGTTTGCAGAAGGCAGTAATCCACAGAAAACCAAATTAGCATTATTAAAAATTGAACACGAAGCCTTACAGTTACAGCAAGAACTCGTTGACGAGCAGGGTATTTCTGCTATTGCTCACGTGTACTCTGTTGTCGCACCAATAAGTAAATATTCACGTGAGTCGCAAGCGGCGGCTGATGATCATATTGGCAGGGTTTATTTGGAATTATCGGTATCCAACGATCGCATTATGTCAGGTAATGACATTATTAGACGCTGGCGTGACGGTGTAGGTGAACTTGAAGATAGTATTGAATTAAGCTTTGTATCCGACCTTACCCCGCCAAGTGCTGATATAAATATTGAATTGTCGAGCCGAGACTTAGACGACCTTGCACTGCAAGCTGAGGCATTAAAGCAAGTGATGGCTCGGTTTGAAGGGGTGTATGATATTCAAGACTCGCAGCAACGTAGTTCAAGGCAAGTTCAATTAGCATTAAAACCTGTCGCCCGTGATATGGGACTGACACTAAGCGCATTAGGTCAGCAGGTTCAGCAGGCTTATTTAGGTGTTGAAGTCTTGAGTATGCCACGTGGTGAAGATGAAGTTAAAGTACAGGTTCGCTATCCCAAAACGGCAACTAGTTCGTTATGGCATTTAGAAAATATGCATATTCAACTGCCCAGTGGTGAAGGCGTGCCATTGTTTACTATTGCTGATGTGAGCTATCAATCGGCAGATCATAATATTAAACGCTATGAACGTAATCGCGTTATTTCTGTATCTGCATTTGTCGACCCAGGGAAAAACAGCACGAAAGCGGTGATTGCTGATCTAGAATCTGGGTTCTTACAGCAATTAACAGATACGACGGCAGTTAAGTGGTCGAAAGCCGGTAAGCAGAAGAGTATTGTCGAGTTTGTTGATATTTTAACAAGCAGCTATTTACTGGCGTTAATTGCGATGTATTTAGTGATGGCTATTTTATTTAGCTCTTATACACAACCATTATTGGTGATGTTTGCGATCCCCTTTGGTTTGGTTGGTTCTTTGTTAGGGCATTTATTATTGGGCGTTGATGTAACCTTATGGTCTTTTATTGGTATGGTTGCGGTGAGTGGTATCGTGGTCAATGACAATTTGGTGCTGATTGACTATATTAATGAAAAACGTGCTAAAGGCGAGTCACTCGAAACCGCTATCGCAAGTGCAGGCGTACGTCGATTCCGTCCTATTATTCTGACATCATTAACCACATTTATCGGTTTAGTACCGATCATGAGTGAAACGAGCTTACAGGCACAATTTTTGATCCCAATGGCCATATCGCTCGCTTTTGGAGTGCTATTCGCAACACTTGTTAGCTTACTCCTAGTACCAGCTGTGTATTTATTGATCCAAGATGTAGCTAATACATTAGCTACATCTGTGTTTAAAACGCCAAGGTTAAACAGCCAAGGTTTTAATGAAAATAAAATGAACGAGTTACCTGATAATCCTGCTGCAGATAACGCAGCATAACCGTCTTAAGTTCAAGGAGGAACGATGACGTTTAAACGTAAACTTTCACCAACAGAGCGTTTTTATATTAGCTGTGATGATTTTAATGCCGAAGAAACGGCGACCTGTGTTGTGAATCAGATGGTGTTGGAAGGGCAAGGCGATATTGATATCGCAGCCTGGAAAAAAGCCGTTACTCAAGCTTCAGAGTCTTTACAGGGCACACGATTTAGACTATCAGGTAAACTTGGTTTTAGCCATTGGTCTGACGCCGGAGTAACGACACAGCTGGAAGTGATCCGCGGCTTAAATTGGGATGGCATGAGTGATGAGGCCGCGCCATTCTTAAATCGCCCGTTAGATGTAAAAACCAGTACGGGGTGTGAAGTATTATTGATCATCGGTGAAGTGAGTGGTAAGCACCATATTATATTTAGAACGCACCATGCCGTGATGGATGGACGCGGTACTAAAACATTTGCAGATGAAGTGTTACGTGCATTACGACAGCTGACATTGCAAGGTGACAATAGCTTTGTACGTGATGTTGATCTTGCTAAGTCAGTGACCTCACTACCGGGTGAAAAAGTGAGTGATACTGTTGCGGCTCCCACTGGTGTACCGCTTGGACGAGACTTTGGTTCATCTTGGCAGCGCCGCACTTTACCCGGCAGTTATAAGCAGGTACTAGCCAATGCTGGTATCAGTGTTGCTAAGTTAGCCAATCTTTATTCTGACTCGCCTGTGCGGATCCAATTACCTGTTGATTTACGCATGCATGATTCTGACATTGTCTCTACGGGTAATTTGACTGGCGGGCTATTAATGCAAGTATCTCCGGTGAGCACGACAGCTGACTGGACTAAACAAATCAAGCTTAAAATAGCAGATCTAGAGCATGCAAGAATGCCGCAGTTTGCCGGTATTCCGACACTCAACGCACTAAATTGGGTTCCGCTAACGTGGTTGAAAAAGTTCAATGATAAACTGGCATTAAAGCGCCAAGAAACAGGGCAATATCGTACTTCAGGTATTATTTCTAATCTCGGTTTTCTTAAAGTGGATGAATATAGCGCTGCTGGTTTCAATTGCACGAGTGTATTTTTTATTCCTCCGTATTTTAATACCACGGCACTTTTTTTGGTTTTAGCAGGTAATAAAGACTCTGTTGAAGTTATTTTACGCATCCCACATCAACTCAGCAGTAACGGCCGTGCCGAGCATGCCTTATCGCAAATATGTCATGGTATTTGTTATGGGCATGAAGAGAGCATAGAGTCCTCTATTCATATAGCAAACCAAGAACACCCTATTAAGCAGGCAAGTTAATGGCTGGTATAATGACAGGGATTGTGATTGGCATTGTGAAAAGTAAAATGCATAAATTAACGCTTTTAGGCTTGAGTGTATTCTGTTTATCATCCGTACAAGCCGCTGAACAGTGCAAGGTGAGTTATCCTGTGGTGCTAACACATCATTGGGGGATGAAGGCGTTATGTCAATCAGCACCGAGCGAAGAGTGTGACAGTTTAGTCCCGGAAAAGTACTGCCAGCAATGGGAATGGGATGACGACGGTCAAGATCAAGATTGCTTAAGCTGGCGGGTACCGGATGATGAACTCCATCTACCGCCGCGTGATCTGAACCTTTTTGAACCGAGTTTACAGCGCGATGTCAGTGGTTATTATCGTTATTTCAGTCAAGAGATCGTACAGCGATTATCACAAGGTTGTGGTAATGAGGTGTTTATCGCAGACAACCCTGCATTTGCTTCATCATTGGTTCGTGCTAAGTCATTACGTAATACCGTTTTACAGGCTTTAGATAACACAGGTGCAGATAAGGTGATCATTGTTGGTATGTCTCAAGGCAGCCAGGATGCAAGAATGTTGACGCAATTATCTGTGAGTGACGGTGAGTTAGTCACGAGTAGCATGATTGAGCCTAACTCCAGCAATGAGCTGATGGCGAGTAAGGTAGCTGCACTTGTGACCGTGGTTGGGGAGAATAAAGGTAGTTGGTCGGCCAGTGTATTTCTTAATACAATGTATGCGCAGCGGCATTTATCGAGAAATTGGCAATGGCATGATTACCGTAATAACCTTATTTGGCAGCTTGGTAAAAGCCAGTTAATGACGGGGTTATGGCGGAATAATAACAACGACTATGTGCTTTCCGAAAATCAGCTACAGGTGCAAACCGAGGCTGATATATACCAGCAATTTTTAGCATCTAATCTTGTATTGACTAAAAAGTACATGACAGGGGTTGCATATCCATGGGTAAATTGGGAGCAAAGCTGGGATTTATTACGCAATGCCGCAGGGTTAAACGAGAATAATTGGCATGTTAATATGCCAGCAGTACAAGAGTTATCTAACGCAATTCCTTATTATAGCTACGCTGCGCAAATCCACCGCTGGAATAAAGATTGGGGTCAGTCTGGTTTTATATCAGATTTAGTGGCGTTACTGGAAGGACCGCATGACGGTTATGCGACGGTGACATCACAAGCGTTGCAGGCACCTTTGCTACAGGCGACAACAGAATATGTAAAAAATAATGTAAAAAAACATGTGAAAATGATGTCTGGTTCTGCATTGGGTAGTGGCTATCATCATATGTTTTTTTCGGGTCGTAATGACAGCTTGTATGGCCCCCAAACGAGTGAGCAGGAACTTGATGTGTACGGAGGTTCGTCAGCAGATTTTTATCAGCAAATCATGGTAAACCTAGTCATTGCTGGATTCTAGTATCTTTCGGTTTTAACGACTCAGTTTAGTGCCTGTGTTTTAGTTATCTATATTATCTATGGCCATAGGGGCTGAAATGCGCTCTTGCTAACGTGTAAACAGATTAACAGGCATTTTTAAAACGCTGTGATTTAACGATCATTTTTTGAGCCGTATATGCTTCACGCAAAAGTTCGCTGAGCCTTGGTATGTTTGTGTCCCACTCAATTAAGGTTGGGATAGTGTTGCAATGCTGCAAGTAATATTCAAACAGTTGCCATACTTCTGGAGTTACTTTTTGGCCATGCTCTTGGTCAAATGTAATTCTATTGTTTTGTAACAGTTTATTGCTACCAGAGAGGTGTAGCTCGCTGACAATATGGTTGGGTATTGACGCTAAGTAATCGTAAGGATTGAACTCGAGCTGGTGACTACTGATATGTACATTATTGATATCAAGCAATAATGTACAGTTAGTCGCAGCTTGTAGCTCAATCAAAAAGGCAGCTTCAGTTAACGTATTATTTTTGTGTTCACTATAACAAGCTGGATTTTCGATCGCGATAGCTTGCCCTAAAATGTGCTGAACTTGATCAACACGGGCTATCACATGTTTTAAGTTTTCTTCAGTGTAGGGTATGGGTGACATATCACTATAATGTTGACCTGCGATGGAACTCCAACCCAAGTGCTCTGATACTGAAAATGGCTTATAGCGGTCGATAAGTTTTTTAATATTATGCACATGCAAAGGATCAAGTAATTCGTTAGAAGAGAGGGCTAAGCCCACACCGTGTAAACTGATTGGATAGCGTTCACTGGCTTTATCTAAATAATAAGTCGCTTCAGAATTAATCTCGAAGTGATTCTCACTGTGCACTTCGAGCCAGCCAATATCGACATGTTTATTGGTGAGTTGCTCATAATGTGCTGGACGCATTCCGATGCCAACTAAATCATCTAACATAAAGTTGTCCTATTTTAAGGGGTGGAACTTATAGGTTGTGGAAGTTCTTGTACGCTATATATAAATGCTTATAGCTTATTGAAAGGAGTATGGGTAAGGTTTTATGGTTTTGCAAAGTAAATCACACCCAATCTTGTAAGCTATTGAGTATTGAATAATAAGGGATGAAAAAATCAACGTTTGATCACGATATAAAAAAGCCCTAACGTGGTTGTTCACGTTAAGGCTTGATGTTTTATAGGTGCTAATACGGGGTAATTTACAACTGCTAAGTATATTATGCTGCAACCGTTGTGGTCGCGATAACCGCAAGTGTAATATCCCCATTAGCTTTGCAGCAGCAAGGTAATATAGAATCTGGTGCTACAGCTGCTAATGGTTCGTTCGTATAGGTAACAGACCCTGATGTGATCGTTGTTCGACAAGCGCCACAGTAGCCTTGACGACACTGGTATTCAATTTCATGACCAGTGCGCTCAAGCGTATCAAGTAGGGAGCTATCTTGTGGTAAAACCTGATAGTCCCCGGACTCTGTTCTTAGTATCTTCGACATTATAGAACGAATGTACCGATGTCTTCATGGTTGATTTCAGCATTAATCTGGCCCACTAAGTATGAACTGATTTCTGATTCTTGTGGTGCAACCTGTACGTTATCAGATACTAACCAAGCGTTGATCCATGGTAGTGGATTGCTTTTCACTTCAAACGCTGTTGGTAAACCAACGGCAGCCATACGTGTATTAGTAATGTATTCAACATAATCACAAAGAATGTCTTTATTCAAACCAATCATAGAACCATCTTTGAATAAGTATTCTGCCCATTCTTTTTCTTGTTGTGCTGCATCAATAAAGATTTGCTGTGTTTCTTGGAAACATTCCATTGAGATCTCTTGCATCTCAGGATCATCTTTACCGTCAGCCATCAAGTTTAGAATGTGCTGTGTACTCGTTAAATGTAATGCTTCATCACGTGCAATAAGCTTGATAATTTTAGCATTACCTTCCATTAATTCACGTTCAGCGAAAGCGAAAGAACAAGCAAAACTAACATAGAAACGCACAGCTTCAAGTACGTTTACTGATACCATTGCTAGATATAATTTCTTTTTCACATCTCGCTGTTTAATGACGATTGTTTCGCCATTAATCACATGCGTACCTTCACCAAATTGATGTAGTAGTTGAGTTGCATTGATTAAGTCATCGTAGTAACCAGCAATATCTTTAGCACGCTTCAGGATTTCTTCATTCGCTACAATATCATCGAACACTTCTGCAGGATCATTCACGATGTTACGAATGATGTGAGTGTATGAGCGAGAGTGAATCGTTTCACTGAATGACCATGTTTCAATCCATGTTTCTACTTCTGGTAATGAAACCAGTGGTAAAAAAGCAACGTTAGGAGAGCGACCTTGAATACTGTCTAATAACGTTTGGTATTTTAGATTACTGATGAAAATGTGCTTTTCGTGATCTGATAGTTGTTGATAATCAATGCGGTCTTTACTTACATCTACTTCTTCTGGTCGCCAAAAAAATGATAACTGACGTTCAATCAGCTTTTCAAAAATTTCATGTTTTTGTTGATCATAACGAGCCACGTTTACGGGTTGTCCGAAAAACATTGGTTCTTTTAATTGATCATTCTTAGTTTGGCTAAAAGTAGTGTAGCTCATTGGTCATCTCTGTTTTATACATAAAATTTGGCAGCCTAATAAGCTGCCAAATGAAAAGGGGGGGTTAATTCGGTGAGTGTAATGCGATCGTTTAGATCTTACATGCGCCGCCTTCACAACCTTCGTCTTCTTTAACTACATCTACGTCAGATGCGCCATCACGTGTGTTATGGTAGTAAAGCGTTTTTAAGCCGTACTTATACGCTAGCATCAAGTCCGTTAACAGCGTTGTCATTGGCACTTTTTGGCCTGGAAAACGTTGTGGATCATAGTTAGTATTTGATGAAATAGCTTGGTCGACAAATTTTTGCATCAAACCAACAAGTTGTAAATAACCAGTGTTATTTGGAATGTTCCAAAGTAGCTCGTAGTTATCACGTAGATTTTCGTAATCAGGCACAACTTGTTTCAAGATACCGTCTTTACTTGCTTTAATACTGATTAAACCACGTGGTGGTTCAATACCGTTTGTCGCATTTGAAATCTGGCTTGATGTTTCTGATGGCATCAATGCTGTTAGCGTTGAGTTACGTAAGCCGTGTTCTTGGATCTCGCCACGTAATGTTTCCCAATCTAGGTGCAATTCTTCATCACAAATCTCATCTAACGCTGACTTATAAGTATCAATTGGTAAGATACCTTGTGAATAAGTAGTTTCGTTAAATGCTAAACATGGGCCTTGCTCTTTCGACAAGTTCATTGATGCTTTCAATAGATAGAATTGAATTGCTTCAAATGTTCTGTGCGTTAAGTTATTTGCGCTACCGTCTGAGTATTTTACACCGTTTTTAGCTAGGTAGTATGCGTAGTTAATTACACCTATACCTAACGAACGACGTGCCATGGTTGATTTTTCAGCCGCTGGCATTGGGTAGTCTTGGTAATCAAGTAAGCTATCAAGTGCACGTACTGCTAAGTCAGCAAGGTTTTCTAATTCGTTTAAGTCTTTAATTGCACCAAGGTTAAATGCAGACAGTGTACAAAGTGCGATCTCGCCTTCTTCATCACCTGGGTGTTGCATTGGTTTTGTTGGTAAGGCAATTTCAAGACACAAATTACTTTGTCTTACTGGTGCGACAGCCGGGTTGAATGGGCTGTGTGTATTACAATGATCTACGTGTTGGATGTAGATACGACCTGTACTTGCACGTTCTTGCATCACTAAGCCGAACAGTTCGCTCGCTTTAATCGTTTGCTTACGAATTGATGGGTCTTGCTCATAAAGCGTGTATAGACGTTCAAATTCATCCTGGTCTTGGAAGAATGCATCATACAAACCATCAACATCAGATGGGCTGAATAAGCTAATGTCTTTGTTATCAATTAAACGTTGGTACATTAAACGGTTAATCTGTACGCCGTAATCAAGGTGACGTACACGGTTCTCTTCAACACCACGGTTATTTTTAAGTACTAACAGTGATTCAACTTCTAAATGCCATAGCGGATAGAATAATGTTGCCGCACCACCACGAACGCCACCCTGAGAGCAAGATTTAACCGCTGTCTGGAAGTGTTTGTAGAATGGAATACAACCTGTGTGGAAGGCTTCACCACCACGGATTGAACTACCTAATGCACGAATACGACCGGCATTGATACCAATACCTGCACGTTGCGATACATATTTAACAATAGAATTAGAGACAGCATTGATTGAATCAAGGCTATCGTCACACTCGATCAATACACATGAGCTGAATTGACGAGTAGGCGTACGTACACCAGCCATAATTGGTGTTGGTAGTGAGATCTTAAAGCTTGATGTTGCTTCGTAGAAACGACGAATGTAATCCATACGAACTGATTTATCGTAAGTCGCAAACAAGCTTGCTGCAACTAAGATATATAAGAACTGTGGGCTTTCGAAGATTTCACCAGAAACACGGTTTTGTAGTAGGTATTTACCTTCTAGCTGTTTAATCGCACCGTAAGAGAAGTTCATGTCACGCCAGTGATCAACAAACGTCTCCATTTCTTTAAATTCTTCAATAGTATAATCAGCAAGTAGATGTGCATCATAACGCTGAGCATCAACATTGATTCTTACGTGGTCATAAAGCGCAGGTGGCTCAAATTTACCATAAGCTTTTTTACGTAAATGGAAGACGGCTAAACGGGCAGCAAGATATTGGTAATCCGGCGCCTCTTCACTAATTAAATCAGCCGCAGCTTTGATCATGGTTTCATGTATATCTTCAGTACGAATACCATCATAAAACTGGATATGAGATTTCAACTCAACCAATGAGACAGATACATTATCTAACCCTTTAGCTGCCCATTTGATCACGCGATGGATCTTTTCAAGATCGATCGTTTCTTGTTTACCGCTGCGTTTTGTAACTAGTAAATTCTTATTCATTTAGCTGACTAACCTTAAAACAATGTTAAGAATGTTGCCACTAACACTAGTATTGATATTCTTGTTAATACACAAGATGTAGTGTTACCGTTTATTTATGCATACAAGATAGAGGCATAAATGACTTTTGGCAAGTGGCAGTAAACGGAATAACATGTGGATAATTTAGTGAGTTAGTAGCGACTTACATTCTGGCCTCAGTGATCAATTACGGTTAGCAAAAATCAACAGTTAAAGTGAAAAAAAAAAGAAAAAAAAGAGTTGCCACAGTTGTGTGAAGATCATCAAATAATTTGATTATATTTACAGCTAATTCGTTTAGAAAACTACCATGCAAGTAATATAGAGGAAATTTTATAGGTGGTCGTTATTCCCAACAATTACGTCATTTTATACGCAAGTAGTTTCATATTACCTACAAAGTAGATGATGGGGACTGGTGTGAAAATGTAGAGAATTGCTGAATGTGTAACGTTTATAGGACTGTATCTATGTAGTGCAGGATCTATCAGTACAGTGTTGATTAGGGGGAATCTCTTCGAACTATATTTATTAGTGGCACTAAATATAATAGAGGGGAAATTAAATAGAAGAGCAGAACGTAAGGTAACTATCCACCTAACAACAAGGTGCTGTTAGGTGAATATATACGATATTAATCGATAAGCTGTGTGTGCAGCATATAGTTAACGTCGACATTCTCGCCAAGCTTGAACTGGTCAACGACTGGAATGTAATGCAGACCTGTCATGTGGTGACAATATAAGCCTGATTGGTCAACCCAATGTAGCAGTTCAGAAGGACGGATAAATTTCTTATGATCATGCGTACCGTTCGGCATCATCTTCATAATTTTCTCTGCACCAACAATCATAAATAAGTATGATTTTAAATTACGGTTAATAGTCGAGAAGAATACATGGCCACCTGGTTTAACTAAGCGCATACAGGCATTAATTACAGAACCTGGATCTGGCACATGCTCTAGCATTTCCATACAAGTGATCACATCAAAGCTGTTTGGCTGTTCTTCGGCTAGTTCTTCGATTAACACTTGACGGTATTCAACATCCGTACCGGTTTCAAGTGCGTGCAATTTAGCCACGTTGAGGGGTTCTTTACCCATATCAACGCCTAATGCTTGTGCACCGCGGCGAGCCATACTTTCCGTTAAGATACCGCCACCACAGCCGACATCAAGTACTCTTTTACCGAATAGGCCGCCACTGCGCTCATCAATGTAGTCTAAGCGTAATGGATTTATTTGATGTAATGGCTTGAAGTCACCTGCTGGATCCCACCAACGACTAGCCATGGCTTCAAATTTAGCGATTTCCTGTTTATCTACATTCATACAAAGTCTTCTTGATACGTTAATAAGGTGAAAAAGAATAGGGCGAAAAATAAAATATGGGCACAGTATATAACGAGAAAATGATTTCAGAAGTATTATTTATGGGTCAGTGAATAAATAATTTGCGGGGCTGTTAATAAAAATTCGTCCAACCGAGTTAATTTTCTTATATATTGTATTTGCTGGTAAATATTATGCTAGAATGAATCTCTAAAAAATATAAATAAAAAGTAATTTAAAACTTAGGGGTAAAGGCTTATATGAGTAATTTAGCCACAGAAATCACACCTATCAATATTGAAGAAGAATTAAAAAATTCTTATTTAGATTACGCAATGAGCGTAATCGTAGGTCGTGCTCTTCCTGATGTTCGTGATGGTTTAAAGCCAGTTCACCGCCGCGTTTTATTCGCGATGAACGAATTGAAGAATGACTGGAACAAACCATACAAAAAATCAGCACGTGTTGTTGGTGATGTGATCGGTAAATATCACCCACACGGTGATACAGCTGTTTATGACACTATTGTACGTATGGCGCAGCCTTTCTCTTTGCGCTACATGTTGGTTGATGGTCAAGGTAACTTCGGTTCTGTTGACGGTGACTCTGCAGCAGCAATGCGTTATACCGAAATCAGAATGTCAAAAATTGCGCATGAATTACTTGCAGATTTAGACAAGGAAACGGTTGATTACGTAGCTAACTATGATGGCACTGAATTCATTCCGGAAGTTATGCCAACGCGTATCCCTAACCTATTGGTTAATGGTTCGTCTGGTATTGCCGTAGGTATGGCAACTAATATCCCACCTCATAGTTTAAATGAGGTTATTAACGGTTGTTTAGCATTAATTCAAAATCCAGACTTAAGTCTAGAAGAATTGATGGAATACATCCCTGGACCTGATTTCCCAACACACGGTATCATTAATGGTAAAGCTGGCATCGAGCAAGCTTACCGTACTGGTCGTGGTAAAATTCATATCCGTGCCCGCGCAGATATTGAAGTTAACGAACGTGGTAGAGAAACCATCGTTGTTCACGAATTACCATACCAAGTAAACAAAGCGCGTTTGATTGAACGTATTGCTGAGTTTGTAAAAGATAAAAAGATTGAAGGCATCAGTGCTTTACGCGACGAATCTGATAAAGATGGTATGCGTATGGTTGTTGAAGTTAAGCGTGACGCCGTTGGTGAAGTTGTATTAAACAATCTTTACGCGCAAACGCAAATGCAAGTTGTGTTTGGTATCAACATGGTTGCATTGATCGACAAACAACCAAAAATCTTTACATTAAAAGAAATGCTAGATGCGTTCTTACGCCACCGTCGTGAAGTTGTTACACGTCGTACTGTATTTGAACTGCGTAAAGCCCGTGAACGTGCTCATATCCTTGAGTCGTTAGCGATTGCACTAGCAAATATTGATGAAATCATTGCCTTAATTAAGCAATCGCCTACATCTGCAGAAGCAAAACAAGCCTTGATCAGCCGCGGCTGGCAGTTAGGTGATGTCGCTGCAATGTTAGAGCGTGCTGGTGATGATGCTGCACGTCCTGAATGGTTAGAAGCTGAGTATGGTATTCGTGAAGGTTCGTATTTCTTAACTGAAATACAAGCACAAGCAATTCTAGACTTACGTTTACACAAACTAACAGGTCTAGAGCACGAGAAGATTCTTAATGAATACAAAGAATTACTCGACGCTATTGCAGAATTACTATACATCTTGAATACGCCAACGCGTTTACTAGAAGTGATCACTGAAGAGCTGCAAGCTTCAAAAGATGCATTCGGTGACGAACGTCGTACAGAGATTTCTGCAAGCAGCGCTGATATTAACTTAGAAGACTTAATCGAACGTGAAGATGTTGTAGTAACACTGTCTCACGAAGGTTATGTTAAGTATCAGCCTCTTACTGATTACGAAGCTCAGCGTCGTGGTGGTAAAGGTAAATCAGCTACGAAGATGAAAGAAGAAGATTTCATCGAACGTCTGCTAGTTGCTAATACACATGATCATATTCTTTGCTTCTCAAGCCGTGGTCGCTTGTACTGGATGAAGGTATATCAATTACCGCTAGCTAGTCGTCAAGCCCGTGGTAAGCCAATTGTTAACTTACTACCACTGGAAGAAGGTGAGCGTATTACTGCGATCCTACCTGTGTCTGAGTTTGAAGATGACAAATTTGTCTTCATGGCAACAGCTAACGGTACAGTGAAGAAAACAGCATTAAGTGCATACAGCAAGCCTCGTGCTGGCGGTATCATCGCTGTTAACCTGAATGAAGGGAATGAACTAATTGGTGTTGATATCACTGATGGTACTAACGACATTATGTTGTTCTCTGATGAAGGTAAAGTAGTACGTTTCTGCGAGTTTGAAGAAACGGCTGTGCTTGACGAAGAAGGTAACCCTGTTCTTGATGAGAATGGCAAACCTGAAATCAAGTTCAAAGGTGTGCGTCCTATGGGTCGTACAGCGACTGGTGTTCGCGGTATTAAATTAGAGGGCGAACAAAAAGTTGTTTCTCTAATCGTACCTAAGAATGATGGCGCAATCTTAACGGCAACTGAAAACGGTTACGGTAAGCGTACTGCACTTGAAGAATACCCTGCGAAGAGTCGTGGTACTAAGGGTGTTGTTTCAATTAAAGTAAGTGAGCGTAACGGTAAAGTTGTTGGCGCAACACAGGTACTTGATGGTGATGAGCTAATGCTTATTACAAACGGTGGCACACTAGTTAGAACACGTGCTTCTGAAGTATCTATGGTTGGCCGTAACACACAAGGCGTTCGTCTAATCCGTACTGGTGAAGATGAGCTAGTTGTGGGTTTACAGCGTATCGATGAAGTTGAAGAAGACGAGAACGCAGTTGTTGTTGATGCAGAAAATGCAGAAGCTCCAGCTACTCCAACTGATGCTGCTGACAGCGCAGAAGAAGCTACTGAAGAGTAATTAGGCTAGTACGTAAGTACTGAGCTAGATTAACTTCATAAGGCCTGTTACTCCTAGAGTAACAGGCCTTTTTTTTACTTCACTAAGTGATGTAATATCCATCTTTTTATTATTAATGCGTGGCTTGTCGTAAATCGTATTGTCTCGCTTGTCATTTTTATTTATGCCAATATACTCAGTTAGATAGCGATAATATTAACTATGGATTTAAGGAGAAATGATGGATATCAGGAGTGTCATTGGTGATATTAAAGCTCAAATTAATAATGTTTTCGGAAGTAAAGTAATATACAGCGAAGAGATCAGAATGAGTCTAGCTGTCATACTTGTCGATTTGGCATGTATAGATAATCACTTCTGTAATGATGAACATAAGTATATAAAAAACAAATTGTGCAGTTACTTTCAGATAACGCTGGATGAATCGTATGTATTAATTGAAAAAGCGACAAACGTTGCAGAATACAATTTATCTCAAGACTCTTTTGCTGAATATCTTAAACAAAACATATCAGTAGAAGAAAGAGAAGGTATGTTAAGAATTATGGATGAAATTGTTTGGGCAGACAATGAGTTTGTCTCTTTTGAAAAGAGATTGAAAACTCGTTTTGCTAAAATATTAGGTGTTCGTGAAGACTGTACTTAGCTATAAACCTTTTATTCTCCCATTACCTATGATCGCTATTCACCTAAGTTCACGCTATATCTCGTGGTAGTCGATTAAACGGCTTAGTTCCTAGCGCTTAGTTCGTTGTGTTAGTTCTCTCAAATCTATTTTCTAAATACAGTTTTGCTAAAATAATGGCCATAAAATATAATAAAAATCTAACCACTGCTATTTGTAGTGCTGTGTGAAAATGAGGAATACAATGAACTTTCCAAACGATATTGACGGCGATGTAATGCGCAGTCTAGAAGAAAATGGTTTCAATTTCGATAATGAAACCGAAGTTGAATTTAATATAGATTTTAAGCATTGGCCTCTTACTGATAATGAGCAAGAAGCAATTCAAAAACTATATCCAAACTGTGAAATGATCGAACCTGAAGACGACGATATAAACAATGGCGATCTGTTCGGTCATGTTCAGTTTTATGTTGTAAGCAAAATCGATCATGAATTCATTGTGAGTACTCAGAAAACGGTAACAAGCCAGATGAAACAATATGGTGGTTGGTGTGATTCGTGGGCCGTTGGTTTAGGCCACGCATAACATATAAGCTGAGGGCCGTGCAGCTGGTCCTCAATATATCAACAGGGTAACATCGTATAATAAAACCACTTGGCTTTGTATCTATAGGACATAATCGTGAATCTTTTTAGTGCAATTCAAAAGGAAATCAACGAAAAGCACGACCTGCCTTTTGCTATATACTCCTCCATCAAAGAGCAACATTTACTTAATGTCCCTATTATGAAACCATTATTGATGGTTGTGCTTAGCGGAAATAAAACACTAGGTAAGGATAACGAATTGGTCTGTCATACTGGCGATTTTATCTTTTTATCTAATCGTCCAGCGATAAATATGCGAAACATACCAAAAGATAAAGCGTATTGTGCATTGTTAATCGAGTTTGATTATCAAGATTTTAATGGCCTTCAGACCAATACATTAAATAAACAAGATTATTGTATTGGTAAAACAACGCTGGCTTTAGAAAAATGTCTACAGCAATTTGTTGAAAGTACGCAGTGGGCACCGAAACAGTTGTGGTCGTTACGAAAACGAGAAATCATAGAGCTGTTGTGCCACATGGGCCATAGCGAGATTTTATCTATGGTAGGGAATCCCGAAATAGGGCATAGATTGCATGATATGTTCTCTGAGCAAAATTGTTATCAATTATCTATTAAAGACATTTGTGAACAACTTGCCATGAGTGAATCGACGTTACGCCGAAAACTAAAAGTGGAAGGCACAAGTGTGCAAGAGATTAAGGATCAAGCAAGACTTGGTCTCGGTTTGCATTTATTGCAAACCACGCGTCAATCTATAGTTCTGATTGCCGAAAAGTGTGGTTATCACTCTCAATCACGATTTACAGATCGTTTTAAGGGCCGATTTGGATTAACCCCCTCTGAACTTAGAAAAACTAAAATGGCGGATTAGGGCGAAAGTGTGACTGTTTTGAGACTATAGCAAGCATAAAGAAAAGGCTAATATATGTATTCAATCAAACACACGAATAAGGGTTATCATGCGTTATACACTTAAGCTTCTTTCCGTTTTATCACTCACTGTTTCTGCTTCTGTATTTGCAGGTTCTTTTACACTATCTAGCCAGGATATTGCCCAAGGACAATTTATGTCTAAAACACAGGAATTTAATGGGTTTGGTTGTTCAGGCGGAGATGTATCACCACACCTTAAATGGACAAATGCACCGAAAGGTACAAAAAGTTTTGCTATCACAGCTTATGATCCCGATGCGCCTACAGGCAGTGGTTGGTGGCATTGGCAAGTCGTCAACATACCGGTGACAGTGACTGAAATACCGGCTGATGCAGGGAACACCAAAACTAATCGTGCACCATCAGGTAGTACACAAATACAAAATGATTATGGTAGCAGAGGTTTTGGTGGCGTATGCCCACCAGAAGGTCATGGTGTTCATCACTATCGTTTTACGATACATGCACTTTCCGTTGAAAAACTTGCGTTACCAGAAGATGCTTCCGGCGCGTTGGCGGGTTACATGATAAATGGAAACACTATCGAATCAAGTACGATTGAAGCTTTGTACAAACGTGACTAGCCAAATAAATCATGAGTGAAGAGTAAGATACGAGCCATTGGCACTTACTCTTCACTCTCAGCAAGCTAAATTCAAAGCCTGCCACTTTTAGAGTGATAGGCTTTTTTTAACTTGTTAACGCTATTCATATACAGTGCTATTAATACTATATTCGAGTAACAGCTAGCGACATTATTTTGTGAAAACGCGGATACGATGACTGTCGGGGTCTAAAGCAACAAAATTGAATCCAAAAATAAGTTCCGCAGGTGTTTGTGCAAACTTAACGCCTTTTGTACACCATGATTGGTATAATTCATCAAATGTAGTCTTATCCGCTACAGGCATTGAGAGTTCAGTACCACCGCCTGTAATGCTACTCGCAGGCGTTAAATCGGCAGATTGTTTAAGCGTGATAGTGACATTCGCCGCAAACTCTAATGCAACGAAAGTAGGCGATAATACCTGTGGTTCACAGTTGAAAATATCAGCGTAAAAGTCTTTGCTACGGTTAATGTCTTCAACATAAAGAACGATAGAATCAATAGTAAACATATGTAATTTCTTTGTTTGGCTTAGGGGTGTTTAAGTATACAGTGGTTTTCTATACTAATATATTGAAATGCACAGACACCTTGAATTTGTGAAAGAGTTCCCGTACTGTAAATTGAGTAGAGGCACGCTACATATTATCTTTAGATCAACAGGATATGCGTGAATGTCAGTGTTATGTCTCTTTTGTATTTATCGAAATAAGGATTTTTCGTGTCTGATTTTAATTTTTGGTTATTGTTCCTCTCTACAGCTTTAGCACTTAATATTGCACCTGGTCCTGATCTTTTATATATATTGACCAAGACAATCGCTAACGGAAAAAGGGTTGGTATCGCGTCTGCTCTTGGAGTTTGTAGTGGTGCTCTTTTCCATGTTGCCTCTGCATCGCTTGGCTTATCTGCAATACTGGCCTCATCTTCCCTTGCTTTTACCATCGTAAAATACGTTGGTGTTGGTTATTTATTATATCTCGCATATCAATCATTTCGTTCAGCAGGCACTAGTCTCAATATCACACCAACTGAAGCACCTAAAGAATCTGCTTGGAAAGCATATAAGCAGGGGGTATTAGTTGACATACTAAACCCAAAAGTCGCTATATTTTTTATGGCTTTCTTACCTCAATTCATCCGTGATGGGCAGGGTACAGTGCCTATGCAGTTACTTTATTTAGGTTTGTTAGTTGTTGCTGTTGCCGTTATTGTTGAGGTTATATATGTGTTACTGGCCTCCAAATTAACGACTAAAGTAAGAAGTAATAAACGAGTAAGCGTATTGTTAGATAAGATTGTTGGCACTGTGTTTGTTGTTTTAGGTCTCAAGCTAGCTGTTAGTTCCGGCACATAAGAACAAATTTATTAGTTTGGTATTTACTCTCAAAGGAGAGTCTAGAGAAAGTTAAATTGATTCAAATAGATGAAATTGAGTAGAGGCATATTGGAGAACTTATTCCATTACTATATTTATGAAATGTCAGGTTTTTTAGATTTAACACTTAACTCAGAAGGGTACTTTGGCTTTAGTAAGTTACGCAGTTAACGGCTGTTAATAGGGGATTCCCTCTAGGGACGCAGGATTAAATCAATTAGGAGTACTCAATGGAATTCAATACAATTTTAATGTTCATGATTGCATCATTATCAATTAATCTAATACCAGGGCCTGATGTTGTTTATATCGTATCTAACACAATGAAAGGTAAAATAAAGTTAGGTATTGAAGCCGCTCTAGGGTTAGGCGTCGGATATTTAGTCCATACAATCGCTGCAGTAATGGGGTTGTCAGCCCTTATATTAAGTTCTGCTTTTTTGTTTAGTGTTGTTAAATATTTAGGTGCTGCGTATTTGTTGTATTTAGGTGTAAGCTCACTCATCAATTGCTATAAAAACAAATCTCAATTCGTGGCGAATGAACCTTCAGTTTCAAATAAAAACGTTTTTAAACAAGGTATTATCGTCAGTATTTTAAATCCTAAAGTGGCCATGTTTTTCTTGGCTTTTTTACCGCAATTCATCGATATTTCGTCACCTGTTGCAACCAGTCAACTTGTTGTATTGGGATTACTATTTAGTGTTTTAGCGACCGCTTGCAATGTCGTGTACGCATGTCTAGGTAGCGTTATATTTAACAGCCCCTCAGCTTTAAAATATTCTCGAGGAATTGAGGGCGGGTCGGGTTTAATATTAATGGGGTTAAGTGCAAAAATTGCATTTGGTAAAAATGAGTAAATACAAGCAGTAATTTACTGAATAGCGGGATCAACAGTGCCAGTGAAAGTCGTCACAGTTGATACTTTTATAAACATTTACGTATTTAGGATGCCAAGGGTTAACATTTATTACCCTAGCTATTGAGCGTTAGGCCTATATTGACTACAATGACGCACTTTTATTATTACAGGTCACGAACATGAACGACACTACATCGAAACCAGCTTTACCAGATCACCTTTCAGGCAACCCTCGCAGCCCTCATCATGATGAAGCTGTTTTCCAGTTTGACATTGGTATTATGCTTAACGGCAAAGAGCGCTTCGATGTTGAAGAATATTGCATCAGTGAAGGTTGGGTAAAAGTACCGTCACACAAAGCATTAGATCGTCGTGGTCAACCGCTAATGATGACAATGAAAGGTAAAGTTGAAGCGTTTTATAAATAAATCGTCTCAATGAAAAGATAGCTTAGTCACGTAAACCTTTTACGAGCCGACGTACTAAATAGTATTGCAGTTGTATTGGATATTGAATTGAATCTAAGTTATTGCTAAAAAGGGTCTAAAGAAATTTAGACCCTTTTTATTTACCTGTGAAAATCGTTCAATTAAACGATATCACGCTCTTCGCGCTTGGCATCTGTCATGTCTTTAAAAAACGCTCTTACTATTACAAATAATACTGCAGCTGAAATTACTGGCCATACTAAAATATAAAGGGATAACATCATATTGTGCTCCTAGCTGTTAATCATCAAAATGTTGAACTCGTTCATGAATCAACGCAAAGTCAAAGCGTTCGTTACTTGCTAAGCTGATCGCAGTACAAATCATCGTACTTGCACCATAGGCAACCAAAGAGCCAAGTAATACCGTATAGTCACGTAAGAAATGGTGGAAGTAGTAAGCACATAGCACACCTACTATCGAGCCAGCGATAAGCGCGACGTTACGATTTGTAAAACCAAAGAACATTAAGCCAATCACAGTACCACCACCAACAGCAGCAATGAATTCTAGGCTAGATGCCCATGCGCCAATGAGTGCGATCCATTCGAAACGAACCAAGCAAAATAGAATTAAACCACCCAGTACGGCACTTAAGAAAGCGCGGTTGGTGACTCTGTCCCAATAGCAACTAGCGATAACAGGGAATACTAATGTCCCCCATAGTGCCCCGACAAATACCAGCATTACGAGAATATCCAGTGAGAAACTTGCTAGGATCAAGCCAAGTGCTGTCGCGATGATCATAGTTAAACGACCCAGTAACAACATCTTCTTGTTGTCTATTTTACCTTTTGCTAAGTTCTTCGCGTAAATATCCGTCATTACAATGGCAGACAATGCTGATAAATCTGAATCAGCGGTTGATGACAACGAACCAATCACTAAGATAAACAACATGCCAATCGCAATCGGTGGTAAGTAAGCAGAAGCTACTTGTGGTATCAGGTTATTCAGGTCGCCATCATGTGGGGTCATGCCCATAAACAGGGCCATCATGCCTAACATACCTAAGCCGATAACAATTGAGCCATAACCGAGCGTAGCGGTAATAAATGATGATTTGATCAAGTCTTTACGCACAGCAAATAGACGCTGTGCAATTGTTTGATTACCAATACCGTAGGCGAGCACAGCAACAAAGAAAGGTGCGCCTTGTTCTAACATGGCTTTTGTCGAGAAGAAGTCTGCTTGTTCAGCGGTGATTATATTGAAGCCTTGAGACAGGGCGTCGGCACCGCCCATGCTGAAATAGATCCAAGGGATCAATACAATTGCCACGACCATCATGGCAACAACTTGCGCGAAATCGGTTAAAATAGATGCTCTAAAGCCAGACCATAAAGTATAAGATAAAACACCTACACCTGCGATTAATACGCCAGTTTCAAAAGACAAAGGTGTTAATACCGATACTAACGCACCTGCGGCGGTGAAGTTAACCATCAGGCTGATAATGCTGCCAACTAAGTTTGAAATTGCTAAGATAAGCTGGCTTGACGTACCGTGTCGTGCTTGCATTATTTCGGCTAAGGTTCGTGCTCTAGGTGCTAGTTCACGAAAACGTTGGCCGTAGGGATAGATGAATAAAATCATCAAAGCGCCCCAGAATCCGTAGTGTAAAGAACCGGATAATCCGTATTGGTAACCTGAACTTGCTGCGCCGTAAAAAGAGGCTGCCCAAATCCAGGTTGCTGTCATGCTTGCTGCTGCTATGCCGAATCCGACTGCACCGTTGGCGACCATATAGCCATCGACACTGTCTGATTTTTTGGAGGCTAGGGTTGAGAAGAGAAATGTAAGGCCGTAAAAGCCAATTAAGAGTATGAGCGTTGTACTTATTGAAAATTGATAAAACACTGGGTCTAACATAGATCTCCTTGGGTTATTGTTATAGCGATAATTTTAATGCGTGGGATAAGCGTAATGGCAGGCCCTATTTATTGACTCCGCACGTTACTATTAACATTAGAAATAATCACTTCGCGGTACTATACACGGATTAGTGCCTAAAATCTTAATAATAGAAAAGTAAGTTAGTCCATACAAACCTATAAACACGGTAACAATAATGATCTACTAAATAGGTGGTGGAAATCATAGGATTTATTTTACTAAGTTTAGTATTTTAATTCCGGTACGTAACCTCTTGATGAGGGGCTTGTTTTATTGATGCTTTTATACATAGTTTCATACCTTTCTTATACTTTTTTTATACCTTTTCCATACATGGCGTTATGCATTATTTGATGTATTACTGATACTTCAGTAATTAAAAATCAGCTACTTTTGTTCGCTGTCTTCGTATAGAATTGACATATTATTTCTAAAATGACACAAAACAATGAATGACATAACAATAGCAACGCATAACGGTAAGTTTCATGCAGATGACGTTTTTAGTATCGCTGCACTCAAGCACATTTTTCCGGCTTTTAACCTTGTACGTACGCGTGATTTAGAGGTTATTGGTCAAGCTGATATTGTGATCGATGTCGGTGGTAAATATGATCCTGATACAGGTCGTTTTGATCACCATCAACGTGGTGGTGCCGGTCAGCGTGAAAACGGCATTCCTTTTTCTTCATTTGGTTTGATTTGGCAGAAGTATGGCCTGGAATTATGTCAAGGAAACCAAGAGATAGCCGATGCTGTTGACGCTGGTTTAGTGTCTACTATTGACGCGGTTGATTGTGGTCATGTCGAAGGTGTCGCTCAAGGAATTAGCCTTAGCCAGACTATTTCAATGTTTAACCCAACATGGGAAGAAGATAGCGACCTGGATGCATGCTTTGATGAAGCCGTTGCCTTTGCATCGCGCCTATTAACGCGATTCATTGCATCTGCCGCTGGTGGTATTAATGCGAAAGATATCGTGGCGAAAGCGATTGCTAATGCTGCGGATCCAAAAGTGATTGTATTAGAACAATATACGCCGTGGAAAACGACGGTACTCAACTTAGCGCCTGAAGCGCTATTTATGGTTTACCCGTCTCAGTCAGGTAAATGGACTATTCAAGCTGTACCAGTTGAACTGGGCTCATTTGAAGACCGTAAATCACTGCCTAAACCATGGGCTGGTTTGTCTGAACAAGCATTTAAGGACGAAACTGGGCTTGATGATGCGATGTTCTGCCACAATGGTTTGTTTATTGCGGGTGCTGAATCGTTTGAAAGTATAATGAAAATGGCTGCGATGGCACTACAAGCCTAGGACTTATGAAGAGGACTTATCAATAGATTTGATGAATAACTCTCACTAATAAGCCATGGGGCTAAATCGCGAAATACAAACTGAATGATACAGGGTGCTAAATGACAATTGTATGTGAGAGTGACAGGCTAAGTGTTCGGCATTTCACTTTAGCGGATAGCGAATTTATTATTGAGTTATTAAATGAAGAATCCTTTATCCGTTATATTGCCGATAAACAGGTTCGCAATGTCGCTGACGCAGAAAACTACCTAACGCTTGGTCCGCTAGCGAGCTATTTGCAGTTTGGTTTTGGTCTGAACTTGGTCATGTTAAAAGGGACTAATATACCAATTGGCATGTGTGGTTTACTTAAACGTGATGAGCTGCAACACCCTGATCTTGGTTATGCTTTTTTACCTCGTTATTGTGGTCAAGGTTATGCTTTAGAAGCTGCGAAGGCGGTACTTAAACAGGGAACTCAGACGCATTCTTTATCGATGGTATTAGCGATAACCTTACCAGATAATGTGAGTTCTAATCGATTATTACAAAATGCCGGTTTTAAACAAAATGGTACAGTTAACTTGTATAATTCTGAAAATAACTTATATGAGATTGATATAAATAATTTATATTAATAGCTTGTGTGAGTAATTAGATCTAATTCCAGTCGTATAACGTAGACGTTAGATTCAGCCTGTGATGAAAATCAAGGCTGAATCAACTAATCGCTACGCAAGTTTCCCACGTAATGCGATATCCCAAACCGCGACCACGATGTCATCTTCCACCACATAGAACTTGTCATGTAAGTTAATGGTAGGGTCACAGTGCGGTACGATCATTTCAATAACTGCACCGACGTTAGGTAAGTTACCTCCTGATACTTTACCGTGCTCGTCACCAAAATAATGCCATTCATAGCTAAGATCATCACAATTCTCCCCATTCTGGCTGATGATTTGTGGATGAGTAGCTTCTTTATAAAGTGCTTTGGTGCCAGCATCAACAGTGACATGGGTGCTATGGTTAGCACTAATGACACTGGTGAGTAGTGTCATGGCTGATTGGAAGTGACCTACATTATATTCAATATCGAAATATTCCTTATCCATCACAGTGTATGAACCAGGCTGTATTTCGGTTACAGAGGCAATATCACTGTCAATTTCGTAGGTGCCAGTACCAGAACCTGATTGGATCAGATTAATTAACCCGGTTGCTTGCTCTATATCTTGTTTTAACTGACCGGCTTTATTCAATAGTGCTGTAGATGCTTGTTGTCTTTCGTCATGTCCAAGAATGTGTTGGAAATGCCCTGCGTAGCACTGAATACCTTTTAACCTTGTGTGTCTATGCTGGTGGACAGTAAGGGCTAGGTCAAAAGCAGTATCAAAAGATGCGCCAGTTCGGCCGATTCCCGCGTCAATATCAACGAGTAGGTTAATACTAAGGTTAAGCTCACTACCCAACTGGTTTAACTGTGCTAAGTTCGCTTCAGAGTCAACGACGATCATTGTTTCTGGTGCTAGCTTTAATATTTTAGCTAAGGTGGCCAATTTATGTTTGGTGACAATCGGGGAGGTGATAAGCAGGTGACGAATTTTAGCTTTGGCAAGTTCATACGCTTCAGCTGGCTTAGTAATTGATATGCCGATGCTACCTGCGTTAAGTTGCAGCTGGCATATCTCTACACACTTGTGCGTTTTGGCATGTGGGCGAACCTGTTTCGATTTTGCTGCTGCAAATTTTTGCATCATCTCGATGTTATTAATTAGCTTGTTTTTATCGATAACCAGACACGGTGTATCTAACTCTAATTTATGCTTTCCAATCACTGTTTATCCCTTGTTATCACGAGTTTAGCTTTGCAGGCATTCTACTATGAAAGTGATTGATATTAGATTTTATTTTACTGGCTGGTATGACCGATTCTTAAAACACCCGCCAATATTAATGCTGACGGGGGCGAATTATTACAAGTGAGTTCATCATATTGAAAAAAAATCTAGGATCGTGCCTTCCGTTTCTGGTAATTCTACAGTTGGTGTTGATGAGAACAATTGCTCTTTAATAAGTTCACTTGAGCCATCTGATATCATCCTCTGAAATTTTGATTTGTTGATGTTGCTAGTCGTGTTTGAGTTAGTAGTAGCGCTTAAATCGCTAGCAGTACTTAAGTTGGGCTGTGTGAAACTAGGTACAAGCTCCAAATTGTGATTTAGTATTGTATATAAACTCATGATTTTATCTCCTTTGTGGGATTAGTGTGTCGACACTGAGATACAGCATATATGCGCTGACTAAGTGCCAGATAAAGTGAGTACCAATTGGGATGTGATGGCAAATATTGCTATCCATAGTCCGAAAAACCAGGGCTGTGATAAAAAGTCCTACCACTATGAGTAATTGAAATGGTTTAGGTTGATTAGTTTGGTGATGATACAAACCTAAGCCAAGCAGAATGGTCAATGCTGGTAAATAGGGTAATGAACCATTTAGTAGTTGTGGATATTCCCTCGCCGCAAGACTTGTCGTTAAAATGATAATCATGGTTAGACTCGCGATATAGGTAGACCTGTTGATTACTCGTCGGATATAGGTCCAAACAAATAGCATTTGGAATATTAAAATTGGAATGACATCAAGAATACGCGCCCATGGCGTAGCAAAGGAATGAAACAATATACTGCCAATGCCTATCGTGAATATGAGAAAAATGAGGGTTTTGATATTTCGATTTGATGACGATGTTTGCTTTGATAGTAATAGTGCAGCGACTAAGAATGAGATATTAGTAAATAAGTTAATAGGTTCAGCGAGTAATTCTGGTCCCAGTATTTCGCAATATATATCGATATTGTTCATGTGCTATTTCTCCGAATAAAACTTGAGAATATTGTGTTCCCTTATCTAAGATTAACTATGGACCTTTATTTATTTTCACACCATGGGGTAAGGCTAATGGCCCCCTAAGCATGAAAATATGGATAGTTGATATGAGAAGGCAAACTTATGATGTAATGGATCTGAAAGCATTACGCTGTTTTTATGTGATGATTCAGCGTGGCAGTGTTTCTCAAGCCAGTATTGAGCTGGGGATATCTGAAGCTGCAGTATCCCAACGTATTAAATTATTGGAAACTTATCTAAAAGTTAAGTTGTATGAAAGCCGGGGTGGACATGTCCGTATTACCGGTGCTGGGGAACTGGTATTTACTTTTTCGATGACGATATTTGATGAGATCAGTACATTTGAGAATCAATTAGCAGTTGAGGGTGCGGGGGAAGTAAGCTTATCTGCACATGATTCGATATTACGCTATCTATTACCGAATACAGTGAAAGTGTTTCGGCAAGAATATCCGCTTGTGCAACTTCGTTTATTATCTCGTCCTGTAGAGGAAACGCTACGACTCGTTCGCGCTAATGAACTTGATTTTGGTATTGTAGCGCAGCGAAGACTCGCTAAAGAGTTACATTTTCAAGCTATTGCAACATACTCTTCTTGCCTTATTATGAAGAAGGGACACAAGCTTGCCAGCGTTGCGAAAGAGGATATCTATGCTGTTTTGAGTAAAGAGATATTAGATGAAATACCTCTTATTTTTCAAGATAGTAAACAAGAAGGTTCGCGTTTAGTCGAAGTATTAGCTAACCTTGAACTCCCTATTAGTGCAAGCTTAGAGGTAGGGACTGTGAATGCGCTGAAGCATTATGTATCTTTAGGTTTAGGTATATCTGTAATAAGTGCATTATCACTTACAGCGGAAGATAGGGTTAACTTGGAGGTTATTCCATTACCCACAGAGCTCGATTCAGGTACCACTTATGGTATTGTTAGTCGCTATGATAAACGACAAAATATGATTCTGTCGCGTTTTATTGAGCTGCTGATCAATAGTAATCAGTGATCACTGCTGCAATCATCTTTATAGCGAACAGACTCAGTAATAGCTTGATGATGAATAATAAGTGGTCATTGCTTGCAAGACTACGTAACTTGGTGCCCACGAATGAACCAATAATTGAACCTAGTACCATATAAATCAGTAAGCTTAGGTGCTCCAAGAATGAAAAGCCGATGAAGCCAAATACTAAAATTTTAGCGACATGGCTAATGCTCATAAACATTGAGCTGGTGGCGATAATCTGATTTTTACAAGCGAGTTCTTTAGTTAATATAGTCGTCGCTATTGGCCCTGTCGCCCCGACGATAAGACCTAAACCTGTCTGTAATAAGCCAATTATATAATAGTTCTCATATCGCTTAATGAAGTTAGAAAAATGCGAACTCCATAGGTTTAGCAGGATATAGAGGCCAATGGCCACAGGGATGTAAGTACTCGGTATATTAGCCAGTAATAGGCCAAATAATACTATTCCGAGTAAAGAGCCAGCGAGGAACTTTGGCAGTAATGACCACTGTACATCAGTAATCGAAAACAGCATGCGAGATGAGTTACTCGCTAACTGGGTAATGCTATGGATAGGGATGATCGTACTCGGATGTAAATATAACGGGAGCAGGGCGATTAATAACATACCACCACCAAACCCCAGCACGCCTGCAATGATAGAGGTAAGGAACGACGCCATTCCTAAAATATATTCAATTGGCAAAACGTTCATTCCTTTTAGCAAACATGGCTATATTACTTTAGTTCAGGCGCTAGGCGATTCAGGGGACGAGGCGGTTAATCACCGGAATTTTAACTAGTATCATCGTACACATTAGCGAGAGTACGAGAGTGATCAGTGTGATGATAGGTATCGCTAACCAGTTGCTGCCGAAGGCGCTATAAAAACCGTTTTCTAGTTCTCTTACCGGAATTAATAACAGTGGATGGAGCAAGTAAATACCTAAGCTGTATTTTGAAACAATCAGGACAAAGGCCCTTAACTGGCCCTGGAGCTTATCGGCATAAGTCTGTGCTAATACAAACAGCATGCCACCAATCAATACAGTATTAAGGGTTTTATAGCCCATGAATAAGCTGCTGTATTTACCTGTGTCTACTGCTACTTGCCAAGTACCGAAGAAGTTAAATATCAGCATGCTGATGCCCGCGATTACCCAGTACTTTAACTGAGGAGTGTTGTCTCGATTAAATAGATACCAACCTAGAATTAAATAACCAGTATACAGAATCAAGTTTTCTTGCAAAAAGCTGTCGACCTTCAACCATTTCATCGAAAACAGGACCATCCAAGTGACGATGAGCAGTTTGATTAATTCTGGTGTCGCTTTTTTTAATAACGGAATCAGAAAAGGAATAACAAAATACAAGGGAATAAAGTCATAGAAAAACCACAGATGATACCAAACGGGATCATTCGGCGCGCTAGAGAGTATGTTCATGGTTTCGTTAGCAGACCAGGTGCCAGTGATTAAGTCATTAACAAAAAAGCCACCGACGACAGCATAAATTAATGTCCAACCGATGAAGGGAACCGCGACTTTGGATAGGCGCTTAACTAAATACTCTTCACAATTAAAAGCCCGTTCAGTGGATAATAATAACGCACCAGTGATCATCATAAATACAGGTACAGCCCAACGCGTAACGCTATTAATGCCACTTGCCGCTAGCCAATCAGAGTTGGGAATATCACCATATAAAAACCGAAAGGGGCCTAGTACGTGAATCGCTATCACAGCAAAAGCCGCAATAAATCGCAGAAAGTCGATATAAAAAATAGAAGGGCGTTCTTGATTCATAAGTCATATCCTTGATTTATTGGAGATCGCGTAACCAGTTCATTGGTCGTTAGGCTATTGTAATTGACCTTTGGTTTTGTGCAAGCTTAGAATAGATATGCGCAATGCGTAAATATTTACTGGCTTTAGGTTTAGACTCGCATTACTGTCGAAATAGGTGCCTAGTCGGATATTCATGGTACTGGCATTGATAGTACTGGCATTGATAGTACAGGCATTGATAGTGCATTAGGCCAATTGCTTAACTATTTCGTTGATAACAGGCAATATCGACAGCACCAGTAAAGATGCCATAGCATAGTTGAAGTACTGTCTGTATTAAGCCTCATATCCTTGGGCTAATTTAAAAATGTTACCATCAAACTTGAAATACGTTAAGGTGTAAAGGTAATAACTACAAATAAGTATGCACTCCCGAGGATCGTTATCTCAGCACCAGCTATTATTTATATATACCCAAGCTACTTAAAGATGCAGAATCAACAAACCGAAAGGAGAGGATATTCAATGCATGAAGTCGAACTCGCTGTCTAACGTAGCGAGTGGCTGTGTACTCATAATGGTAAGGATGTGTATGCGTAAAAAAATTGAAGAATGCGTGAATATACTCACAGGATTAATCAGTGATTTGAGTGTCGCGGTTGAGGTGATTAAAGACTATGAAAAGCAGCCTTCGTTTCATCTTGAATCTAAAAAGGAATTTCGCCAGAGTGTTTACCGTCTGTGCTTTTCTTTAATTGTGATTAATTGCCGTAAATATGTTGAATTTACGGCAAAGTATGGGCAAATACTTAATGCTATTATTCCTGAGCATCAAGAACAGAAAAATAAATACATCGCCTTAATCAACAATAATACTGCTATTAAAACGTTACGAAATGATTATATCGCCCATGTGCAATCTAGCAGTACTAAGAAAGCCCTGACAGAATTAGAGGTGCAAAACAGTATTGTCGAGATGATAGGTGGAGTGCATAACGCGTTACCGTTTCTTAATAGTATATCGCCAGATAACATAGAGTCGACGGATTTAGAGGATAGCCTCGTTGGGACAATTCAGTTGTTACGGGATGCGTTGCTGGATAAGTTGTGATCGAAAAGCAGATTTAAGGACCCGAAGGCCCTTAATGTACAGATTAGACATTTATAACATGTGTTTCTGGATTTTGTTCATATTGGGTAATCAGTTTTTCAGTTGGCGTAACGGTCTCTAAGTCATCGCCCATGATGATTAAATCGCTGTAGTGACAAGACTGATTACGTCCACGTTCTTTCGCTTCATATAATGCGATATCAGATAGCTTGGTTAATTCATCTTTTTGCATGCCGTTAATTGGATAAGTCGAAATACCAATTGATACGCTCAGTTTACCTAATGACAAGTCTTTCATCGCGAGGTGCAACTCATTGATTGACTTACATAGGCCATTGGCAATTGTTCTTGCTGCTTCCATGCCTGTTTCAGGTAAGATAATAATGAATTCTTCACCACCAAGACGACAAATTGTATCTTCCCCACGCATTGATTCAAGTAATAGTGAACCTATGGTTTTAAGTACGTAATCACCGGCGTCATGGCCATAGTTATCATTGAACAACTTGAAATGATCTAAATCGAGCATTAACAATGACAGCTCTTGTTTGTTACGTTTTGCTCTCATTAACTCTTGATTAATTGTTTCTTCATAGTAGCGACGGTTATAAAGACCAGTTAATGGATCGCTAATTGCCTGCTCACGCAGCTTTTCTTGAATGTTCAAGTTAGCAAGAGCCAAACCTAAATGTTCAGCTACAGTAAACGCTAATTGTTGTGTCTCATCGGTTAGCTCTTTATCACCAGAGAAAAGGTGCATCATACCGATTGTATTACCATGCGCGACAAGTGGAATACACAGTGTTTGGCTTGCTTCAGGGCAATCTGTTTGTACCTCTGCCATGTGCGAGCAAGGTAGTGTGGTGTATTTATCATTAGCGAGGTGGAATTTACCTTTACGCAATGCCCAGCACTCTTCAGGTGCATAAGTCTTACTACCTGGCCAAGCGCCGCCCCAGTCTAGCTTGACTAATAGCTGATTTCGAGACGAACGGATCAGCGATACAACACCATTTACATCGCCTAAGATGCGCGGAATGATATCTTCGACAATCATTTGCGCTTCATCAATTGAATTACAAGCGGCCAGCATATTTGTAAGGCGGCGTAATAATTCGATTTCTAAAGTACGCTGCTCAATCAAGCTTTCTTGCAAGTCTTTTTCATGTTGAACTTGTTGATTCATTAATTTGCTACTAAGTAGAGTTGATGCTGTTACTAAGCCCAAGCTAATGGTCATTAGCAATGCCAAAATGGTCATTAATTCGTTGGCCATCGATTCGATACGCGTTAATGGCGTTGCAACTCGAAGGATGTAGTTTTTATCTTTGTAGGAGAATGAATTTGCTGAATAAAGTAAGTCTTTAAAGCGACTAGTACTAAAACGGGTCGTTGTACCATGGCCGTTATTTTTAGCATCAATAATTTCTTTACGATTAAGGTGATTTTCAATGTTCATTACTTCAACTAATGAAATATCACTGTCTGCTAAAACGGTACCATCAAATGCCACTAAGGTAATGTGATTTTGACGACTTAACTCGATATCTGTTTTGATGTAAATATCAAGCTTTTCAAGGTCGTTAAACGGTAAGTTAGAGGCTTGTAGTTTATGGGTGATCCGTGTGATTTCACTTGCTAAACCTACCTCTATTTTTTCTTCTATCCAATTTGATAGCGTTAAATTGAAGATAAATAACCCGATGATTGTAGAAACCAACATGCTGACAATAGGGAAGTACATCCATTTTTTACTTATTACATTTCTTTTCATTGTATAACCTAGAAGAGCGAGTGAAGTTTAACTATTATTCGAACTGGTTAAAACACTTTAAGTCAATGCACTCACTATGTAAACGGCATTTTAGATGCTATAAAATGCTGAAACTAAATTCATAAATAATGATATAGATTAATATTGTAAAGGCA
The DNA here is from genome assembly GCF_015082335.1 of Moritella sp. F3. NCBI lineage: Bacteria > Pseudomonadati > Pseudomonadota > Gammaproteobacteria > Alteromonadales > Moritellaceae > Moritella > Moritella sp. F3. The sequence goes on along the minus strand of NZ_BLRL01000001.1, from coordinate 458,311 downwards.
TCTTTGTATATACGAATTTTTATAAAATGCTATGTATATTAATCAGATGGCTAGTGTTAATGTATGGTTGTACCCATTTGGGGGTAAATTGTTGTCCGGTGTTTATTTGTAGCTTGGATTAACTTATTTATAAGGTAAATCGCTAGTGGAAAAATTTGAGGGAAATTTGAATATGAATAACGATACTTGGTTAGAAGAAACCAAACTTGTTGGTTGTAAAGTTACGCTCATTCCGCTGCAGCGCAAACATGCGGATGCACTTATTAGCGCTGCATCCGATGGTAATCTTTGGGAGTTGTGGTTTACCAGCGTACCGAGTAAAGACACGATAGATGAGTATATTGAGAAGGCGCTTAACGATCATTCATTAGGGAAAGCATTACCTTTTACTGTGGTTGATAACAGCACGGGCGATATCATCGGCTCTACTCGATTATGTGAAATAACCCCAGAAAATGATCGCGTTGAAATTGGGTATACTTGGTATGCAAAACGTTATCAAAAAACCGGTGTGAATACTGAATGTAAATATCTATTGTTGCAGCATGCGTTTGAAACGTTAAATGTGATCGCGACAGAGTTACGAACCCACTGGCATAACTCTGTTTCGCGTACTGCTATTGCCCGGCTAGGCGCGAAGCAAGATGGAGTACTGCGTAATCATAAAAAAGATAAAGATGGTTTTTACCGTGATACCGTTGTGTTTTCAATTATCGATCATGAATGGCCGATGGTGAAGCATAGTCTAAATTATAAGATGGATCGTTAATACTCACATAAATTCAGTTTAAGCCCTGAGTAAGAGCGACTTAGGACCTGTAGAAGTAGATATCTGTTTGGTAATACAATAAAGTTGGCAAAAATGGTGAATAAGTCAGCGCTTCCTTGTCGTAACACTTGGTCTGATTTGGCCTTTATGCTATTTTCTATACACAATTTATAATTAGGAATACCTAAAATGCCAAAGGCAAGTGACGTTAAAAAGAATACCGCTGTTGAATATAATAACGGCGTATACATCATCCGTGATATCGAACGTTCAGTACCACAAGGCCGTGCTGGTGGTAGTATTTACCGTATGCGTATGTACGATGTAGTGACTGGTTCAAAAATAGATGAAGTATTCAAAGACAGTGATAACCTTAACTTAGCTGATCTTACACGTAACCAAGTTATCTTCTCTTACGCTGATGGTGATGAGTATGTATTCATGGATACAGAAGATTACACGCCGTACAGCTTAGACAAAGCAACGATTGCTGATGAATTATTATTCATCACAGAAGATACACAAGGCCTACAAATATTAATTGTTGATGACAAGCCTGTATCTATCGAACTGCCTTCTGCTGTTGAAATGGTTATTGTTGAAACTGACCCTTCAATCAAAGGTGCTTCTGCAAGCGCACGTACTAAGCCTGCAATCCTGTCTACTGGTCTAACTATCCAAGTGCCAGAATACATTGCAAGTGGCGAAAAAGTTAAAATCAACACGACTGATCATAAATTCATGAGCCGTGCAGATAAATAATAGCATCGTCTATTAGTTAAAAAGGCCCGTCATCTTAATCAGATGACGGGCCTTTTTGTTTTAATTACCCAAATCGATTATGTAGGAACTGAAGTGCGCCCCAATAGTTGGACAACCAATGATTATCCAGAAGTCGGTCGTATTCAGCGTTGTTTTTGATCGAATAAAGTATCGAGCGTTGAAGCATTTTCTGGCTTTTCAAGTTGTTTAAGTTGTTCATTTTTAGCTTCAAGTTCGGCTAACTGGTAAGTGGATTTATTCAATAATATTATCATTTGATCATGCTTTTCAATTAAGAACTCATCTTTTATATCTACAGCTTCAATTAAAGCGATATTGTCATTTAGCATCTTGATACTGATGTTATAGTTTTCTCGTTCAAAGAATACAGTCGCTTTAATCAAGCAATTACTGATACGTAATTTTAAGCGTATTTTTTCTAACTTTGCTTCTTCTGCATTGCAATCTTCTAAAGATATATTTTTTTCATTTAACTCACTATGCAATATCGTTTTTAGGCGAGAAATACTACGGGCTAAATCAATCGCGATACGCTCATCGACAGGTTCGACGAATAGACCTGTGGCAGGACTGATTTTTGTTGCAGAGATAAGATTGTAATGTTGGTTTATATGCAGTTTTATTTTTTCTTGTTTAGGGTCAACGACTAAAATAGCTTTTAGCGATGAAATAATACGCTCGTGTAATAAGATGACAAGGCGCGTGCTGAAAGCAAGTGATGTAGCATGTTTCAACACCGTATCTGTTTCGGTGATACGCTTGTAGTGTTTAACTAAACTTTGACGTTTTTTGGTTGATATCACTTTCTTTGTTTGTCTGATGATTGCAAAAATAATCATTGAGACAAAAAATAGTAGAATTCCCATTTCCATTAACATTAAATTCAAACTATCTATCCTTTATTCATTTAACCGGAAACTAAAATACAGGGTATGCTTGATAATACGCAGGGCGTAATTATTACACAGAATAATTAGAGTTTTAACTCTTATTATTGAAATGTTATTACCCTAACAAAATGTGAAGTGACATAAGCTCTAAAATTAAATAAACGAGCCATTTAAATAAGCGCTAATATGCATTTTAAAGCGTCATTATCATGCAAACAAAATATCTATTTAAGCACTTTCAGAAAGATATTCGGTGATCTCAGACCAATAACAAACTCGATTTCGACTGTTTTTCTTGGCAACATACAAGGCTTTATCTGCGCAGGCAATTGTGCCTTCATGCTGACTGTTTTGCGCGACGAAACGAGACGTCGAGTCTAGATTGTCTTGGAATTGAGCGACACCAAATGAGCAGGTTATTGTAACGGTATCGTTATTTGGTGCTATGAAAATGCACTGTTCGATCCTTTTACGCAAGCGTTCAGCTAAAATACCAGACGCATATTCATCAGTGTTGGGCAGGAGTAAGATAAATTCCTCGCCGCCATAACGTGCGCAAGTATCTATATCTCGCACGCCATCTGCAAGAATGCCCGCCACTTTTTTAATCACTTCATCGCCGAATTCATGACCGTAAGTGTCATTGGTTTGCTTGAAAGTATCAATATCAATCATGACAATACTGAATTTTCCACCATAGCGCAGTGAACGCTCTGTTTCGTGCTTGTAACATTTAGCAAATTTCCGACGATTATATATGCCGCTTAGCGGGTCAGTGTTAGCAGCTGCTTTTAATTGACGCGCTAACAACCTGTGTTCTTTGATTTCCTGACGGAGTTTGTTATATAAACGAAAATAAAGGCCAATTATGCAGGCTGCAATGATGAAAAATAGCAGCAGAAATCGTAATCGCCACTGGAATTGCTGAATATTTTTATCTTCTGTCGTTGTCAGGAATCCATCCATTGTGGCAAGGTCATAACTTTGCTCGTTGAATTTAATCGTTGATTCTGCCATGGCGTTAATACGTGTTGGATTAATGTGGCCTAATTCGACAAGGTCGTTAAGCACTAATCTTGACATCATTTGTGCTTCATAATGTAAAGCGTCAGCAGATTTTGTGGTTGGGTATTTAGCTAAGATGAGTGTGATGATTTCATCTGGATTTGCCAGTGCATATTCCCAGCCTCGTAATGAAGCGCGTTTAAAGCGCTCGACCAAGCGATAATTTGTAGAAATAAACTGTTCACTGGTGAATAGAAAGTCACTGTAGAAGTTAATCCCGTATGCTTGTGGATCCATGATTTTGTAGTCGATGCCCATTTTACTGAGTGTATAAGGTTCGTTGGTTAAGTAGCTCGTTATTACATCAACATCACCTGAAATAAACAAACCGAGATTAAAGTCAGACTTTTTTATTATCGTTGGCTTTTCAGTCAAGAGACTATCTTGCCTTTCTAACATGGCTAATAAATGTGGTTCGAGTGTGCCACTTCTTGTTGCAATGATCTTATTCTTTAGTTCTAAAGGATAGTTGATGTTACTGCTTTTTAAGCTCAGTAAAATTTCTGGCGAATATTGGAATAGTGCGGATATCGCGACAACGGGTTTACCTTGCAAACGAGCTTGAATAAGCTCGCTGTTACTTATTGAAAAATCAGCTCTGCCACTAATCACTTCGTCAATATTATCTTTGTTGGCTGAGCCTGCACGTATATTGACATTGATATCTTCATCTTGATAATAACCTTTTTCAATTGCAGCGTAATATCCAGCGAATTGAAATTGGTGCTCCCATCGTAGGTCTAAATTGACAGTATCGAGTGCGTGTGCAGAACAAGAGCTGAGCATTGTGATAAAGATCGCGACCTTGCGAAATAAAGATAAACTCATTGTAAGTGACAGTCTTCCATTAAAGTAAATAGGTATAAATAATACTGTAAAACTAACACTTTATGGTTGTTTCATCAACGCCGATAAGTCGTTATTCATGTGTGCGTTTGATGCAATTGCTTTTATTACAGATACTTAACAACCTTAACTATTTTAAGGTTTTTCTATGAAATAAAATACCTAGTTGTTAGCTTGTTAATCATTATTATGTTGTTGGTTAATCCACTCCTCTCGGGGTTTTAATCTAACTCCGTTCCTTAATTTAGGAAGCTAAGTGATGGTTTTTTTATGATGTCACTAATGGTTCAAACCAAGCTTTAGGCTGAAGTATCGTTGCTTTCTGGGCGAGTGAAGGCTAGATATAAACAAGTACTGATGTTATTGGTTTGTTTTTTACTTGCTGTGCACTGGTTAAAAAATAGCAATGGCCATGTAAAATGTGAGTAAGTTCGCTTTATTGAATATTTCTCGTCTTTTAGCTCTTATTATTAACATTGTTAATAACTAATTAATGATATTGCGTGTGAAAATAACACTATTGGAGTACTTACAAATGTATATTTAACGCGAGAATGGAGCTCACATGAACAAAAATGAAAGTTTACCGCTACCGACAAATACAATGGAGTGGCTAACAAATAAAAACAGTATTATTGTTATATTAGATGTTATTTTATTTGCACTGTTATACAACTTATTACCGTTTGAAAAAGATGTAGTGCTAGGGCTTAGTATCCTGAGTTTCATCGCTATATTGTGGCTAACTGAAGCGTTACATGTCAGCATAACGGCTATTCTAGTACCTATACTTGCTGTGGTGTTTGGGATCTTTAACACCCAAACTGCGCTGAACAATTTTTCTAACCCGATTATATTTTTGTTCTTAGGAGGTTTTGCGTTAGCTGCTGCATTACACCGACAAGAGCTCGATAAAGCCATTGCTGATAAAGTACTTGTATTGGCAAAAGGTCGTATGGATGTTGCTGTATTTATGCTATTTGGCGTAACGGCGGGTTTATCGATGTGGATCAGTAATACCGCTACGACGGCGATGATGTTACCACTTGTGTTAGGCGTACTGAATAAAGTAAATACCAAGACAGGCCACAACACGTATGTGTTTGTGTTATTGGGTATTGCTTATTGCGCGAGTATTGGTGGTATTGCCACTATTGTGGGTAGCCCACCGAATGCGATTGCCGCTGCGCAGTTAGATTTGAGCTTCACAGAATGGATGTCGTATGGCGTGCCAATCACATTGCTGCTATTACCGATTACCGTCGGCGTGCTATATGTTTTACTTAAACCAAACCTCAATGAAATTTTTGAATTAGACCACCAACCAATTGCATGGGATAAAGGTAAAGTTGTTACTTTAGCTATCTTTGCATTAACTGTATTTTTATGGATATTCAGTAAACCGATTAACGCGATGCTAGGTGGTTTTTCTAAATTCGACACCCTAGTAGCGTTAATGGCGATTGTGTTGGTTGGTGTCGCACGAGTGGTGCATTGGAAAGATATTGAAAAAACCACAGATTGGGGCGTATTGCTGTTATTTGGTGGTGGTATTTGTTTGAGTAATATCTTAAAAGCAACGGGCACAAGTGTGTTCCTGGCTGAAAGCTTAAGTGATGTATTATCACAAGCAGGAATGTTAATTATCATTCTAACGGTGGTTGCGTTTGTGGTTATTTTGACGGAGTTTGCGAGTAATACTGCGAGTGCTGCGCTATTAATTCCGGTATTTGCTGGTGTCGCTGAAGCGCTGGGGATGTCGCCTATTATTCTGTCTGCGTTAATTGCGATCGCTGCGTCTTGCGCCTTTATGCTGCCTGTTGCAACACCGCCGAATGCGATTGTGTTTAGTACTGGGCATATTAAGCAGTCTGAAATGATGCGTGTGGGTATTTACCTTAACCTCATTTGTATCTTTGCATTGTCGTTTGTCGCTTGGCTATTCTGGGCATAAATAAAATGCTCATCAATAATACATAATGTTTTATTGATGTTTTATTAATACTTCGTTAATAGAGAAGGTCGCTTAACAGCGGCCTTTTTTGTTTATCATTTAACTGTCGATTAACTCTCTTTGCAGTTACTAGTATTGCATATTTTGTGATTTTCAATTGGTTATAATATATTTTATGCTCATATCATAAAGTATATTCAGTGCGCGGCTAGTACATCGTAGATAGTGTGATTAGTCGATAGTCGCGTAACATAATGTTTCAACTGAATAGTGTCTACCGTTTTCGCTATTCATCTGATTTCTACCTAATTAATGATCCCAAGCCAAACTCTGATTTAGGCATTCTTAGTGAGCCGCTGAGCTTTGATGGTAATACAACCAATCTACGCGTGGTAATGCCTTATTCAATCAGTGATCAAGTGACTTACTTAAAAATAGTCTTGTCGATATCACCTTTTATTTTGTGGCTATTGTGCTTGCAGTGTGGGTGTTGTATACGTTGAAATTACGTTTTGTGTCGAAGATATTGGCGTCTGAATCATGTCATGATCCATTGACTGGGTTGTTAAACCGTCGTGGTTTTATGGCTGAACTGAAAAATATCGAACGTCATCAGTTTTACTCTTTCATGATTATTGATTTAGATAATTTTAAGCATGTGAATGATACTTACGGGCACCCCATCGGTGATGAAGTTCTGATCCGAGTGACAACTGTGATTAAGCAGCAAATTCGTGAAAAAGACATATTACTACGTCTTGGCGGTGAAGAGTTCGGCCTGCTGATTGCATACAACAAAGATAATAAGCAGATTGATGTGTTTGAGCGCATCTGTGAAAGCGTTGCTAACCCCCCACATTACAGCAACGAAACCGAGTTTCACGTGACTATGTCTGGCGGTGTAGTGACCACATCTTCGATAGACCAAATTAAATCAATAAAAAGTGTCATTAAACAAGCTGATGAACGCTTATACGCGGCTAAAGTAGCGGGTAAGAATCGTGTGCTTCATACTGATTTCAGCAGTAATGAACCGCTTAATATGTAGTTAACAATCTAGTGCTATGTAAGCCACATCACTATCACTTCTAAACCCCCATCACATACACTATTAAATGCGTGGTTTGACCTCCCAGGTCATCGTTCATTATACAACGAACAATGGTTGGTTAAGCTATTGTTTGTTGTATATTCAAACGTCTATTAATAGTGGTAAATATCGTGTTACGTTAGCCTTTAATAGATTTAACCTTATGTAAATAGCGCTTTGGTATTTACGTGATAATTAAGGCTGTTTCGTTTTGGTGAACGTATCGAAAGTGCGATGGAATAAAACATTAACATGCCTATAACCTACTGTCCTGCGGTGCTTAAGCGCGATTATAATCCTTATAAATTATTTTGTGTTTAATTGAAAAATAAACTTTACATCACATTAAATTAGGATTAAAGTCTCGCCGAAATATGCAGTAACCAACAACTGGTACACATATAGCGGCTTAACCTATATTTAAACAATTTAACTTGAGGATACAAGGTGGGAACATTCGCCTGCTCAAACCCAAAAAACAGCACATTTGTACCTGTTGTCGGTTTGTCATTTTTTGCTATTGCATCGGGCTTTTTAATGAGCCTAATTCCATTATCTTTGCAATCTTTTGGACTAAGTCTTACATTAACACCTTGGTTGGCAAGTATCTTTTATCTGGGACTATTAATAGGCTCATTACAGATAGAAAGCGTAGTCGCAAGAATGGGGCACCGCCTTGCGTTTATTTTGTTTTTAAGTGTACTGTTGTTATCGATCTTTTTGATGATTGCACTACCAAGTGCTGCAACCTGGTTAGCGGCTCGTTTTATTGCCGGTATTGCTGTAGCAGGGGTATTTGTTGTTGTTGAGTCTTGGTTATTAATGGCCGACACAGCAAAGCAACGTGCTAAACGTTTAGGTTTATACATGACCTCTTTATACGGTGGTAATGCATTAGGCCAGTTAGCACTTGTTCCAATTGGTGCTGTTGGGATCTTTCCTTACAGCGTTGTGATTGGTGTGTTGTTGATTGCCATTTTACCGCCGTTATTAATCAAGGTGGGGCAGCCTGATTGCACTGGACACCAAAAGATCAAGTTTGCTGAACTAAAAACACTAAGCCGCCCTGCGATTTTGGGATGTTTAGTTTCTGGCATGTTAATGGCACCTATTTATGGGTTAATGCCTTTGTACCTTAAAGCGCAAACAGGCAGTGCAGAGCAAAGCGGTATGTTAATGGCGATTATTATTCTAGGTGGCATGTTAGTACAACCAGTCGTAAGCTACTTGTCACCAAAAATGAGCAAGACGTTACTAATGTCACTATTTTGTTTGCTTGGTGTACTGGGCGTTATTGGTATATTAACGACGCATGACTCAATATTATTGAGCTCAAGCTACATGTTGTTGGGTGCGAGTGTGTTTTCACTCTATCCCGTTGCTATCTCGCTAGCGTGTGACAGTTTAGGTGTCAGTAAAATTGTAGCGGCAACTGAGATCATGTTACTTAGCTATAGCGCTGGCTCTGTTGCGGGGCCTGTTGTGGCGCAAACCTTTAAGCACTACAACAATAGTTTGATTATGTATCTTGGTGTTTGCATGCTGACTATGTGTATTTACATGCTGATCAAAAGTGCGACATCAAAACCAAGCGATCACTCTGCAATCCCGCAATAGGGTGCAGAGAGTAAGTTATAGCACGTAGATCTTTTCGTACTGATTAATACAGTTAAGCCTGCAGATGGCTTAACTGTATTTTGTTCGTTTTAATCATTTCACCTTACAGATGTTCGATTTGTTACATTTAGCCTGATTACCTTCATTTCTCCTACTTTAATACTTATTAATAAGCGGTATGAGTAATAATTAGTACGTAACTACCAATAAAGTGTTAATTTATGTTGCTAACTATCGTTTAATGCTAATTAATATATACTCTGATCTTGATCAATTCCGCTCGATATAGCGTGTTTTATAGATAAATACATTTCAACCTGTCTCGTTTGAATATATTTCTGTGCTCGAACGCTCATTTCCATTCCTTATTTGTTTTAATTATGTATAAAAAGTGTAAATTCAAATTCACACGAACATTGTGTACACCCTACATAAATAAAACAAAGGAATGAATCATGGCTAGCAATAAACAACATACTCTGATGGGCGAATGCCTGGCTGAGTTTATTGGAACTGGACTGTTAATATTTTTTGGTGTCGGCTGCGTGGCTGCATTAGTACTAACGGGTGCAAGTTTTGGTCAATGGGAAATTAGTATCATTTGGGGTATGGGTGTAGCAATTGCTATTTACTGTACGGCAGGTGTTTCTGGCGCACATATTAATCCCGCGGTGACGATTGCATTGGCTGCTTTCCACGGATTTGATAAAAGCAAAGTATTACCTTATATATTTTCGCAACTCGCAGGTGCTTTCTGTTCTGCAGCGTTAGTATATGGTCTATATAGTAACTTATTTACTGACTACGAAATCGCTAACGGTTTCCTACGTAATAGTGAAGCGGCATTATCAACAGCGGGTATCTTCTCAACTTACCCACATCCATCATTAACATTCATCGGCGCATTTGCGGTTGAATTTGTTATCACTGCGGTATTAATGTTCGTTATTCTAGCCCTTGGTGATGAAAGTAACGGTGAACCACGTGGCGCAATGAACCCTGTGCTTATCGGTGTACTAATCGCGGTTATCGGTGGCTCTTTAGGTCCACTAACTGGTTTTGCGATGAACCCAGCACGTGACTTTGGTCCTAAATTATTCGCTTATTTCGCTGGCTGGGATTTCGCACTAACAGGTGCTAAAGATATTCCTTACTTCATCGTACCTATCTTAGGTCCAATTGCAGGTGCATGTTTTGGTGGTTGGTTATATCCAAAAGTGATTGGTCAATACTTACCGTCTGCAGGCCATGGTTGCACTATTCCAAACCAGTGTGATGAAGTATCTGTTGAAGCTAAAGCGGCTGAAGTATAGTTAGCGATAGTGAAAAGTAACCCTGAATAAATTTTGAATAACACTTGAGCGACTTTGATTATCGCTTAGGTGTATAATTAAACATAAGTACGTAAGCTAATTGAAATATGACGTACTCATACAAATGAAATTAAAAGGACTTCGTAATGACTGAGAAAAAATACATTATTGCTTTAGACCAAGGTACAACAAGTTCTCGTGCCGTTATTCTTGACCACGATGCAAATATTGTTAGTGTATCTCAACGTGAATTCACGCAAATCTATCCGCAAGCGGGTTGGGTTGAGCATGATCCACTTGAAATCTACGCAACTCAGAGCTCAGTATTAGTTGAAACGTTAGCTAAGACTGGCATCACGAGTGATGAAATTGCCGGTATCGGTATTACTAACCAACGTGAAACAACGATTGTTTGGAATAAAGAAACAGGCAAGCCAGTTTATAACGCGATCGTATGGCAATGTCGTCGTACTGCAGATATATGTGACAAATTAAAAGCACAAGATGCAGGCTTTGAAGAATACGTACGTGAAAACACAGGTTTAGTTGTTGACCCGTACTTCTCTGGTACAAAAATTAAATGGATCCTTGATAATGTTGAGGGTGCACGTGAAGACGCTGAAGCCGGTAAACTATTATTCGGTACTGTTGATACTTGGTTAGTTTGGAAAATGACACAGGGACGCGTGCATGTAACGGATCACACTAACGCATCACGTACTATGTTATTTAACATCAATACGCTGCAATGGGATGAGAAACTACTTAAAGTCCTTGATATTCCACTATCAATGATGGCTGAAGTGAAATCGTCTTCAGAAGTTTACGGTCAAATGAACTTAGGCGGTAAAGGCGGTACTCGTACCCCAATCGCTGGTATCGCGGGTGATCAACAAGCTGCTCTTTACGGTCAAATGTGTGTTGAACAAGGCCAAGCTAAAAACACGTACGGTACGGGTTGTTTCTTGTTAATGAACACGGGTAAAGAAAAAGTAACGTCTCAGAACGGTCTACTTACTACTTTGGCATGTGGTCCACGTGGTGAAGTGGCATACGCACTAGAAGGCGCGGTATTCATGGGTGGTGCTTCTATCCAATGGTTACGTGACGAAATGAAATTGCTTGCTGATGCCAAAGATTCTGAATATTTTGCAACAAAAGTAGACTCGTCAAACGGTGTTTATGTTGTGCCTGCATTCACTGGTTTAGGTGCACCGTACTGGGATGCCTATGCACGTGGCACGATTGTTGGTCTAACACGTGGTGTTGGTGCAAATCACATTATTCGTGCAACATTAGAAAGTATTGCATATCAAACACGTGACGTACTTGATGCGATGCAAGCAGATTCAGGTATCAAGCTAGCTGAATTACGTGTAGATGGCGGTGCAGTAGCGAATAACTTCCTAATGCAATTCCAATCTGACGTGTTAAATACGACAGTATTACGTCCTGCAGTTACAGAAGTAACGGCACTTGGTGCTGCATACCTTGCTGGTCTGGCTGTTGGTTTCTGGGATGGCTTAGATGAACTGTCTGATAAAGCTGTGATTGAAAAATCATTTATGCCACATGATGATGATGTTAAACGTCAACGTCGTTACCGTGGCTGGAAACGTGCTGTTAAAGCGGCGCAGTCATGGGCTGAAGGCCATGACGAAGAAGACGATTTACTGTAATCGAGTTTAAATTTGATTGCCAATAAGGTGTCATCTTAGTCTTAATAGAAGTGCATCATTATATTGATATAGTGATGCTTTTTTTTGGGATTTTTTTGAGCTTATTTCTTGGAATGTTGGGCATTTCGAGCAAAGTAGTCTATTTTTGTCATCAAATTGACATATTTCTAAGGCTTAATAGCCATTCGAGCATAACTTGCGTTTTACCTTCGCAATTCATGTTCGCTATGTAAAAATAAATGCGCGAATTCGAAAGTAAATGGTGATTTTAATACTAAAATGTTTTATATTAGTTGCAGATGTTCGAAAGCGGTCGTTCGCTCAGACAAGAATGTATTAAAGTGAGTTAAGTATGAATAATGGAAACCAGAAAGTAATGACCAATAACGTGTCTAATGAAGTGCTAGACCTGATCGTTGTAGGCGGCGGTATTAATGGTGCGGGTATTGCTGCAGACGCCGCTGGTCGTGGTCTCACAGTAGGCTTATATGAAGCAGCCGATTTTGCCTCAGCTACATCATCAGCAAGTTCTAAACTTGTTCATGGTGGTTTACGTTACCTTGAGCATTACGAGTTTCGTCTCGTGTCTGAATCACTCGCTGAGCGTGAAGTATTACTGAAGAAAGCACCACACATTGTTAAACCAATGCGTTTCCGTTTACCACATCGTCCTTTCTTACGTCCTGCGTTATTAATTCGTGCAGGTTTATTCTTGTATGATAACTTGGGCAAACGTACAACGTTACCAGGTAGTAACCAAGTGAACCTAGCTAAATCAGGTTTACTTAAAAAAGAAATCACTAAAGGTTTTGAATATTCAGATTGTTGGGTTGATGATGCTCGTTTGGTTATTCTAAATGCGATGGCAGCACAACGTAACGGCGCCGAAGTTGAGAACTATTGCCGTGTAGAAAAAGCTGTGCGTAAAGATGGCTTATGGCAAGTAACAATTGTAAACGATCAAACAAACGTGCGTTTCGAACGTACTGCGCGTGCATTAGTTAATGCGGCCGGTCCTTGGGTGAAGCAATTCTTCGATGACAGCATGGAAGAAGAATCACCACGTAACATTCGTTTGGTAAAAGGTTCACACATTGTGGTGCCACGTATCCATGATGAAGAACAAGCTTATATTTTACAAAACAAAGATAACCGTATTGTGTTCGTTATTCCTTACATGGAAGACTTCTCAATCATAGGTACGACTGACGTTGAATACATTGGCGACCCACGCAAAGTGGCTATTTCTGATGACGAAGTTGAATACTTGATTGATGTTGTAAACGAACACTTTGTGAAGCAGCTTGCACCAAGTGATGTTGTTTGGACTTACAGCGGCGTACGTCCACTGTGTGATGACGAATCTTCATCACCACAAGCGATCACACGTGATTACACACTGGAACTTGAGCAAGAAGGCACACAAGCGCCATTGTTATCTATCTTCGGTGGCAAGCTAACAACTTATCGTAAACTGGCTGAGTCAGCAATGACACTGATTTCACCGTACTTTGATAAGTTAGGTTATTCGTGGACTGCAGATACGCCATTACCTGGTGGTGACTTTAGTTACCCACGAACGCAGCTAGTTGATAACATTTGTTCACAGCACTTATGGCTAAACCCTGAAACGGCGAAGCGTTATGTGAACCAGTTTGGTACAGACACCTGGAAGTTATTCGCTGATTGTCATTCTGAAGCCGATTTTGGTATTCACTTTGGTCATGGTGTTTACAGCCGTGAACTTGATTACTTGATTGAAACAGAATTTGCTAAAAAAGCGGAAGATGTATTATGGCGTCGTACTAAGCTTGGTTTGTACTTAAACAAAGCACAACAAGCAGCGGTTACAGACTACATGAATGCACAGGTTGTAAAGCTTAATCCGGTAAAGCTAGATGAAGTTGGTTAATGGCGTAACTCACTACGCGAATTAAACAACTCATATTAAAGCGCCGCTAATCACTGATTAGCGGCGCTTTTTATTACTGTTATGTAATCGTTTTTGACTCTGTTTTTAGTTGATGCTGTCAATGTGCAAGTCACATTCCGGAATAATTAGGACCGCTGCCGCCTTCGGGTGGTGTCCAGACTATGTTCTGCGATGGGTCTTTGATGTCACAGGCTTTACAGTGGATGCAGTTTTGCGCATTTATCTGGAATTTTACTTCTTTATCAACCGTGACAATTTCATACACAGCCGCAGGGCAGTAGCGTTGTGCGGGCTCTGCAAAGCGGGGGAGGTTGGTACACATTGGCACGCTAGGGTCGGTCAGTTTAAGGTGGTTTGGCTGATTGGCATCATGTTGGATATTGGCTAGAAACACTGAACTTAAACGGTCAAACGTTAATACGTTGTCTGGCTTTGGATAAGTAATCGCTGTCGATTTGGTGACTTTTTGTAACTGACAATGATCTGGTTTTGAATCGTGTAGGGTAAAAGGTAAGCTTTTGTGCAATATGTTTTGTTCAAACCAGGTTACGCCTAGCATGGCATTACATCTGTGCGTGATAGGCGCAAAATTACGTGATTGATATAACTCTTGGTATACCCAAGATGCTTTATATAATAAGGTGAAATGTTCGAGACTGTCATTGGTTTCGATTACTTTATCAGTTAATGGTTCAGTCACTTGCTCTGCTGTTTGTTTAGGGGGGTGTTCCGAGCTTTTTTTAGCGACATCTTCAGTACTCTCGTTTGCTTTAAAGCGTGTTAATGCCATCGCTGCAAACACTGCTTCAGCCCCAACCATGCCTGTTTTCATGGCGGTATGAGTGCCTTTTAATTTAGCTACGTTTAATGTACCAGCATCGCAACCGAGTAGTAAACCGCCGGGGAAAACCATCTTCGGCAAGCAATTATAGCCGCCTTTGGTTACTGTTCTAGCACCATAGGCAAGGCGTTTCCCGCCTTTTAAATAGCGGCTCACTGCAGGATGTAGCTTAAGACGTTGGAATTCTTCAAAAGGGCTGAGATAGGGGTTTTGGTAGTTCAAATCGGTGATGAGTCCGACATAAGCTTGATCTTTACCTACATGATAGAGAAAAGCACCGCCAGTCGCGCCGTGCTCTGCTAGTGGCCAGCCAATACTGTGGATGACTAATCCGGGCTGGTGGATATCTGGGTCTATTTGCCATAATTCTTTAATACCTAATCCGTAGTGCTGTGGATCTGCGTCTTTATCTAACTGGTACTTTTCGATTAATTGTTTGCCTAAATGACCACGTGAACCTTCGGTGACTAACGTATACTTGCCTATGATTTCTACCCCTGACATAAAATTGTCTTTTTCTGCCCCGTTTCTATCGCGTCCCATGTCACCGGTAATCACGCCTTTAACGCTGTCATCGTCGGCAAACGTGAATTCATTCGCGGCAAAACCTGTGAATATCTCGACGCCTAGTTGTTCAGCTTGTTTGGCTAACCAAATACACAAGTCTCCGAGGCTGATGATATAGTTGTGTTTGTTGTCTAAGCTTGATGGTACTAACATGCTAGGTACACGGCGGGCGGTAGTCGCATTTTTGAGTAACCAAGTTTCATCACGTTTCACATGGCAGGTAACAGGGGAGTCTAAGTTTTTCCAGTCTGGAAAGAGTTCGTCTAATGCTCGAGGTTCAAAGATGGTGCCTGCAAGGGTATGTCCACCTATATCAGCGGCTTTTTCGAGGACACAAACACTGAGTTCGGTTTCAGTGTCTAGTGCAAGTTGGCGCAAGCGACAGGCTGCAGATAATCCGGCAGGCCCTGCTCCGACAATGACAACATCAAATTCCATTGAATCTCGCTTCACACTTAACATCCTTATGCATGTAACTATTCTAAGTATTGTGTATGTTTGAATAAGCGCCAACGATATTCTATTAGTAATTAACTTGCTGAATTTTAGCTACAAGTTAACATTTTTAACTAAAGATTAAACTGGGCTGTAAAATAGTGCAGTACAATGAGGTCATCTATATTTAATACACCCAGTTTAATTTGAGGTTTTATGATGCTTAAAAAATCACCCTTAGCATTACTGTTGACCATGGCGTCTTTTAATTCTTTTGCAGTAGACAATACGCTTGCTGCTGAATGCGGCTCAGTGACCATCGCCGATATGAACCTAGGTAGCGCTACCTTAGTTGCTAATATTGATGCGTTTATTCTAGAATACGGCTATAACTGCGAAGTTGATATTGTGCCGGGTAATTCAACGATCACTGCGACATCGATGATTGAAAAGAATACCCCTGATATTGCGCCTGAATTTTGGACCAATCAGATCAGAGCTACATTGGCAAAAGGTGGTGAGGAAGGGCGCATTGTTGTGGCCGGAGATTTACTGTCTGACGGCGCGATTTCTGGGTTTTGGGTACCTAAGTATATGGTTGAAAAAGATCCGTCTTTAGCGACGTTAGCGGGTATCAAAGCCAATGCTAAGCTATTCAAACACCCTGAAGATCCAAGCCGCTCTGCTTTCATGGCTTGTCCTGCTGGCTGGACTTGTCAGATCTCAACGACTAATTTATTCAACGCTATGGATCTTGCTGATTACGGCTTTGATTTAGTTGATCCAGGGTCTGGTGCTGGTTTAGCGGGTTCAATGGCTAAAGCCTATGAAAATAAAGATGCATGGTTTGGCTATTATTGGTCACCAACGGCAATCATGGACAAATACGATATGGTACGTGTTGATTTTGGTACTGGTTTTAACCGCGATGAATTCGAAAATTGTACGATTGTCGAAGACTGTGAAAACCCGAAAGTAACCGATTACCCAGCAGCGCCTGTGCAGACTATTGTGACCACTGATTTTTCTAAAAGAGAGCCTGCTGTCATGCAGTATCTTGGGAAACGTTCATTCACCAATGATGAAATGAACCAGCAGTTAGCGTGGATAGATGAAGAGCAAGCCGACGGTGATTATGCTGCTGAAAACTTCTTATTAAATAATAAAGCGAAGTGGAGTCAGTGGGTACCGAAGGATGTGGCTAAAAAGATTGAAACTGCGTTAGCTGATTTATAATTTAGCATGTTTCGATGAGGCACTACATTCGCTCAATAGATATGACGAAGGAAGCTGAGATGCTTCCTTTTTAACGACTATTTTTTAGGTCATTACTTGCTAAGTATTGCGTTTATTTTTCTTTGGTCTGTATATGCTGCATAGTTTGTAATAGCTTTAATTGTATCTTGATTAGTCATTAATTCTTGCATCGCCACCTTACCAACTAATTCAAAAGCTTTTTGTATAGCTAACGGATCAGATTTGTTTGCTGCATATAATTCTTTTGGGCAATCGACTGTTAATATTTTGGTTATAAGTTTTCCAACATACTGATCACTCTCTTGAATATTTGCATCAGTTGCACTCATGAATGACTTTATTTCAGGGTGAGAGCCAATAGAAAAATAAATCCATTTAGCAAGTTTCTTTCTTTCTTTACCATTTAATGAATCAACTAAACAAGTTCCTAGTTGTTCTGTTGGTGTACTAGCAAAAGCACCTGTTCCTGATAATAAACTGATTGATAGTATTGTAACTTTTATTAAGTTATTCATTATTACTCCATTTTGAGTGATTTACCTAAAATCCATTTAGCGATTGTTAGGCTGCTTATTCTCTGCGAATCGCCAAAGCACACCACTTCTAGTTTTTAAATTTAACCGCAGTACCAAAGACCATAATTTCAGATGAGCCATCCATTATTGCACTTGTGGTAAAGCGGACACCGACGATGGCATCAGCGCCTTTTTCCTTTGCGTCCTCAATGAGGCGTTGAATTGCGATATCCCTCGCATCGGTTAGCATTTCTGTGTAGCCACGTATTTCACCACCTACAATGTTTTTTAAGCCCGCCATGATGTCGCGTCCAATATGTTTTGCTTGCACGACGTTACCGGTGACGACGCCTACAATCTCTTGTATTTCTTTGCCTGGAATTGACTCTGTCGTTGAATAGATCATAAAAAATCCTTAAAAATATAAACGTGTATTAACCGAGAATTTGGTTAATTTTATTTTTACGCTGTGATATACAGCCTTCGGGTTATGCTAACAACCGTAACACGTTACGACTTAGTTTTGTTCGTGTGCTTAAAGAGTTGCGGACTCGCACTCGCTCAATTTCATGTTTGATTACGCTGCAATAGGCACGAGTTTATGGGTCTGTTCATTTAAAATCTGACGTTCTGCGATACTTGATAGAACGAACATGACGACATATCCAGTGCATAGGGCGGTAATGATAGCGACGACATTGTCAGTCATTTGTGACAACAAATAGTAGGCAGTAACCAAAGTAATGATGCCCATAATTCGGATTAACAGACTGAGGGTAAATCGTCCGTGCGCTTTTATATAGGCGAGTTGATAAGCATTCAACATCATAAATACAAAGAAGATCGAGAAGTGGAGCAATACCGGTAGCGCGCCACTATATTCGGGTGGGAATACCACTGCAATAATCGAAGCCCCCCCAAAATACATGATGGAGAAAAATGATATTCCAACTATAGCTGATAACTTAAATACCCATTGGCGTATTTTCTTCACTTGTCCATGATCGGTGTTACGTATATTCACCGCTAACTCAGGTAGGACAAAGCGATAAATAGGGAAAACAAATAGCATCGTCATATAGGTAAAGACAGGGCGAACGACCACCTGGAAATCACCGAGCTCATCGACACTGAAATGTGTGATCGTCAGGAGTACGGTGATGTAAATCATTAAGATACTTGTTCCTGCTTCAAGAGACGCTGTAAAACTTTTCTTCACGTAACTGATAAGAGGAGGATCAAGGTGTACCAGGGCTAAAGGACGTGTAGTGATCGATTTCTTACGACGCACATACATATAAATCGCAATAGAAAGCGAAGATAGAGTAAGCCCGTAAAATAGAGAGGCGAGTGTACCTAGCCCTAAGAAGTAATAACAGAATACAAACATAACTACGTTACTGATGGGCTCGAGCCATGTGACTTTATTGGACACATCGTATAAACGATACATGGCGATAAGGTTGGTAAAGTAGATCTTTAAACCCATGCCGAAAATGATGCCAACCATCTGTAAGTAGCCAACATTAATATTAAGCGAATGTTTAATATATGGAATGATGGCACCCCAAGTAATGAGTACAATCGCAATTAAACTGAAACGGAAGATATTGATAATATCACGGTCGTTGTGTGTTTGAGAGTAAGTTACCACCATCGAAGAGCGAAAGCCTGTCATTAAAATCAATGACAGTGAGATGATATCAACGACGGTGTGATACAAAGCCAGATCGCCTTTTGCCACCCATTGTGCCAGCCAAATTTTAAAGGCGAAGCCGACACTAATGCTGGCCAACGTAGCCAAAATACCAGAGATGAATGCTTTCTTAAGACGATCTAATGATTCGCTTTGCATATGATTAATGTCGCCTAACTAAGCTAATGTAGTGTATGAAAGTACATTCTACTTAAAAATGATTCTCATTTAAACAATTTAAATAGAGTTCACTAAGCTAAGTTTGATCGCAATCAGCATTAATATACATCCAGCCCCCTTATCAATTTTTTGTTTATGGCGATTGAAGCGAGGCAGTATATTTGGATGTGATAGCAGTAATACAACCCCAATGTACCAGATTAAATGTGCCAGCATGATGATCAGACCATAACCTATCTGCATTATCAGTGGGGTATCGACCGACACCACTTGCGTAAAGATACTTAAGAAAAAGATAGATGTTTTAGGGTTTAATATATTGCAGGTAAAACCTAAACGTATCGCTGCAAGAGGTGACATATGCGCCGTTTTATTATTTTGATCTGTATTTAAAAGCGCGCGTGTTGTTAATAACTGCCAAGCAATATAAATAAGATAAGCGGCTCCTAAATATTTTATTAAATTGAATAACCATGCCGAATTTGCAATCACGACGGCTAACCCTGCAATTGAATAACTAGCATGAATACAAACAGATAAACACATGCCTAAGCTAGTATATAAACCAGCTAAACGACCATGGTAAATACTCGTACGGGTCACCATTACAAAGTCAGCCCCAGGTAACACCACCATGAAAATCGCAATGGTGCTTACCGCTATTATTTCAGCCATATACGTATTTATTAACAACTCCATATTTACCCCTTATTATTTAAAATATGCTTACAGCAATGTATTTATTACGCTGCAGTCATGTTAATTTATGATAGATTTAAAACAATACTCCAATTTGTAAAAGGACTTGTGCCTAATGGACACAAATAAAATAATCCCTTTGTTACCGGATATGGCGATTTTGGTCACTGTGGTTGAGCAGGGTAACTTTAGTAAAGCCGCCAGAGAATTAGGTGTAACTCCCTCTGCGGTGAGCCGTCAAATTAGCCGATTAGAAGATGCATTAGGCATTAAACTGCTAGCGCGTACGACGCGGCAATTGGCGTTGACGGAGTCAGGTAAAATAACGTTTGATTATTGTAAACAGATGCTTGAATCTGCAGAACAAGCGGTTAATGCCAGTACCTCTGCGACATCGACTGTGAGTGGGTTATTAAGAGTGGCGGCGCCAAAATCGTTAGCGAGTAGGGTATTGAGACCACTTTTTGTTGAGTTTTTAAAGTGCTACCCAGATATTCAGTTACATTTAAAAGTGACCGACCGTGTTTTAGATCCCATTCAGGACGGTGTCGATTTTTTGATTCATATTAATGACAATCCCATTGAAGCATTGGTCAATGTTAAAATTGGTCGCGTTGAGCAGGTGTTATGTGCCAGCCCTGGTTTTCTCGCTAACCATGCCTTGCCTGCACATCCGGATGATTTAAAATATCTACCATGCCTTTGTCTAGGTGAAAATATGGCCGATAACCGCTGGCGATTTAGCAATGGAAATCAGCAAGCGACCGTACACGTAACTGGAGCATATTTGATTAACCACAGCGAAATGCGCTGTGATGCCATTGAGCAAGGCTTTGGTGTTGGTGGTTTACCGGATTATATTGCGCAGGAGGGGATTGAAGCGGGAACGCTCATTCCGTTATTGGAAGATTGGCAATTACAGGGTAATTATCACGGTGATATTTGTTTGCAGTATGTACAAAGTAAATATATGCCGAATAAAAGCCGCGTATTTATTGATTTTATGAAACAACATTTACTTGTTATTAAGTCGGATTAAGGGATACGAGAATCGGGTCCAACGCTATCAATAAAAAAGCCAATGCCGGGTTAACAGTATTGGCTTTGCGACGGAATGCTGTATTAACGCTCGAATGTTATATTAACGGTCAATAGTCGAACGCGTTTAGCTAGTGCTATTACGCTACAGCGTCTTCTAAAATTTGACGAGATACATCCAGTGTGATCGCTTGGCTTTCACCTAATGCAACCATACCGTGTGCTTCAAGTTGTTTGATAATCGTATCAATCGCAGCCACTTTATCATCACCGTGCTCAGTTAATTGTGTTGGTACTTTAACGTCATGGTAGAAAGCTTCGATTGCAACAATCGTACGTTCAGCTAAATCTGCAGAGGCCGTTAAACCAAATACATTCTTACCTAACTGTTCCAATTTAGCACGCTTCGCTTCAATTTGGTTACGCAGTAAAGACGGTTGGATAATAGATAACGAACGTGCATGATCAACGCTGTATAGCGCTGTTAATTCATGGCCAATCATGTGCGTTGCCCAGTCATGCGTTACGCCAGAACCAATTAAGCCATTAAGCGCTTGGTTTGCTGTCCACATTAGGTTTGAGCGCCATTCGTTGTTATCACGTTCATTGTATTGTTCAGCTAACGTCAGTAGGTTTTTAAGTAATACTTCAGCGTAACCGTCTTGAACCATAGTGCCTGTAGCCGTTGTTAAGTATTGCTCGCAAACGTGTACCCAAGCATCGACAAGACCATTCACTAATTGACGTTCTGGCAATGTCTTCATTGAATCAGGATCAAGTACAGCAAATTTAGGTTGAACAGCATCGGCCATAAACGGCAGTTTAGTTTGCGTTGATTTTTGAGTGATCACAGAGCCTGAATTTGATTCAGAACCTGTTGCTGGTAGTGTCAAAATAGCACCAATTGCGATAGCTTCTGTTACCTGGTGTTTACCAATTAGAATATCCCAACCATTGCCTTCGTACATTGCCGCTGCAGCAACGTATTTTGAGCCATCAATAACAGAACCACCGCCGACAGCAAGGATGTAATCGATTGCTTGTTCTTTAGCGATAATCACGGCTTTGTCTAGGGTTTCAACTGTTGGGTTTGCTTCAACACCTGAAAATTCTGTCCATGTATGCTCTGCAAGTGCGGCAGAAACCTGGTCATAAACGCCATTTTTCTTAATAGAACCACCACCGTAAATCACCAATACTTTTTTATCTTTTGGAATAGAGGTAGCGACAGTCGCGATTTGACCTTGGCCAAAATGGATTTGAGTAGGGTTAACATAAGAGAATTTCATTGTATGTCCTTTATTTTTATTTATTCAATAAGTGCATATTACTCTTTAGTTGACACTTTAAAAAGACGCTATCCTCCATTTAAGTTGCCTATTTCTATTTTTTTGAGTATTTTAATACACAGGTGATGACTAATGTTTAAGGGTGACGATGAATTCTCTTGGCGATTTAATGCAAACATATGCGGATGCGTACGATCTTAACGATCTAGAAGGTATTAAGGAAACCGCTATTCCTGGTGTGTGGTTCTATCGTAGTAGCCAAGGCAATCAGCGCCAGCCTTTTGTGTACCAGTCCGGCATCATTGTGATGGGGCAGGGGCGTAAGCATATACACATAGGTAATCAGCCTGTGCATTATGGTCCTGAAGACTATCTGGTGGTTGGTGTGCCGATGCCGTTGGAGTGTGAAGCTTTTCCTGAGAATGGTGTACCCTTGTTAGGCTTAACGATAAATGTAGATCCGACTTTGTTACATCGTTTAGTGAATGAATTGGAATCGAATTTTTTTGATTACACATCACGTAGTAACCAAGAGACATGTGGATTAAGCTCGGTCAAAATGGCAACGCCGATGTTAGAGAGTTGCAAGCGGTTAATGCTGGCACTACATTCGGATTTAGAAAGTAAAATGTTGGGTTCGTCATTGGTCATGGAGATCGTCTATCGGGCACTTGTCGGGTCAGAAGGGCATGTGCTGTTTGATTTAGCACATCACGACGGACAGTATGCAAGGGTAGCGAAAGTTCTGACTAAAATGCACCAGTCTTATCCAGAAACGTTGACGGTACAATATCTTGCTGAAGAGGCTAGCATGAGTGTCTCTGCATTTCATTTGGCGTTTCGTAAGGTTACTTTAGAATCACCATTACAGTATTTAAAGAAGGTGCGGTTAAATAAAGCCAAAGAGCTGATCCAACTTGAAGGTTTGCGAGTTAATGATGCAGCAAGATTGGTGGGCTATTCAAGTTCTTCACAATTTAGTCGTGAATTTAAGCGCCATTTTAATATGACGCCTAAAAGCAGCTCGCATTAATATGCTATTACCGATTTGGGTAGATCAGTCATCAAAGAGTATCAATGCGGCATCAAAATCAAAATTATTCACATACTCTATTAGCCTCTGGTGATCGGATATAGATAACCCGAATTCACTGGCTGCATGTTTTTCGGCTAGTTCGATGGCAATGGTATCTGAATGTTTTAACGCTTTTTTGAGCTTGTCTATCATCACTGTATTGATCGCTGATGTATTGTGAGTTGAACATCCTGCCTGATTGCTTACTTCATCTGTAAAGTTGCGCTCATTGTGCTGAAAATAGTGATCTAGGGCGATACATACATTTGCTAACATTTGCTCAAGGACTTGCAATTGGTCATTTTTTGATGTTTCGCCAGTGCCTTTTTCAATGGTATTACAAAGCTTATAAATATCTGAAAATCCTAAGTTTCCTGCAAGGCCTTTTAAAGTGTGAATAAAGTGTTGTTGTTCTTTTGAATTTAATTCAGATAATGTCAAAGGAGGGGAACTTTGAACATATTGCTTTGAAAATCGAGTCAGCAATTTATAATAAAGCGCAATATCATTATTAGCACAAGACAAGCCCATAGCATGATCAAGCCCTACAATGTTAAGGCTGCTTATGCTTTCAATTTCAAGCTGTACGCTAGGTGTTAACTCAGATTGGTTGAATGTGTGTAATGGCTTTACCTTGACCCATTTAGCAAGTGTGTTCAGCATCTTAGCAATATTGATTGGTTTGCTGATGACGTCATTCATGCCACATTTTTTTGCTCTCTCCAAATCTTTTTCCATGATATTTGCGGTCATTGCTATAATCGGTAACTGTTGTAAACGTGGATTTTTTCTTATTATTTCTGACGCTTTATAACCATCCATTATAGGCATGTGGCAATCCATTAGCACACAATCAAAAGTTCGATGAGTCAAGTATTCAATCGCTTCTTGACCATGGTTAGCAATGGTTACGTTAATGCCTCTACTTGTTAATATTTCATCGACAAGTTCTTGATTAATTTTGTTATCTTCGACCAATAAAAAATGAGCCCCTTTCAACAGTTGTTCAACGGCAATTGTACTTACCTTGATATCGTTTTGTTGGAATGCTGGCGTCAGAGAGTCTGCTGAATAGGCTGTTGGCTGTGCATCTAGGACATTTGGTAATGATTTTGAATGTTCTAGTGTCACGTAAAATGAAAAACAGCTGCCTACACCAAGCTCACTGGTTACCGATATGTCACCTTGCATTAATTGTGTCAATTGTTTACAAATCGCCAAGCCTAAACCTGTGCCACCATATTTCCGAGTGGTTGAGGTATCAGCTTGAGAAAATGCAGAAAATAGGTCTTTTACTTGATCTGGTGTCATACCAATACCGGTATCGCGTACATTACAAACGAGTACGACATGATTATCCTTGCTCATGTTGCAGGTGAAGCTTAATGTTACTTTCCCTGCTTTCGTAAATTTAACCGCGTTGTCACCTAGATTGACTAGTATTTGTTGTAGCCTTAAAGGATCGCCAATAAAATTGATTGGCAGGCTGCTATCTATCTCAAAGCGTAATGCTAAACCCCGTTCTTGTGCTTTTAAACCAATGGTGTCTGCGACCTCATCTAAAACGTCTGAAATATTGAATTCAATTTTTTCAATGGTTAACTTACCAGCCTCTATTTTAGAGAAGTCTAGGATGTCATTAATGATCCTAAGTAGCGCATTGGCAGAGCCGTTTACTTTACTAATATAATTCTTTTGTTTAGGGTTTAACTCTGTTTCTAGCGCTAAATAACTCATGCCGATAATCGCATTCATTGGGGTTCTGATTTCATGGCTCATATTGGCTAAAAAATCGGATTTTGCTTGCTCTGCCTTTTTTGCTTGTTCTGCGGCAATGCCCAATTGTTGGCTTAAGTTTGTAAGCGATATTTGCGAACGACGCATAACATAACCCAGCAATACGATATTAATTAGAAAGAAAATAGACAGAATAGACATTGTTTGGACTAAATTACGTGACTCGGCCATTTCTTCAAATCTGTATTCACGAAAATTAGACAAAATATCGTCGGCAATAGCGGCTGACTCATTCATTTTATTTCTAAGTACGAATCTTTGTGCTGTTAAATTAGCTAATGCCAAAAAATCATTGAAGTAAAGTTCGATGTTAGGTAATAGTTCATTGAAAGCATTGCGGTCATCTATATCTATAAATGAAGATGAAATAACATTAACTTCAGTTTTTGTTAAAGTTAACAACTGTTGAATTTGACTTAACGATAAGTATCGAGTTCTGTGGTCTTGTATTGACGAAAACTCCCGATTAAATTGTCTAGCAGCATTTATATTATCTAATAAAACATCGAGTTGTTCATAAAACTCTAACCTGCGTAACATTACCTTTTGAGACATATCACGCAGTGTAGAGGTTGAATCAATAAGGTTTTGTTCGCTAGTACGTAAATCAAAAGTCAGGTCTGCAAGTCGTAAAGCCAGTGCCTCTATATCAACAACTAGTGGTGTATTGATAGTGAGATTTGCATAATTATTTATATTTTCAAATTGTTTGAAGAGGGCTTTCAACTTTGTTATTTGTGGCTCTAACTGCATCAGTGTATTGACGCCTTCAGGGTCGGTAATCGATCTTCTTAAGGTTTTCGTTAGTGTTGTTATTTTATGAAAGTATGCCTCAAGAGTTTTAAGGTCACGCTGTTTATGTGAGAGTAAGATATCTTTTTTAATACTGATCACGGCTTCAATAGCGCTCTCTAGCTGATAGGCATTTTCTATATTTTCAGTTCTCTCATTAATGTCTAACCTAAAATGCTGCATTTTCAGTTTCTCGTCATCGATATCCTTTTTTCTTAATGTCCTTAGGGCTTCTGCATTGTCATTTGCTAATATGACTGAATTGTTCATATCTTTGTATGTTTGACGTATTTTTCTAGTCAGTAATACATAACGTTCAAAAGCAGATCGATATTGGTCAGATATAATTAATAATTTTTCAACATATATCCGGTCAGCGTTATTGATGAATTCCTTAATTAATGACTGTACAGTTTCAAGATTAATAGTCGCTTTTTTTGCATCCTGCTCTAAACCATCTCGGGTATAAATCAGTTCTGCAATACGAGCGCTATCAAGGGCAATCAATAATTGCCCTGCTTGTGTATATCGATCAATTGCGTTAGTTAATTTAGTAAAATGGAACATGCTAGCTAAACCAATAGCAACAAGCAGAAAAATCGCAATGAAAAAACCGAACATGATGCGCTTATTATTTGACTCAATTAATAATTTAGGCACTTTCATCATCTCTCATATGTGTTATAAATTTCGATTGTTTTTTGCTACGTGCTCAAATACAGGTAATGTATTTATAATTGATAGTTTAGTGCTCTCGAACTCATACGTACTGGCTTTGAGTAAATATTCTAGATGCTTATGTTGTGTTTTGACGTCGGTTTTTTTTAGTTATCGTCTAAACCGAAAAAGGTGGATATTTTGTATTTTTCATCTTCATTGCCAATGTTTAACGTTTCTATAAGGTGAGTTACTTGTTCTTTATCTACAGTATTCAATGCAGCAAAACGCTGCATGATAGATGCGACATCATCGTTTATCTCGGCGTTATTGTTGTCAGCGTAATTTTGGAGTATATCAAGTGTATCCCTACAGCTAGCGCCACCCAGAAATATGTTATTTAAGGCTATCATCTCCTCACTGCTAATTATGTTGTCGCTGTTCATCTTTGCTAAGTCTTCAAGGTGATGATTTTGAACAGACAAAGAGAACTGGGATCTTACGCGTGTTTTTACGATGTCAGGGTGATAAGGCTTCGTTATGTAGTCAACAGCACCTAACTCAAACCCTAATGATTCGTCCGTGGGATCGCTTTTTGCGGTGACAAAAATGACTGGGATATGCTTAGTGGCAGGGTTTATTTTTAATAATCGACAAACTTCAAACCCATCAATCTCAGGCATCATAACATCAAGCAAAATCATATCTGGTTGAGGATGCTGCTGTGCAATCATTAATGCTTTGTGACCATTTGTTGCCGCTTGTATCTTATATTCAGGGTTAAGAACGCCGTTTAAAGTTTGGATGTTATCGGCTATATCATCAACGACCAAAATAGTACGTAACGATGGGGTTATATGCATAAGAAGCCTTTTTATCAATATTGACTGATTATTACTAAAGCACAGGATTCTTGGTTAGACCACGTAAAAATTATAAATTCAATAAATGTAATATTTTTGATAAATCATTTATCAGTAATTGAGAAATCATTAATGGCTCTAGCAAAGAAGGAAGGGCCATTTAGCTAAGCGATGACTATGCGTGTTTAAGCTCGGCTAATGCTTTAATGTGTGCAGGCGAAACGCCACAACACCCACCGACGATGGATGCGCCAGCCTTGAGCCACATAGTTGCAAATTCACGATATCTTTGTGGTTCGACATCTTCTCTTATGCCGGATACTGCATTGTTCGCTTCGTGCAGATCGCCAATTGGAGGGAAGTTATTTGCGTAGACGCCTAGTTGCACACTATCTGCTAGTCCGCGATCGACTAATGCTTGCTTAGCGATTGTAAGGGCGGTTTCCATGACTTCTGCGCAACTGCAATTAAATAAGATCGCGGACACATGCTGCCCTGCTATTTGACTCACGGCATCATAAACGAATTCACCAGAGCGTAGAGCTGGCGCTGCCGTTACTTCATCTTTAATCGTAAATGCAATCCAGGTCGGCTTATCAGTGGTTGCTGTACGCGCTTTGATCATGGCAGCTTCTGAAATTGAAGATATTGTTTCTGCTAACCAAATGTCGGCATCTGCTTGTTGGTTGTTGATCAATACCTCAAGCAAAGGTTTGGCTTTTTCTAGCGTAAACAAATCGGGTCGGTAAGAACCTAGCACCGGAGGGATGCAACCAGCGACTAACAATCCAGGGTGACCTGTTACGCTCTGCCGTGCTAACTGAGCTGCAAGCTTAATTAAGTTTGCACCTTCTTCATTAAAACGCTTTTCACCAATATGAAAGGGGACTAATGCGTAAGTATTGGTGGTGATCACCTCTGCACCGGCTTGTATAAAGCTAGTATGTACTTGCGAGATGAAATGAGGCGCTTCAATTAACGCTTGAGCTGACCATTCTGGCTGTTGAAAAGGAGCTCCGACACTTTGTAGTTCTCGGCCCATGCCACCATCAAGGATGATTGGTAATGTAAATACTACTGTCATATTGGTTTTTTAGTCTGTTATCCATAATATAAAAGCAGAATAACCTCAGTGCTGTTGCAACGCAAGCTTGAGGTTTAAGCATTAATGGGTATTTTTTCGTCAGGGTTAATAAATCAATAGGAAATAAAATGTAGGTTTAATTTCATGTTAAGCATATGAAAACAATATTCAATTTAACTTTTAATGATGTTTTTGTGGCAGGCAGGACGCTTTTATTTCATGAATAGCTTTGACTTTTTTTAAAGATTCTATAAAGTGTTCCTCAGCAAGAAAACTTTTGTTTACATTCTCCATTTCGTTGTTTTATTCATAATACCTCGCTCTGTAGTTTTTAAGTTCCAAAATTTGTACGCTATCCAAGCCTATTAAGGCAATTCAACATTAAGATTACAGGATATTATTATGTCTAAAGTTCAAGGTACAGTTAAGTGGTTTAACGAAGCTAAAGGTTTTGGTTTCATCGAGCAAGAAAATGGCCCAGATGTATTCGCACATTTCAGCGCTATCTCAAGTGAAGGTTTCCGTACCCTTACTGAAGGCCAGAAAGTAGAATTCACTGTAGGCGAAGGTCAAAAAGGCCCGAACGCAGAAAACATCGTAGCACTTTAATTGCTATGTATTTGGCTCTGATTCAGAGCTGAATAAATATAAAGAATGGTAAGCCTTATGGGTTTGCCATTTTTTTTGCCTTTTTTTCAGTACATCTTTCAATAGAAGCCTTTCAGTACTATTTATTCATCGCGACATTTAATTTTATTCTCATTTTATTCATCACAACACACTTACACTTCCTATACTCATAATGGTGCTGTCACTCATTATCAGCTTAGCCGACGTCGGCTTAGTAATATAAGGATGTATTATGCTCAACTCCAGAGACGTAAAGACTGTTGACGACGCCAAACATATAATCGAACAACGTGGGTTAAGCCATATCAAAGTCGGTTTGTTTGATATAGACGGTGTTATGCGTGGTAAATATATGAGTAAAGAGAAGTTCTTCTCTGCTCTCGATAGTGGTTTTTCATTTTGTAATGTGGTTTTAGGCTGGGACACAAAAGATCAGCTTTACGATAATGTTGAATACACAGGCTGGCATACAGGCTATCCCGATGCACCTGTGCGTATTTTACCTGAGACCTGCCGTGACCTACCTGGCGAAGACAGCATGTTGTTATTCATTGCTGAATTTTGTGATGACGCTGGCGCCGTTTGCCCCCGTGGAACCCTGTGCCGTGTATTAGATCGCGCTGAGAGAATGGGATTTGCTGTGACGGCTGCGTTTGAATATGAATTTTTCATGTTTAAAGAGACGCCTGAATCGATTCGAGAAAAAGGCTTTAAAAACCTCACCCCACTGACGCCAGATTCCTTTGGCTATTCTATTATTCGTAACTCTGTACATGCTGGTTTGCATCATCAAATTATGGCGTTAGGCGAAGAGATGGACTTTCCATTAGAGAGTCTACATACCGAAACAGGCCCTGGCGTATTAGAAGCGGCTATTGGCTATGATGATGCACAAGATGCCGCCGATAAAGCAGCACTCTTTAAAACGTTTATTAAAGTTTGGGCGCAACGTAACAACCTGATGGCTACCTTTATGGCGAAATGGTCGAGTGACTGGCCGGGTCAAAGTGGTCACATTCATATCTCGTTGAAAGATAAAAATGGCAAGGCGCTGTTTCATGATCCGAATAATCCCTACAACATGAGCGATACTCAACGTCACTTCTTGGCGGGGCAGCAAAAATACATGCCGGAATTCTTATCCCTGATCGCGCCCACTGTAAACAGCTATAGCAGAATGGTACCAGGCTTGTGGGCACCACTTGATGCAACTTGGGGCGTTGAAAATCGAACGACTGCACTGCGCGTCATTCCGGGGGCGGCCAAATCTCAACGCATTGAATATCGTTTGGGTTCAGCAGATGCTAATCCGTATCTTGCGCTCGCTGCTGCATTAGCCTCGGGCTTGATGGGGGTAGAGCATAAACTTGAACCTCACGCGCAAGTAAAAGGCAATGCCTACGAACAAGATCATCCTGAAGCCTTATCCTTGCCACGCACATTGTTTGATGCGGCAGGTAAACTTAAGCGTTCTGAAGCGGCGAAAGAATTATTCGGTGAAGCCTTTGTTGCGCACTATGCGGCGACACGGGAATGGGAAGAGCGTGAGTTTAGAAAACATGTGACAGATTGGGAACTAGAACGCTATTTTGAAATTATCTAGGGAGCACAGCGATAATGACAAGCAACAGGGAAAAGCAAAGGATCATACAAGAAACGTATTCACCCATTGATAACTCAATTTACGTTAAGCGTGAACAAGCAAATAGTGACGATATTAATCAGGTTTTGCAAAAGGCAGTCACCGCACAAGCTGATTGGCGTCATATTTTACTACAAGAACGCGCTGAAATTTGCCATAAAATGGTTGATGCCTTCGTTGCCAATGAAAATGAAATCGCCAATGAATTATGTTGGATGATGGGACGCCCAATCCAATATGCACGTGGTGAGGTTGCGGGTTTAGCAGAGCGTGCTCGTTATATGATTGATGTAGCAGAAACTGCGTTAGCGCCGATTCAATTGCCAGAAAAAACAGGTTTCCAACGTTATATCAAGCGCGAAGCCTTAGGCACTACTTTTGTTATCGCGCCGTGGAACTATCCTTATCTCACGTCTATTAATGCCATTATGCCTGCCATCATGGCGGGTAACAGTTTGATATTAAAGCACTCTACACAGACGCCATTATGCGCAGAACAATTATATAAAGCCTTTCAGCAAGCAGGCTTACCTGATGGGGTATTTCAATATTTGCACCTTAGCCATGAGAATACCGAAACGGTAATCAAGAATTCGCGTGTGGATTATGTCGCTTTTACGGGGTCTGTTGCTGGTGGTGCTATGGTTGAAAAGGCGGTTAATGGTCGTTTTATTGGTGTTGGTTTAGAGCTAGGTGGTAAAGATCCTGCTTATGTCCGTGCTGATGCTGATATTGATGATGCGGTAGCAACGTGTATTGATGGTGCATTTTTTAATTCGGGTCAATCCTGTTGCGGTATCGAACGTATCTATGTCGATAGCCGCGTGTTTGACGAATTCGTGCGTAAGTCTGTCGACCTTGTTAACGGCTATCAGCTTGGCCTGCCTGATGATCCAAACACAACATTAGGGCCAATGGTGAAAGCATCTGCGGCTGACTTTGTGCGTTTGCAAGTGCAGGATGCCATATCACAAGGTGCAATTACTCACATTAACGCAGATGATTTTCCAATGAATGAAGTTGGCACACCTTATCTCGCACCACAACTATTAACTAATGTTAATCACCAAATGCGCGTCATGACCGAAGAAAGTTTTGGTCCTGTCGTCGGCATCATGAAAGTCGAGAGTGATGAAGAGGCTATCACGTTAATGAATGATTCTGAGTTTGGTCTTACTGCTGCGGTGTTTACGAAAGATGTTGACGCGGCGGTGGCTATTGGTGAGCAACTCGAAACGGGCACCTTCTTTGTTAATCGTTGTGATTACCTCGATCCAGCTTTGGCGTGGACAGGAGTTAAGCATTCGGGGCGAGGCTGTACCTTATCTGTTTTAGGCTATGAGTCGTTAACGCGTCCGAAATCATTCCACATTAAACTGTAGCTTGAGCTGTAACTGTAATAACTGTTGTCGCTAAGCAAGGAGATACTATGGATTTGAATCACTTTACTGCTAATTGGCATTATCCAACAGCTATTCGCGCCGGCATTGGTCGTATTCAAGGTTTACCCGATGCTTGCAAAGAACTGGGAATGACATCGCCACTACTGATTACCGATCCTGGTTTAGCTGAGTTACCTATGGTGCAAGATGCATTAGTCAATTGCCAACAAGCTGGGTTAAAGCTCGCTATTTTTTCACAGATAAAAGGTAATCCAACAGGTGATAATGTCAGTGATGGAGTGCGTGTATTTAAACGTGGCGAACATGATGGTGTTATCGCATTTGGCGGCGGCTCAGCATTGGATGCTGGTAAAGCGGTTGCCTTGATGGTCGGGCAAGATCGACCTATTTGGGACTTTGAAGATGTTGGTGATAATTGGTTAAACGTAAATACGGCGGGAATGGTCCCCGTTGTCGCGGTGCCTACCACATCTGGTACGGGATCAGAAGTCGGGCGAGCTTCGGTCATAACGGATAACGAGAATCATATTAAGCGTATTATTTTCCACCCTAATATGTTACCTGATATTGTCATTTTAGATCCCCAATTGAGCGTTGGTTTACCTTCGCAGTTAACTGCTGCCACGGGGATGGATGCCTTATCTCATGCCTTAGAAGCGTATTGCGCAAATGGTTATCATCCGATGGCAGAAGGCATTGCGCTGGAAGCCATTCGTCTCATTAAGGAATATTTACCGCGCGCAGTTGAAGATGGCTTTGATCTTGAAGCTAGAACGCAAATGATGACGGCATCAACGATGGGCTCAACTGCTTTTCAACGAGGCCTTGGCGGTATGCATGCACTCGCTCATCCTATCGGCGCGCTTTATGATAGTCACCATGGCCTATTAAATGCGATTTTAATGCCGTATGTATTAAAGGCGAATAGGGATGCGATTGAGGATAAATTAAGTCGTTTAAGTCGTTATATCGAACTGGAAGATACTGACTTTGATGGCTTTTTAGATTGGGTATTAACGCTACGTAAACAACTCGATATTCCACACTCCCTCGGTGAGATTGGCATTGATGCTGATCGTGTCGTTGAGCTCGGTGCTATGGCGTCGCAAGATCCCTCCGCAGGCGGAAATCCGATAATACTTGATGCGCAGGCGTATGCTGATATTTGTTTATCTGCGGTACATGGCGATCTATAACGGCAACAGGAATCATGTGATGGAGGTAAGGATATGAAACTTGGTATTTTGCAATGTGACGATGTTCGGGCTAGCTTACACGCTGACTTTGGTCATTACGCGGCTATGTTTGAGGCGTTATTTCAACAAGTCGATAGCGCATTAGAACTTCATTTTTATCGCGTGATTGATGGTCAGTTTCCACAACATGTGGATGAATGTGACGCTTACATTTGCAGTGGCAGTAAATGGGGGGTTAATGATGACGATCTTTGGATCAGACAGTTGGAAGATTTTACGCGCGAACTCTACGATGCGCAGAAAGGCTTGATTGGTATTTGTTTTGGTCATCAAATGATAGCTAAAGCGTTGGGCGGGAAAGTTGAAAAAAGTCTCCGAGGTTGGGGCGTCGGAATTGCACATGCTGATGTACTTGTAGAGCAAGCTTGGATGCAGCCACAGCAAGCGAGTATTGCCCTTGTTGTTTGTCATCAAGACCAGGTTTGTCAATTACCTGATAACGCAAGGGTGTTGATGAGTAATACATTTTGCCCCTATAGCATGTTCCAGGTCGGAGAGTGCTTTCTTGGTTTGCAAGGACACCCTGAGTTTACTACGCAATATTCTGCCGCACTCATGGCACAGCGTCGTGATATTATCCCTACAGAGACGTTTAACATTGCCATGGATTCGCTTGGGCTTTCACGCCATTATCAGGCAGATTACAAGCTTATTACCAAATGGATGTTGGCGTTTTTAAGGCAAACGCTGGTAACAAGTCAACGACCTCATTAAATGCTGGATAACATAACGAGCCAGCTTGACCCGTCTATAGGTGTAGGCTTTAATATGTCCTCAACTTAGCTTGAGGTACACTATGTTGTTATTTAATCATTCCGTTATTCTAAAACCATTGCGTCATACTATTAAAGATTTATCGCCGACGCTAAAGGGCGTGTTATTAGCGTTGATATCGACAGGACTGTTTGTATCTGTGGGTGTGTTAGTGCGTATGTTAAGTGGATCCATCGACGTATTTCAGATGTTATTATTCAGACAAATCGTGTTCATTGTATTACTACTTCCAGCAATCGTGAGTAGTCGACAAGCATTACTGAAAATACAGAATGCAAAACTACATTCATTCCGCATTATCGGTGCATTCTTTGCGTTATATTTTGGTTTCTTAACCGTGAGTAATATCCCTTTTGCTGATGCGACAGCGCTTGGATTTACGCAGGTATTGTTTGTGGCCTGTATCTCTAATCTATTCCTAGCTGAAAAGATAGGTACAGTACGGGTAATGACTATTCTCGTCGGGTTTATAGGGGTCATGTTTGTTGTACAGCCGAGCTTTGAACAATCATCATTTGGTTATACCTTACTTGGCTTAGGCAGTGCATTAGGTGCGGCAACGGCGGTGATATGCGTGAAAAAAATGACGAGTACAGTACCTAAAGTTGTACTCCTTACTTATCAAGCGGTGTTTGTAGGCTTGATAGCCTTAATACCAAGTCTATTGTCATGGCAATGGCCTAATGTTGAGCAATTGGTACTGCTTACGCTGGTGGGGGTTGTCTCGTCTATCGCACAATGGATTGGTATTAGTGCCTATAAATATGGCGAAGCGAATGTGATTGCCAATGTTGAATATGCAAAAATCATTTACTCATTAGGCTTTGGCTACTGGTTATTTTCCGAAGTGCCGAATAATATCGCCATACTTGGTGTGATGATTATCTTACTTAGCGCCGTTGTGCCGCTAGTGTTAAATCGATGGACTAGACGAACATTATGAAGGAGGTACGAATGCTAACCGTGACACAATTAGCGAATGCTTGTCATATTTCACGAACCACACTGCTTTACTATGAACGTGCTGGTTTATTATTACCCGCGCTAAGGAGTGATAATGGTTATCGCTGGTATGGTGATAAGGAAGTCAAAAGACTTGAATCGATAATTTCATATCGTTCGTTCGGCTTGTCTATCAAAGACATTATGCCATTGCTTGATAATGACCTAAAACAAGAACAAACATTACATAATCAGTTCAATGCTTTAGAGAAAGAAATTCAGGTATTACGCCTGCAGCAAAAAGCCATTGTCATGTTACTTGAGCAGCCGGCATTATTAGCCACAAATCAGCTAACCAAAGCGCGCTGGGTAGGGGTGATGCGTAACGCTGGTTTTGATGAAGAAGACATGAGTAATTGGCATAAACAGTTCGAGAAGATGGAACCTGGCGCCCATCAAGAGTTTCTTGAGTCATTGAATATTGATGCAGATGAAATTGAGCTAATTCGGAATATGTCTAAAGTATAGGGGAGTAATGTCAGATATAAATATGAGTGTAGGTGCAGTGACGTTCCCCATTATTTCAATAAGACAAGTCGCGCTTGATACGGTTAAAAATGAGGGGTATTTCTCATTACCCCTTGATCAGTCTTTACCTGGCGTTGTGCCTGAGTTTATCTTTCCAGCAGCTAAGATTGATGAGCTAACATATCACCTTAAAAAGCATTTGTCCGATAGTGTGGTATTCATTACATAACTGACAGATTAGGTTCTCGGCGCGAACATAATAATGGCCATACCAACAAGTGCAACTGAAGCGCCAATCAGATCCCACATTGTCGGTTTAACACCATCAACGCCCCAAAGCCATAGTATGGCAACGAAAATATAGACGCCACCATATGCCGCATACACACGACCTGCTGCTTCTGGATGTAGTGACAGCAACCATGCAAACAGTGTAAGGCTTGCTGCGGCGGGGATTAGCAGTAAGATACTCTTATCTTGTTTAAGCCAAAGGTAAGGTAGGTAACAGCCAATGATTTCAGCAAGGGCGGTAACGAAAAATAGTGAAATCGTTTTTAATTCAAACATAATACTCGTTTATTTTTAGTTTAACGCGTAATCACACGTTTATTGCCATAACGCCAAAATAACTGAAACTGACGTATAAAAGCATTAATTTTACAGTAAGTTATCATGTTTACAGAAAAACAGGAAGAATCAAAAAGTACAAAACTGCGACTTAGCTGCCTACATGAATGTTGAGCTATTAACGCGTTTGTTACGAGATAAGTTTCACCACTAATAGAGTTGAAGCAATAAATATCAAGGTATTAAAAACTATTGGAACATATCAAACCCTCCCAGTCTCTGAATAGTTGACTACAATTACAGTAACTTTATAAATTAGGGTTAAGTATGTATAGTTTTTTGGAATATGGAGATGCTCCTGAGCCTGTTAAAAAAATTTATGACGATATAATCGGGTGCTTAGGTAATGAAGGACTTGTTGATTATTTTAAGGTGCTTGGCCGCTACAATATTATTGTATTGGATGTGACATGGAATACGCTGAAAAATATTTTACTGGGAGGTGAATTACCTCGGTCATTGAAGGAACTTGTGTTTATTGCTGTTTCAAATGAGAAAAACTGTAGCTATTGCACCGATATCCATACTGCGATGTGTAAGCTTCTTAATGTAAATGAAGGTGATATTCAAAAAATATTAGCAAAAGGAACTAACTTAAATCCCAAAAGGGTTAAACTTTCCATTGAATTTTCTATAAAAATGGCGATCAATCCAGGATTAATTGTTGAATCTGACCATCAGACTCTTCTCGATGCAGGGCTAACTAAAAGCCAAATATTTGAATTGATGGCTCTGGTTAGTTTGGTTAATTACTCCAATACACTAGCGCAAGGTATGATGATTGAAGTTGACCAAAAAGTAGTAAGTTTACTTAATGATGTCTAATAATAGAATTGATACTTACCAATTAGTGTCTTTAATTGAACTCACAAATTCGATGGCTGAAGACAGTACGACCCCTTCTCTAGACGCTAATCAAATAATAAGTCAATTGGTTGATAAATTGATGTGGATTATCGATTTTGATCTTTGCCTTATTCTTGAGAAGTCCACAAAATGTCACCTTAACCTCGTTTTAAGCAACGAGAATATAATGCATGACTTCGAATCGTTAACGAAACTACCTATTGTGGAATATGCGCAAAACATGCCTGTTTCGTTATCTGATAACGACTATTACCTATTTTACCACGTGTTATATAAAGACAGTGACAATGCTAAGTTGATTCTTTTCTTCCAACGAACTAAGCGATTCCCCTCCCAAATTTCAATTGTGTTAGAGCTATTTTGTGCATCGCTAAAAAAACTGTTAGAAACTAGAAATCACGAATTTCAAAACAGAAAATTACAAAATGAAAAAGCGATTTTAGAAGAATCTAATAAGCTAAAGTCACTATTTTTAGCCACAATATCCCATGAGATTAGAACACCAATGAATGGTATTCTAGGAATCGTTCAGTTACTAAAAGATTCGTCGCTTAATAATCAACAAGTAGAAATGCTTGATAGCATAACAAATAGCGGTGACGACTTAATAAGAATACTTAATGACATATTAGATTATAGTCAATTAGAAACAGGTAAGGTGGCGTTGAATGAAGTTGATTTTAACCTCATTGAGCCTGTGGAAGATGTGGTTAAAAGGTTCTCTGCGGCGGCGCACCTTAAAGGACTGAGTATAACCACTACTTTTGATAACTCAACGCCAGTTATATTTAAGGGGGACGTAGAAAGATTAAAAAAAATATTAAGTAACCTAGTAAATAACGCGGTTAAATTCACTCAAATAGGTGACGTTAACATAATAGTGAATATTGAAGAAACAGCGACCTCTCTCTATCAAGTTAATATAATTGTAAAAGATACAGGTATTGGTATTAGTAAAATAGCCCAAGAGAATCTATTTCAACCTTTTACTCAAGCCGATAATTCAATGAGTAGAACGTACGGAGGCTCCGGGCTCGGGCTCGCTATTTCAGCTAACCTGACCAAAACTATGAATGGTGCCATTAGCGTAGAAAGTGAAGAACTAAAAGGTACAGCCTTCCTCATATCTATACCATTTAAAGCCACTCAAAGCCCTAAGGCATCTCGTGTTCAAGTAGATCCAGAAAATGAGTTAGCAAAAACCATCAACCCTAATCATAAAATACTGATTGTTGAAGATGGATGTATAAATCAGACCATCGTAAAAATGATGCTATCTAAATTGGGTTTTGAATGTGATGTTGCTGTGAACGGTATTGAAGCGTTAAAGGCCTTAAATAATTCAGAATATAGTATTGTTTTCATGGATTTGCAAATGCCTGAAATGGACGGGTTGACCACCACAAAAGAAATAGTAAAACGTTATGGCCAAGCTCGCCCTGTTATTGTTGCCATGACAGCTAATGTATTAAGTGAAGATAGAAAAAATTGTGCAGCTGTAGGTATGGATGACTTTATCTTTAAACCCCTGTTAATAACCGAACTAGAAAGAACCTTATCTACACGTTATAAACGAAACCAGTAAACGGTTTTTATCCAGATTAATTTTATTGTTATACGGAGTAGCGTAAAATACTAATCTAATTATAATAAATAGTAACGAATTTATAAGTAATTACAAAGAGATAACACAAAGTTACTATTCTTAAATAAACGTATGAGGAAATGACAGTTTGAAAAATAGTATGCTTGATACAATCGTTTCTGATGTACGAAAATGTACCTTGTGTGAACCTGACCTTCCGTTGGGAGCTAGGCCTGTATTACAAGTGGATGACCAAGCTAAAATACTGATTGCAGGGCAGGCACCAGGTATTCGCGTGCATAAATCTGGTATACCGTTTACCGACCCAAGTGGTGATCGTTTACGCCAATGGATGGGTATTGATAAAGACATATTTTATGACGCGAGTAAAATAGCCATTTTGCCAATGGGATTTTGTTATCCCGGAACGGGGAAGTCGGGCGACCTGCCACCAAGACCCGAATGCGCTCGAACATGGAGAGCGGAAATATTAGCCGCGATGCCGAATATTGAGTTGATATTGGTGATTGGTATTTATGCGCAGAAATGGCATATGGGTGAGGTAAAGCAGAAAAACCTCACTGAAACTGTGAGGCATTGGCAAGACTATTGGCAAAAAAATTGGCCAGTACGATTACCGCTGCCGCATCCTAGTCCACGTAACAATATTTGGTTGAAGAAAAATCCTTGGTTTGAACAAGAGGTGATCCCGAGTTTACAAAAACGGGTAGCGCTGTTAGTTGGTGAGTAGTCATTAGTGACTATCGACCATCCCAAAATCCTTATACTCACTACTTTTCTTTTATTTTTTCGCTGCCGTAGACTTTATTCATCACAACGCACCCACAGCCCATACAAATTTTCTATACTATGAAAAACAATAGGGCATGAAAGGAAAAATGATGAATAAAATCTACCCCTTAGCAATAATAGCGAGTTTAATAATGAGCCCTTACACATTGGCAGCAGAGAAAGATCACGACAAGCCTGCTGATATGATCTTCACCAACGCTAAAATTTACGGTTACGATAATGCCAATGCAATTGCAGTACGTGATGGCAATATCCTATTTGTTGGTAACGCTGCGGATGTTAATACCTACCGCACTAACAAAACTGAAGTCATCGATCTTGAACAAGCTGTTGTCATGCCCGGATTCATTGATAACCACAATCATGTCTTCGAAGCTGCATCTGAAGCTGGCGGTAACTGTGAGCTGGATATGGATGCATCCCTTGAAGAACAGATACCTTATTTAAAAACGTGCAGTGCAAACGCTAAGCCTGGCGGCTGGTTAATGGGATATGGTTTTTCACTTGATGCGATACTAGCTGAAGATAATCGTTATACGCCATTGCAAGTGATAGACCGTATATTCCCAACACAACCTGTTGTGCTAATGGAACAAACGTCACACTCGATGTGGGTGAACTCTGCGGCGTTAAAACTGGCTGGTATCACTAAACACTCTCCTGAACCACAAGGTGGCAAGATACTCAAAGACGAAGAGACTGGTGAGCTCAATGGCATCCTGTTTGATAATGCGGGTGACATTATCATGGAAATGGCATGGAACAGTTTAGAAAACCAATTTAACCAAAGCTATGATGGCTTAATGAATGGGCTTGAAGAAGCGGCTGCTCATGGAATTACCACGATTGGTGACGGTCGACTTTATTGGAAACGTGGTTGGTATGACGTATGGAAGCAAGCAGAAAAAGACGGTGATTTAACCGCGCGCGTATCACTGCGTCCGTGGATCTATCCGGCTGACTCAATGCCGCCACAGTTAGCATTTTTAAAAACCATTCAATCAAGTGATAAGTCAAGCTTGTTGCTGGTGGATCAAGTGAAGATGTACAGTGATGGTATTTTCATTAATGGCACGGCAAAAATACTGGCTCCGTACGATGATACTTACATTCCAGACGAACCGTTCGGCATTAATTACATTGAACCAAAGCAGATGCAAGGCTGGTTAGCGGCGTTAGATAAGCTGGGTTATAGCGCCCATATTCATGCTATTGGTGATGGTGCCGTGCGGGAGTCATTAAATGCGATTGAATATGCCCGAGATCAGGGGTCTAAAAAACCGTACACGTTAACCCATGTTGAACTGGTTAACGCTGAAGACGTCAGTCGTTTTGAAAAACTGGATGTAACAGCTGACTTCCAAGTTGGGTCTGACTATGTGGCGAAGCATGATCACCAGTGGGCTGAAGCATTTTTAGGCAAAGAGCGTACACATTCGATGATGAACCTTAAACCTATCTTTGATACAGGGGCTAATGTCACCTTAAGCAGTGATTGGAATGTGCATGATATAAATCCGTTAGTCGGTATCGCCAATAGCTTGAAAATGGGGGCAACAGGGTTACCTGATGTCTATGCTGCCATTGATGCTTACACGATAAATGCCGCCGATAGCTTGGGTATTAGTGATATTACGGGGTCGATTACGGTGGGGAAATCGGCTGACTTCGCTATTTTGGAACAAGATATTACGGGATTGACGCCTAAGGCTATCGCGAAAACAGAAATATTGATGACCGTGTTGCAAGGTAATATCGTTTTTGATGCAGAGGAATAGTTGACTCCTTTTTAACAAATTCGCTATAAGGTCAGTTGGTGTTTGTCTTTAAAGGCAGATATCACCTGATTACCTTGTTCAGATAGCGTTAAGCCATTTCGCCAACATAACTCCACTCGTCGTATAATACTAGCAGGTTCAAAGTCACTGTTTAACTTAACGAGTTGGTTGTTTTTGATCTCATGACTGACATATTCATTGGGTAAAAATGCAAAACCTTTATTGAGTTTTAACATTGCAATCAATGGCTGAATGTCTGAGAACATGGCATAACTTGGGCTGAACCCTTCGCTGTGTTCATTCATTTCGCCTAAGGTCAGTTCTCGGTATTGGCTTAAATCACTGGTCGTGACTATGGGTAATGTGGCAAGTGGGTGAGTCGGACTCGATGCTAATACGTCTTGATAATGTCCCAATCGGCAATATTCAAACTGCTGGTGGTGCAGTGTGTCTGATTCATGGGTAATGATGATATCGACATTGCCGTCACGTAAATCTTTCGTTAATTGCTCAATCTCATCACGATATACTTCGACACTTAAATTCGGTATATCCAGTGTTAAGGCTAACGGTTGTGTAAAGGTCTGCTCAGGAATATAGTTTTCTATACCTATAGTCAGTACGGTTGGTGCACCTTGCGCGATCATGTCAGCACTTTGTACTAATCTATCCAGTTGACTAAGTGTATGCGTCAGGCTAGGCAACAAACGTTCACCGGCTTTACTTAAGGCGGTTTTATTGCCCGAACGGTCAAAAAAGCTCACACCAAGATCAATTTCGAGATCGGAGATCCACTGACTCACTTGTGGCTGTTTTTTACCAAGCTTACGTGCAGCGGCA
Organism: Moritella sp. F3; assembly: GCF_015082335.1. Classification (NCBI taxonomy): domain Bacteria; kingdom Pseudomonadati; phylum Pseudomonadota; class Gammaproteobacteria; order Alteromonadales; family Moritellaceae; genus Moritella; species Moritella sp. F3. Next base: position 415,902 of record NZ_BLRL01000001.1, on the reverse strand, counting down.
GAAATAGATCCCGTTTCAATAGCGAGGAGCAGTGCTTTTAGATGTAGTGAATTCATAGGTTCGCTGTTTGAAAGTTGGTATTGCAGAAAGGATAACAGGGTATGAGTGAATCGACCATCCCCTGTTATTAGCTATTACGTTGAATAGCTATCTATTGAATGACGCGCTGTTAGTGTTTTGTTTGTACACCGTTACGTACCATTTCTTTACCGTTTTCGTAAATTTCGTCAGTGACGTAACGTGCTAATAGCAGGCTCTGGTTATCATCAAATACAGCAACAAAATGGCGACCGTCTTTGGTGTTTGTTGCCATGCCTACGCCAGCAACGCCTTGCAGGCCTAAACCTCCGTTTTCAACGCTTAATAGGAAACTCTCTAGCTCTGCTAGCGTATCGATAGCATCATGTTCGTTGTTCATCTTATATACTCTTTGTTGCTACTTGCTCAGAGGGAGCTAAGTCAGTCGTTATAATATGCTGGGTACTTTACAGATTATAAGTGATGATTTAAAGCCTTGCTGTGGTTTAATCTTTGCTGCTTAATTATCATTCTTCAAATTTGCCATACCTCATAACACCACTATTCTTAATGCATAACCACTTGATTGAATAAATACAAGTATGTCTTGGGGATGCTATGAAAATATTAGTCGCAGTGAAGCGGGTTGTTGACCACACGGTAAATGTCAGGGTGAACACTGACAAAACAGGTATTGAAACAGCGAATGTCAAAATGGCCATTAATCCATTCTGTGAAATTGCGATTGAGCAAGCTATACGCTTTAAAGAACAAGGCTCTGCCGATGAAGTTGTCTTAGTCTGTATTGGCGCAAAAGAGGCTGAAGTGCAGTTGCGTGCGGGATTAGCTTTAGGCGCTGACCGTGCAATCCTGATTAGAATTGATGAAGAAGTGCAGTCGCTTGATGTAGCAAAGTTATTGCATAAAATAGTGCAAGAAGAACTACCCGATTTAGTATTACTCGGTAAGCAAGCGATTGATACAGACAATAATCAAACAGGGCAAATGTTAGCGGCGCTGACTGGTATGCCGCAAGGTACTTTTGCTTCTGATATTGTGTTCACTGTGCCAAATAAAATTAAAGTAACCCGTGAAGTCGACGGGGGATTAGTCACATTAGCTTTAAGCTTACCGGCCGTTGTGACTGTTGACTTACGCTTAAATACCCCACGTTATGCCTCGCTACCGAATATCATGAAAGCCAAGCGTAAAGTGATCACTGTCACTTCTCCTGAGGCGATGAAGTTTAGTTTATCACCGCGACTAACCATGCTAAAAGTCGAGCCGCCACCTGTGCGTCAAGCGGGGGTTAAAGTGGCTGATGTTGCTGAACTGGTCGATAAACTACAACAGGCAAAGGTGATCTAAATGGCGATATTGATAGTAGCAGAGCATAATAACAATATATTGCAAGCCGCTACGTTAAGCGTGCTAACAGCGGCGGCTGAGATAGCGACCTATGACGGTGATAGCGAATTACATTTACTTATCATTGGGCACGACTGCCAGGCTGTTGTGGATATGGCACAGGGCATCGCGGGATTAAGCAAAATATTAATTACCGATGCTCCTCTATATCAATATTCGTTAGCAGAGAATATAGCCTCGTTAGTGGTATCGCTCGTTGAAGGTACAAATCAAGAACTCAAGCAAATTCAAGATGCCAAGCAAGCCCCATTTCAAAGTCACTATAGTCATATTATGACCTCTGCCAGCACAACCGGTAAGGACTATCAACCGAGGATCGCGGCTTTATTAGATGTTGCCCAGATCTCCGATATAATCAGCGTAGAATCAGCGGATATTTTTAAACGACCTATCTATGCTGGTAATGCGATTGCCACAGTACAATCGAGTGATTCAATTCAAGTTATCACTGTACGTAGCAGCGCGTTCGAACCTGTCCCATTAAACACTTCGTCGTTAGATGATGCTAAGCAAGTACCTGTTGTTGAATTAGCTGTGCAAGCGGATTATGGTAAAACTGAGTTTATTAGCGCGGAGTTAACCCAATCATCACGGCCGGAATTAACCACGGCTAAAGTGGTCATTGCTGGTGGTAGAGGCCTGCAAAATGCAGATAATTTTGTATTGTTGGATAGTTTGGCCGATCAGCTAAATGCGGCTGTGGGGGCCAGTCGTGCTGCCGTCGATGCTGGATTTGTTGCTAATGATTTACAGGTTGGACAAACTGGTAAGATTGTGGCTCCAGATCTGTATATTGCGGTGGGTATTTCTGGCGCCATTCAACACATCGCCGGGATCACGGGGAGCAAGGTTATTGTTGCTATTAATCGTGATCCTGACGCGCCCATATTCGATGTAGCAGACTATGGGCTAGTCGCAGATTTGTTTGATGTATTGCCTGAGTTTACTAACGCATTGAAAGCCAAAGAATAGCTTTATTAAACGCTAACCTTTAGCTCTACGCGAACTGATAATAAGTTATTTACTCGAACTTATAACAAGTAGGAACAACGACGATACCTTGTTCTGAAATAGTAAATCGAGCTGCGTCTTCAGCTGCATTAATACCGATGTTCGTTCTTGGCGGGATTTTAACGTGCTTGTCGATAATACAATTCTTCAATTGACAATATTCACCGACCTCAACATTATCAAACAAGATGCTGGCAGACACCGTCGCTGCATCATTAATTTTCACATTGGCCGAAAGTACCGAGTTCTGTACCGACCCTCCGGTAATCAATACGCCATTGGATATTAACGAGTTAATAAAAATACCTTCATTACCTGTTTCTGAAGACGTTGTTCTTGCTGGTGGTAATTGACGTTCATAGGTTCTGACTGCCCAATCGCGCTGATATAAATCAATGGGTGATACATGCTTTAGCAGATCCATGTTGGCTTGGTATAAAGAATCAATCGTGCCCACGTCACGCCAGTAAGCATCTTTAGACACTCGCCCTGAACTGCCTGCAAATTTATGCGCATAAACCTTCTCTTTATCAATCAATTTGGGAATAATATCCTTACCAAAATCATGATTGGAAAGTGGATTATCGGCGTCTTGTTCTAAAGCATCGATTAATGCATCGGTGGTAAAAATATAGATACCCATCGAGGCAAGGCTTTTTTCTGGATCATTGAGCAGGGGGGTTGGCTGTTCTGGTTTTTCAGAAAATGCGATGATCTTCTTTGCTTCATCTGTTGACATCACCCCGAAATTGGACGCCTCAGCAATAGGTACTTCCATACAGGCTACCGTTAAATCAGCGCCATTTTCTTTGTGGCGTTCTAGCATCGGCGCGTAATCCATTCGATAGATATGATCGCCTGAAAGCACTACAACATATTTAGCTTCGCTGCGTGAGAGTAGCCAGAGGTTCTGATAAATAGCATCCGCAGTGCCGCTATACCATTTGTCTCCCTTACGCATTTGTGGTGGGACGACTGTTACGTATTCTCCGAGTTCAGGATTAAAAATAGACCAGCCATCACGTAAGTGTTTTTGCAGTGAGTGAGATTTATATTGAGTCAGTACTAGAATGCGCCTTAAACCAGAGTGAAGGCAGTTGGTTAGGGTAAAGTCAATAATGCGGTATTTGCCACCGAAAGGCACAGCTGGTTTTGCTCTATTATCAGTTAGTGGCGAAAGACGTGCGCCCATTCCACCTGCGAGTACGACCGTTAGTGTGTCTTGCATATTTATATCACTCCCTAATTCATTTAAAAAGTCACGAGTCTGTAAGCTGTACTTATATCAAAAATTGGGCCAAATGTTAACTATTTGAAAGCTAAATGTATTTATAAATGGGTATATGTTTTATCACCATAGTAAAGCGGTATTTAATGCTAAAAGCACCAAGTTGGTGCGGTGTATCTTTAATTAATCATTTAGTATGTAATCATATTTTCAATAGTTTTTGACTATTGTTCTTTTCGGTTTAACCACTTTTTCTTTATGGTAAAAACACTATATTCTTTATATATTGATTTGAAAGGGGATAAGCCAATGCAAAAAAGAGCAATAATAGTTGAGGGTGGTGGTATGCGCGGTATTTTTGCCAGCGGCGTATTAGATGCTTTTATGGAACAACACTATTTGCCTTATGACTTTGCCATTGGTGTCTCGGCGGGTGCATCTAATTTAATTGGTTATTTGGCGAATGCTCCACAACGTAGTTTCAATGTGATCACTACGATGGCCACAGATAAAGCCTTTTTTAATCCGGTGCGGTTTGCCAAAGGCGGTAATTTGGTTGATGTTAAATGGTTATGGGAATCGTCAATGGAACGGTATCCGATTGATCATGATAAATTATTTAGCAATATTCCGATGTATGCCGCAGTAACGGATATAGAAACAGGGGATGCTGATTACCATCGCATTCAACCTGATACATTAGCTAATGTGTTAGAAGCCACGACAGCATTACCGATTGCTTATCGTGACACACCTTGCTTTTCAGGCGGCTGCTATACTGATGGAGGTGTTGCAGACTCGATTCCCGTTCGCAAAGCATATCGACTGGGTGCGCGTGATATCACCGTCGTCCTTTCTCATCCGCTTAGTTATGAAAAACAAACGATTAAGTATCCATGGTTGGTTAAAAAATTATTCTCTCAGCATCCTAATATCGCCAAGTCGATGATGGTAAGAGCAACAAATTATAACGAGTCCCTCGAATTTATAAAAAATCCACCGAGCGACCTAACCATTCGAGTGATAGCGCCACCCGAAGAATTTAGTGTTAAAAGATTAACAATGAATAAAGCGGCCTTGAATAAAGGCTATTTGATTGGCAAGCAAGCTGGCCAAACACATATAGAAAACATTTTTAGTGGACGTTGAGATTGAAGTGCAAGAAAAGAAAGACAAGCAATAAATAAAAACAATAATGAAAAAACAGTAATACACGTTCGTTTCTACAGTGAAAATTAGCCTAGATAAGGAATTAGTGATGAGTAAAAAATTAACGACTGCAGCAGGTTGTCCTGTTGCCCATAACCAAAATGTACAAACCGCAGGTAAAAGAGGCCCACAATTACTTCAAGACGTGTGGTTTTTGGAAAAACTAGCTCACTTCGATCGTGAAGTGATCCCAGAGCGTCGTATGCACGCTAAAGGTTCTGGCGCTTACGGTACCTTTACTGTTACTCATGATATTACTCAATTTACCAAGGCCAAGATATTCTCTGAGATAGGCAAAAAAACCGAGCTATTCACGCGTTTCACCACCGTTGCTGGTGAGCGTGGTGCAGCCGATGCGGAGCGTGATATCCGTGGTTTTGCGATGAAGTTTTATACCGAAGAAGGTAATTGGGATCTGGTTGGTAATAATACACCTGTGTTCTTCTTACGCGACCCACTTAAATTCCCTGATCTTAACCATGCGGTAAAACGTGATCCGCGCACCAACATGCGCAGCGCTAAGAACAACTGGGATTTTTGGACGTCATTACCTGAAGCATTACATCAAATAACGATCGTGATGAGTGACCGGGGTATTCCGGCAACTTACCGTCACATGCACGGATTTGGTAGTCATACCTTTAGTTTTATTAACAGTGATAACGAACGTTTTTGGGTTAAATTCCATTTCAAATCACAGCAAGGTATTAAGAATTTAACGGATGCTGAATCAGAAACTTTGATTGGTAAAGACCGCGAAAGTCATCATCGAGATCTACTTGAAAGCATTGATAATCAAGATTTTCCTAAGTGGACGATGCAAATCCAAATCATGCCAGAAGATGATGCGTCGAAAGTACCTTACAACCCGTTTGATTTAACGAAAATATGGCCGCATAGCGATTATCCTTTGATTGAAGTGGGTGAGCTAGAGCTAAACCGTAACCCTGAAAACTTCTTCGCTGAAGTGGAGCAGTCTGCATTTAATCCAGCAAGTGTGGTACCAGGTATCAGTTTCTCTCCGGATAAAATGTTACAAGGGCGCTTGTTCTCGTATGGTGATGCGCAGCGTTATCGTTTAGGTGTAAATCATCACAGTATTCCTGTTAATGCTCCACGTTGCCCTGTGCACAGTTATCATCGAGATGGTGCGATGCGTGTTGATGGTAATCATGGTGGCACGGTTGGTTATGAACCAAATGATCAAGGTGAATGGGCTGAACAACCAGACTTCTCTGAACCACCGTTAAGTTTAGATGGCGCAGCTGCACATTGGGATCATCGTGAAGATGATGATTACTTTAGTCAGCCAGGTGATTTATTCCGTTTGATGACGCCAGAGAAGCAAGCTGTGTTATTTGATAATACCGCTCGTAATATCGGTGGCGTGCCTGAAGAAATTCAACTTCGTCATTTACGTCATTGCTTTAAAGCAGACCCAGCTTATGCCCACGGTATTGCTAAGCTGCTAGGCATCGATGCAAGTAAATATAAAAACTAGGGATTAGGCTGGTTATAACAGCAAAACTTAGTCAGTAAAAAGGGTGCGTATATTTGCACCCTTTTTACTGTTATCTGCTTGTATAACCGAGGAAGTATCAAACTACTGCTCAAAAGTTTAATCACAAAAGATGTCGTGCAATACATTTATCACTTTTGTCACGTTGCTATCATCTAATTGGTAGTAGATAGTCTGTGCTTCGCGGCGAGTTTTTACGTATTCCTCACGTCTTAACCAAGCAAGATGCTGTGATAACGTTGATTGCGGGATCGGGATTAATTCATTCAGCGCTGATACAGACAGTTCACCTTGCTGTAACAAGCACAATATCATCAAGCGATGTTTGTTACTTAATGCTTTCATGAGTGATTCAGCTTTAGCTGCATTCTTCTCTAATCGCTCAATGCTCATTTGTTCAGTCATAGTTAATCAATCTTTTGGCTTTGATATCACCATATTAACATAGTTAGAAATATACATCCCCAGCATCATTGCAAATATAAAGACGAAAATCTTCGGTTCTCCACCTGTTATATTTACCAAAGCAGGACCTGGGCAAATACCTGAGACTCCCCAGCCGATACCAAACAGTCCAGCACCAATGATTAAGCGGCGATCGATTAATTTAGCTGTTGGTAGGCTGAATTCATCTGCAAATAAAGGCTGCTGAAATTTTTGCTTTAATAGCTTATAGGCAGGAATAAATAGCAATAATGCTGAGCCCATCACAAACGCTAAACTCGGGTCCCAATCTCCGGTAACATTAAGAAAGTTTGCTATCTTATTAGGGTTGACCATTTGCGCAACGATGAGACCAAAACCAAATAAGATACCGCTGAATAAGGCTATAAATAATTTCATGTTTTACCTTAAGTTAGGTTGTTGATAAAAATAGAGTATTGACAAAAAATACAGTGATAACAGCTGTACTCATAAAGGTGATAGTCGCAGCCAGTGAACGTGCTGAAAGTCGACCGATGCCACAAATTCCATGACCACTGGTGCAGCCTGATCCTACGCGAGTGCCGATACCTACGAGTAAACCACCAACGATAATCGCAGGCCAAATCACATCAATACTGCTCGGTAATGAAAACCCAAATAACGCTGCAAAGAAAGGGCTTATCACTAGGCCAAGAACAAACAGCACTCGCCAATATTCACCTGATGTTCGGGTGTTCTTTAAGCCATAAAAAATCCCTGAGATACCGCTTAACTTCCCTATGCCAAACAGTAGAAATAAAGCGGCTATTGATAAAATTACACCACCTAGAATTGAGTCTAAAAGTGTTAGTTGAGTCATTTAACATCCTCTGTTTGTACTATATGCCTTAATATATGAACAGGTATTTTGAAGAATGCAGGTTGGTGCTCATCTGCTTGCGGTAATTCGCCTGCTTTAATGTTTACTTGTAATGCCGGATACAAGAGTCTTGGCACTGCAAGTTTGCTATCGCGAGTTTGACGGATAGAGACAAAATGATCGAGAGAGACATCTTTTGTAATATGAATATTCGACAGCTTACTTTCTGCTACGGTGGTTTGGAATTGTAATTGTCTACCATTTGGCTGGTAATCATGGCACATCCATAGCTTGGTATGGTCTGCAAGCGCGTAGAGTCGTTTTACACTCTGGTAGAGTTCTGATGCCGCGCCGCCGGGGAAGTCACAGCGCGCGGAACCACTGTCGGGCATAAATAACGTGTCACCAATAAATGCATTATCTTCGATGAGGTAGGTGACACTATCTTTGGTGTGGCCAGGGGTTTCAATTACCTTAATGGCAGTATCACCGATAAATAGGGTGTCATTGTGGCTTAATAGTTGGTCAAATTCTTTACCTGAAACAGATATTTCAGTGTCGCTTAACGCAAAAATATCTTTAAAGGTTTGCTGTGCTTGAATGATGTATTTGCCAATTGCAATCTTACCACCGAGCTGTGAACGTAAATAATGAGCAGCAGATAGATGGTCTGCATGGGCATGTGTTTCTAATATCCATACAAGTGTTAAGTTGTGCTGCTTTATAAATTCAATTTGAGTATGAGCAAAGTCAAAAGTAATGTTACCTGAGTTACTCTCATAATCGAGCGCACTATCAATGATGGTAGCCTGAAGGCTCATTAAATCGTAAATAATGTAACTTATTGTGCTGCTATCTGAGTGATAAAAGTGTTTTATTATAATGGACGACATCCGAACCTCTCTAATACTGATACTACAGGCAGTATGTTTAGTCTTTAATTTAGGAATAGCGTTGCCTATTTCTAGGCTTTTCGTTCTCAATAATGCATATCGTATATTGTAAATATACGATATGCAAGTTATGTTTTTTTAAACACAGAATAAGCTTTATTCACATTGTAGTTCAGCTAGGTTAGCAAACAAGCTTAACGCGTCTGGATTAGCAAGAGCATCTTTATTGGTGACAGCAATGCCATGTATTATATTACGTACGGCTAATTCAACGATTTTACCACTGATGGTTTTGGGTATATCCGTGACAGTAATGATTTTAGCAGGTACATGTCTTGGACTGGTATTGCTGCGGATCACATGTTTAATTTTACGTATTAGCTGGCTATCCAAGACCGTGTGTTCTGATAAACGAACAAACAAGATCACCCGTACGTCATTGCGCCATTGCTGACCAACGGCGATAGACTCTTGTATTTCAGGTAGTTTTTCTACTTGCCGGTATATTTCAGCGGTGCCAATGCGTACACCTCCGGGATTTAATACGGCATCCGAACGACCATGGATGATAACGCCAACTTGATTTATTTCGATATCTTGTAATTTGTTTTTATCGGTAGTATTGGCGTCACTATTGGTGTAGCTATGATGCATTATCAGCTCGCCATAATCACCATGTGCCCAGATATTATCAAAACGACTGAAATAAGCGTGATGATATTTACGATCGCCTGGATCTTGCCAAAACCCAGTCGGCATTGAAGGGAAGGGTTGGCGACAAACCAGTTCTCCTTTCCCTTCAGTTACTTGCTTTGACTCTTCGCTATGCATGAAGGCGACATCCATACCTAAACCTAAACATTGGAGCTCACCCCGATAAACAGGCAGTGTTGGCATGCCGAGCGTGAAGCAAGAGATAATGTCGGTGCCGCCACTAATACTCGAAACACATAAATCCTTTTTAATATACTGATAAATATAATCAAAGCTTTCGTGAGATAAAGGTGACCCCGTTGATAGTAAAGTTTTTAAATGAGTCAAGTTATAGTTATCAGCGGGGCGTAATGCCGCTTTATCACAAGCGGAGTAATACTTAGCGCTGGCGCCAAATATAGAGACTTTCTCTGTGTCTGCGAGTTCAAAGAGTATCTGTTTGTGTGGATGAAATGGTGAACCATCAAATAGCACTAATGTGGCGCCTTGAGATAAACTGCTGACTAACCAATTCCACATCATCCAACCACATGTGGTGTAATAAAAAATACGATCATCGACCTGAACGTCAGTGTGCAAGGCGAGTTCTTTAACATGCTGGAGTAACGTCCCGCCCACACTGTGGACAATACATTTAGGCATGCCTGTTGTGCCAGACGAGTAGAGAATGTAAAGTGGATCTGAGAACCTGACTGCTTCAAAGCTTAATGATCGAGGGATCGTCGCGCTAAAGTGTTGCCAATGACAGTGCTTAACTGTGTCGCGATTTGTATCTGCATCTTTATCTGTCGTCGCTGTAAGGTCGGGATTATTTGATTGTTGTGCTTGTGTTACTGTGAGGTAGGGCACTATGATGAGTTTGCGTAACTCAGGTAATGCACGGGTAATGGCTGTCACTTTAGTGGTGATGTTAATGGCTTTTCCTGCGTAGTGGTAACCGTTGCAGGCGAATAATAATTTAGGGTTGATTTGGCTAAACCTATCTAGTACGCCTTGGTGGCCAAAGTCTGGCGAGCAAGATGACCAAATAGCACCGATGCTTGTCGTGGCAAGCATCGCAACAATCGCTTCACTGCTGTTGGGAAGTATAGCAGCAACACGATCACCTTTTACAATACCGAGTTCACGCATAGCACCTGCAATGCGAGTGACTTCATCGCGTAATTGCTTGTAGCTGAGCTGATTGCGGCGGCCATCTTCGCCGTGACTGATGATGGCTAATTTATTGTCGTTTTCGATTGCGCTATTGAGGGGGGCAGTCTCTGTATTTCTAGTTGAAACACTCGCCGCTATATTTTTAGGAAACAGTAGGTTTTCGGCAAAGTTTAAGGTTGAATCAGGAAACCATTGGCAGTGATAAAAGCAGTCATTAAGGACAAAAATACGGTCCAGATTAAAGCTGCCTTTAAGCTGAGAAAAACGCACTAACGAGCCCCAAAATAGCGCCGTATTACTAATACTCCATTGATGTAACTGCTGATAATGGGCAAAGGTAAGGCAGTATTCATCGGATAAAAACTGTAAATAACGGCTCATATTACTGGCGTCAATACGCGCTTGGTTTGGCGTCCAGATTGGTACCGGTACTTCTTCTATCATGAACACCTCATATTAATGATTGAAACCGTGCTTGCGCTGCGGGATAAGCTTGAGCGACTTTTGAACCATTGCTACGTTTTAAGCGTTCACTAATAAAGTTACCTACGACGATTAACTCGCTTAAATCAACACCAGATTCAATGCCTAATCCATTGAGCATATACACCACATCTTCGCTGGCGACATTACCTGAAGCACCTTGAGCATAAGGGCAGCCACCCAATCCCGCCACTGCACTGTCGATAACACTCACGCCTAATTGTAATGCGGCATAGATGTTCGCCAGTGCTTGACCATAAGTATCATGAAAATGAACAGCTAACTTATCGACTGGTACATACTGATTCACTGCGTTAATCATGGTTTTAGTGGCTTCCGGCGTACCAACTCCAACGGTATCGCCAAGGCTAATTTCATAGCAGCCCATTTGCTGTAGTTGTTGCGCGACTTTAGCGACTTTATTAATGCTGATATAACCTTCATATGGGCACCCAAGAGTACAAGATATATAACCTCGCACAGGTAAACCTGCAGCGAGAGCTTGTTTCACAAGCGGTTCAAATTGGCGTAATGAATCGGTAATAGAACAGTTTATATTTTTACGGCTAAAGCTTTCTGATGCAGAACCAAAAATAGCTATTTCATCGGCATTGGCAGAAATTGCAGCATTTAAACCGATTAAGTTAGGTGTTAATGCTGAGTAAGTTACGCCTTTAGTGCGCTTAATACGTCTAAATAGTTCACCACTATTGGCCATTTGTGGTATCCATTTGGGGGATACAAAGCTTCCCGATTCAATCATGCTTAATCCGGTATGGCTGAGCATATTAACCAGTGACACTTTATCATTTAGACTTATCGCTATTTCATTTTGCAGACCATCTCGGGGACCAACCTCAACAATTTTAACGCGTTCAGGCAGTTTATATTGATTGTTAGAGGGTTGGTTTAGCGTATTCAGCGGTAATATTGCCATCAGGCTCATTCCTTGTTATCAAGTATGGGAGAAGGGGTTAACTGTATTAATTCAGCACCATCTTCAACCATGTCACCATCTTGATAACACACTGTTATTACTGTGCCAGCTGTTGGTGCGGTTATGTTGCATTCCATCTTCATCGCTTCCATCACGACTAACGGTTCACCAGCCTCGACAACTTGATTCGGTTGACAGAGCACACTGACGATAACGCCATTCATTGGTGCAGTTATTTTTGTGTCTGCTGTAGTATTAATATTAGTTGTAGAGCTGTTATTTTGCATCGTAATCTGTTTCGCCGTTTGGCGAAATAGCAATGTAGTCTTTCCGGCATAAAACACGGTAACCTGCAATGCGGATATCACCACGGTTGCCTTTACTCTATGGCCATCAATAAATGCGCCGAGTTCATGGCCCAAGAGTTCGCCGTGAACTTGATACTCTTGCTGTTCATTAGCATGGCTATGCAGCTTAATTTGATAACCTTGAGTGAGCGTTGTCACATCTAGGCTGTATTGGTGCTGCTCTTGTGCTTGAGAGTTATTCGCTGTCGCTAATTTCACCGTGTTGGTCGCTGGTTGATTTAAACGCCAGCCTGTTGTTTGTGCCCAGGGAGAGTGATGAGCTTCGATGTCGCTATTCAATGTGTGATTAAGTGCATTAGGCTGTTTAGCTTGAAGTTGTAAGGCCAGGGCTGCTAAGAGCAACGCATAATTAATATTGTCTGGTACTACTGATAATAGCGCTGCATGGGTCTGTAGAAAATCCGTATTAAGGTTGGCCTTTTGCAGCGCAGGCACATGTGACAACTGTGTGAGAAAGCCAATGTTGGTTTTAATACCCGCGATCTTATAATTAGACAACGCGGTTTTTAATCGTGTGATCGCCAAGTCGCGAGTATGATCCCAAACAATTATCTTAGCAATCATAGGATCGTAATAGGGGCTGATTTCATCGCCCTCAATAACGCCAGTATCAATACGCACATGTTTGGATTCGATAGGTTGATTTAAAAAAGCAATGTGACCACTAGCGGGGATAAAGTCTTTGTCGGTGTCCTCGGCGTAGATACGCACTTCGATAGCATGGCCAGTGACTTTAACTTGTGTTTGAGTTAGCGGTAAGGGCGCTCCATTGGCAATATATAACTGCCATTCGACCAAATCTAATCCCGTGACCATTTCTGTGACGGGATGTTCTACTTGCAGGCGGGTGTTCATCTCCATGAAATAGAATTGACCTTGTTCATCATACAAGAACTCGACCGTGCCCGCGCCTTGATAATGAATGGCTTTAGCCGCTGCGACTGCTGTTTCTCCCATCGCGACTTGAATTGCCTGCGGTAGTGCTGGAGCTGGAGCCTCTTCGAGTACTTTTTGATGACGACGTTGAATCGAACAATCCCGCTGCGATAAGTAAATACAGTTATCGTGATTATCGCTAAATATTTGAATTTCAACATGACGAGTTTTAGTTAAGTAGCGTTCTATCAGCATATCGTCATTACCAAAACTCGCCATGGCTTCACGCTTGGTCGCGGCGAGTGCTTGGCTAAACTCTTCAGCATTATAGACAATACGCATGCCTTTACCGCCGCCACCATATACCGCTTTGAGCAGTTGGGGGTAGCCGACTTGTTGTGATTGTTGTTCTAATGTGGATTCATCTTGCGCGTCACCATGATAGCCAGGCACAAGTGGTACATTAGCGGCGGCCATTATGGATTTTGCTGCGCTCTTACTGCCCATGCTGGTAATTGCCTCAACGCTTGGGCCGATGAAGATTAATCCTTGTTGTGTACAGGCTTGGGCAAAATCTGCATTTTCGGATAAAAAACCATAACCGGGGTGGATAGCTTGGACATTGGCTTGTTGCGCTATGTCGAGTATGCGTTGGCTATTAAGGTAAGATTCTGTCGCTGAGGCAGGCCCAAGATAAAAGGCTTCGTCCGCCATTTTTACATGGCGCGCGTTGGTATCTACAGCTGAATAAATAGCAACACACTTTATGCCAAGACGCTGCGCTGTCACGATAATACGACAGGCAATTTCGCCGCGATTAGCGATCAGTATTTTATTGAAATGTGCCTTATTGAAAGATGATAGCGATGAAACCTGGTGCGACATAGCCTTATTCCTTATTTTTATTCCTTAGCCCTTAGCCCAGTGGGGTTGGCGTTTATTTAGAAATGCATCTAGCCCTTCTTGCGCTTCGCTCGTTACCCTAATTGCGGCGATACGTTGACTGGTATCTGCAATTAATGTGTCGTTGATGGCGTGGTTGTTAATATCATGAATGAGGGATTTTACTGCTTGCATTGCCGCTGGGCTGTTGTTAAGTAGGTTATCGATAAAGGGCGCTGCGAGTGAATCTAAATCATCCCCAATCTGGTGGAGTAAGCCATACTCTAAAGCTTGAGCTGCGCTAAAGAGTTCACCTGTCAGGCAATAGCGACGAGCCTGTCTTACTCCCATGGCAGTGACGACATAAGGGCTTATTACTGCTGGTATAAGGCCTATTTTCACTTCACTTAAGCAAAAGGATGTTGTTGATGTCGCCAGCGCAATATCACAGCATGCTACTAGACCAACAGCCCCACCAAAACAAGCACCTTGTAGTAGGGCTAGTGTTGGTTTAGGAAATTGATTTAATTTGTCCATCAATTTGGCTAATTGAGCCGCGTCAGCAAGGTTTTCTTGGTAACCTAATTTGGCGACATCTTTCATCCAGTTTATATCGGCACCAGCAGAGAAGTGCTGCCCTTGGGCTCTTAACAGTAAGATATGTACAGCCGGATCATGTTTTAATACGGCCAATGTGGTTAGCAGATGATGAATCGTTTCTGCATTAAAAGCATTACGTACCTTGGGGCGAGTCAGGGTGATAGTGGCGATACCGCGATCATCAATCGTCGTGTGGAAATGTTCTGCATTGATGATGTTTAACTGTTCGGATTGTTTTGTCATTCATGGATCCTAACGGTGTGGTTTAAATAAGTGACATTTTATTAAGTGATTCTTTATTAATTTCTTTTTTATTCAGTTATGTGCACTCAGCTACTTTGCTTTCAGCTACATTCTGAAAATGCCAAACTGGGTATCGGCAATCGGTGCATTTAATGCCGCAGATATTGCTAATCCTAATATTTGTCTGGTCTGAAGCGGATCGATAATACCGTCATCCCATAAACGCGCACTAGCATAATAAGGATCGCCTTGAGTTTCATACTGCTTAATGATCGGAGCTTTAAACTCGGCTTCTTCTGCATAGGTCATGGTTTTATTGTTACGGGCTAAACCGTCTTTTTTGACTTGGCTAAGCACGCTCGCGGCTTGTTCTCCTCCCATGACCGAGATCCTAGCATTTGGCCATATCCACAACAGCGTGGGGTCGTAAGCACGGCCGCACATACCATAATTACCTGCGCCGTAACTACCGCCAATAATGACCGTAAATTTAGGTACCTGTGCGCAAGACACCGCCGCCACCATTTTCGCACCGTGTTTCGCAATGCCTTCGGCTTCATATTTCTTACCGACCATAAAACCAGTGATATTTTGCAGGAAGACTAACGGGATCTTACGTTTACAACACAGCTGTATAAAGTGCGCGCCTTTTTGTGCTGATTCGGAAAATAACACGCCATTATTAGCAATAATACCGACAGGGTAGCCATGAATACGCGCAAATCCACAAACTAATGTAGATCCATAATATTGCTTAAATTCATCTAATTCAGAGTTGTCGACTATGCGCGCAATGACTTCTTTTACATCAAATTGTTTTTTTAAGTCAGTGCCGACAATACCGTATAGCTCTAAGCTATCAAAGCGTGGTGGGACGCTGGGATTAACGGTTAAATGAGCTTGCTTCACATGATTGATATTGCCGATAGCTTGACGTACGAGTTGTAATGCGTGGGCGTCATCTTCGGCATAATGATCGGCAACACCTGATATTTTACAGTGCACATCTGCGCCACCGAGTTCTTCCGCTGTGACCTCTTCACCCGTGGCCGCTTTCACTAACGGAGGGCCAGCTAGGAAGATAGTACCTTGCTGTTTTACAATAATAGATTCATCAGCCATTGCTGGTACATAGGCCCCTCCAGCTGTACATAAGCCCATTACGGAGGCTATTTGTGGAATACCTTTGGCGGACATATTCGCTTGATTAAAGAAGATGCGGCCAAAGTGGTCGCGGTCGGGAAACACTTCATCTTGGCGGGGTAAAAACGCACCGCCAGAATCAACTAAATAGATACAGGGCAGGCAGCAACGCTCAGCTATTTCTTGCGCGCGTAAGTGCTTTTTAACTGTGAGTGGATAATAAGTCCCGCCTTTAACGGTGGCATCGTTGGCGATAATCATGCATTCGATACCATTTACTCGGCCAATACCAGCAACGACACCCGCAGCGGGCACATCATCGTCATAATACTGCCAAGCGGCAAATTGCCCGAGTTCGAGTAATGGTGAACCTGTATCTAATAATGCATCAATACGCTCACGAGCGAGCATTTTTCCACGGGATAAGTGACGCTGTTGGGCTATTTCCCCACCGCCTTTTTTGACTTGTGCCACATTGCGTTCGAGTTGTTGAACAAGCGTGAGCATGGCCTGTTGCTTTGCCATAAACAGAGGTTGCTTGGTGTTTATCGAAGTTCCGATTTTAGCCATAAACGCTATCCTTTTGATTCGTTAAACAGTTCACGACCAATAAGCATTCTGCGCATTTCTGATGTACCAGCGCCAATTTCATAAAGCTTGGCATCACGTAATAAGCGGCCTGCAGGATACTCATTACTGTAGCCATTACCGCCTAATAATTGGATGGTATCAAGTGCCATTTTGGTGGCTAATTCAGCGCAATATAAGATCACTCCCGCACAATCTTTACGGCTTGCTTCACCGTTATCACAAGCACGCGCAACCGCGTAGGTATAGCATTTTGCGGCATTCATCTGGCTATACATATCCGCTATTTTAGCTTGTACGAGTTGAAACTCACCAATGGATTTTCCGAATTGTTGACGCTGGTGGATGTAGGGGACAACCAGATCCATACACGCATCCATAATGCCTAATGGACCGCCCGTTAATACAAGACGTTCATAATCAAGACCACTCATCAGTACTTGCACACCTTGGTTGAGCTGGCCAAGGATATTGTCTTTGGGTACTCGGCAGTGTTGGAATACAAGTTCACAGGTATTGGAACCACGCATGCCCAATTTATCGAGTTTTTGCGCTTGGCTAAATCCAGTAAAACCGCGTTCAACGATAAAAGCGGTAATACCATGGCTATTCAAATCAGGGGCTGTTTTGGCATAGACAATGTAGGTATTGGCCTCCGGTCCATTAGTGATCCACATTTTGTTGCCATTAAGCACATAATCATCGCCGTCTAGCACGGCACTGAGTTTCATTGACACCACGTCAGATCCAGCATTGGGTTCTGTCATTGCTAATGCCCCGACATGTTCGCCACTAATCAGTTTGGGCAGGTATGTGGATTTTTGTTGAGCGTTCCCATGGCGAAAAATTTGATTCACACACAGATTCGAATGGGCACCGTAGCTCAACCCAACCGACGCTGAAGCGCGACTTATCTCTTGCATGGCAATCACATGCGCAAGGTAGTTCATCTCAACGCCGCCATACTCCTCACCGATAGTGATACCAAGTAGTCCCATGTCACCAAACTTGCGCCACATATCTGCAGGAAATAAATTGTCTTGGTCGATTTGCGCTGCGCGTGGTGCAATTTCATCATTGGCAAACGCGGCAACGCTATCGCGTAACAGATCGATAGTTTCACCGAGGGCGAAGTTAAGTGACGAGTAGGCGTTTGGCATCTTCGTTCCTTTATTCGGAAAGTGAGGTGGATTGCTGTAACTCAGATCATGACTTAATTAGTGAATTAAGCTTGTCTTTCATTCATTTGGCTATGCATTAATTTGAGTATGGTAGTTAACGACTGGGTTGCCAATTTGATTGGTGATAAGACGCTGGCGTTATCGTGTTAGCTGTGAATATTGGTATTAGTTGAAAAATTATCGATAAAGTTTAATTTATAACCATTGTTTTAACTTTAACAATAAAATGATAAATAAAGTTATTAATGTGATGTAGATCTCTATATAATTCCGTTCCGGCCAGAACCATCGAGTTTAGCCACCTTAGTTACAAGCCGTCACCAAGGAAATGTGAACGACCCAAGGATTTGGACCAGCGTGACTGTAGCTTGCTATCAAGGTGACTCGTATGTTGTTATTGGGCGGACTGACTAGATTATTTTTTCTAAAAATGCTGTTTTTCCTCACCTTATATACCAATGCACGTAATACCCATTGCAATAAAATACTGATCACTAATCAGGTCTAAATTAATCCCGCTGGGTGTTAATTTCTCCTGCGTTTACTGCCATCTAAATTTTATTCCAATTGGTATCACACCTTCATTTTTATACATCGATTTTTAAGAACAGGATGAAATAATGCAGTTGTTAATTAGTTTAGTTGGTATTTTAGTACTTATTTTATGTGCATGCGCACTGTCAGAAAACCGTAAAGCAATCAATTGGCGTACCGTCGGTGGTGCACTATTCTTGCAAGCTGGTTTTGCTGCGATTGTACTTTACTCTTCACTTGGCCAAAGCATGCTAGGCGCGATGAGTAGTGGTGTTGCGAGCATTCTAGGTTTTGCCGATGTGGGTATTCAATTCTTATTTGGTGATTTAGCGACAGAAGGTTTTATCTTCGCGATCCGCGTATTACCGTTAGTTATCTTTATTAGTGCGCTTATTTCACTACTTTATTACATCGGTGTAATGCAGTGGGTGATTAAAGTGATTGGCGGCGGTATCCAGAAGTTTCTTGGTACAAGTCGTGTTGAATCATTAGCGGCAACTGGTAACATTTTCCTATCGCAAGGTGAATCGCCATTATTAG
Source organism: Moritella sp. F3 (assembly GCF_015082335.1). NCBI lineage: Bacteria > Pseudomonadati > Pseudomonadota > Gammaproteobacteria > Alteromonadales > Moritellaceae > Moritella > Moritella sp. F3. The sequence continues at coordinate 397,067 of NZ_BLRL01000001.1, read as the reverse complement.
TTAAACCTTTCTTACCAAAAATGACACGTTCAGAATTGTTCGCAGTAATGACAGGTGGCATGGCATCGGTTGCTGGTAGTGTTCTAGGCGGTTATGCAGGCTTAGGCGTAGAGCTTAAATACCTTATTGCAGCAAGTTTCATGGCTGCTCCGGGTAGTTTGTTGATGGCAAAATTATTAGTGCCAGAACAAGAAACGGTGACTGAAGATACTAATATCGAAATGGCAAAAAGTGAACACAGTAATGCAATTGATGCACTCGCTGCTGGTGCGATGAATGGTATGAAAGTCGCTGTTGCTATCGGTACTATGTTAATTGCATTTGTGAGTGTGATTGCCATGGCTAACGCTGGTTTGGAAATGGTCGGTAACTGGATAAGTATTGAAAACTTAACACTGCAAAGTGTACTGGGTTATATCTTCTCACCACTAGCGTACATGATTGGTGTACCTGAACATGAAATGCTGATTGCTGGTTCGTTCATTGGTCAAAAAATGATTTTGAATGAATTTGTTGCTTTCATGGACTTTGCTGCAGTTAAAGAAACTATCTCTGAGCATAGCCAAGTTATTATCACGTTTGCATTGTGTGGTTTTGCTAACATTGGCTCTATCGCAATTCAAATTGGTTCTATCGGTGTAATGGCGCCAGAACGTCGTTCAGATGTTGCAAGCTTAGGCTTTAAAGCTGTATTAGCGGCAACGCTTGCTAACTTAATGAGTGCGGCATTAGCGGGTATTTTCATTAGCCTATAATGGTTTTTAAAATAACGCAGTAAGCTGAGTAATAAAATGAAAGGCCCACTTTAACGAACTGTTGAAGTGGGCCTTTTTGCTATTGACGGTTTATGAAAAACAAAATTACTTACTGTTTATGAACAATAGAGCTAATTACGCACTGTTTTATTCATCGTCATATCCTGGAAGCGGCAATACGCAATAAAGGCAAATACGCATACGTACATAGTGAATAAATAAACAATCGCTGCGATCGCAAATTCAGGTTGTTTTAGTATCGTAATAGCAATGACCACGGCGAGTACATAATTCTGAATACCAATTTCAACACAAATAGAGCGAGCTTGTTGAGTATTGAGTTTGAGTACTTTTGCAATAGTCACACCAAGCGCCATCATGACAATATTCAGTGTCAGCACGGGGGCTAAAGCCAACTCAATAATGATGTCTAAGCTTGGGTAAACTTCGGCGAACAAGATACACATCACTAATAAGATGGACGCAAAGGACAATTTAGTCGCGTATGGCTCGATTTTTTGTGCCAGCGACGATGCAAAATGGCGAAGAGTCATGCCAACGGCAACAGGTAAGATGATCAGTTTTAAAATTTGAAGCATTGATGGCAGTAGAGGTAAGTAAATCGTTTGACCTTCACCGGTTAAATTCATAAAGCCTAAGTTAATAAATAGCGGTGTGGTAAACACGACAATAATACCGCTTATTGCTGTCATCGTCACCGATAGTGCCACATCACCTTTAGCGATGTGGGTGAAAAAATTAGAAGTGGCGGCACTCGGGCAGCAAGCCAAAATGATCATGCCAATCGCAATGGGGAACGCAGGGTCATAAATTGCAATAAGTAAAAATGCGATAGCAGGTAAAGCAAGTAATTGAATCAATAGTCCAGTGATGACGGGCAGTGGTTGCGTCATAATACGCGAGAAGTCACTTAGTTTGAGTGTTAACCCCATTGTTGTCATCATGAGAATTAATGCGCCTGTTGCAATATCAGAGACATTGAACCCGCCTAGCGTTAAATTAAGTAGGTTAATAGTCGGAATATCCATCTTGATTTTAATCCCTTTAAAATAGAAAAATTAGATAATAAAATACTTCGTTAATGTTCTATAAATTATTGTATATTAATGATTAGTTAAGTATTTCCTTGATATTTACAGGGCGGATTGTATTCAAGTTGTTATTGAAAAGTAAAGTTAATTCGTATGTGTCATATTTTATCAGAATAATAATATATAATTGTTTATAGGTTTGAGCATACTTAAAATATTACAAGGTCTTTACTATGAAGAAAAATCTCATTATTTTATTATTTACTGCATTCTCTACGGCATTGTTATCTGGTTGTGCAGGTCTTGGTGCTGCAACCGTCGGTGCTGTGATGTACTACAAAAGTCAAAGTCATGAAGTGGCAACAGTCGATATAAAAGCACCTGCGAGTAATGTCTACCAGACAGCGCTTAAAGTTGTAAACAGTAATGAAAACGTCGATATAGTAAAGCAAGATGATGCTGCTATGTTGTTAGATATTAATCAGGCTGATACCGCTGCTTCGATTAAGATCGCGAAAGTGAGCCGTGGCCTTTCTCAATTAACGATTAGTGCTGACAGTAGCGGAGACGAAAATAATGCCAGCAGCCGCGTTCTTGATGGTGTATTTAGGATCTGCAAAGAGCTGAATGTTGAATGCCAATTAAGTGAATAACGAAGTAATTAAGTAAACAATAAGTTTTAATAAAGATACATATAGAAAAATTCAACTCCAGTGTTCATAATGCGCATTTATATGGGATATTGAGAGTTGAAATGAAAAGATTGTGTTGTGTATTATTAATGATAACTACGTTGAGCGCTTGCGCTGTTTTTCCGACAACCCGCACTTATTTCAAACCGATGAATGCGAATAACGACAGTGAACTGGCTAAAAGTCAAAGCTGTGGTTATCACAAAGCTAAATATGACGGCCTTACTAAAACGCTTGCTGATACTGATATCTCAATCTTTCCACATTGGGAAGAAGGCGTATTATTAAGCGCGACCGTTTATTTACAAACAGCAGACTTTGGGCATGAGCTCACTCCTGACAATGTTAATATGTCAGTTAATGACGGTGCAGATGTGTTACTGCCGATGGCTGTGTCTTTACAGCATCGTAGAGCGACTGACGAAGGGGATAAAGAATCGATTTGGTATCAGGTTGAATTTAATATACCTGTTGATGAGATTGATACGATGCGTTTCAATTATGTTGATAAACAAGGCGCTGCAGAGTTTGAATTTAAGAAAGTGAAGCAGTCAGACATTTATTACGCATCAATAAACTGCTGATAAATGAATAACTAAACCATTAATTAACAAGTTATGAGTAGTCAATAACATAAAACGAGTTATGTATGCTTAGTGTTAACCACTACTCACAATCTTAATGTTGATATTTAATACCATCATTACCGTCATTGTTGAACCAACGAACTGGAATCTTACAAATGCTTACAAAACTCAAATGATAATAATTATCATTTGAGTTTCATTTTGTCTAGAATGTGCCTTTACAAACCTTATAGACAAATGAAATGCGCATTAACACAACATTCAAACTTAATACTACATTTACACTTAATAACTTATTTAAATTTAATGCCGTCGCACTGGCGGTTATTTCTAGCTTAAATGTTTCAGCTGCAGCGCAATCAGAGCAAAATGTGACAACGATTGTCGCGAATGACTCTGAACGTGCTATTACGGTAGACCAACCGGGTAAATCGTTAATTACCAGAGAACAAATTGAAGAGCAACAAGCCAATAATGTAGCCGAAATACTCGATACTATTCCAGGTGTTACCATTGATGGCGGTGCGCGCCAGGGTGGTGAACGTATTAATATTCGTGGCTTTTCTGCAACTGAAGATCTGGCCTTCTATGTTGACGGTGCGCCCATTGGCTTTCAGCAATACCGTTATGGTAGCTTCTTCTTTGATCCGAGTATGATTGGCGAAGTTGAAGTGACCAAAGGTGCACATGATTATAAAACCGGTAACGGTGGCACTGGTGGTACGATCCGCGTTAAAACGAAAAATGCTGAAGATCTGTTGCGTGAAGGTGAAAGCTTCGGTGTTCGTGTACAAGCAGGTTTTAACAGCGGTGATAATAATCAGCGTTACAATGTGACTGCTTACGGTAAAACAGGCGGTTTTCAATACTTGGTTAATGGTATTACGAGAAATACCGAAGATATGACCGACGGTAATGGCAATACGGTAAAATTTTCGGGTTCAGAGCAAAAAAACTGGTTAGCTAAAATGAGTTATGAGGTTGGTGCACATCGTGTTGCATTCAGTCACAGCGAATTTTTTGATGAAGGGCGTAAACCATGGGCAACACGCCGTGGAACTATGCCTGAAATAAAACAACGCCATATCGATAAATACGGCTCGGTAGAAAGGGCGCAGCTGGCTTATACGGTTTATAACAAATATTCCAATAATGTCACCACGGCAAATTATCGCTATAACCCAATTAGTGCGCTTGTTGATGTTGATTTAACCTTGTCAGTTTCGGAAAATAAACGTCACTGGGAACGCCCCGATTTTACCTGGAATAAGTACAATCCTGACGGTAGCAAAAATAAAAGCTACATGTATGTAAACCCTGGTTCATACGGGCATGCTTCAGACCTTGAATATGAGCGTCATTTTGCTGATTTGAATAATACTGCGCAATTAGGTGATCATACGATCACGGCAGGCTTACAGTATCAATACCAAGATCGTGATTCACTGGTAAGCAACCGCACTTATGCAACGAAAGCATCGAAAAATTTTGGTATTTACACGCCTTATTATGAGCCGTCTGGTACTCAGTCAACTTACTCATTTTATATCGCTGACGGTTATCAAATTACCGATGATTTATTAATCAGCCCCTCAATTCGTTATGACTATGTGCGTAGCGAAGGTAAAGGAAATTTAGCCAGTGACTACAATGATCCTACGGTAGGGCATGATTATAGTGCGGTGTCGCACGATGGCTGGAGTCCTCGAATTGAGTTAGATTATTATGTTACCGATAACACAAGTTTGAACGTGGCGTATGCCTATGCGTTCCAAGCGCCAACCATTGATGATATTTACTCCGTTCAATATGCTAAAGCGGGTGGCGCCAAAGCGACGAGTCGTGACCTTGATGCCGAGCGTGTACATGCGTTTAGCACAAGTTTAACCAATCATACAGTGGGTGTTTTTACGCATAACGATCAATTCGCAGGTCAAATAACAGGCTTTTATAATGAGGTCGAAAATGATATTGGTCAGCGTATGAAAGCCAAAAGGGTGGATGGTACTCAGCAAGGTTGGCGTGTAAACCTCGATGGTTTTAAAACCTACGGCTTTGAGCTGATGGGGCAATATCGCCTTAATGGTTTTTATGCTAATTCATCATTGGTGAGTATCCAAGGTAAACATAATGGTTCATGGAAAGATGCCACTGGTCCTGATGATCATGTACCGGGTATACCACCATTGAATATTAATGTTGGACTAGGTTATGAATGGATTAGAGGGTTAACAACCGGTTGGGACTTACGTTGGTATGATGCACAAGATGATGTGCCAACAACGAGTTATGTTGTTAACACTGCAAGTGAGTCGTATACATTGCAAGATATTTATGTGAAATGGCAACCGTTGAAAGATAAAGAGCAGTTAACAATGAGATTAACGCTTAAGAACTTGACCGATCGCTATTACGAACCTTATCTATCTAATGGTGTTGCGGCAGCGGGTCGGGAGGTCCGTGCGAATGTCGCTTATACGTTTTAATCAGGTTTAAATATCATTGATATAATGACGGTAAATAACGCAGTGTTGTAAATCACCTGATACTTTCTTATGCAATAATAAGTGAATATAATTACTTTCATTTATTATTGCTGCTAGGTGGTTTTTAACCTTTTCTTTTGTCTGGGTTTTGGCCATTTTATAGATATTGGCATATAATTATATTCCATAAAGTAAGGTATTATATTCTCTTACTTTTTACCTAACTGCGCCATGAAATTGAAGTTATTTCTACCATACTTCTATAGTGATAAATGAGTGGAAACTGGTTGTCGCGGTACAAGTTGAAGGTAGGGATACGATGCAATTTATAAATAATTTTAGAGGGATTGCAATTCTATTAATTATGTTAATTCATGCGATTGGCACGATTAATAATGATGGCTCACCGGTGTTGTATGCTCTTGAATTATTACTTGATAATACCACTATATTATTTGTAGTTGTGGCAGGTTATCTATTTTCATCGTTATCGACCAATTTTAATTATGTTGATTACTTAAAACATAAATTTAAAATTGTTATTATCCCTTATTTTTTCGTTTCCATTCCAGCTATTGTTATTTATATGTCAGGGCTTAAAAACACCCATTTTTGGCTTGATATTAATTGGTTACATAGTTTAGGTCCAGTATATCAATATCTGTATTTTATGCTGTCAGGGGCACATCTCGTCACACTGTGGTTTATTCCCATGATCATTCCACTTTATATTTTCAGCCCTAGCTTTCTATATATTAAAAATAAGCAGTTATTAGGTATTTTTTTTATACTGTCGTTAATACCTGCATTGTGGTTTGGACGCCCTGATTTTAGTGTGAATAACGTAATTTGGACGGTGTATTTTTTACCAACCTACTTATTGGGTATGTTACTTTGGCAGCGACCGAATATTTATGAAATGCTAACAAAGTATAGTGGCATAATATTAGTCGGTTATATCATTATTTATCTTTCATTATCATGGGATGGCGCATTTAATACATCAGTCGATTTATTGTGGAAAATGGCGTTGTCGGTGATCTTGATAGCATTTACAAAACGCTATTTATCTAAGAAAAATAAATGTCTCAATATGTTCGCGCGTTTAAGTTTTTATTTATATTTTGTGCACGGCTATTTTATATCGACCATCCGGATAGTATATAACCAATACCTTAGTGTTGAAGTGACGGGGTTATTTGCTGCATCAGTAAGTTTTGCAATGACACTTTTTCTGTCGTTATCTTCATTTGTGATCATTAAGATGATTTTAAAACAGAGATCTAAATTGTTTATCGGATTATGACCTAATTATTTTTAGAAGTAGGCGGTGTGTATGTTCTTTAATGACTTAGACCGATTTCAAGATAATATTGCAGTCATTGATGCAGTCAGTGGTGAGCGCATAACCTACACGGAACTTGAGCATCAAGCTAATGTACTATCCCTGCAACTCGGAAATAACAAAGAATTAGTATTTATTGAATCAAAAAATACGATCTTGTCGGTGGTTAGCTATTTAGCTTGCTTGAAAAGTAATAAAGTTGTTTACCTTATGGATAACTTTAGTAGTGATAAATCGATTGAACTTATTAATAGTTATAACCCTAATCTGCTTATAAATGGGCTTGGGGAAATTCAGCAGCACTCACAGTGCAATTATCAGTTACATTCAAATTTAACTCTGTTGCTGTCGACATCTGGCACAACGGGAACCCCAAAATTCGTCAAGCTAAGTGCTACTAATATCCAGTCAAATACGGAGTCGATAGTCGAGTACTTAAATTTGACTGAAAATGATATTGCTCTAGCTCATCTAAAATTACATTATGCGTATGGTTTATCTATTTTACAATCTCACTTACAAGCTGGCGCATGTACCGTTTTTACCGCTCACTGCGTATTAGATACAGGGTTTTGGCATGACTTAGAGACATATTCTGCGACCAGTTTTGCAGGTGTACCTTATACTTTTGAAGCTTTGTTAAAGACCAATTTTGATTTTAAAACATACCCTACTTTACGCTATGTCACGCAAGCAGGCGGTAAGCTAGAAGGTTTTTTAGTCAAAGAATATGCATTACAAGCGCAAGCTAATGGGGTCGATTTTTTTGTCATGTATGGGCAGACTGAAGCCTCGCCGAGGATCTCTTACTTGCCACCACATCTGACTGTCGATTTTCCAAATTCCATCGGCCGCGCTATTCCGCAGGGCGAACTCTATATTGTTGATGGAGAAGGTAACGAGATTAAAGCGCTAGATAAATCAGGTGAGCTTGTTTACCGTGGTAATAACGTGATGATGGGCTATGCCAACTCAGTCGCAGGTTTAGCTGACGATGAGACACCTGATGTGTTATTTACAGGTGATATTGCTTGTAGAACGTATCATGATCTTTTTTATTTAGTCGGCCGTACTAAACGATTTGTAAAACTATTTGGATTACGAATTAATCTCGATGATGTGCAAAGCTTCGTTAAAACCGATTATCCGCAAAGTGCAGTGACGGGTAATGATAAGGCGATTGTTATTGCCTTGGAATCAGGCCATGGTGATGTCGATAAAACTCAGTTACTGACACGATTAAGCTGCTATTATTCATTACCACGTGATAAATTCATCATCACTCTATTTGATGATATTCCATTACTCTCTAATGGGAAATATGATTTTATGACGATTGCAAATCATGCCGATAAAAAGCCTACCGTTGGTTTTTTTAAGCGTACCTTATGTTCTATTTCAAATATTTTAGAGTTAAATGAGAAAGAATGGGAGAGTATTAGCCACTTATTTATTGAAGCATTAAATTTAACTGAACTATCTCCCGACGAAAATTTCCATAGTTTAAACGCTGACTCATTATCTTTTGTCTATTTATCTATTGAACTAGAGCATTGTTTAAGAAACGAATTACCTGAGCATTGGCAGCGATGTAGTGTTGCAGAGCTAGAGCAAATTTATACAAGCGTACGGTTTAGTGGATAGGCGGTTTAATGTTATGTAAATAGCAAATTTTATGATTACATAAATAAATATTAATGCTTCTTTATCTATCATTGTTGTTGCATGTGAGTTAAGTCAAGGTTTAACTGTTGTTAAATGCACCTCTATGGGGTTAGCTCTAATTCCATTGATTTAGATCAATTTTTTAGTTTTCCAGTACGTTAGTATCCGCGTGATTAATCTAATCAAGGAGGCTATGTTGGTTAACACGTTTAAAACCCTAGTTAAATTCATGTTGGGAAGTATCAGGGATCTTGCTCCCATTATTATTGTCATCTTATTCTTTCAGTTAGTGGTTATTCAACAACCATTACCGAATGTCAGTCAGCTGCTTATTGGCGTGCTGTTTGTACTGCTAGGACTAACCTTCTTTATTCATGGCCTGGAACAAGGCTTATTTCCTATTGGCGAATCAATGGCGCATGCGTTTGCGCGTAAAGGTAGCGTTGGCTGGCTATTAACTTTTGCTTTTTGCTTGGGTTTTGGTACCACGGTAGCCGAACCCGCACTCATTGCTGTTGCCGCCGAGGCCGCACGAGTTGCTGCTAGTGGTGATCTTATTGGTACAACGCAAATTGCGATGGATGACTATGCACAAGGCTTAAGAATGAGTGTTGCGCTGAGTGTCGGTATTGCAATTGCGCTTGGTGTATTGCGTATTATCAAAGGCTGGCCGTTACAGTGGTTCATTATTGGCGGGTATGTACTGGTGGTGATCATGACGATGTTTGCGCCACCTGAGATTATCGGTATTGCGTATGATTCGGGCGGTGTAACCACGTCGACGATTACAGTACCGCTGGTCACTGCACTGGGTGTTGGTCTTGCTTCATCTATTAAAGGCAGAAACCCGATGATTGACGGTTTTGGTCTGATCGCGTTAGCGTCGCTTAACCCGATGATTTTTGTAATGGCTTATGGAATGGTGATGCTATGACCTTTATTGATATGTTAAATCAAATAGGGTCGACGATTGCGGCCACATTTCATGATGTGTTGCCCATTGCGGCTATATTATTTGGTTTTCAATTTGCTGTTATTCGTAAACCGCTGCCGAATTTGGGCAAAGTGCTAATGGGTTTCTTATGGGTGCTTTTAGGCTTGTCGCTGTTTTTAATTGGCTTAGAGTGGGCGTTATTTCCACTGGGCCGGCTAATGGCGCAGCAGTTGACGGATCCCGCGTTTATAGCGGGAGTGAATAATGTTGAAATCGTTACAGAAACAGTGCGAGAGCTGGTTTGGACTGATTATTATTGGGTTTACCTTTTCGCTTTCTTAATTGGTTTCGCGACCACTATCGCTGAACCGTCGTTAATTGCGGTCGCGATTAAAGCCAATGAGGTATCGGGCGGCGCTATCGGTGTGTGGGGTTTACGTCTCTCTGTGGCGCTTGGTGTTGCAATTGGTATCTCACTGGGTTGCTATCGTATTGTTGTCGGCGACCCTATCCATTGGTACATCATGGCTGGCTATGTGGTGGTCGTATTACAAACCCTAGTGGCACCTAAATTGATAATCCCATTGGCCTATGATTCTGGCGGTGTAACAACCTCGACTGTGACCGTTCCTTTAGTTGCGGCGTTGGGACTTGGATTAGCTGAAACTGTACCTGGTCGTAATCCTATTATTGATGGCTTTGGTCTTATTGCCTTTGCGAGTTTATTCCCGATCATGTCGGTGATGGCATACGCACAAATATCGCAGTGGATCAGTACGCGAGATAAAAACGTGGCAACAGATTAACTGGTAAGCAGTGACGAGTTATAGCTGTAACGAGCGTAATCGTAATAAAAAATCACAGTAAAATTTTTGAATTGTTGGAGAATTAAATGCATTTTAAATTAATCGTTGCCTTTGTAGAGGCTGGCATTACTGACGGTATCATGGATGCAGCGCGCAGTGCGGGGGCGACAGGTGCCACTATTATTAACAACGCCAGAGGTGAAGGCCTTAAGCAATCGAAAACCTTTTTTGGATTAACGCTAGAAACTCAGCGTGATGTTTTACTTTTTATTGTCGAAGAGCATTTAAGCCGACATATTTTAGAAGAAATTAACAAAGTCGGTCAGTTTGATGAAAAGCCGGGTTCAGGTATTGCAGTACAAATCGATGTAGAAGATGCTGTTGGTGTTAATCATCAAATTAGTCAATTAACGAAAGCTGTGGAGAACGAACTGTGAGTAAAGTAGTAATTAAAGCTAATGCGGTAATGACACAAAACTATATTTGCATGGACGGAATGCAAACGGTTCGTGAAGCTATTACAGCAATGAAAGAACATGATACTAAGGTTATTATTGTTAACAAGCGTGACCAGCATGACGCATATGGTATTTTGGTACTGTCAGATATCGCTAAACAAGTATTGGCGAAAGACCGTTCACCCGATCGCGTTAACATTTATGAAATCATGGCCAAGCCAATTGTCTCGGTACCGCCAGAAATGGACATTCGTTACTGTGCACGTTTGTTTGAACGCTTTAGCTTTTCACATACACCTGTGATTGAAAATGAAGAAATCCTGGGATTAGTAGGTTATAAGGAATTGATTTTACACGAGCTATAACAGGCATGAACGGTAGATAAAAACATAGATTGTAGCTAAGAAAGAGTGTAGATAATAAAAAGGCAGCTAGTTGGAATGTATCCAGTAGCTGCCTTTTTTATAATGCTCTCTTTAATACTTTTTGTAATACCAGCTTAACGCTAGATTATGACGCTAATACTAAAATGATTAGTGCAGGGCATACAACGCGTACATACCAAGGCCAGATCTTCCAGAATAAACCTTGTTCAAGTTCTGGGTTACCTTGTTTGATTTCAGTTAGCAGTTGATCACGACGCCACACCCAACCGACAAGTAATGCAAAGATTAACGCTAAGATAGGTTGTGCATAAACAGTCGTTGCTGTAATTACTAAGCCAAATAAATCGCCGAAGTTAAATACGATGATTGCTGATACTAACGTAATGATACCGCCAATCCACCAAACAACAGTATTACGTTCTTTGTTTAACTCTTCCATTGCACATGATACTGGTACTTCTAACATCGAGATCGATGAGGTTAACGCCGCAATAACCATAAGTATGAAGAATAAGATGCTGATGATAATACCAGTGCTACCCATAGTATCGAACATTGCAGGCAATACCGTAAATACTAATGTATCAGAGCTTAATAATGCGCCTGAAGCATCGTATATTTCAACACCGTTATTTTGAGCAACGAACATTGCCGGCAGAATCAATAGACCCGCAGCGAATGCAACACCCGTATCAATCAAGGCAACTTGTGCTGCTGTTTTTGGAATGTTGGTATTCTTGCTTAGGTATGAACCGTAAACCATCATTGTGCATACACCCAAAGACAATGAGAAGAATGCTTGACCCATCGCGCTGATCACTAAGTCTGAACTTAAATGTGAGAAATCAGGAATAAGGTACATAGCCAGGCCTTCGCTTGCGCCATCTTGCGTTAAGATGTAAGCAGTCATTAGACCAAATAATACGAATAACATCGGCATTAAGCGAGATGACCAACGTTCGATACCATCGGTAACACCACTTCTCACTACGCGTATAGTAATGAACATAAACAATATCATCATCACTAGGTTACGTTCAGTGCTGAATGATTCAATCCAGGTCGCAGCGCTTTCAAGGCCAAGTAATGAGAAGATAGGGGCAAATAATGAACCTAGCAACCAACCCGCAACAATACCGTAGAAACTTAAGATTAACGATACTGCAACCATGCCTGCGATACCTAAGCCCGCCGCCGCCATTTTTTGTTTTGGCCAGATTGACTGGATTGATTTGATCGGGTTTGCTTGACCATGACGACCAATCGTTAACTCAGCAACTAATAATGGATATGCTAAAACAAATACCATTAATAGATAAACAAGTAAAAAGACTGCGCCGCCATTACTTGCTGCCTGTGTTGGGAAGCCCCAAATATTACCTACACCAACTGCAGAACCTGCTGCAGCCATGATGAAGCCGAATTTAGACGAAAACTGTGCTCTTGAACCTGTTGCCATTATTTTATTCCAACGTATATCTTGTCGAGTTAGTGAATAATTTTACTGAGCATATACCGATATAAGCGTGTAAACTTATGTGTACACTCAGTTGAAATTAGATTTTGATTAGATTGATGACAAGTAGAACAGTTTTATCGTATTATTAAAAGCCCGGAGGGCGTATATTTTACTTTTGAATTTGTAGTTAGTGCATTATTCAAACAATGTTGATACTAATGGCGTAAAATATCCTCTAAATTATAATTGTCAGAATGTATCACTATCATTATTGATACTATTTTTTCGATTTTAAACTCTTGCTGTTGTATATTTAACCACTGTAAAGCTTGCATTCCATGGCTCTAGCCCTTCTGCTGTATCAATTTATCTGGCGGCAATAAAACCTTGTCCTTAGTTTGTTGAATATCAGTCTCGATTTCTCACTATTCTGCCTTTATGATCTTTCGATTCTATCTCGATTAGTCAATATCGCCTGTCTGGTCATGGGCACTGTTGTGTATCGTGTCTATAGTTATTCATAGAGTAACCTCCTGTATACCCAACGACTTAAAATGTAATTAACTGTGCATCTTCAGGGTATTCACAACCTAAGGTTGGAGAACCGTTCATGGCAAGCTACATAGAATCGGAAGTGTCGAAAGAATCGAAAATACCGAGAGAGTCGATAGATCTATTTGACATGGCTGAGCAATATCCATTCAGCGATGTGCACTTTTGGCGAGACCCAGAAACGCAATTACAAGCAATTATCGCAATTCACAGTACCAAGTTAGGTCCTGCTATTGGTGGTTGTCGAATAATTGATTACCCTTCGACACATGCTGCGATTACGGATGCCTGCTGTTTAGCGGCCGGGATGAGTTATAAAACAGCCATTAATAAATTACCCTTTGGCGGCGGTAAAGCCGTTATCTTAAAGCCTAAGCACTTAACAGATCGTAAGGCGCTGTTTGCCTCGTTTGGCCGGTTTGTCGAGAGCCTCAATGGACGCTATATCACCGCGATGGATAGTGGTACGACGATTGCGGATATGGATGTGATAGCCAGTCAAACTGACCATGTTATGTGTACCACGACCGCAGGGTTGGCCTCGGGTGATCCATCTCCGCATACAGCGAAGGGGGTCTATTACGGCATTAAAGCCGCGGTTAAATTTAAGCTGCAACGTGACTCACTTACTGGTTTACATATTGCGATCCAAGGGGTCGGTAACGTGGGGTATGCGTTAGCTAAGTTACTGCATCATGACGGCGCTAAGCTAACGGCTGCAGATCCAAATATCCAAGCAACGCAACGGCTTGTTGATGAGTTTGATGCAGATATTGTCACTGGTGATGATCTTTATGCTGTCGATTGTGATGTCTTTTCGCCATGTGCCCTAGGTCAGGTGATAAATCCTAATACTATCGAACGGCTAAATACGTCTATCATTGCTGGCTCTGCTAATAACCAACTTCAGAATCTTACTCTGACAGCAAGGTTAGCGGAAAGAAATATTCTTTACGCACCTGATTATGTAATAAATTCAGGTGGCATATTACAAATATCCTATTTGAACAAACCAGATGTTGTACAACATAAGCTGGCAGCATTATATGACACATTATTGGCCATATTCAGGCAAGCAGAGCAACAAAACCGTTCAACAGTTGATGTCGCGAATAGTTTGGCTGAACAGATATTGATGGGACCACTTTCCGGAGATGACCATGAGCAAAAATAAACAGCAGGCTGAGAATACCTTCCGCGTTGGCTACACCCAATATCTGGATGAAACAGGGCGATTATCGGAGTCCTTAGAGTACTTTTCTGTTGCGGGCGTGAGCAGCGAATTGTTGGTTGAATTTTATCGCTGGATGTTATTTACCCGCACTTTTGATTGCAAAGCTATTGCGCTGCAACGTACTGGTCGCCTTGGCACTTATGCCTCTTGCCTTGGTCAAGAGGCGGTTGGGGCTGCGATTGGTAAAGCAATGCGTGAAGAAGATGTGTTTATTCAGGCTTATCGAGAAACGGCTGCAGTGCTTATTCGCGGAGTCAAACCTGAAGAGATCTTGATGTATTGGGGTGGTGATGAACGCGGAATGGATTTTCAAGGACCACGAGAAGACATGCCTTGCACTATTCCGATTGCGAGTCAGTGTTGTCATGCTGTCGGTATCAGTTATGCCATGAAGTTACGCAGGGAACCGCGTGTTGCAGTGGTGGTATGTGGTGATGGGGCAACATCAAAAGGTGACTTTTATGAATCCGTCAATGCGGCAGGCGTATGGGATCTGCCATTGGTATTCATCATTAACAATAATCAGTGGGCTATCTCTTTACCACGAGATGAACAATCAAGCTGTGAAACCTTAGCGCAAAAAGCCATTGCTGGTGGTGTGAGTTGCGAGCAAGTCGACGGTAATGACGTGATCGCATGTTACCTCAAAATAAAAGCCGCTATCGACCGAGCAAGAGACGGGAAAGGACCTCATCTTATTGAAACCATATCTTATCGTTTATCCGACCATACCACTGCCGATGACGCATCCCGTTATCGCGATGTGGACAATGTTGGGGAGGCTTGGCAGAAAGAGCCTATGGCACGACTGCGCAGTTTGCTCTTGGATGAAATGATCATTGATAACGCAGGTATCGAGCAGATCGAAGAAGCGTGTAGCGATGAAATTGATGCTGCGGTAGCACGTTATCTTGCTATTCCCCCTGCATCACCAACGGCTATGTTTGAGTATTTGTATGAAACCTTACCTGACCATTATTTGGATCAGTTAGATCAAGTGCGAAATACGTTATTACAGGAAGGTGAAAAATGAAGGACATGACACTTATTGATGGCGTCAATCATGCTTTGTTTGATGCAATGACTGAAGATAAAGACGTTATCGTGCTGGGCGAAGATGTCGGTGCTAATGGCGGTGTTTTTCGCGCGACGGAAGGCTTGCAGGCTGAGTTTGGTCGTGATCGCGTTATTGATACCCCATTAGCTGAATCACTGATTAGCGGCATGGCGATTGGGTTAGCAGCTCAAGGTATGAAACCAGTGCTAGAAATTCAATTTATGGGTTTTATCTATGCTGCTTTCGATCAGTTCTTATGCCACGCTGGGCGGATGCGTAATCGTACTCGTGGTCGATTGACCTGTCCTATGGTGCTTAGAGCACCGTATGGTGGTGGTATACATGCACCGGAGCACCATAGCGAAAGTACCGAAGCTATTTTTGCTCATATTCCTGGTATACGTGTTGTTATTCCTTCTTCTCCTGGTCGTGCTTATGGTTTGCTACTTGCTGCTATCCGAGATCCTGATCCTGTGGTGTTTTTAGAACCGAAACGAATTTATCGTTTACAGACTGAATCGGTTGACAATAATGGCCAAGCTTTACCGCTAGATGTTTGCTTTACCTTACGTGAGGGGACAGATGTAACGCTAGTCAGTTGGGGGGCAATGTTATATGAAACCTTACAAGCGGCAGAGCAATTAGCCGAACGAAATATATCTGCTGAAGTGATCGACCTTGCTTGTATCAAACCAATTGATAAAACCACGATATTAAGCTCGATAGCTAAAACCGGTCGCTGTGTCATTGTGTCAGAAGCGCCGCGAAGCGGTGGTGTAGCCTCTGAAATTGCCGCCATTATTGCGGAAGAAGGGTTGATGACGTTGCTAGCCCCTGTCATGCGGGTAAGCGGTTACGACACCATCATGCCGCTGGCTAAAATGGAAAAATACTATATGCCCAGTGTGGAGCGAATTGTTACCGCCGTTAATAATGTCATGGAGTTCTAATGCATATATTCAAATTACCTGATTTAGGGGAAGGTTTACCCGAAGCCGAGATTGTTGAATGGTTCGTTAAACCTGGTGATATGGTGACTGCTGACCAGTTAATGGTATCGATGGAAACGGCTAAAGCGATTGTCGAAATACCCTGTCCAGAGAATGCGACAGTGGTGAAATTGTACGGCGACGTTGGCGATATTATTCATACCGGCGATCCGCTTGTTGAGTTTTCTGAAGAAGCAGGGGTTTCAGACCGCGATGATATAGCTACGAGCACTGGTTCAGAGCAAGCCGCGGAGCCGACTAAAACGTCAAACTCTGTTGTGGGTGAACTGCACACATCTGAAGTTAAATTAAAAGAAACAGCTCAATCGGTATCGGGTAGCAGTATTGGTGTTAAAGCCACGCCAGCAGTTCGTGCGCTCGCACATAGATATAATATCGATTTAGCGATAGTTACGCCTTCGGGCCCACACAGCACGGTTACAGCTGCTGATGTGGAGCGTGTCGTTAAAATTTTTGCTGATGTTGGTGAGTTGGTACCATTAAAAGGCGTGCGTCGCAGTATGGCAAAAGCCATGGCACAAGCACATGCCGAAGTGGTGCCTGTTACGCTACATGATGATGCAGATATTACACCTTGGTTTGCTCATGGTGATATAACGGTTCGAATGATACGAGCAATGGCGCTGGCTTGTGAAGCCGAACCCACGCTAAATGCGTGGTATGACAGCCATGCCATCGGTCGTCGTATTATTAACCCTATGCATCTAGGGTTAGCTGTTGATACTAAGGATGGCTTATTTGTTCCCGTTATCCGTGATGCACAAAATTACAGTGCCGAGGCGATGCGGGACAAAATTAACACGATTAAAGAGTTAGTTACACAGCGTAAAATTGCTGCAGATGATCTGCGTGGCAGTACCATTACCTTGTCTAACTTTGGCAGTATGGTGGGTAAATATGCCAATCCGATTGTAATGCCACCTACTGTCGCAATATTGGGGACGGGGCGTTTATTTCAACAACTACTCTTGGCTAAAAAAGGTGACGATCAATCCGGTATTGTTGAACGTACTTTCCTACCACTGTCTTTAACGTTTGATCATCGGTCGATAACAGGGGGAGAAGCGGCTCGATTCCTCGCGGTATTAATGGCTGATCTGGCTCTGGAAGATTAACGTAATAGAAATGATTGTTAGCAAGAATGTTTTATAAAAAATACGGAGTGAAGAACGATGAAAATGACTTCAACCAAGTTCCCTTTGCGCATTTTAACTGCGACGTGTCTATTTGACGGTCATGACGCGGCAATTAATATTGTACGACGGTTATTACAAGCGCGAGGCGTTGAAGTTATCCACTTAGGCATTAACCGCTCTGTGCATGATGTGGTGACTGCAGCCTTACAAGAAGATGTTGATGCCATTGCGATGAGTTCCTATCAAGGTGGGCATAACGCTTATTTCGGTTATTTATTATCTAGTCTGGCCGACGTCGGCGCTAAACCAGCAATATTCGTGGGCGGTGGTGCGACGATTTCTGCTGCTGAAGCGAGAAGATTAGAAGAGCAAGGCATTACACGCGTTTATACCAGTGATGATGTATTGAGTTTAGATGAGATGATAAGTGATTTATTAAGCCGTTTAATCGCGGTTAAACCTAAAACAACCGCAAAATTTAAGCTTAAAAAATTAACACGAAAACCTGTAACGGATTTGTATTTAGGACAGTTAATCACTGCTATTGAGCAAGACAGATTAGCGATAAATAGTATTGCTAATGATAGTGGTAAAGCTAATAGCAGTAAAGCAAGTGCTGTACCTGTATTGTTGCCAGCTCCTGAAGGTGTAAATAAAAGCGTGGTAATGGGGATTACTGGTACAGGCGGAGCGGGTAAAAGCACCTTTATTGATGAACTATTAGCGGCATTATTACAGCTTTATCCTGATATTAAGATTGCCTATTTAGCCGTGGATCCCAGTGCACAAAAAACGGGGGGGGCTTTGCTCGGCGATCGGATTCGCATAAACACTTTACCGCACGAACGGTTATTTATGCGGTCGATGGCCACACGACAAGCTAATGTGTCGGTCAGCCAATCGTTACAAACTTGTGTGCCGATATTGATTAGCCAGGGCTTTGATCTGGTGTTAGTTGAGACTGCGGGTATTGGTCAAAGCGATAGCGCGATAGTTGATCTGGTTGATTTTAGTCTTTATCTCATGACCAAGGATTATGGTGCGAGTAGTCAGCTAGAAAAAATTGAAATGTTACAATATGCCGATGCTGTGGTGCTGAATAAAGCAGATCAACAAGGCAGTGAAGATGCGTTTAATGACGTACAACAACAGTGGCGCTTTAATCAGCAAGTAAAGCATGCTGCGAGTCATGGCCTGCCTGTATTTCCGATGGTCGCAAGTCACTATGACGATCATGGTTTTAATCGATTTATCGCATTTTTGATGACCGAATTCAAGGCCAAATATGGCACTCAGTTACCTTTTGCCACACAGCCTGATATTGAAAAAATATATCAACAAGTACTCACGCATTATCCCCGTTATGATTGGACGCTATCCGCAAGTCAGTTAAATTTACAACATCCGGATTATTTAACGCGTATCTATAATCATTACGCAGAATTAAGCGATACGAATGCGCAGCAAATAGCACAAGTACGGGAACTGCATAGTTGTTATCAAGTGTTAGCTGATCTCGGCGATCCTTGTTTACCGACTAAACTAGGGCGCTACCCACAGGCTGATATAGCCAATGAATCTGATGAGCACAGTTTTCTAGTCACAGATGCTTCGCTAAAAATGATCTTACCACCGTTACGAGCACGTTATAACAAGCTTTTAGCTAAGCTGTCAGTGCCACTTAGACATGCGTTATTGGCTTGGTTCAGAGACGAAGATGAGTTGGCATTAAAACGAATTGAAGAGGGTGTTGATACCATCGATTCTCATCAAACGTATGGTGAACATAAAGATCACTTTGTGAGTTTAAGCGGCACTGTTATCCCCCATGTGGTGAAACCAAGTGAGCGACATTGGGATAATATAACGGCGTTTTTACTGAATGAAAATTGCCCTGGGCAGTTTCCTTATACCGCGGGCGTTTTCCCCAAAAGGCATAATGATGAAGACCCTACACGGATGTTTGCCGGAGAAGGCTTAGCTGAAGATACCAATAAGCGTTTTCATTATTTGATTAAAGGGCAAAAATCGATTCGCTTATCAACGGCGTTCGATCCTAATACCCTTTACGGTCACGATCCTGCTTTAAGTCCAGATGTGTTTGCGTGTATTGGTATGTCTGGGGTATCCATAGCGACGCTCGATGATATGAAAATACTGTATTCTGGCATCGACCTCTGTGATGTTGGCACGTCGGTATCTATGACGATTAACGGCCCTGCACCCGTCCTGATGGCGTGGTTTTTACACACCGCGATAGATCAACAAGTTGAACTCTATTTAACTAAAATGAAATTATGGTCAAAAGCTAACAAACACATAACTCGCTATTTAACTTCTACAGGCATGACGGCAAAACAACGGCCTGTGTATCGCGGTGAGTTGCCGCAAGGGCATGAAGGTCTAGGGCTTAAATTACTCGGCATTTCTGGTCAGGTGTTAATGAGTGAATTACTTGGCTTAGAAACGGAATACATGTTATTGAAAAGCGCGACTTATCAAAAAGTCAGAGGCACACTGCAAGCTGATATTTTAAAAGAAGAGATCGCGCAAAATGAGTGTATTTTCTCACTCGATTTCTCACTAAAGTTAATGGCTGATATGCAAGGTTACTTTAGTGAAAACGCGATTGAGAAGTTTTACCCAGTGTCAGTGAGTGGCTATCACATTGGTGAAGCGGGGGCGAACCCCATCACGCAGCTGGCCTTTACATTGGCGAATGGTTTTACGTTATTAGAGTATTATTTAGCGCAAGGTTTGGATATTGACGATGTTGCACCACGACTTAGTTTTTTCTTTAGTAATGGTATGGATCCTGAATATGCCGTGATAGGACGCGTTGCACGACGGATATGGTCAAGAACATTAAAATCAGTCTATAAGGCCAATGAGCGTAGCCAAAAATTAAAGTATCACATCCAAACATCTGGTCGCAGCCTGCAATCACAAGAAATTGATTTGAATGATATACGCACGAGTCTACAAGCTATGTATGCGTTGTGTGATAACTGCAATAGCTTACATACAAATGCATATGATGAAACGATCACGACACCGACGGAAAACTCCGTCTATCGTGCGCTGTCGATTCAATCCATTATTAATCGTGAGTTTGGCTTAAATAAAAATCAAAATCCTTTGCAAGGTAGTTATATTATCGAGCAGTTAACCGATCTTGTTGAAGAATCCGTCTATGGCGAATTTAATCGCTTAGCCCGTCGTGGTGGGGTGCTTGGCGCAATTGAAACTGGTTATCAACGCACCCAAATACAACAGCAAAGCATGTATTACGAGAAGTTAAAAGGCACTGCCGAACTTGATATGGTGGGGGTTAATTGCATGTCCAGAGATCCAGAACAGCATGAAACGACACCATTAAATGATAAAGAATTAGTGCGTTGTAGTGAAACTAAGAAGCAGCAACAAATAGACAGTGTATTACAATTTAAGTTACAGCATAAACTGCAGGCTGCGTTGTTATTGGATACGATGAGGACGGGATTATTGGCTGGTGATAATAGCTTTGCTGTGCTGATGAATGCGGTGCCTTATGCGAGTTTATCTCAGTTAACTGATGTGTTGTATTTGACTGGAGGTAAATATCGTAGAAATATGTAGATTGTTGTTTCAGACTGAAAGGAAACACAATTAGGTCGCTAAAAGTCTAGTTTATTTGTTTGATTATGTGATTGGTTTCAAATGAAAGCTTGCGTAATGAATTATTTATGTTACATTGGTCACATCTTCTGAAAAAGAAGATAGAAAAATGCTCAAAGGATGAGTCCGTTAAACCGCCTCCAAGGAACCGAGATCAACTGAGCCACGAGGTTCAATTTTTGATTAATGATTTAGAAGGTGAGACCTATGAAAAATTCAGTACCTGCAACTCCTGTTTTCGGTGATTTATATAACACAAAATTCACTTACCCAAGACACTTAGGTTACTAATATCTAGGAATTCAAAATTTAACGCCATCTCTCTGTAGATGGCGTTTTAGTTTCTAGCGTATAGAAAAAACCTCATTTAGTATCTAGAATTAACAGTTTGATTTATCCCCAACAAAGTAAAGGCTTCCGTCTTCGCCGTCATTTGCGACGCCAACAAAGCATTCACTTTCTAGAATATCGTCACTTGTCGTCATATCAATAGAAAGATAAACAGTTGTATCTGCGTTTGGCTCTTCACCATCAAGTGCTTCAACAATGTGAAGTGATGTTGTCATGGCTTTTCTTAAGTTATCCGGTGTCATGACAATGTTACCATTAAACGTATCGATACTGTTTTCAGAAGTCGACGTGACTGACCTTGCTAATGCACTGCTACCTGTTGAGATTGCGCCTTTGGTATTTTCAATACCTTGTATAACTGCTTTGCTATAAACAATATTATTTGCTGATAATATTGCCCCCTCAACGCCTTCTAGCGTAGCTATACGTGCATCGCTTTGTAAATTAATGAACTTTGGTACTGCTGTCGCAGCTAAAACGCCTAGAATAATGATGACGATCACCAATTCAATTAAGGTAAACCCATTTTTTTTCATTGTTATATCCTAGCTATTTATCGCGTCTATATGTTTGTTTGCGCGATTATCACAGCTAGTACTACTAAATGACTAGGTTGTTTACACTATATTGCATTCGCTATATTATAATTTACTTAAGCTATAAATATTCTGAAATATCAACATGATCAATTTGCTCTGGTTTAAGATATTTGTGTGCATAATCAAGATAAATTCCGGAACTCAAAAATAGTTTAAATAAATCGCTGTCTATATGTCTGTCTTTACTCATAAAGCTTAATATTTTAATACTTTGGCTCAGTGATTTAGCTGTTTTATAAGGTCTATCGCTGGCTGTTAATGCCTCAAATACATCTGAAATAGCTAATATACGTGCTTCAAGTGATATTTCATCTTCTTTATAACCTCGTGGATAACCGCGACCATTTAATTGTTCGTGATGACCACCTGCGATCTCTGGTACTCGGCTTAGATGGGGTGGTAACGGCAGTTGCTCCAGCATTGTGATTGTTTGGATTACGTGGTGGTTAATGACGTAGCGTTCTTCAGCATTAATGGTGCCACGTTGGATCATGAGGTTATGCAGTTCGCCCAGGTTATTACGTTGTAGCGGACGTTTCATGTTAAAGCGTAAGTGAGCTTCTAATTCCAATGAGTTATCTATATGTGAAATCATGTGTTCAGCGCGATCTGACAACACGGGTTCCATGGTAGGGAGTGTGATAGATGCTATTCTATTTTTTTGTGATCGTTCAGCGGGAGAAAGCCCAAGTTCGTCGTCAAGGAAGCGTAACCAAGTCTGCTGAGAGATTGATTCAATTCTGGCTACCGCATCGTCATCAATCTTATTTTCACCGAGATTACACTTAGCGATGAATGCAAAGTCATCTTCAATTTGAGCTATATTTCCAGCCAGGATATTGTTGGTTTGTTTTGCGCATTCACCTTGTGATATAGCCGTCAATGCTTGAATCTGAGCATCGCGGATAAGTACTTCAAAACGCATTCTAACTTCATGAATACGATTATAAATAGTCTCTAACTTTGTTGCTTTATCTATTATATACTCAGGTGTCGTTACCTTACCGCAGTCATGTAACCATGCCGCGATATTGAGCTGCTCCCAGCCTTCTGAGTCCAAATTGAATTTACTGAACTGCCTTTGTGTTGATTTAGATGCCTCGGCTGCGAGCATACTTGCAAGTTCTGGTACACGCTGGCAGTGAGCGCCTGTGTAAGGTGATTTCGTATCAATCGCGCCAGCAATTAATTTGATAAATGAATTGAGTAAGTCTTTTTGTTTGGCTATTAAGTCCTGGCCTTCAAAAGAGAGTGAAACAAAATCAGATAATGCTTTTGCCACGCCCATGACATGCGTTAGTTCTTCTCCATCAAGGCATTGATCGTAACTAAAACCAATGAGACCGAGAATACTGCCGCTGCGATCGACCAAAGGAATGGTTAACGTATAAACATTACTGTTTTCTGGGTGTATTCCTGCTTTAATTAACGCAGTTTTAAGCATTGGATGGATAAGATTAAATTGAATGTCCTTCACATTGACATTGTTTCTTAATTTTTCATACGGCCACTGTGTCGAGAGGCGAGGGCACTGTGTTATATCTGCATTAATTTTGGCATCTTGAGTATGTAAAATAAAGGGCTCTAAAATGTTGCCATCCTCTTCAGATTTTAAATATACAAAAGCACTATCAGCATCGAGCATTACGCTGGCCTTATCACAGGTTTTTTCTAATAGGCTATGAATATCTTGTTCATTTGAAAGCATAGTAAGTAAGCGTAAAAAATCATCTAGTGTTTTTCTCATTTTAGCTGTAGAGAGTTGCAGTTCAGCGATTTCTTCAATATGAGATATTTTTGTTGTTGTTTCAGATACATCCAGCGCAGTAACTTGTTTAATTTGCACTGAGAGTGTACGTAGAGGTCGTGTTAATACGCGACTGAATAACCAGCTTAATGGAATGAATAACAAACCGACTGAAACGAGTATTAACATCGTTTCATGGAGCATTTTTTTTGATGGGCCTAATATACTATCTTTAGGCACTGCAATGAGAAGACGTGCATTGTTGTTCTGCATAAAATTGATTGTATGACTTTGTGCGAGCCATTCTTTACCTTTGAAATGAAAGGTGAAAAGCTTCTTTTTATTCAGATTATTTTTAATGATGGATTTAATTTTATCTCTTTGCAATAAGTCATTGAGACCCACATCATCCGTTGTGTCATTGAAATTTGAAAAACGGCTATCGCTATTGTGATAAACAACAAATTGGCCTTTGTCACCAAATAATACACGTATAGCATCATCACTTAAATCAGAGGCTTTTAGACTATCGACGATGGTTCTAATATTCAGGTCGGTGGCGATAACAACATCGGAAAACTTGTGCCTTTGTACCAAGGTCAACGAATCTTCATTGGTTCTTAAATCTTTGTATACTGGTGTTGGCACGAGATTTGGACTCTGTTTGCCAATTTTGTACCAAGCCCGTTCAGATATATTTAATGTATCGTTTTTAGTTACTGTTGTATCAATGATGTCAAAACTGTTGCTGAGATAAACGCGAGTCAGTTCATTTGAATTTACTTGCTTATAGGTTAGTGTTTCGATGACAAATTTAGCGTGTTCAGGTGCATCATAATAGTACTGTTTAGTTTTAGAACTGAGTTTATGAGCACCTAACAGATCGCCATTTGGGAAACCCATGTAAATGGAATTCGTTAAGGTATCTTTGGCGAGATATCGAGTCAGGTCTATTGCTTTGATTAAGCTGATATCAGCGGCTTGCTCGTGATCCCAATCAGCGCTAGTACTCAGGTAACCAAAAAGTTGAGTGATGGGTCTATATTTATAACTCACTGAAGTGTAGATATCG
The DNA here is from genome assembly GCF_015082335.1 of Moritella sp. F3. Classification (NCBI taxonomy): domain Bacteria; kingdom Pseudomonadati; phylum Pseudomonadota; class Gammaproteobacteria; order Alteromonadales; family Moritellaceae; genus Moritella; species Moritella sp. F3. The sequence continues at coordinate 372,027 of NZ_BLRL01000001.1, read as the reverse complement.
TCGACATAACGTTGGAACTGTTGTGATACAGAGTTTTGAGCCATCTCTGACATACGATTATAACTGATTGAAATTAATATACTGATCGTGATAAATAGAAATACTGAGAAGGCAATGGCAGTATAATTAGTCAGTGATAATTTAATCTTTTGCAAATCTAGCTCCGAGTATGTAGTACATATATTTTGGGTAAATAACGTTGTAAGCCATTAGGCTAGAATTTTATGTCGCTAGGCTAGTGCAATATGTCACTGAATCAGCAGTGCTTTTTACACTATTTTCACAACTATGTGTCACAACTAACTCTTATGGGTTACCAATGGGAGGGTATCATATAATGTAAGTGTTTTGATTCGATTTTTAACTCTAATTTAACAATTCTTTATGACAGTACCATTAACTATTTAAAATGCTGAAAATCACCGCATTACGTTTATATTGTGGTTATACTGTCAGTTATATTTTTATACTTAGCGTGTTCAATGATCAGGAATTGATCGTTTTGTCTTTAACAGAGGAGTGTTGTTTTGACTCAGTTTCGTCCTTGTATTGATTTACACCAGGGAAAAGTAAAGCAAATTGTTGGTGGTAGCTTGAATGAACAAGGTGCTGCAACTAATTTTATTAGCCAATATGATGCGGCTTATTACGCCGATATTTACCGTCAACACGACTTACGTGGTGGTCATGTCATTGCGCTAGGCCCAAATAATGAATCTGAAGTATTAAACGCATTACAAGCATGGCCTGGTGGTTTGCAGTTTGGTGGTGGTGTTAACTTAACCAATGCAGCTAAATATATAGAGGCTGGGGCTTCCCATGTCATTGTGACGTCATACTTGTTTGATGGTAATGAATTTAGCTGGGATAAATTAGCGCAGTTGAAAGCGGCTGTCGGTAAAGAGCATTTGATTTTAGATCTGAGTTGCAGAAAAACGGCACAAGGTTGGAACATTGCGACTAATCGTTGGCAAACCGTGACGGATACCGTTGTCAACGCCGATACATTACATCAGCTTTCTGAGCATTGTGCTGAATTTCTGATTCATGCTGCTGACGTTGAAGGGCTGCAAAATGGTATCGATCAAGAACTTGTTGGTTTATTAGGTCAATGTGCAACAATACCTGTGACCTATGCTGGTGGCGCGCGCAGTATCGAGGATTTGGTCTTAGTTGATCGGTTATCAAGTGGTAAGGTTGATTTAACGATTGGCAGTGCGTTGGATATATTTGGTGGTAGTGGAATAACGCTACAGCAATGCATTGATTGGAATCTAGCACATTAGTATTTATCCGAACAGCAGGTAAGTTGTCTCTTTGCTAGATAACGCCTGCTAACCTATTTATATCTCTATATTTCCCTCTATCTGTCAGCAATTAATCATGTACTATTCCGGTGTAATGCATGATTAAAATCAATGATAAATATTATTATCGTTCCCATCCAATAAAAACATCTTTAAAATATTAGGTTGTTCCACTAAAATGGCCATTCTGTAATGGTCTATGGTTTATTATGAGTGGTATTAAAGTTTCAGTTGATCGTATCCAAGTCGGTAATTACGTAAAGTTACCATTGGGTTGGTGTGATCATCCTTTCATGTTCAATAATTTTAAAGTTGATTCGAAAGAACAAATCTTGCTTATACGCAAGCTTGGTATTTCACACGTGACTGTTTATCCAAAACGCAGTGATAATGGCTTGTTACCGGTTCAGAAGTTAGGCTCTAAACCCGAGCTTGATCCTACAATCGATCTTGAGAAAATCAGACGTGAGTTATGGGAGAGAAAACAGCAAGGTATTGAAAAATTAAAGAGCCATCGACGACGCATAACCAAAACTGAAAAAAACTTTCAATCGGCAATGACTCAAGTTCGCTCTTTGATGACTAAGCTATCAAGTCGACCATTGAATGCTATTGAGGATGCAGAGCAACTTATTGGCAATATGGTTGATTCGTTATTAAAAGAAGAGCATATTGTTTTGCATTTGATGAGTGAAGCTAAAGAAAATGAAAACATTTACTACCATTCATTAAATGTATCCGTGCTCGCTATGTTACTGGCTAGAATGAAAAATTTAGATGCTAGTGTCATAAAAAATATTGGTATGGGTGCACTGTTTCATGACATGGGTAAGTTGAAAATACCACCGCAAATTTTACGTAAAAAGACACCACTTACTAGTGCTGAGCAGAATTTTCTGAACCTACACCCTAAGTATGGGCTTGATATTGTTAATTTAGTGGATACTTTCCCCGATTCAGCGAAAGCCATTATTGCCCAACACCATGAACTATTAGATGGTAGCGGTTACCCTAAAGGTTTAGCGGGGGATGATATTGACGCATTTGCGCAACTTGTTAGTGTGGTTAATAAATATGATACCCTTTGTCATCCGGCAGATATCAGTAAGGCGAGGGTGCCGTCTAACGCACTATCTTGGTTATATAAAAATAACGTAAATAAATATAACAATAGTGATTTAAAACTATTAGTTAAAGTACTCGGTATCTATCCTCCAGGGAGTGTTGTTCGTTTATCTAATGATCAAATAGGCATGGTTATATCAGTGAATTCTGATCGATTACTATATCCTAATATTCTAATTTATGATGCAGAAGTCCCCCGAGCTGAAGCGCCGATTATTGACTTGGAAGAGCGTAAATTATCTATTACTGCTGTGATTAAGCCAGATAAATTACCAGAAGCAATTTTTGAATATCTTAATCCGAGAAGCCGTATTAGTTATTATTTTGAAAGTTCGAAAAGCGAAAGATAAGATAACACTTATAAAGTTAGAGCTATTGCACTATAATGTGCAGCTGTTTAGTTGTTAGAAAGGTTTAAATTTTGAAAATGCATCAACGTGGTTTTACCCTAATTGAATTAGTTATTGTGATTATTGTACTTGGGGTTTTATCTGCAACCGCATTACCTAAATTTTTAAACCTCGCCGATGACGCCGATATTGCCGTTGTCGAGGGTACTGGTGGAGCATTGCAAAGTGCGGTTAATCTAGCGCACAGTAAATGGATTATCATGGGTTCTTCAACTGTCGTAGAGTTAAACAATGATGTTCAACTTTATGGGGTGGGGACTGCAGGGCAAATTGACTTTACTGAAGATGGCTGGCCTGCACAGAGCTTTGTTGGTTCTGAGACTACAATTGAAACGAGGAATGTTGCTGATTGTGCCTCATTGTGGAATACGATCTTGAATACGGGTAGTAATACATTAGATCTAGACACAGGGTATGGTGATGATTTCACTGCTTTTTATGGGCCTATGGTTGATGCACTCGAACCTGCTGGAGTGTGTTTATATAAAAGAACAAGTAATCTTGAATTATATATCCGTTATGATTCTAATACCGGCCGCGTGACAACTCATACTTCATAGCGGCAGGATTCATCACGATGAATCCTTTTCATTAAAAGTTTATCACTCAGCTTTATTTAAGCGCCAATCATACTCATAATCTATATCTCCAGGGCTTTGTTGAAACATCAGCAAAGCTTGCTTTAATGTTGGATTTGCATAGCGCTGTAAATGCTTAACCAACGCTTTTTCATTATCGCCAAAGTCCTCCGCATACCACTCATAGATACTTGATACTTCCAAATCACTGCCTTTAACTGTGACGCCTCGTGGGTGATTGATATAAGCATAAGCGCCTGCTGTTAACTGTTGCTCTACATTTTGGGATGTAAAGGCTGTTGCTGATAAGTTAGGACAGCCATAACTTGCACAATTAACTGCATAATGAATACGTGGGTCTTGCCAGATTGGACGCAGTATTTCATGCTCTATATCATTTAGCGTTAAAGTCTTGCCATTAACTTTTGCCGCATCGTCATCCCAGGGACCAAAAGAAAAGAAACGTTCACCGAGTTTAGTAATCGATTTGACTGGATAGTTATCGAGTATCAACTGTACGGTTAGCGCGTTATATAAATTGATCCAATAAGCTTGCTGCTGAGATTTGGTATGCAACAACGGGTTGATACTTTGCAATTGAGTAAGGTATTGTTTAAGGATGACTTTATCTGCGCTAGTGACACTTTGGTAATTGAACAAGTTAATAGCAGTCTCGTCCTTACCAACGATTAAGTAGCGATTTAGAATTTGCTGCCACTGGCTATGATCAATATCTTGCTCCATTGAGGGAACACTTTTATCCCAATAGGATAATGGCTTCGCAATACTCACCGTCGAGTAAAAACTACTCGTGAGTATAATGAATAAACTTAAAAATACTGTTTTCATTATTAACCTTGTATTTCTATCTAAAATCACTGGAACATTTCAATTTACTCTCGTATTTATTCTATAACACGAGTTTAAATTATTATCCTTAATCATAGATTAATAGTGTGAAGGATACAGTTATTTACATAAGAGGATAAAATAATCAGAGTTTGTTGTAATTGATTATGTTTAATAATTAATTAGATTGAAGTAGCTGTTTAGTGGCTTACTACCGTGTACAAATAGATAATTTTGGGCTATCTTCCTGAGCTATCTTGATCACTGCCTTTATTTACGATCCCTTTGGAGTATTAGTGTCTTATAAGAATATCTGTGCCTCACTGTTATGTAGCGCATTACTGGTGCCGACGTCGGTGAATGCCGAAGAAACTACAAAAAATAACATTGAGAATACTAGCGAAAGCAGTGTGGAAAATAGTGCGGGAAACAGTACTGAAAGTAGTGATGCTACTGTCAGTTCAAATGCAGAGCAAGTAACAGCTATGCCTCACTTTGATACTGAAGTCGCTGGTGTGCCTTTTATTATATCAACAGAACAATTGGGTACTGCAGTTGGTGTGTCCGGTATTATTAAGCATGCAGGGCAACCGCAAGCATCGATATTTGGTCTAGGTTTATACAGTGAAAACGACAGTTATATTGGTTTTGTCGGACTTAATAATTATGCCTTACCAGGTTTAAAGCAGTGGTTGTTTTCAGCTGAATATTACAGTAGCTACTTGAGTAATGGTATTTATTATGTTCCTGCTGCAAGAACGCCAAACGATCCGCTTGCAACGAATAAGATCATTGCCGAAGGAACTGAATCATCGTTACGAGTTAATGCTAAATATGTATTACCTTGGGGTTTAGGGGCTAATGGCGGTGCTCGTAGTTTAAGGCAGGAGCGTGGTGATATAACGTTTAACCCGCTCGAATCTGGCGTTACCAGTATTAACATAACGCCATTTCAGCAGAAGCGTGATGTGACTAATTATGATCATCTACCTGATGCTGCGCAAGGCTTAGAGTTACAGTTTAATTGGGATAATCGCGACAGTGTTGGTGATACGGAGTCGGGTAGTCAAACTCGATTCACAGTGCGCCGTGACTTTGGTGATGACGAGCGTAATAGCTGGACCACATGGGAAATTGAGCAAAGTGCTTTCGTGCCGCTTGATGAAAATGTGCTGTTTAAAGAGCAAGTCTTAGCGTTTAATTATTATCTTGCTGACACCCCTACTTGGGAAAGTGGTAGTGGGACCGGAGATATGCACCGTCCACCTTCTTTCGCCGGTATTAAGCTTGGCGGATTCAACCGCTTACGTGGTTATTCATCAGGTCAGTTCTACAGTCGAAGTGCTGTCGCATATAGCGCTGAATACCGCGTAAAGCCACATTGGCAACCGCTGCATAACTTACCGTTTTATAGCTTCCCGTGGTGGCAGTGGAGTGCATTTGTTGAAACTGGCCAGGTAGCTGATAGTTTTGATATGGCTGAGTTACATGATGATCTTAAATGGACGGCTGGCTTAGGCTTACGCTTTAACGTTGAAGGCGTTGTCGTGCGTATTGATTATGCGAAAAGTGAAGAAGAAGCACAAATGTGGTTTATGGTTAACCAGCCATTCTAGTGGTGCCGTCTTTATAGACTTGTGATGATATAGAAAAGCCGTAATTATGACCCCGTTTGAGGTAGTGTAATTACGGCTTTTTAGTATCTACGATATACAAGTTATCATCAGCATTTACTATTTAAAGTAATGTTACTTTTTGAACATCGACTTTAAATCTGCGAAAGGGTTGTATGTCGCTGACTCTTGGTTGTTATCGCCAGCTTCAACTTCTGTCGCATACTGATCGTGCTCAGTATATTTTGAATGCTCGTTGTCATGGCAATATAAGCAGAGTAATTCCCAGTTGCTACCGTCATTCGGGTTGTTACTGTGATCATGGTCCATGTGGTGAACCGTTAGCTCTCTTAAGTTAGAATAAACAAATTCGCGTGTACAACGGCCACATATCCATGGGAATAACTTAAGGGCTTTCTCGCGATAGCCTTGTTCCATACGCTTGTAAACTGCGCTGGTACCTAAAGTATCTGATGACATAACTGTGCATCCATAATTATAAAAAGGTTATTGTAAAAGTATATCGAACGCTGATCAACTGCTTATTTAACCTTGTCATTTAAGCCTGTAATAGACTATCAGATTAGCAGAGGATAAGGTAAAATAGGCGTTATTCAAATTACCAGCATCTAGTTACTTATGTCCACTTCAAAAATAGATTCAACTGCACTTAAATACCTAACGGCTTATTCAGATCAAGTTAAAAGCCAAGTAAAACAGATGTTAGAACAAGATACACTCGGTAAGTTCTTATTAACTAAATATCCGCAAACCCACGATATAACCAATGATAAGAAATTGCGTGAGTTTGTGATGGATTTGAAGAACAATTATTTAAAGAAATCATCACCGATCAGTAAGATCATTTATGATCCTAAAATTCATGTGGTGAATAATGCGCTGGGTTTACATACGTTTGTCTCACGTGTGCAGGGTAATAAATTAAAGAGTAAAAACGAGATCCGTATTAGTGATATGTTTAGACGTTGCCCTGAAGCATTTCTGCAAATGATCACAGTACATGAGCTGGCACACGTGAAAGAGAAAAACCACGACAAAGCCTTCTATAAGCTTTGTCAGCACATGTTACCTGATTATCATCAGCTCGAGTTCGAAATGCGTTTGTATTTAACGCAAGTGGAATTTCGCGGTGAGATTTATAACTAAGCAGAACTTTGCCTACTCAGTTATTATTTCATTGTTACTTTACCACCCACCATTTTGTAGGCTGGGGTGCCTCGTACCAAGGTATCTCTGGCAAACACTTGCTCGCACTTAGGGCAAGTGCAGGGCGTTTCGCAATAGTCGGTGACGATACGCTCTTTAAAACACTTCACGAGACTACCTTTCCCACCTTTACGATACTTAAACAGCAGTGCTTTACATTTACTGCAAAATATCTCAACGGTTTGTGTTGGGCCTTTCTTATTTGGTTTTGCCATTTAAGTCATTGTATCAAAGCTGAATTGAAGTTGATTTATAGTTTACACGCTTCTGGCTCAGGATCTCCAGTATATTGGACGCAAATAGAGTTAGTTTCTTGACTGTATAAAATAGAGCCAACATCTTTATAGGCATAATTGCAGCGTACAGTGGCTAAATTACCATTGTAGTCTAATGCCGTGAGCACTTTGTCATTACTATCACTTGTAGATGCTAAAATGCCGTCTACGGCAGAGTCCCAAATCAAAACACAGACACCGTCAAAGTGTGCAACTGGATTATTTATAATATCTGGAGTTGCATGAGATTGAAAAGACAATAAATTACCACCTACAGTCATAACCGCCGGTTCACCTTCAAGTCTATGTTTAGAAGAAATAATAGAAATCCCTCCTTTAAATCCAGCTGAAAGTCCCCTTAATGTCGCTTTTTCAGCATCGTTTTGTAAGTTAATAAATTTAGGAACTGCTGTTGCTGCTAATATGCCTAGTACAATGATAACAATGACTAATTCGATGAGAGTAAAACCGCGATGCTTCATGCTAACACTTTAGGGTTGTATGTGGGTGGCGCGATATTACCTAAATGAGACATAGTGTTAAAGGCTTGTGTTTAATTAATAAGGTGCTAAATGCAAATCAATAAGTATGTTTATATAGATATATCTATTATTATTATACTTTCGTTTTTACAGTTGTGTTGGCAGAATGAGCAACTTGATTTGATTACACTTGTAGTTCAGGATACTAAATTAGATAGACAGTTATATTTATAAGGATTATTTTTTTAATGTCGACACAGCAGCAAGTAAAAAAAGCATCATTTCATCTAAGTCGTTGGATCTTAGGTTTCTCGATATTGATGATGTTAAGTGTCGCCATTGCCTTTAGCTATCGTGAAAACATTATTATTAAAGTGAGCAATCATTTTGCTAACAACTACGGTGTTAAAGTCGAGCAGTTAACCGGCTTAATGATGCAGTTTGATTTACAGCAGCCCTGGTTTATTGAAAGCATCACATTGGCTAACCTAGATTTAAGCATAGATTATTTGCAGTTTCAGCAAGCGACTCAAGTGCAAGCCACTGACGCTGAATCAAGCACTACAACGACAGCACTGCTCATGCCTACGTTGCCTCGTTGGGTCCCCGAACTGCACATTACCAATATTACAGTTCGAGGTGACAATTTACCTGATTTTGCTACGGGAAAATTACATTCTTGGGCAAGCCTAAACTTAAATACCCTTGATGTTAAAAATATTGTCTATCGTTATAACGACGCGCAGCCTGAGTTTGGTTTTTCTGTTTGGCTACAAGAGCAGCAATTACTCACGGCAAAATTTAATTATAATGCTATTAACGAAGACAGTAATGCAAATACTAGCAAAGGGCGTAATAAACAAGTTCGCGGTACATTACTTGCAGACTTAGCGCAAACGAAACCAATAATAAGTCTGCTATTTCCCGGGTTTACCGGCTTACCATCTGGTTCGCTCAAGCTCGACCTGACGTTTAATCCTGAAAAGATAGACCGTGTCGCGGTATCTGTTTGGCTTAATGATGGGGAGCTAAAGAAAGCGCAGCAAGCCTTAATCACCAATGTAAACCTAACCTTAACCACCGAACTAACACTAGCGGATAATACTTGGCTGGCAGATACAGTCGATTTAAACTTGGTTAATATAGATCCTATTACAGTGTCTGCAGATAACTGCGCTTTATTTGGCTCATTGGTTAATATGACAAACACCGTATGCCAACCTTTTCAGCAAACAGAAGCCTCTCTACAAACAAAACCTTTTCTAAAAAGTAAACTAACGCCTGTCACTATCACGCCGAAATTACCGTTAGCTTTACAATTAAGCATATTATCAGACATGCAAGAACGCGACATAAAAAACTGGCAGGTCACTGCGCAACAGCTCGCGACTGCCATATCTATGTCGGGAAATAAATTAGCGCTGCAAGTGAATAAGCTACTACTGACGCCGCAATTTTTGCAAAGTGCCTGGGATATGACTGTTGATGGTAACAGTCGATATATTAATGTAGTTGATGGACTTGCGCCGATGCCGATACAAGTCGCAGTGCAAGGGCATGCAAAAATAAACCTGACAAGTAAGGCATTACCGATTGAGTTACTTGTTAAGCGAGCAAGGATAACAGCGCAACAGTTTAACTATACCGACATATCGAGTGACAATATTTCGGTTGAATTACGGACACCTACAAAGATTAATATCAATAATAATAAGGTGTTACCCTTTACTAGCATTTTCGAAACAAGCTTGCTGGATAACCAATATCAACAAACCTATAAGATAAAGACGCTAACGGCCGTGCATAAAGTCGACTTTAATAGCAAGACGCTTGTGTTGAACTCAGATTGGCAACTCGATGATGCAGTGCTAAAAAGTCAAAATACCTTGAGTTTATTAGGTCTCGAGCCAATTAAAGCGGAAGGTCAATGGCAGCTACCAGTACAAAATATCCCATCGTTAATTACCGATGTATATCCTTTACCGAAAGGATTAGACTTCATTGCGCTCGTCACTAATAAGCTTGACTACAGGTTGAACTTAAATGCAAAAGAGCCTTACTTGACGGCAAATTTTAGCGGTGAATTAACGGCAGACAGTGCACATTTTAAGGATATTACCGCCTCAGAATTGAAAACCAGTTGGCGCTGTAACATGGATAGCAAGGATGCTGATATTGCGGCCTCATTAATGGCTAAGTGCATAATTGATAGTAATGTAGCAGCCGTAAATATGGGGCCAGTGGTTGATAATATAGCGGTATCAGGCTTGGTGTCGCTAGTAGATGGACAGTTGCAAGTGGCGGTTGATAATGCCACTGCTGAGATTTTCTCAGGTCAGGTCTCCGTTTTACCATTGTTAATTACTGATTTTGATTATATTGTTGGTCAGATACGGGTTCGCAACCTATCTTTACCAGAGGCTATTGAATTATATCAAGTTCCAGGCGTGAAAGTGACTGGATTATTAAAGGCGGATTTACCGTTTGTCCTGCAAGGAGCTGCGGTATCGATAACCGATGGCATAATCGAAGGGCAAGGTCAGGGCGGTATTATTCAAATTAAAGATAATGTGACTATCGATCAGCTAAAGCTTACTCAACCGCAATTACGCTATGCGTTAGAATTATTAGAAAATCTGCATTACGAACGCTTACACAGTGATGTGAACTTTAAACCAAGCGGAGATACTAAGTTAGTAATTAATATTAAAGGGCGTAACCCAAGTGTTGAGCGTCCGATTGAATTTAATTATTCTCATGAAGAAAATATATTACAGCTTTTTCGTAGTTTAAGAATTAATGATTCGATGTATGATGCACTGGATAAAATGAATAACCCATAAGGATATAATATGAAAGCACTGTTATTTAGTGCAAGTTTACTTGTACTTATTGCTGGTTGTACGCCAACAGTACAGCTTGCCGTTCCCGATAAACCGATTGTGATCAATTTAAATGTAAAAATTGATCATGAAATCAAAGTAAAAGTTGATAAAGAGCTAGATGATGTATTTAGCGATGACGAGTTATTCTAGCCAAAATGGAGTTTACAATGAAAAGAATTTTTTCAACCTTAATTATTTTATTTGCGATGTCTTTTTCGGTACAAGCAATTGATTTACAATCCGCAAAACAAGCTGGGTTAGTTGGCGAACAAGTTAATGGCTACCTCGGAGCAGTAAAGCCAAGTGGTGAAGTAAACGCGTTAATCAAAGAAGTAAATGAGAAACGTAAAGCTAAATATCAAGAGTTAGCAACTAAGCATAATGTGACCGTGAACGCTATCTCTGCCCGTGCAGCGAAAAAAGCCATGTCGATGACAGAGAAAGGCCAGTTTATTGAATCTGCTCCAGGTCAGTGGAAAAAGAAATAGTTAAAAGATTAACGAAAGTAATTCTCTGAAATAACAATCAGCACTAAATAATAAGCCCCACTATCATGTATTGATAGCGGGGCTTATTTATATGGCCAATTCACTGTTTTTGTTAAGTGCTCTAACCAACCGCTGGGATCACATCCGCCATTTGTAAAAATTGTGACGCGATGATTAAACAACCCATCAAGCTAGCAAGTACTAGCGTTACATTTCCACCGACAACACGGTAGCCGCTTGCTTGTGCTTTACGCTGTTTTGTTACCATAGCAACAGGTAAGAAGATTGCTAATATCACCAATGCAATTGCAGCATAACCTAAAGCTGTAATGAAACCTTGTGGGTAAAACAGGGCAAAAGCTAATGGTGGTAAGAAGGTCACAAGTGCCGTTTTCATTCGGTGTGAGTTGCTATCAGTGCTCATAGTAGAGCTGCTTTCATTGCTGTTAAGGGTGCTATTAGCGCGTTTCATCATGCCTGATAACAAATCAAACAAACCTAAACTCACCCCTAAGAACGACGTTGCTAATGCTAGATCTGCAAATACAGACACAGATTGGCTGACTTGTGGTTGTTGTAATACAGAACTCAGTGATGTAATGAAGCTCGTTAAAGAGTTATTAGCCAGTAAATCTGTCTGACTCAACACACCTTGAGTCGCAGCTTGCCATAAAAGGTAGATAACTAACGGTGCAGATGCGCCACAGATCATCACTTTCTTCAGCGTTTTAATATCAACACCAACATAACGGACGATAGAGGGGATGCTGCCGTGAAAACCAAACGAAGTAAAGATCACCGGTAACGCAGACAATAGTAAACCTTGCTGTACAGGCATTTCTAATAGGTTGATTGCTTCAACGTGTGGAAATAACAGGCTTAGCGTTAAGGCTAAAACAATGATTTTCACACTAAATAATACGCGATTTACCAGATCCACTGAATGTGTTCCGATAGACACGACTGTCGCCACTATGATAGTTAGCAGTATAGCGCCAAACTGAGGCGTTAACTCTAAACTCATGAAATCATTTATCTTGTTAGTCAGCTGTGAGCCACCACCCGCGATGTATGCTGCGCAAAGCGCATAGAATAAGAAGAAAGAAGCAAAGGTCGCTAGATATTGACCTGGTTTACCCAATAAGTTTTTTGCTAGGGAGTTAAGTGTTGCATCTTGTTCAGCGTGCTGATGAATTTCTAACATCAACAAAGCCGTATAGGTCATTAAAGCCCAGTTAACGAAGATCAACAATGCTGCAGGATAAAAACCTAAACCAGCCGATGCAAGAGGTAATGCTAACATACCACCACCAAGCGCGGTGCCAGAAACAATAAGGGTACTGCCTACTATCTTATTCGAAGTCATAAAACGTTCCATTACGGATAATCATTAAATAGTGTAAACTTATATTTACGATAAATACCTTGAGCATAGATAAATAGCTAAGATTGAGCGAGTTTACTTATTTTATAGGGCTTTGTGAAACGTTTTTGGTGTAAAAAGTGTAAATTAAAGTGTAAATAATTATTTACATGCTTTGTTTTAGATTTAATTTAAGATAAACCACTGCCTTAGGCTTGCTAATCTAGCTATGTAGACTACGCACTTTCTCAATTCCGTAGTACCATGGTGCGGTCTTTAAATTGCTCAGATAATAATCCTCTATGTTTAAGTTTTTTGAAAAAATGTCTTCGGCATTCCCGAAACACCAACCCGAACAGCCGCCGACAGATCTCGTGGCTTTTTGCCGTTACTATACGCGTGGTTTTGAGTCGCCTTTATTAGCGATGGCTGTATTAAGCGCGATGATTGCGATATTAGAAGTGTCGCTATTTGGCTTTATGGGTCAGCTTGTCGATTGGTTATCAAACCATGAACCACAAAACTTTCTTAATGAAGAAAGCACCAATTTAATTGGTTTAAGTGCACTGATATTAGTGGGAATGCCATTACTGGTGTTACTACATTCGCTCATTATGCACCAGACACTACTGGGTAATTATCCTATGTCTATTCGCTGGTTAGCGCACCGTTATTTATTACGCCAAAGTGTGTCTTTTTTCCAAAGTGACTTTGCTGGTCGTATTGCGACTAAGGTAATGCAAACAGCCTTATCAGTACGTGAAACAGTGATGAAACTGTTAGATGTACTGGTCTATATCTCGGTGTACTTCATCGCGATGTTAGTCATGATTGGCCAAGCTGACATGCGCCTTATGCTACCAATGCTGGCGTGGTTTGTTGGCTTTATTGCGATTCAATTGTACTTTGTACCTAAGCTAAAGAAAATTTCGACAGAACAAGCGAATGCACGTTCTATGATGACAGGCCGATTAGTTGATAGTTATACCAACATTACGACGGTTAAATTGTTCTCGCATAATTCCCGCGAAATGGTATATGCCGAAGAAGGCATGGACGAATTCTTGGTGACTGTGCATAAACAAATGCGCCTAGTAACGGGTTTTACTTTCTGCGTAGAGCTATTGAATTACTTGCTGTTGTTCGGTGTCGCTGCGATCTCGATCATGTTGTGGTTAGATGCAAGTTTAAGTGTTGGTATTATTGCCGTTGCGATCAGCTTAGCGCTGCGCCTAAACAGTATGTCGAAATGGATCATGTGGGAAATCGGTGGCCTGTTTGAAAACATGGGTACTGTGATTGACGGCATGAATACCTTGGCTAAACCAATTGAGATTGAAGATAAGCCGAATGCGAAACCATTAACAGTTTCTGCAGGTGAAATCGAATTTGATAATATTAGTTTCCACTACGGTGAATCAGCTGGTGTTATTGATAACTTAAATCTAACGATAAAAGCCGGTGAAAAAGTCGGTCTAGTCGGGCGGTCTGGTGCTGGGAAGTCGACATTAGTTAACTTGCTAATGCGTTTTCATGATGTTGAATCGGGTGCCATTAAAATTGATGGCCAAAATATCAGTACTGTGCAGCAAGATAGCCTGCGTGGTCAAATCGGGATGGTGACCCAAGATACATCGTTATTACATCGTACTATTCGCGATAATATTATGTATGGTGACCCAGACGCGAGTGAAGCGCAATTATTGAAAGCGACAAAACAAGCTTGCGCGCATGAATTTATTAGTACGTTGACGGATACCTTTGGTAACAAGGGTTATGATGCACAAGTGGGTGAGCGTGGCGTTAAACTCTCTGGTGGCCAGCGTCAGCGTATCGCTATTTCTCGCGTGTTGCTAAAAGATGCACCAATTCTGGTATTAGATGAAGCGACCTCGGCGTTAGACTCTGAAGTGGAATCAGCAATTCAAGATAGCCTTAATGAATTGATGGACGGTAAGACCGTGATTGCTATTGCGCATCGTTTATCAACCATTGCTGCGATGGATCGCTTGATTATTTTAGATGAAGGGCGCGTGATAGAGCAGGGCTCACATCAAGAACTATTGGCGAAAAAGGGTATTTATGCGCAACTTTGGGCGCACCAAACCGGTGGCTTTATAGGTGAGAACGCCTAGTTATTTATAGTTTATTACAGTAATGCATCGCTATGTATAATAATTTATAGCAATGCCTGTAACAGTTATAAAATCACTTTATAACTGTTAGCCTTAAAATATGTAGCTCACAAAATCATCATAGTGGTGGGCTGCATATATCCTTTTGTTATACCTCTCTTATTGATAAATCCTCTTGTTATATAAAAATACTACTTTATAGTTAATTTATTGCGTTTTTGGCGATTTTATTTATAGCGTATTGATTCATATCAATAGTTATTTATACTGCCTGCGTAGAATATTAATAATAATAGTTATCATTAGGATTGGGTCAGATATGAAGTTAGCATTATTGAACGATGGTGCCGTTGCCAAAATTACCGACATGTCAGCTTTACCCGCTGACACGCGCAAAAAATTAATGGTGATGGGTGTATTACCACAGACTGAAGTAACATTAATGCGTCGTGCACCTATGGGTGATCCTTTGCAAATATCTGTGCGTGGTGTTTCTGTTGCTATTCGTAAGCAACTTGCGCAACAAATTGAAGTTGAGGCCGTGTAATGTTGTATCAAATCCTAACCATTGGTAACCCAAATAGTGGTAAAACGACTTTATTTAATGCCTTAACCGGTGCTAACCAACGCGTTGGTAACTGGGCTGGTGTGACTGTCGATAAAAAAACAGGTCGTTATGGCCATGCGGGTGATGACTTCTTATTAACTGATTTACCCGGTATCTATGCGTTGGACAGCAGCAATGAAGTGAACAGCGTTGATGAAATGATTGCCTCGAAAGCGGCATTAAATCATGATGCTGACCTGATCATTAACGTGGTCGATGCTTCTTGTTTAGAACGCAGTTTATACATGACGCTACAACTCCGTGAGTTAGGCCGCCCCATGGTTGTGGTATTAAACAAGATGGATGTGTTAGCGCGCCAACGCCAAGTATTAGATATTAAAAAATTAGAAAAGGCGCTTGGTTGCCCGGTATTAGCACTGTCTGCTAATGCTAAAAACGAAGTCAGTGAATTTAAACAAAACTTACATTCGTTAGTGCAAAAAGGTGTCAAGACGACTCCGTTAGCGATGAATTACGGAACCGAAATAGAAGCGGCTATCAGCGAATTAGATATTCATTTTTATGAGCATAATGTAGCGCCTCGCGCACTGGCTGTTCGTGCATTAGAAAATGACAGTTTGGTGAATGACTTACTAAACCTAGATATCCTTATTCAGGTATCAGAGGTTAAGCATAAAGTTGCTGAGTCAGTCGAAACTGATTTCCATATTGCCAATGTACGTTATACATTTTTACATCAGCTGTGTAATAAAGTACGTCGTCAGGAAGGTAAGTTAAGCCGTTCATTCAGCGATAAAGTTGACCAGGTAGTCTTGAATAAATACATCGGCATTCCGTTCTTCTTTGCAGTGATGTATTTAATGTTTATGTTCTCGATAAACATTGGTGGCGCATTCATTGATTTCTTTGATATCAGCTTTGGCAGTGTGTTAGTTGATGGTGGTCATTATCTGCTCGATGGGGTATTACCAGTCTGGCTGGTCACGATTATTGCCAATGGTATTGGTGGTGGTATACAAACGGTTGCGACCTTCATTCCGGTGATTGGTTGCTTGTATCTGTTTCTGTCATTACTGGAAAGCTCTGGTTATATGGCGCGAGCGGCTTTTGTACTAGATAAAGTAATGCAAAAAATTGGCTTGCCAGGTAAAGCATTCGTACCTTTAGTATTGGGCTTTGGCTGTAATGTGCCCGCTATTATGGCGACGCGTACGTTAGAGCATGAACGTGAACGTCGATTATCAGCTGCAATGGCACCGTTTATGTCATGTGGTGCTCGTTTACCTGTTTATGCATTATTCTCTGCGGCATTCTTCCCTGAACATGGTCAGAATATTGTTTTTGCTTTATACATTATTGGTATTTTAGTGGCGGTATTCACGGGGCTATTATTACGCTGGAGCCTTTACCCAGGTCGCAGTGATAGCTTTATCATGGAAATGCCTGATTACGAATTACCAACGATGCAGAATATGCTGATTATTACTTGGCAAAAACTAAAACGTTTTGTCTTTGGTGCCGGTAAAACGATTGTCTTAGTGGTGGCATTTTTAAGCTTCTTTAATTCATTGGGTACAGACGGTAGCTTTGGTAACGAAGAGACTGAAAGTTCGGTACTGTCGCAAGTTGCACAAGTGGCAACCCCTTTACTTGCCCCGATTGGTATTCAAGCTGATAACTGGCAAGCGACCGTGGGTATTATCACGGGTATTTTTGCTAAGGAAGCGGTGATTGGTACCTTGAATAGCTTGTATTCAAGTGCGGAAGGTGATGATGCCGAATTTGATTTGTTAGCGAGTTTAAAAGAAGCGGTATTATCTATTCCTGCCAATCTTTCGGAGTTAAGTTATTCAGATCCTCTGGGTGTTGATGTTGGTGATTTGACGGATATGAGCGCTGTTGCCGAGGATCAAGAAGTCGACTTGACTATTTTTGGTAACTTAAAAGACAGCTTCGGATCTGACGCAGCAGCCTTTGCATTCTTATTGTTTATTCTACTATATACGCCTTGTGCTGCGGCGATGGGCGCGTATGTACGTGAATTCGGTCGACCATTTGCTGTATTCATTGCTGGTTGGACGATGTTCTTAGGCTACTTTGTAGCGGCTATGTATTATCAAATTGTTGAGTTTGCAGCACACCCTGCATCAAGCATGGGTTGGATAGGGTTATTCAGTGTGCTTATGGTGATCGTTGTTGCACTATTGAAGAAACAAGGTAATAAAGTAAAGCTACAAGAGGAGAAGGGCCAATATGATTTTAACGCGCCTGAAAGATCATCTTGTTGTTAACGGCAAAACCAGTCGCGCTGAATTGGCTAAAAAATTTGCAATTAGCGAAGATGGTATCGATGCGATGTTAGCGTTGTGGATAGCGAAAGGAAAAATATCAACAACGATTAGTGAACGTCCGCGACTTGGACAATTAAAGAGTGATGTTTGCTATCGTTGGAATGCAGAAAGCGAACTGTCAATTAAGGTTATCAATTAAATGTGTTAACTAGCCAATAACGAATAAAGCCATCGCATCAATAAAAAGGCAAATACCTGACTAATTAAGTGGGGTATTTGCCTTTTGTCAATTACAGCCCTTATTTTTACTCATATACTGTAGCTAATTCTTATTTTAAAGGTCAAACCCATGCAAATTACTGACTTAGCTGAGGAACAAAAAATCCTCCCTGTGTTACGTCTTGGCTTCCGCCCATTCTTCTTAGCTGGCGCTTTGTTTAGTGTCATCGCTTTATTACTCTGGGGCGCAATGTTATCCGGTCATATCAGCTTTCAACCTTATGGTGGCGGACTATGGTGGCATATACATGAAATGCTATTCGGTTTTGGCTGCGCTATTGTTGCTGGTTTTCTGTTAACCGCGATCCAAAACTGGACGGGGATGCGTGGTATTTCTGGGTTACCTTTACTTGGATTATTCATGCTCTGGCTCGCGGGACGTGCCGCGCTGTTGTTACCAATGTGGTTGCCTACGCTATTAAATGACTATGTCATTATCCTGATTGATTTGAGCTTTTTACCAGCTGTCGCTTATATCTTGGCTAAACCATTACTGAAAATTAAACAGTACCGTAATTTGTTTTTTGTACCGATATTAGTGCTATTTACAGTTGCGAACCTTGAAATGCATTTAGCTAAATTAGGTTTAGCAAACATGACAGTTAACCAAGCGGCTTATGCGTCTGTTACCTTGATGGCAGTATTAATGTCGGTAATGGCGGGTCGTGTTGTGCCTATGTTTACGGCGAACGGCACTAAAACGACAAAGGTATTACCATTACCTTGGTTAGAAAAATTAGCAACGGGTAGCCTCGCGATCATTACGGCCTTGCTATTACTCCAGCCGTTATTTACTGTGCCTGCCGCTGTATTTGGTACTCTGTTTCTGCTCTCTGGTGTAAGCCAAGCTATTCGCTGGTGTCGTTGGAAACCGTGGATCACGTTTGGTGTACCACTGTTATGGTCAATACATGGTTCGCTGTTCTTTATCTGGGCAGGATTATTTACCGTCGGTATGAGTTACTTTATTCAAGTCCCTTTTGTGAGTCATTTATGGCATCTAATTACGGTTGGCGGTATGGGGGGATTAATTTTAGCCATGATATCTCGCGTATCATTGGGTCATACTGGCCGTATGCTACAACAGCCTAAAGCGATGTTCGGGGGGTTCTTGAGTATATTTATTGCCGCAACAATTCGAGTAATTGGCCCGATTTTCTGGATGCAGTATTATATTACTTTTATTAACGTGAGCATTACATTCTGGTTAATCGCGTTTGGCTTGTTCGTTTATCATTATGCGCCAATGTTGTTCAAACCAAGAGTGGATGGTCGTCCAGGCTAGTACTGATTAAACGTTTAAATAAACGAATAACAAGTGGCTGTATATGTCACTTGTTATTCACGGTTTTGTCGTCAAAATAGCTACAAGGTCAGGCTAGTAGGCGCGCTAGCTGCTCTTCCTTATTATGGTCACCCTGAGATCTCTGTCACATTTCATTCCCCTGAACTTATCCAGCCCATTTTTGATTAACGTTTTGTTTCGTTGTGATTTTTTAATTAGTGATAATCACTACAATAAAACAAAACAAGCTGTCACATACCGTGTTACTATGATGTTATATCATAAACAGGGACGATTAATGAGCAACATAACCAGCAGCGCACTTGACGTGTATTTTGATGAACTACAGCGGTTTAGTCAGTTACTGTCTAAACAAGAAGAATATGACACAGCGATTGCTGCAGCAAATGGAGATAAGGCTGCACGAGATATGATGATCCAATCTAACCTTAGATTGGTGCTTATGGTGGCAAAGAAATATCAAAATTACTCGCTTGATTGGGACGAAATTATTCAAGAGGGTAATACAGGGTTAATGCATGCAGTTGATAAATTTGATCCTGAGAGGGGCTGTCGATTTTCAACCTATGCGGTTTGGTGGATAAGGAATAACATCGAGCAGTACATCATGAACCATTCTCGTACGATCCGGATCCCGATTCATGTTACCCGTGTTTATAAACAGATCCTCAAAGCCTCTTCTGAACTTGGACTTGATCTCGATACAAATGAGGGGATCACCAAGATCTCGCAAGAGTTAAAGATTTCACCGCGGAAAGTGTTGAATATCTTAGGCCATTACTTCAATGAAGGTTCATTGGATAAAGAGATCATCAGTGGTGATAATTTACTTGCGAGCTTAAAAGATTTAGTCGCCGCTGAAGCAAATTGTCAGCCGGATATCCGCTATGAAAAATGTGATTATTACGAATACATGGATGCGTTATTAGAATACTTACCTGTTCGTAGTCAGAATATTATTCGCTTGCGCTTTGGTTTTAAAGGCCAAGATCCAATGAGCTTAGAAGCGATAGCTAAGTTGATGGATATTTCGCGTGAACGAGTCAGACAGATTATTCGTAATGGTTTGAGCCAGGTGCGAGAGCAGTTATGTGCGAATGATTTGGTAAAAGAAGATTTTGATTTTGAAGCGGATTCTATCTGTACGACGAGTGTTTAAGTTAAACACAGTCATGTTAGTTAAGTATGCTACTCGCTAACATGACTGATTATTTATACGATTAAGACATCAGTTTAAGCTTTAAATGCCATGTTAAGTAAAGCTATTAACTTAGGTGGATCATTTTGAGTCTGTGTTATCTCGCCCAATGTTACTGCTTGCACTGGATTAATAGAAACAGTGATACTTTTCGGGTCGTTAATAAATTTAATGAACGATTCTGCCGCATTTTTTGTAACGCTTAGTTCAGCTTCACTTAATTCATTATTACCTTTGGCAAGATCGGCTGCTAATATTGCATTTATTTTATCCGTTATACGTTGTTTCAGCTCTTCTACACTTGTGCCTGTTGTTTGTGCTTCTTGTTTAATGAGGCGTTCAATAAACGACTTATCTGTATAAGTAAATTCAGCTGAATTTAACTGATAGTTCGGATAAGAGAATAACAGCGTTATTGGTTGTTTTGGGTCAAACTCGAAATTAGCAATATTTAATGAGTAATCGATTTTCCCCATATCTTCTGCGCTGAGCTTAAACTGCCAATCCATTACGTTATCCACGTAAGTATATTTAGTCGCTAGGCTGATGAGCATATTATCTTTGTAGCCAAGCTCTTGTAGCTGCATAGCTGTTTCTGGTTCAATGTCATCAATGCTGATTGAAATTCCGTTTAAGGCAAGATCTAACGCAGCAGGGAAGTCTGATGAAGTATCAAAGTTATTCACTGTGATTTCGTTAATCTTGATTGGACTTTCACTGCCATCAGCAGGGCTGAGTACCACATCATGTAATTGAATCTTTTGCGTGATAGGTTCAACACTTAAATCGCCATACTTAACATCAATCATTGGCTGCATTTCGATGATCTTGGCATCAATTTGAGTTGCTATTTGGTCTGTCATGTAAAACTTACCGCCAACATAGCTAGCTGCAAGACCGGCGATTATTACGCCTGATATTAATTTAATGTTCATGGTGTCACTTATTTGTTGGAATAGATGTGGTTAATAAATAATTATTACGGAACTGATTATGTATTGGATATCAAAGGATTGAAATAGTTCGGTGCATTTTAAAAAAAATTAAATATAAAAGTGTGGCTTTATCACTAAATTATGGACGTTTATAAGACAGTTCTCATTCTAAAGTTTGATGAAGGACTTCATTAATCAAAATTATTTACAGGACCTTATTTACAGATCTTGTGCAGGGATAAAATGATGCTTTATACTAGTCAATTAATTCCTTTATGTTGTTATCAAGCCTTTATGCCCACATCATTACCACTAATTTCTACTTTTCCTTGCTTGCTTATTATCCGCGGTATTCCCGGGTCGGGTAAATCGACTCTGGCGCAACACTATATGCAATCTATTCCTGATGCCGTGCACTGCGAGGCTGACCATTACTTCATTAATAGCCAGGGCGAGTATTGTTATGATGCGCGTAAAATAAAAAATGCGCATGAGTCTTGTCAGCGCAATATAAAAGAGGCGTTAGGCCAAGGAAAATCTGTGATTGTTAGTAATACCAGTATTCGTATGTGGGAATTAAAAGCGCTGTTAGACATTGCACTGAATTATGACGTCACCCCGTATATCATTCATTGCCGTGGAGAATTCACTAGCACGCATAATGTGCCTACCGATATTGTTGCGAGAATGGCGCTGAGTTATGAACCTCACCCAGATGAAAGGCGCTATATTCCAAGCTAAGGGCTTTAAATAGGAGTCATAACAAACCAAGGCTTATTATTAAATCCTGGTTTGCTATGAGAACGTACTCATTTGATTATTTGATTAATCAAGTAGGGTATTATTTTCAATTGTCACCATTGTACCGTCACCAGCTAAGAAGCTTGATATCTGGCTTTGTAATTCATCTGTAGCAATTTGATCTGCACCTAGTGTCGTCTTGTTATAGGCAATTGCCGAGCTATGCTCGCCGATGTTAACTAACGCCACTTTTTTGATTGTAGTATTATCGATGCTAATATTATCTAGCCCCAGTTGCTTGATTAGTGGCGTTGTACCTGCAATAGGTGAGAAAGGCGCTGCATTTTTATTGTCTGTGCTTTCCCCTGTGTTAGTCGTTACAATATTGGGGATGACCATATCACCTTTAACTTGAGCGAGGTAAATTGGTGTCAACGCATCGATATTTCGTGCCAGCGCAAATGGATCAACTGTTTCAAGCACTGTTTGAGCTGCAATTGCAAAGCTTTTGAATGTCTTGTCGATTGTAGCTTGAGCTCCTGGCGTATCTGCCGCCTTCTTGTAGAATTTGTTAAAACAGCCCATTTCGATAATACGACATGACCTACGTGCAAAGGCTTGGTAATCAGTACTTGCTCCCATCATTAAGCTATGTTTAAGCGTCCCCCCAAAGACTGCGGAATTGAGCAGCAAGTATGGAATGCTACCGCCAGGGTTGGCAAATACTGCTTTATCAATGGCGAAGCTATCATTACCTCGCATATTATTGCCTAAGATAGGGCGATCAATTGTTGCTTGCAAGCTAATGCCTGTTATGGCGCCAAGTGAATGTCCGAAGAAACTGACATGTTTTGTATCAAGAAGGTCAAATGCAGTGTTTTCTATGTTTGATGAGTTGCTCTCTTGCGCTGAACCTATCATCGCTATACCTGCACGTAAACCGAGTAGGTCAGCTACGGCTTGGCGCATGTTATCGCGACCAACAGAGAGATATTCAAAGTTCAAGAATACATCTGCAGTTGCAGGAGTTGTTACAATTTCATCATCAAGCGCACGCTCGCCATGCAGTGGTAAGTCAATGGCCAGTATTGCATAGCCCTTCGTTAGTGCGTCGGCAGAGGCTAAGATATTCTCTTTAATAGAAGTAATACCGTGTTGATAGATAACCACTGGCAATTTATTTTCAGCTGTAACAGGGTTTCCATATTTATCTAATGTGGGGGTAATTAATAAGAAATTAACGTCTTCAACGTCTTTCACTTGTGGCAATGGACTGTATTTAGTGATTAAACGTTCGCTATCAAGTTGTTTTCCATTAAGCATGAATGATTTGCCAACAAGTTTTAGCTGTTCGGCATGATCCGACATATTTTCAAGGTCAACTCCTGCTACATCTAGCTGTCTACCGAGCTCTAATTTTTCTGCCTCAGATCCTGAATCTAATACACCTGAAATAATAGCAAGGCTTGGCGTCGCACTTTGCCAGGGTGTTGTTTTCCATTTATCATCGACGAGCTCACGTTCAAGAAAAGAAGGTAGTTTAATCGAGCCTGTGTGAATTGTAATTTGGTTATTTAATTGGGCCTCAGTGTTTGAATCTATAATATTAACCCCCGTTGACTTTAACATCATAGATGCAATCGACTCTGGCGTTAACGCAGTTATCATTGGATTGTATAAACCTGTCAGATCTATATTGTTTGGATTCGCGGTGTTAGGTAGAAGTGAATCTTCTTCTAAAGGCCATATTTTATTTGCAGATCCTTGTTTATTTATTGATTCTAGGGTTAAGGCTGTCGCCAACTTTGTAAAATAAAGCGTTTCACCAGCAGAAGAGGTCGTAAACCAACTTGAGTAAATAATGTTTTCATAATCGGCTATGCCGTAAAAATCCAGTAAGGTTTCAGCTTGCCAAACTATTTTTTGTGGCACTTCTAAAGCGGTGCCAACTTGAGCTATTTGAGTATTTTTCAATGACGCATAGCTCTTTGACATGCCGAGTTTATCACCAGTGCTATCGACGAGTGTATCTGTGATCGCATAGATATAGTCACTGCCGTGTTCTAGGCTACCGTTAAGCGGTAATACGGTTAATGATGTACCGTTTGAAATCACCTCATAATCGACACCCGCCGTTAATATATCTACAGATGGGTCTTGGATAGTAAATATTTTCGCGCTTGATACTTTAACCTTGGCAATTTTAATGGCTGACTCTAATAACGTTGTATCTGTTGTGAGGGTAATGTCTGTCGGTAGACTAAGTTGAATGATGAAAGGCTGCGTTGGGCTCCAACCATCTGTGTTGCTCATCGCTACCGCTGGATCACTGTGGTCGGCGGGATCATCGCCAATACTGAGAGGCATATTTAGCGTGCCATCTGAGCTATCCATGAATAAATAAGTGGGTGTTGATACCGTTTTTTCCGCAGAGATTAAATCAAACGCGATACTTGATTGACGATTAAGGGAATCTTTAATGATGCTATCGGTATTATTGCTTAGATCTGTTTTATCATTTCCGCAGGCTGTTAATCCAAGTACGCTTGCTATCGTAATCGCCAGCATTGTTTTATTTGTCATTTATAATCCCGATTTTTGAATGTAGAAAATTAACTCTTCAGCGTTAACGAAGTGTTATATTTTTTTATTTGTAATAGTAAGTAAACAATCGACTGCTTAGGTGCTACCACCTTGGTGGTATGCTCTTCTATATGATTATGAATTGAAAGGATGTTTTCATTTATTTACAATTCATAACACTTTGTCATATAAAGGCTTGGGATTAAAATTTATGTGATGTTCGGTTCTGTTTTATACTGTGATAATCTTATTTTTGAGAGTGAACGTTGATGTATAAAGTGAGTTGGTATGAATCGTAACCGTGGTGGTATATTTATCGATGTCAGACGCTTGATATAACGTTAATTATCTCGATTTTGTCATATAACTGTCATAAAACTGAAATACAATAAGGGCGCGAAATTGGTATCGCATAACAGCTAGGAAAGGCAAAGTAATGAAGCAAGTATTTGAAGTATTTTGGCAGTTTTTTACATTGGGGTGGATCAGTTTTGGTGGCCCAGCTGCACATATTGGTTATTTCGAGAAAACATTCGTTCAAAAACTAAAGTGGATAGATAGCGAAAGCTATGCAAGATTAATTTCGTTAAGCCAATTTTTACCTGGTCCAGGTTCAAGTCAGATCGGTTTTGCAATCGGTTTACGTCGTGCGGGTGTTATCGGTGGTTTCACTGCCTTTATTGCGTTCACATTCCCTTCGGTATTATTGCTCTATATCTTAGCAACAACAGACGCAACACAAGATGCAGCATGGTTAGTGAGTATTACCCATGGACTGAAATTGTTAGCGGTTGTGGTCGTTGCAGATGCAACGCTGAATATGTACAAAGGTTTTTGTAAAGAACGTACGACAGTCACAATTTGTGTTGTAACTGCCGCTGTTCTATTACTTGTGCCTAGTTTATTAACACAAATGCTGGTGTTGATTGCTGCGGCAATTGTGGGTATGCAACTTAAAAAACCAGCTGAAACAACTTCTGTTGCGGCTGTCAAAGGTGGCGTTAATTACTTACCGCTCGCTATTTTCGCCGTATTGTTTGCTGGTCTACCGCTATTAACTAATTCACCTGCATGGTTAACTATCTTTGCTGACTTCTTCCAGTCGGGCAGCTTAGTGTTTGGTGGTGGTCATGTGGTATTACCTATGTTGCAACAAGCTTTAGGTGACGCGATTGATACTGACCGTTTCTTAATGGGTTATGCTGCGGCGCAGGCTGTTCCAGGTCCAATGTTCTCATTGTCTGCATTCTTAGGTGCTGATTTATTAGTTAATTCACCATTAATGGGTGCGCTAATTGCCACAGTTGCTATCTTTTTGCCTGGTTTCTTACTGGTATTAGGTTTCCATGGTGCTTGGGAGTCGTTAGCGGTTAAACCTAAAGTTTCGGGTGCTGTATGGGGTATTAATGCTGCGGTTGTTGGCTTGCTTATGTCAGCGCTTTACAGTCCGGTATTTACTTCTGCGATCATTAACCCTGTCGATATGGCTGCGGTGATTGTTGGTTTCTTTGCGCTACGTACATTGAAATTACCGATTATGGCTGTCGTTGCTAGCTTTATTGCATTTGGTTATGTGATGGGTATGTAATATAAACAAACCCAGTAATTTAAGGTAGCTATAACCCTATGATTACTGGGTTTTCACTTTGTTATAAACAAGATATACTTCCGCTATTAGAACCAAGTGACGGATTAAATAAAATGAAGGACTATTACCCAAAACGGATTGTCTGTCTAACAGAAGAAACCACCGAGATGCTGTATATACTGGGCGAAGAGTCCCGTATTGCTGGTATTTCAGGTTTCACTGTTCGTCCTCCACATGCGCGCCAAGCGCACCCGAAAGTATCTGCATTCACATCCGCCAAAATAGACAAGATCCTCGATTTAAAACCTGATTTGGTGCTCGGTTTTTCTGATATTCAAGCAGATATCGCTGGTGCATTAATCAAGCAGGGTATTGCAGTTCATATCTTTAATCAGCGCTCTGTTGATGAAGTCTTTAACATGATCATGATGTTAGCCAGTTTGGTTGGCGCTAGTGATAAAGCCGCTATTTGGTTAGCTGATATTGAAAGTAAGATTGAGCGTATTAAGTTAAATGCGACGAAATACAGTAAACGTCCAAAAGTCTACTTTGAACTCTGGAACGAGCCATTAATGTCTGGGATCCAATGGGTTTCAGAACTGATCGAGATAGCGGGTGGTGACGAATGTTTCCCTGACTTAGCCAAAGAATCATTAGCGAAAAACCGTATTATTGCAGATCCAAGTATCGTGGTTGATGCTAACCCGGATATTATTATTGGTTCGTGGTGTGGGCGTAAATTTAAACCTGAGCAGGTTACTAGTCGCGATGGCTGGGATGCGATAAGCGCAGTGAAAAACAAACAATTATTCGAAGTTAAATCAGCAAATATATTACAGCCGGGTCCAGCTGCCTTAACGGATGGTTTAGACCAACTTGTTGCAATTATTGAAGCTTGGCAACAGCAGGTCGCAAACGAGAATGTATAACGTGGATATTGAAAGTATGACGAAACCAGTTGTTGAAGAACAAATTGTAAAGATCGAAGAGAATACAGGATCAGTGGCACAAGGCTCATTGAAACCAGCAGAGCAAGTTGCGAAGCAATGTTCTGAGTGCAAAGCTGAATTTGGTTGTGGCGTCGTCGCAGCAAGCGAGCAGGGTGGTTGTTGGTGTGAGGATTTACCGGCTATTATGCCACTTGATACGCTGAGCGATTGCTTGTGTAAAACTTGTTTAGCTAAAGTCATTGGTGCTGAAATTTTGAAACAGCTAAATGCAGCTGGATCACCCAAAGCACGTCTTGCTCTTGCTGAACCGTTTCGTCATCAAAAAGAACTCGTTGAGAACATCGATTTTACTATCGAAGATGGTCGTTATGTTTTTAGTGAATGGTATCACTTAAAGCGTGCTCGCTGTTGTGGTAACGGTTGTCGTCATTGCGCTTATAAATAAGCGTCGAAAATAAGCGTCGAAAATAAGAGTCGTAAATATGGAAAAGCAAAAAACATTAATTTCATGGAGCACGGGTAAAGACGCTTCTTGGACTTGTTTGCAATTGGCGCAAGACCCAACAATCGAAATTGTCGGTATTTTTTGTTCGGTGAATGCCCAATATCAACGCACTGCAGTACATTCTGTACGTATTGAATTGTTGCAACGTCAGGCTGCTGCATTGAACTTGCCTTTGGATATCATTGAAATTCCTTATCCGTGTAGTAATGTTGAATATGAAGCGATTATGGATGCGTTTGTTGCAAAAGCGAAACTGCGTGACGTAGTTAATTTTGCGTATGGCGATTTGTTTTTAGCTGATATTAAAAACTACCGGGTTAATAACCTTGTTGGTACAGGGATTAATGCTATCTTCCCGTTGTGGGAGCTGGATACTCAACAATTGGCCGAAGATATGATTGCAGGTGGCCAGCAGGCGATAGTTACTTGCGTAGACCCACGTCGTTTGTCTGTTGATTATGTTGGTAAAGTGTTTGATAGCACGTTTATCGCGAGTCTACCTGAAGGTATTGATCCTTGCGGTGAGAATGGCGAATTCCATACCTTTGTATTTGATAGCCCGCTATTTTCAGACCCGATTGATATTAAAACTGGGGAGCTGAATAACGAAGGTCACTATACCTGGATAGATTTGGAACTGGTTGAATAGCAAAGTAAAAGCGCTTTAACGTTGCGCTTAGAATTAATTAAATAAAATAATAGTATCGCAGATCTTAAATTGAACGTTAGTGTCTGTTCGAATACAGACATGACCGTTATACTATTTTTAATTAATCCTTCATTAACTAAAGGGATTATTAACAACATCAGGGACGTAAATAATGAAAAAAATAATACTAATAGTAGTATTTGCAATGTTTGTCATTGCTGCGATAACAAGCATTGTGTCTACATCTTATATTTCGCATAAAGAAATAGATAAAATAATTCTAAAAAAATCCCAAGAGCAAGCCTCTTTACTCGCGACCAATGTTGAATATGTTCTCGAGAAATCATCACAACCCATTATTGATCTACAAAAATTAGTAACGGCTCTGAAAGTGCGTCCCGATATTTCTTATGCGATTGTGATTAATAAAGACGTTAAAGCAGTTGCGCACAGTGATAAAGAAAAAATCAACAAAGTTTATGATGACAGTTATAGCGTAGCAGGCGCAAGCCAAGGCGTTTCACAACATTCAAAATGGTATGCCGACGTACAACAAGTATGGGTTTACGACATAATGTCGCCGATCTACGTTAATGGTGAACTCTACGGTACTGTCGATATTGGTATTCCGATTACTGAAGTCAGTGAAGCCGCATCTGATATTCTAATTACTCAGCTCATTGCAATCTCGGGGATATTCCTCATTTGTATATGTGTACTTATTTGGTTGATGGGGCGTCTTTTCAAGCCGCTTTCAGGCCTACAATTAGCGTTGGAAGATATATCTAAAGGCGATGGTGACTTAACCGTAAGATTACCTGTAAAGGGTGATGATGAAATTGCGAATATCTCTAAAGCCTTTAACGCCTTTGCTGGTAATATTAATGAGATCATCACACAGGTAGTTAAAACGGGTTTGGATCTAGGACACTCTGCAACAGATGTTAGAGACCAGGCACTACGTTCTTTATCTCGTGGTGAAATGCAAAGTGAACAATCTTTATTGGTTGTAACCTCTATGAATGAAATGATCGCGACGATTAATGAGATATCTTCAAATGCATCAGGCGCTGCTGACGCCGCTAAAAATGTGAATAATGAAACTCAAGAGGGTAACAATGTATTGCAAGAGGCTGCTGGGACAATTCGCAATCTGTCTGAAGAAATTAACAGTACCTCTCTCGTCATTACTTCTTTAGCGGAACGAACGCAATCCATAGGCTCGATACTTGAAGTGATTAATGGTATTTCAGAACAAACGAACCTGCTTGCTTTAAATGCGGCCATTGAAGCCGCTCGTGCAGGTGAAGCTGGAAGAGGCTTTGCAGTCGTTGCTGATGAAGTGAGAACGTTAGCGACTAAAACGGCTCAATCGACAGGTGAAATTCAGAATATGATTGATCAATTGCAACGTGAAGCAAAAAGCGCTGTTGATGCGATGGGTTGCAGTAAGTCTTTAACAGTTGAAGGTTCAAAAGCCACTGAAGAAGCGCAGGAAGCACTGACTAGGATCTCAAATCAGGTTATCGCCATTCTTGATTTGAATACGCAAGTAGCCACGGCGACCGAAGAGCAATCTAGTGTATCTAATGAAATTAATATCAATATGGATACGGTGAATAACTCAATCGTTGAAGGGGCTGCTGCGAGTAAGGAATTAGAAGTGACGAGTCGAAATTTAACCGACCTTGCATACACTTTAGATCAACACGTGGGTTCGTTTAAAATATAGTCTTTATTTGAAATGTAAGCCCCTTGTAGATTCACTATCTAGTTAGGGGCTAACAACACCAGCCAGGCCGTTGAGCCTGTAAAGTAAATGATGTTTTATTCTACATCAGTTAACTCAAGCTTAAGCATCGATATCTTGTCATTTTATTATCGGATCCCGCTTCACTGAGATCTGATTTATAGTCCTCAATATCTTTCATAAAATCATCTATTTTATCTTGTATATCACCTCGAACGAGCTATGTTTAACATAGTGTTACCCGCCTTACGCATATCATGATATAAATATAAGTCATTGGATGGATAATGTAGTTTCGAATAAAGTGGTTGGCATACCAGTTCAGGTTTAACCATTAATTATATGAGAGCTAATATGAAATCAATACTAACTAAAATTGCACTAAGTATTTTAATTGCTTCACCAGTAATGGTAAATGCTAATCAGCAAACGCTAATACCTATAACAGCTGCAAACTATCCAACAGCCGAAACCCATCGCCAAATGGTGATAGCGCAAAACAATGCTGGTGGCATTAACCAGTTTCAACACAAAAATATGCTGACGCCAACTGACAATCAACCCGTCGTTCGAATGAACCGCGATACTTATTATTCAATGGCAGTTGTTAATGTATCTAAAGGTGCGACATACACTATCCCTGAAGTACCGGAAGGTATGTATGTTTCGGTGCAACCAGTAACAGAAGATCACAGAATACAAGCGATGACATATGGGGCCGGTACGTTCGAAATCACAACGCATAAAGGTGACTATGTATATTTGGTGGTCCGCCTAGATTCACGTTTAAATAAAGCACAAGTTACATCTATTCAAAATGGGATGAAAATAGACGCGGGTTCATCTGTACCTTTTACTGCCGATACGTTTGATTTCGATGCAATTGAAACTGTTGAGAATGCGTTAAAAGCAAAAATGCCTGCAATTAATACACGGGATGGTGCTACTGCGTTATACGGTATGTTTACCGACCCAACAGATAGTAGCAGTGCTGAATTTACAGAAGAAAAATATCAAGTTGGCGCTGCAATAGGCTGGGGTGGTGCGCAGACAAAAGACAACGTATATGAAGTATCAGGAAATTACCCTGCGGACACTTGTTACACGGCTAACTTTGATGATCCAAAGAATAAAGCATTTTGGTCTATCACTGTTTATGATAAAGCAGGCTTTATGTTTAATGACATCGCCAATGTGAATTCACACAACGCCACACAAAATGCAGATGGCAGTTACACTGTTTCATTTGGTTGTGGTGAAAAATCGATAAATAATATCGAGACTACCAATGAATCCGGCGTTTTCAACCTTGGTGTTCGTCATTACATGCCAAGTAATAAAGTACGTTCTGGCGAGATCCGAGTACTTCCTACTGTGACAAAATAGTGCTAATTTAGTAGGTCGGGCATATGCCATATTAGTGTGAGATAAATATTAATATGGCAATGATTTTCAACGTAGTTCATGCAGTACAAGTGGGTGTCCTTACAATGACAAATATGAAATGAAAAACAGTATCGAGTTTGAATTATCGAGAATCGATCTTAATTTAATCGTGTCCCTTAATGTGTTATTAAAGGAGCGTAATGTTTCACGCGCAGCTGAGCAAATGTGTGTATCCCAATCGGCTATGAGCCGCACACTGGCTAAGCTTCGCGACATGTTTAATGATGAACTATTTATAAGAACATCTAACGGTATTTCTCCGACCCCCAAAGCATCTGAATTAGAACTGCTTATTACGCCACTTTTAAGTGATCTCCACCGTTTATTAATACCAAAAGAGTTTGACCCTTTTGAAAGTGAGGCTGCGTTCAATTTGTCAGTGCCTACTTATATCTCATCTTTTTTAATGCCATGTTTAATCGGTGAGGTCATGAAGGTTGCGCCGACCGTCTCGGTAACAGAAGCAAATGTAAAGTCTAACCCATTCCCATTGCTTGATGCTGGTGAACTGGATTTTGCGATGCATTATGCGCAAGAGAGTCACCCCAAATATTTCTCTGAACATCTTGGGCATATTTATCCGATCGTTTATGCACGTAAAGAGCACCCGCTTTTTGATGGTGAGGTAATAACGATTGAATCGCTGTTGTCGTATCCATTTATAAGCATGAATGTAGAAGAGAGCCAGAGTAATGCTTTTACTTCTCCAATTCACAAATTACTTGAGCTGTCTCAAAAGTTTAAAAAGCCAGTATTGAGAAGTAGCCAAACACAGATATTACTCGACGTAGCGGGTTCTTCAGATGCCTTGCTGTTTGGCTCTAACCTTCATGTTGATTATTTTCAATCTTCGTCGCAGTTACTTCCTATATATTCATTTGAAAATGAAGCTGAATATCATATCGATCTATTTTTAATTCAGCATGAAAGAAATAGGAATAATAGTACCCACAAATGGTTTAAAAGCTTGATGCTAAACCAGTTAAGAGAACTGCTAACGCCAAATGCAATGGAGTGAGCAAATTAATATACTCACTGCTCAAGCATTTTGGGTACTGTTAATTCATCATTGCCTTTAACTTTTTTATTCTAAATCAGCTAACTCAAGCTTAAGCATCGATATTTTGTCATTTTCTTTTTCAATCTTACGTTTATATTTTTCAACTTTATCCATTCGATTATTGGATAGCGCTTCACTGAGGTCTGATTGATGGTCCTCAATATCTTCCATCGCATCATCTATTTTATCTTGTATATCATCACGTAAGCCATCGGTTGTGCAATATTCAGTAGTATATTTTAACGCTTTATTTAAGCCATCAATCCTATATTGATTGTTATCAGATTTAGCCATCGACAGTTGGTTATTAATCTCACAAATCTTTTTATCACATGCTTTTAGCGCACTGCAATCAGAAGCTAACGCATTTGTGGATATACCGAGTAGTACACACAGGGCTAGTTTAAAGCTAGTTTTCATAAAATATCTCTCAATTATTATGGCACGAGTTTACCAAGGTAAAATGAACTGAACATGAATAAGGTGCACGCCAAAGCCGTGCGGGCTGTCGTATCAGCATGTAGAAAATCGTATTGGTGTATTCCTTGCCATCGCGTATTGAGGCGTAATCGTGGGCCAGCTTACTCGTTTTATGTTTTTGGTATTGCCAATGGCAGGTCATTGATCATTAACCAATGATCAATGCCAGGTACAGTGACTAAAATTAATAACTCGCCACTTTTTGCTTTTTTTAGCTGCAATGTATATGAACTCAAATCTTTTAATTTTATTTTTTCAACGTCCATATACTTCGGCACACTCGGACAGCGATGGCAAACAAAGCGACAGACGCTGTGTACTTCACAAGTTGCTGCTTCTTTAATATCGTTTATTAAATCTTTTTCGCATAAATGCTTAAAATTCAGAACCCTTGTGTGTAGTGATTTATCCACGATCATTCCCTCATCATGTTAAAAACAACTAAGAATATATTCGCTTACCTGTATTTAAAGAAAATAGTCTTAGATACATGTTTATTATAGTACCACTAAGTGGTTATTTCTATACTGAGCTTTACGCTACTTTAAATTACTAAACTGGACAAAATACCGCGCTCAACTAAGCTTAATTCGAATACAAAAGAAGTGAAGGGAAAATATACTATGAGTCGAGGTACAGTTAAGTGGTTTAATGCAGACAAAGGTTTTGGCTTTATCACCCCTGATGAAGGCGGTAATGATTTGTTTGTACACCATTCTGAAATTCAAACATCAGGTTATGCCACATTAGAAGATGGCCAAAAAGTTGAATTTGAAGTAGGTAGCGGTCAGAAAGGGCCATGCGCTACTAATGTAACCGCTATTTAAGCTCGCTATTACTCGCAGCCGACTAGCTATTAGTTAAAAGGATTAATTGCCACTATGGGATTAATCCTTTTTATTATCGGCTTGTATTACAGGTTGTATTACAGGTTGTATTATAGATTTGTATTAAGCTCTTAATAAAGTGGCACAACGCGTGCGGTGCTGCCTTGCTGGTTGATTTGCACCTGTTGATCGACTCTAAAGATCATGTTCGGATCAACTTCTTGAACGACAGAAATAATCTTCCCCGAATCGAGTTTAATCGTTAAATTAACACCGTGACGTTTAGTTATATTTTGCGCTGCTTTATTACCAGCTACGCCACCTAGGATAGCTCCGCCGATAGCGGCAATATCAGATCCTGAACCGCCTCCGACTTTAGACCCTAATATACCGCCTACAGCACCCCCTGCAATTGTACCCACAGCGCTGCTGCCTTTATCACCCTCTATATTGACAGGCTTAGCACTGAGCACCACACCATAATTCACCGTCTGTACTTTTCGGGTGTCTGCCACATCGTAACTATCGCCATAAGGATTGCTTGAACAGCCAATATTGATGGTATTTATGAACAACAAAGGTAAGAGTAGATAATATGTTTTCATCATTTTGCCTATTTACAGTTATCGTATCTGCACCTTTATACTGCTAGATACGACCTGTTTGCCACTAATACGATATTGAGGTAATACTATTAAGTTTAGTTAAAAAGTCCTGTCAGAAAATGTTTATTGTCAAAAAACATGCTATTAACGCACAGATTTTCCGTCTATGTGAAAGAAATACACATAAGTTTCAAATATCTCTACGTTAAGGCGCTATATCAACTAGAAACCTAGGCCAATTATGGGCTATAATGCGGCGCTTAAATTGCACACGTTTGTAAAAATTAACAAAAACTGGGATTCAGAGACTTATGGCAGTATTAACAATTCTTACGGCACCAAACAAAAAATTAGAGATACCAGCTGAACAAGTAACGGATGTAAGTACAGTTCAAACATTGATCAATGACATGCTTGATACTATGTACAAAACAGACGACGGTATTGGTCTTGCTTCAACGCAAGTTGGTCGTAAAGAAGCCGTTGTTGTTATTGATATTTCAGAGGGTCGTGATGAACCTATGGTATTAATCAACCCAGTTGTTGTTGAAGGTGAGAACATCGAATCGGGTCAAGAAGGGTGTTTATCTATTCCTGGCTACTATGCTGATGTTGCACGTTATACAAAAGTGAAAGTAACAGCATTGGATCGTGAAGGCAACGCAGTTGAGATTAATGACGATGGCTTCTTAGCGATTGCAATGCAACACGAGATTGATCATCTTAAAGGTACGCTTTTTATTGATTATCTATCGCCGTTGAAAAAGAAAATGGCATTAAAAAAAGTTAAAAAAACAATCAAAGAAATGGACTAATAAGGTCTGAGAAAGACTGAAGGAGCTAAGTTAAGTGAAAGGAAAAATTATATCGTACATTTCTGCAAAGAAGTTTGGTTTTATTTGTGGCGATGATGGCGAGAGTTATTTCTTACATGTGTCGAGCTTGCTCGATAAAGCCAATGAATCTAAATTGGTGAAGGATGTGGTTGTTGAGTTCGAACCAACAGAAACACCAAAAGGCCTTGCTGCAAAACAAGTACACGTACCGGATGTTAACTTTAAAAAACAGTTAGTTGCTTTTTTTACAGCGAAAAGCAACCAACCAAGATACGGGCATGTTGTTGCAAGACATACACTAAGCACACGTTTCTTTAAAGATCAAAACGAAGGTCGTAGCCACATTAAACAGTTGGCGGCAGACATAGGTTGTAATGCTATTTT
This sequence comes from Moritella sp. F3, assembly GCF_015082335.1. Classification (NCBI taxonomy): domain Bacteria; kingdom Pseudomonadati; phylum Pseudomonadota; class Gammaproteobacteria; order Alteromonadales; family Moritellaceae; genus Moritella; species Moritella sp. F3. Next base: position 336,309 of record NZ_BLRL01000001.1, on the reverse strand, counting down.
AAATACAAATGTGGAAAAAGTTACCTTTTCTGAAGGTGGCGAAGATTTCACAATGCATTCATTTAGTGGTGACTTTGCATTAGTTACAGAAGATGTTCCGTGTAATATCGATACGGAATGTGCAGAATCTGTCGCAATCATTGAAGCCAAGGTTACAGCCGTAGCAGGTCAGTTTCAGCGTGTAAATAATACTGAAATTAAAGCGAAAGCAAAACAATTACGTAAATCTAATCCACGACTAATCGTCGCTGGTGTAGTGATTGTCGGTGCGCTGTTCGCATTATCTACATTATCTCTGTAATACCATCATATCACCTGTTTGTGTGACGCTATTATTATACAAAGGGTAGTGAATTTGATGTGTCAATGACATGATTTAAATATCAAGCGGTGGTATTGAGGTGACTCGATATCACCGTTTTTTTATGTGTGTTAATTACAATAAAGTGTGATGTATCTGGTGTATTTTGTATTTACTGCTGAACGTTCTACCTCATTGTTGTAATATAACCACAATATTATTGCTCGTAATTTCCTGAGGTTGTATGTATAAATTAATCGCGTTAGATATGGATGGTACTTTACTTAATTCTGAAGGTGCTATTTCTCCACGAAACAAGCAAGCTATCCTTGCTGCTATCGCAAAAGGTACACGTGTTGTACTTGCTTCAGGTCGTCCGTTAGAGGGCATGAACTGGGCTCTGGAAGAGTTAGGCTTGACTGGTGAAGAGGATTACGTTGCTTGTTACAATGGCAGTTTAGTATACCAAGTCGCAGATAAGCAATTATTACGCAGCCAGACAGTGATGGGCGTTGATGCTAAAAGATTAGCTGAATTAGCTGGAAAACTGGATGTTCATGTTCATGCATTTTCATTAAAAGCTGGACTTATCACACCGAAACATAATTACTATACCGATCATGAAGCGAAAATTAATGGTCTGGCTATCACTGAAGTGGATTTTAGTACCTTAAGTGATGATGAACAGATCTTAAAAGTGATGATGATCGATGAACCGGAAAAATTATCTGCTGCGATTGCGCAATTACCAACAGATATCTATCAGCAATATAATATCTTACAAAGTGCGCCGTTTTTCTTAGAATTTTTACATAACGATAGCCACAAAGGTATCGGTGTGAAAGCAATTGCCGATCAGTTTGGTATTAACGCAGACGAAGTGATTTGTATGGGTGATGCCGGTAACGATAAGCAAATGCTAGAATATGCTGGTTTGGGTGTCGCAATGGACAATGCCAGTGATGACATTAAAGCTATCGCAAACCATATTACTGCCCATCATAATGATGATGGCGTAGCTCTTGTTATTGAAGAGTTTGTGTTAAACAAATAGCACTGAAATAACGGTCGATAAGCTGACTAATAGCTAACGAGCGATAGGCTTGTTAGCGAAAATAAGTCGAGTATACCGAGCTCTGCTAAAGTAACTGGGTCATGTTAAAGTAACTGGCCCATTTTCGATTACTAAATACGTATTTAGCCTTTAATTTCTTCAAACTTCTCTATGATCGCGTCTTTATTTTCAAAAAGATCGCCAAGCTTTTCTTGTACTTGCTCAAAGCCATCACTCTCAACAATGCTATTAATTTCGTCGGTATAGTTAATGCCAAGGTAAATCCCAAAACCGATTAACGCGATTGCTATAATTTTAAACATAATAATTCCATTTCAGTGATTAATTGATTCTTATCTATCATATAATAGCAGCATTAAACTCTATAATGAAAGGCCGTAATGGCAAACTTTAATACACACTTGAATGTAGCAGCGCTATTAACAGGGTTATCTTCTGCTAGTTTAGTTGCGGCTGGGCATGTTGACCTTAATACCGCTGTATGGCTTTGGTTCTTAGGCACAATGGGTGGTTTGCTGCCGGATATTGATTCTGATAATTCGACCTCACTGGATACCATTTTTAATCTGTTTTCTTTTGCGATCATTCTGATCATCATGCGCTACATCATTGATGAGGACATCGGGGACTTGAGCTTTCTAAAGGTTATAGGCATTCCGGTCTTGACTTATGTGGTGATGAAGTATGGGTTAAGGACTCTGTTTGAACGTTTGACAATTCATCGAGGCAGCTGCCATTCGTTATTGTTTCTCGTCTTGTGTGGACTAATGACGACACAGCTCATCGCCAACGTTGATGGTATCGATTCAAATAAGGCGGATAGTCTTGCTTGGCTGTCAGGCGGCTTTGTATTTCTAGGTGGCTTGATTCATTTGTTGTTGGATGAAATATACAGTGTCGACTTGCGTAATATCAGAATAAAACGGTCATTTGGCACAGCACTGAAGTTAGTGGATTTGGACAGTAAGTTGTTGATGCTGGCGATGATGATTGCGGTAGGGATCTTGTGGAACACGACACCAGAGATTCAGCACACGCTAGATATGCTCGGTGATTGGTCTCACTTTATCTGGTTTAGCTCTGCCTCGTCGAGTGAATATATTGAGCTCGTTATGGTTAACGTGCTCAATATGATCGTCGATAAGACGGGTTTAATATAACCTAATAGCAAATAGGCCTATCTTAATTCTTCAAAGCGATAAGTCTTGCGGGTAATACCTGTCGCTTTCTTGTCGCGTGTGACTGCTACTTTCTGCTTGCCACGTAATACATCGTATGTGATCACGCCATCAACGAACGCATCTTGACGTCTTTTTCTCGCATCAAGATCAACTGTTTTTTTGTTTACTCGGCAGCTGTATTCCCACTTATCTTTGTTCTTGTTTTTAAGTGATAATAAAACTTTAGGACCCTGTAAGCCAACAGCGTTGATTGCTTTTGGCGATTTGTTTAGCGTTAACGCTAACGCAGCTTTACAGATCCCGTTATCGGTCATACGGGCAGCGGCTACATCAACACTGTATGATGCTGAACTAGCAAGTACAACAGCTGATAAAATAAACCCTGAAACTTTCATTAGATACTCACTTTTTGTTGATAATCGCGATATTGGTAGATGTTATCTTTAATTGGATAACGATTCTTGGCTACATAGTAAGTACAACAGATCGAACTTTCAATCATGGAATAGCTAATTCGTGCAGGTTATATAAACGACTGTATTATGGTATTAAATGATACTGAAAAACGAATTATATATGACGGTATAAAGTATTGTATGGGTGTTTTATAGCATGAGCGGCTTGACTGAGTTGGGTAGGATGGGGCGCGCAGGTCGAGGAAAACGATTAGAGAGGAATAAGTGCTTAACAGATAAGCTAAGCACTTCATTTATTGTGTTAATCGAACGGCTGAATTAAAGCTTTTCGATTTCTACAACTGATTGAGTGAAATCATTTAGTTCAAGTTCAGCACATTCGCCTTCTGATTCCCAGTTTAGACCAACGATAACGTTATCTTCGTTTAGATCTTCAATCCAAAATTCAAGTAAGTCAGATACAGAGATAGCGGTTGGTTTGAAGTCTTTCCATTCTTCACAGCAATGTACTTTTGCAAGTTCTTCTGAAGACCAAAGTGGCATAGCATCTGTGTTTTCGAAGTTAACTGAATCACATACAACCCAATCTTCACCTGTTTTGTCTTGTAAGCCCCAAACTTGTTGGTTAGGTTTAACGTCAGCAAAGAATTTAGTTATTATTGGATTTGTTTCTGTCATGAGATTCTCTTTGTATTTAAAATAATAATGTTGAAATAACAGTACTCCGGGCATTATACGGATAACAGTGCAAATAGTCAGTAAATATACTTAACGATGGCAATTACTCAGTTGAAATGGCGCGTGCATGATTTCTCGGCATTTTGGGTTGATTTGCGACATGATTAGGTTTTATTGCACCATGTAATGAACAGTTTGGGTTAATTACATTTTTGATATTTACAAGATAGCCAAGCTTATATACTATCTACCTCATTGCTGCGGAGGGGTGGCAGAGTGGCCGAATGCACTGGTCTTGAAAACCAGCAGGGGTTAATAGCTCCTCGAGAGTTCAAATCTCTCCTCCTCCGCCATCTATATAGAAAAGCCGGTACTTATTCATTTAAGTACCGGCTTTTTGCTTTCTAGGATAATACCAAGACTAAGCTAAAAGTTTGGAATCCCATTGCCAGAAAAGCTCACTTTAATGTTATCAATGGTACTGAGATCGATATCTTCCCAATTATTTAATTTTATGGTCCAAGTTGTAAAAGGCGTTGGCATAAAATAGTTTAGCGCATAATCAGATGCTATCGCACCACTTGTTAGCACATCCACCTCTTGTGTTTGGCTATTGACTAGATTGTAAATGATTCTTCTAAACAATGGCATGGCTGTAAAAGTGTAGTGATCTTGATATCTTCTATCTTGATAAGTACCACTCGATAGTAGGTCAATATTATACAAACCTGTCGGTAGTTCAGTTCCCTCTATCAATACACTGACTTCATCTAACCTGACTCTATCAAAATCTGCAAATATGGTGCTATTCAAGGGTAGGGTAAAGTGTAAAATACCAGTATTTTTAAATTCAGCTAATTTATCGAGGTCATTTATGTTATGTGTAATTGACGAAAAGTCTTGTGGACGAGGGTAAAATCGATCCAGACTAGCCGCTTCCTGCTCACGCATAAAAGCAAGATCTCGTGTATAGGCAGCAAATGACTTGTTTAAAGAAGCAGTGACAACACTCTCTTCTAAAGACCAGTAAGCAAACGCAGATTGATAATTGGCAAGGGCGATAAACATAGGGCGTTTAAGGTTGCTTAAGGTTCTGAAAAATGCGTCTTCTAACGCGTTGGCAGCACTGGCATCGTCATCAATTGACGCAATAAGCGCTGATACCCGGTTGATATTCGCCGCATTAACTTGGCTCGCAATTCTTAAATCAATCTGTCTCGATAACTCTTGAGCTAAATTAATCTCTGTTGCTGAAATCGCTTTTGCTTGCGCTGCAAGCCTTTCTAGCTCTGCAAGATATGGCGTAGCCCCCGGAACGCCAGCGCTAATCACTGGTGCAAAGTTAGCGCGAGCATCAATGAGGAATTCATCCCACACTAGGTTAGATGCTTCCAGCGTTGGTACTGTATGCTGGATCGAATTATAGAATTTTGCGATATCATCGACCACAACTTGATATTTAACATCGTTAGAGAAAGAGTTGACAGCTGCTAGTGATTCTTGAATCTCACGCTGTTTTTTCGCAATATAATCTAATTGTTTCTTTAACAGGATTATTTTTGTGCCTAAGTCTGGCAGAGTTGCTACAAATTTAATTAAACCACTCGGATCGCCGCCAGCAGAACCTGCAATCGCGGTACCGGCATTGGCTATTGCACTGACTACATCAAACACGGTTTGTATGGTTGCACGGTCTTCAAAAGTCTCTAAACCTTGCCTAAACGCAATTTGAGCTTTAAGTATATTGGTATCCTGGCCTTGATAATTAGCCGTTTGCTTAATAAGGGATTCTCTTAATTGATTGACTTGGTTAACGGACCTTTCAATAATCGCAAATTCAGCATTACTGGCGCTTTGTAAATCTTCAAGCATAAGAACGGCAAGCTGCTTACGATCTGCAAGCACGATACTGCGATCAATATAGTTCTGATACTTATCTTCATAGGCGCCCATCGCATCTAAATAACTGGCATAGGTATATTCATACATATCATGGTTTAAGCCCGGTACATAATTGGGATTGTTGTTAGATAGTTGGATGAATTGCTTTAAGTTCGAGGCTTGTAAATAGAGTGACTTTAATTCTACGTTCTCAGCAATTGCGGCCGGCATGAACCTTAATACACTTTCAACCCAGTCAAGCATCATAATACTCAGTTCTGGATCGTTATCAAAAATAGCAGCTGCCATATCAAAAGAATGATTAAAAACCGCTAAGTACGGGGTACTGTCTATGGCGATCAAACCGTCGATTTCACTTTTTATGACGGTCTTATTATATAACGTTTCTGATATGGTATAAATTTCACCAAAACCATCTGTTGCGGGTACGACAATATCAAATTCATAACCAGACGGGAGTAGGGTTATCACGTTTATATTATCATTAATGTTTTTTGCAAATATACCCAAACTCACTGAGTTTGATGTTCTTGCATCTATATTCAATGTGACGGCGCTATCGCCGGTAATATTCCTCGCAAATATAAATAAGCGCTGATTCGTTAAGTTTGTGATAACACTTTCAGTAACAACCAGTGTATCTGCAACAATCACGATCACATTGGGTTTATTAGTCCCACTGGTTAACGAATAATCATTTAAAACTGTACTCAAATCTAATAACATCCCAGAGGCTAAATAAGTCTGCCCATCATTGCTAATTTTTTTTTCAGTCACGCTATCAGGTAAATTTTTAGGTGGTGCTAGCTTATAATAATTAAGCCAGTCCGTGGCGCTGGCGCTGAGGCTAAATAATAAACTGAGCGTAATAATAAAATGGTTTAAAACCTTCATCTTATGTCCTTATCATCATAGAAGTATGAATAATATTGATTGAGTTGCTATCGGTTGTAACCGCGCTTTGTCTAACCTTATATAGCGTTAGATAAATAGGACCAGACAAAGCGTGTTAATAAATATTTCTATTCCATGATCACATAAGCGTTCTGCGCAAATTGTCTTGCTTTGTTGCTTATTTCGAGCCATTTAGGTCCTACGGCTCCTGCAAGTGGGCTACTTACAATACCAGCGACCAGTAAGTTGGCATTGCGTAAGGCATCTTCACTGTCTAAAGAATTGAGTGATGTGGTAAGCGCGTCGAAATCACTTTCTAGACCTTGCCAATGCAGTTGTACCTTTTTAAGATGAGGTAATGCATTTTCAATATGCGTCAGCATTTCATTGATATTTGAGTGCGCGATTTCATAAGAAGCGCCAAGGTTAACCGCATGTTCTAAACTTGCATTTGCCGCATTTATTTGATTATTTACATCTTCAATCAAATTATCTAACCTGACTTTTCTAGCGCCTTCAATACTGCCACAAATAGTTAAAACAAGCGGACCACCTATTGCGCAGAGGCCAATATTACGTTTCGCTTCACTTAGATCGCTCCTGTAACCTGCTATTTCAGTGTTTAGTAGGCTGATGTTATTTCTTAACGTACTAATCGCATCACTGTTGAGTAATGTAGAAAAGTCACCTTCAATAACATCAAGTTGTGCTTTCTGTGCTTCAACCTCTGCGGAAAATTGTTTTAAATCCTCAACGGCTTTTGTTGTCGCCTGTTGCTGTTGATGTGTAAAGTTCTTTAATACATTTAAAAATGAGAGTGCTGCATCGCGATTGGTCGCGGCAGCGGAAAGGTTAAACGCGAGGGCATTTTGTTGTAGCTGGGTAAGTTGATTCATCAAGGGCAGGATAAGTTGTGGGTGTATCTCGCCGTAGTTTGCAAGCTGTAGCGCTAAATCAACAATACTTGGGTAAATGTTTGAGTTCCAATCATGACCTGACTGATTAATGTTGGTGAATTCAGTGAGCAAATTTTGATATTGAAACGTAAATTCATCATTAGCCGGAAATTTTGTGAGTGTACGTAAAGATGCTTCTGTTTTTGGCAATGCGACAGCCGCTGTTGCATAGGCTTGAATTTGATACCACTCTGCAGTTGAAAGTAAGGATGTATCTGAGCCAGTATCAAGGAATAATGAGTCACCTTCAAAATCACCTTGGAGCGTATCATAATCCAGAGGAGGAATTTCAGTGACGGTTTGTGCATGCAATAATGTTGAGCCAACAATAGATAAAGCAAGTAAGCTCATTTTGAAGCCACGTAGTCGTTTATGAGTTGTGTTTGTTTTCATTTGTCTGTTCCCTTAGATAAATATCATTTTATTTTTAAGGTTTAAGAAATATTAAGCCTTTTCCGCGATAGAAATATGCCAGAGCGGTATGATTGTTTTTGGAACACAGGTCGAAATTTGATATGTATCAAAAAGTTTTTATTATATTCAATATTATTTATGAATATAAAAACATTGATTTATAAGTGTTTTATTTTTATTTCAAATATGTATAAAACACAATTATTATTGCTAACGAGGACCGTTAAACACAGCTCGAATACATAAACAGGGGGAATTTAAGAAAAGAAATATAAAATTGTTTTTAACATTGTAAATCCAAAAATATCTCCTATGAGGCATAGTTTAAATGCTGACGATCTAGATTAGAACATTACTCTTTTATAAAATACCTAGTGAAAAAATCTATAGCTATATTTTTCTTTTCAGGTTATATATTCTAAATAGTATCTAAGATATTAATTCTTATGGTGTTAATTCCTATGTAATTAATTCACTATTCTAATAGAAGGTTGCTTTCATGACATACCAAATTTCAAATGATGTCATTTTTTGTAAAATGAAAGCGGATCTTAAAAGTCCAGAAAGTACACAGAAATTAAGTTCATCAGAAAAAGAAATTATAGACTTACTATGTCGTAAAAATGGCGCTGTTGTTTCTAAAGATGCGCTGAAAGTTATAGGCTGGCCTGGATTGGAGGTAACCGATCAATCCTTAACGCAAGCTATCTACTCGCTAAGAAAAAAATTAACGTTATGTGGTGCTGATGATGTCATTGCGACTGTATTTAATCAGGGTTATAGCGTTAAAAATGCGGTGCTATTATCGGACGATGCATTATCTTTACGACCGCCCCCTTTCTCTAAGTTAAAAGGCTACAAGTTTAAAATAGGTAAGATAAAAGCGAGCAATATATTGCCATTTTTCATTTGTTTACTCTTACCCTACATCATCTATGACCAGCTTATACACAGTGAACGGTATAATGAAGAATTGGGTTTCTTGTCTCCTAAAACAAGCTATATACATAATGGTAACTACCTTACATTTATCTCTAATGAGGATATAAACCAAGATAGAAAAGTGCTGATTGAAATGTTCTCGGATAAAATACCAACTAAAAGTAAGGTATTTTCTTTTATGACCAATGATAAAACGTATATTCTAGCTTGCCCATTAAGTGATAATGCCATTGTGTGTGACAGTACTGTCAGCAAAGTATTAGAATTAGCTGCCAATGAAGAGAACATCGCAGCTCATCAAGTGAATGAATGGTTCTCATTGCAACAAGGCATTAAAAGTGAACTACCGCTATTTACAGGGGTAATGATGAGCTCGACTAACTATATGTTTGTTGATGAACAGCTCACCGTAACGGATAAAGTGCGCTTCATTTTTGATTTTAACAATCAGGTCGAAAGCGGATTTAAAAACTTCAAGGCTAAAGACCAAAAATACGCAGGGAAGTATAAAGGCTCTGTATTATATTCAAAGGAATCAGATACAAAAAATACCTTTGTTAGCCGTAGCGGTGATTTTACGTTTAGTTTTGATCACAACGTCGGTACCACAGCGTTAGTGATGCAAAATAGAACGATAGACATCATCCCTTTTAATCAAATTATGAAAGATAAATGTAGAAAAAAAACGACAGAACGACGTGTCATTTGGAAAGTTGAAGAATGGGGGAATCAATCGTTGTGGGTATCCACCTCTTCTAATAAGATGTGGTTGTTTGAAGAAAACCCATTATATTAACTTTTACTTTCTGTGTTGCCATACTTAAACCACAATGTTACTAATAGTAACTCTATTCATTATTAAATATTCAGACCCCTTATGACCACTGCTAAGTTCACCCAAGGTTCTACTTTGTCTCATATTATTTATATGAGCTCGACGGGCGCTATCGGCTTAACCTGCCTCTTTTTAGTCGATTTATTGGATCTGTTTTATCTCAGTTTACTTGGCGAGCAACACTTAGCTGCGGCTGTTGGTTATGCGGGGACGGTGGCCTTTTTTACCACTTCTATTTCTATTGGTTTATCTATAGCGATGGGCGCGCTGGTGTCTAAAGCCTTAGGGCAGGGGAAGCGAGATAGTGCACGCTCGTATGTGATCAACATCAGCGTTGTGACCATTTTTGTATCCCTGATCATCATGTTGTTAACCTGGTTTAATATTGAATACCTGCTTGCTTTGTTGGGCGCCAAAGGTGAAACCTTACGTTTAGGCACAGTGTACTTACAAATTCTGGTACCTTCGATGCCACTGATGTCCTTGGCAATGGCGCTTGGCGCAAGTTTGCGTGCAGTAGGTGATGGCAAGCTGTCTATGTTATCAACCATAGGTGGCGGTATCGTCAACGCGGTATTAGATCCGATTTTCATTTTCGCATTAGGCATGGGTATCGAAGGCGCAGCGATTGCGAGTGTACTCTCTCGATGCGCGGTATTTGCGCTGTCATTTTATGGGGTTTATTCCAAGCATAAACTACTTGGCGACTGGTATAGCGATAGCTTTAAAGCCCAACTGCCGTTTATTATGGCGATTGCACTACCTGCCATGCTAACCAATATTGCAACGCCGATTGGTAACGCCTTTGTGACCCGTAGCATTGCTGAATTCGGCGACAGTTACATGGCCGGTTACGCCACGATTAATCGTGTTTTACCGGTGGCATTTGGGATGATCTTTGCTTTGTCTGGTGCCATTGGGCCTATTTTGGGGCAGAATTATGGTGCAAAATTAATTCCTCGGGTGCGTAAAAGCCTTAAAGACGCATTATGGTTTTGTACCGGCTATGTGGTCGTTGTCTCTTTCATCTTATTCTTAATTGAAGATTACTTAATCAGTGGCTTTAACCTGACAGGGGATGCGGTTGAAGTTGTGACACTGTTCTGCCGTTTATTAGCACTTACCTTTATCTTCAATGGCATGATGTTCATTGCGAACGCCAGCTTTAACAACCTTGGCAAACCAAAGTACTCAACCTGGTTCAATATGGGCAAAGCGACGTTGGGTACTATCCCGTTTGTGCTTGTAGGTGCTGAAATTGGGGGTGTTAAAGGTATTCTGATTGGTCAGGCTTTAGGGTCGGTATTCTTTGGTATAGCGTCTATCTACTTAGCTTTTAAACTGATTAAACAAACTGAATGTAAAACAGACCAGGATGCAATACTTGCCGATAAATTGGTTAAAGTGACTGAGAGGAATGAAACAAATCACTCGGTAGTATTTACAACCGCTAAAACAGCGACAGCATCTGCAGCGATGACGGATGTGGCTGATTTAGCTAGCGCAACGCCCATAACGACAACGTCTACGATCAATGCGCTGTCTTCGGAATGTTCGCAGTTTGGTATGTACAACGAAGAATACGATAGTAAAGGCTGTAACTTATTATTGGCGGATAATGATAACAAAGAAAAATAGCAATTATATATAATGTAAATTATACCTGTTTAAAGCGAGTCGCTTTGTTTGGTTATTCGAGTGGAATTAGTGTTATTACTTCAATTAACACAGTACTATTAACCTCGTATTCGTTAAACAAGTACAAGTAATGTCGAAGTATGTGCCTATTCAACTCGTTACTCGCATGACGTATTAATTAAAATGGAAAATTTATGTTGCATCAAACTGTTATTCAAATCCGCGGGCAAGTCAATAAATTAGTGCCGATCCCACTGCCGAAGCTGATTGAAGGCGAAGGCGCTATCACGCAAACTGCACAGGCATTAGCAGAGCTAGGTGGCGTTAAACCACTGATTGTTACAGATGCAATGTTAGTCAAGTTAGGCATTGCTAAGCATTTAACTGACGCGTTAGATGCTGCAAATATTGCTTATTCACTGTTTGATCAAGTCACGCCAGATCCAACGTTACCGCTTATCGCCAATGGCTGGAAACAGTATAAGCAAGATGGCTGTGATAGTGTGATCGCATTAGGTGGTGGTTCACCAATGGATTGCGCAAAAGCGATTGCAGCAGCAGCCGTTAAAAATGTAGATGCGAGAAAGTTGGTTGGTCTATTACGTGTGCGTAAAGCATTACCCCCCTTTGTCGCGATTCCAACAACGGCAGGCACAGGTTCTGAAGCGACAGTTGTTGCTGTTGTGACTGACCCAGATAAAAAGCAAAAGTTTACCATCGTCGACCCAAGCTTAGTGCCAGCTGTTGCTATTCTAGATCCATTATTAATGCTTGGACTTCCGGCTAAAATTACCGCTGAAACAGGCATTGATGCATTAACACACGCGGTTGAATCATATATTGGTTATTATGCGACAGAGCAAACCAAAGCGTATGGTTATGATGCGGTGAAACGTATTTTTGAAAACTTGCCGAAAGCCTATGCTGATGGCAGTGATATTGAAGCACGACGCCAAATGTCGATTGCCAGTTTTAATGCTGGCGTTGCGTTTACTCGAGCTTCGATTGGTTATGTGCATGCGATTGCCCATCAAATGGGGGGTTATTATCATGTGCCACACGGACTTGCTAATGCTGTTATTTTACCGCACATCCTTGATTTTTCGTTCGAGAATGCATTGTGCCGTTATGCTGAATTAGCGATTGCAGCAGGATTAGCGAGTAAAGAAGATACGCAAGTTGCAGCAGCGCATAAGTTTGTTGCGGGTGTGAAAGCATTGAATAAAACATTAAATATTCAAGCCGACTTCCCAGAGCTTAAAGCGAATGATATTCCAGAACTTGCTAAACGTGCTGTACGTGAAGCATATTGTGATTACCCTGTGCCAAAATTGATGAATAGAGCACAGTGTGAAGCCTTATTGCATAAGCTAGTTGCTGTATAGATTAGGATATAATAGCGGTATAAGCTGTTGCATAAACGGTAGCCGCTAAGCCAAAAGCTAAGATGACATTCATAACACGCTAATATCGGTTATGAATGTCATGAACTATTTATTGAAGTCTCTATTGAAGCCTCACGTCACACTGATTAATCGTCGCGTGTGAGTACTTCAAGTAATTCAATTTCAAAGCTAAGGTCTGAATGCGCTGGGATCACTGTGCCCATGCTACGTTCACCATAAGCTAATGCTGATGGTACACACAGTTTACGTTTACCGCCAACCTTCATGCCCATAATGCCTTGATCCCAGCCTTTAATAACACGGCCAGTACCAATCACACATTGAAACGTTTTACCTTTGTCGTAAGTCGAATCGAATTGCGTGCCATCGCTCAGAAAACCACGATATTGAGTCGTGATCAACGCGCCTTTTACCGCTTCTTTACCATCACCAATGACGATGTCTGTTATTTGTAGTCCGTTTTCTTGTAGTTTAGTTTTGTGTTCAGTCATGTTCAGTCTCATGTTGTGCAAAGTGTACAAAATTCAAAAGTGTGCAAAGTATTGAAAATAGGAAGGCTATTGATTTAATGCTTGGCGTAAAAAACCTTGGTTATCCGCTAACTGTCGACTTGCGGTCGCATAATCAACTTCATTTAATTCCATGAGGATAGCTGATTTCACGTGCTGATTCGCGGCAATTAATAGTGTTTTTGCGCGTTCACGTTCTACACCCGTCACATCCATAATGATATTTTCACTGCGGGTGATTAGTTTTTCATTCGAAGTTTTCACATCAACCATCAGGTTTTGATACACCTTTCCGGTTCTGACCATCGCGCCTGTACTGAGCATATTCAGCACTAGCTTTTGTGCAGTGCCTGCTTTCATGCGGCTTGAGCCTGTTAAGACTTCAGCGCCAACCACGGGGGTAATGGCAATCTTCGCGATACTCGATATCGGGGCGTCGTTATTACAGCTAATTGCAATCGTGTCACAACCTACATTATTCGCAAACGATAAACCACCGATCACATAAGGCGTGCGCCCAGATGCTGCGATACCTACCACCACATCTTGCGGGGTTAATTGGATCCGCTCTAAGTCGATCTGTGCCATGTTTAAATCGTCTTCAGCGCCTTCTTGTGCTTTAAACATCGCCGCTTCACCACCGGCAATAATACCTTGTACCTGCTGGTGGCCAACACCAAAGGTCGGTGGACATTCAGAGGCATCAAGCACACCTAAACGGCCTGACGTCCCTGCGCCAATATAAATTAATCGACCATTTTGTTGAAATGCATGGGCAATAACATCAATAGCGGCAGCAATTAGCGGTAATTCGAGTTTAATGGCGTGACTGACTTTTTCATCTTCACTGTTGAATAGCTTAACAAGTTCTAATGTTGAAAGTTGATCCAGGTTAGCACTTGCTAAATTTCTTTGTTCTGAAGTAAGCGATTTTATATCCATAATAACTACACTCATACAACACAAGACGCGGGGTCTAATGAAAGGATTGATGGTGATGATTCTAAAACAGAAATGTAGAGAATGCTAGCGGGTTTATCACGCGGGGTAATCCTGCTGATCATCGTGGTGAATAGTGTATTCGCCAGTGACGTCATGCATAACAAAAGGCATAAAAATAAGCCCATTTTATGCGCGGGTGAAAATAGCTCGATCAGTCAATTACAAGGGCAGGGCAAGCGTTCGCCTGAAGTTAAAAATAAAGCTGAGGATAAAGGCAAACGTACATATCGCAGTGATCGGGCATTTACAGTGCAAGGGTGGGTGACTAAGTTGAAACGCGGTCAAGATCCGGGGTTCTTTATGCAGCAAAGTTCCAAGCCCAAATTGAGTCTTGCTTCAACGGGGATCTTTGTCAGTACAGATAAACTTGCAAATATCACACCTAATAGCAGCGTGTGCGTGACTGGCGTTGTAGAAGAATATTATGGCATGACGCGATTACGTCCGACGTCTCATACAAAAAATGTGCATATAAAGACGATGCAAACTGGCAGTGTACAAACAGTAGCGAGTAATATAGCGCCAACCGATATCATCTCGGCCACAGCTGATGCTAATTTTAGTGACACATTAGAGCGTTATGAAGGCATGAAAGTCCGCGTGGCAAGCATCACCAATATGCGCGTAACCAAACCTTTATATTATGAGCGGCGTTGGCGACGTTATAACATTATTCTCAGTCACAAGCAGATTAACATCCACCCAAATACCACGGCCTTTCCTGCTAGCATTGCAGCTGACGCACTCGCGTTAAACAATAAGCAACGGCGATTATATGTGCAGTTAGAAGCTGGCTTATCTGCGCTCTCAGACTTGGATTACATGCGGGTCAATGACAAAGTAACGGGAATTGTTGGCGTGCTAACGTTTAGTTATGGCGAGTATCGGTTGCTGGTGGATAATGGCTTGGCACAAGCTCGTTTTTTGCATGAAAGTACGCATCATAGTGACAGGCATGGTAGTAATCGACATAGCAGCGACAGACAGCCGTTAGCTGTGCGCGACAGGGATAACCTGCGCATTGCCAGTTTCAATTTACTTAATTACTTCAATCGCGAAGCGGGTGGCGTGAATAACCCGTTAAGGCAAAATCGTGGTGCTAAAACCTTGTCGGCACTGCATAAGCAAGAAATAAAACTGCGAGATACCTTACTCGCATTAGACGCTGATTTCATTGGTTTGATGGAAATGGAGAATAATGGCTTTGGCCAGAATTCAGCAATCAGGCGGTTATTAGACCTGGTGAATCGGGGAATAACTGACCCCAGTAAACATTATGCCTTGATCAAACCTGATAAAGCAGACTTACATCAGAACTATTATCTCGGTACTGGCGCAATCACCGTCGCTGGTTTTTATCGCCCGCGTAAACTAAAACTGGTTAATACCCGTGTTATTCCGTTGCCGATACAACGTCATCGCCTTGGTTACGCTTATCATCGACCTGCACTGACACCGACATTTACCCGTATGGATAGCACGAATAACAATAACAGACTGACCATAAGCGTGAACCATTTCAAATCCAAGGGATCTAAATGTGTTGAAGACAAACGCGGTGCGGCCACACTGAAAAAACAAAAGACTCAGCGTCATAAAGATCCACAATCATTACGCGCATGGCAAAAGGCGAAACACAAATTAGCACAAGGTAGGCAGGGCAATTGCGCGCAATTCAGAGCCTCAGCGGCAAGTGTATTGGGGCAAGCGTTAGCGGCTGTACCAGGCAGCAAGATTATTTTAGGTGACTTGAACAGTTACCCGAAAGAAGACCCCTTGTTAGTGTTAACAGACTATGATCCTACGCGTTATAGCTATTATAAAATAGCCCACAGTGAACACAATTACTTGGGTAAAAGCTTATTGGCGCTGCATACCGACACTGGATTTGGTTATCACGATCCATTCGACAATCAGCCAGATGTGAATTGGACCTATTCTTTTAAAGCGCCAGGGCGATTGGATTATATTTTACTGAGTCCTGATCTGGTGCCGAGCTTAGTAAAGAAAAAGGTGTGGCATATCAATGCCGCAGAGAGCTATTTGATTAATAACGCGAAAACTATTTTTTCTGCAAGTCACGAAGTTTTTTCTTCTTCAGATCACGATCCTATCTTTATTGACCTGAAATAAAGGGCATTTATTTATATAATATAGCGCATTAATAACCAAATGGTGGTATAACCTTGTGTTATGAAGGATGTATATTGAGTTGTTTTTATCTGGTGTACGATGACAAAAAAATTAACCTACCAAGAATTAGAATTGCAAATCGAAGAGCTTAAAGCTCAGTCGGCTGATCTACAATCACAGCTGGAGATAGCTAAGGAGTCTGCAACTCAATCTCGTGAGACCGCGCGATTATTGCAAACATTAGTTGATACGATACCTAGCCCATTGTTTTATAAAAATATTAATGGTGTCTACGAGCAGTGTAATGCTGCGTTTGCTGAAACTATATTCGGTATTGATAAAGACAAGATTATGAACAAGTCTTTATTTGATTTAGGTGAGTATATACCGCATGAACTAGCGAAGATTTATCACGCCAAAGATCTCATCTTACTTAAGAATCCAGGCAAACAGGTTTATGAAACATCAGTAAAGTGTGCTGATGGTTCTATACGCATCTTTTCATTCTATAAAGCGTCAGTACTTGCTGAAAATGGCAAGATATTGGGTGTGGTTGGAGTGATGCTCGATGTCACTGAGCTAAAAAATCAAAAGCATGAGTTAAAAGAAACAAACCGTCGTTTAGAAACCTACTCAATGACAGACCCATTAACGAGCCTGTATAACCGCCGTAAATTTAACGCTGTGTTCCCAGACTGTTTACGGGTGGCTAAACGCAGCAAGCGCTTATTAAACTTTGCGATCATTGATATTGATAATTTCAAAAAATACAATGATAACTACGGTCACGTAGCTGGAGATGATGCTTTGGTCACGATAGCGGGGCTGTTACAGAGTAAGTTACTCCGCGCTGATGATTATATCTTTCGTTTAGGTGGCGAAGAGTTTGGTTTATTGTTTTATGCTGATGATGAAATTATGGCATCACAACTTGTCAGTGATATCCGTCTGGCAGTACAAGAACTGGCGATCCCGCACAAAGCGAACGACAACAACCGCTACGTCACTATTTCATTGGGCTTAGTGACGATTAAGCGTAGCGATAACAGTATGCTTGAACTGTATAAGATGGCAGATGATTTGCTGTATAAAGTCAAACGTTCAGGCAAGAATCAGATCTTAGCCAGAATCGTTTAAAGCCTGATAACTACTCGTAAGTCTATTGATAACTACCGACAAGCCGCGCAACGTGGCTGTGTAGTATATCGGCAAAATTCACTTCAAATAGCTGTAGTGGCCCTTCTCTAATGACCTCTGCAACAGCGCCTACAGAATGACTCATGTGCCAGCAGCCAATAATGACTTGCTGCACCTGTAATAACAGCTCAGTAGTTTGCTCGATACTTAATGCGTAATGTTCGTTTAGCATCACTGCGTATTGCTCAATAAAGTGCAATAGCGTGGTTTTGAACTCCCGCGCTTCATCAAGGGTTAAGTTACATTGTAATGCTGTATGCATGATGGCACTGAGCTTACAAAATAACGGATGCTTGATTAAGGTATTACAAATCGAATCGGTGAGTTGTACTTGCCCCATTTCAGTTTTAGCTGTCTGTGCTAAACGTTCGAACTCCTGGATATAAACGGCTAGAAACAGGGTTTCTTTGTTTCTGAAATAACGGTACAAAGCGGCTTTGGTCATCCCCACATCGGCGGCGATATGTTTTAAGTTTACCTCTTCATAACTCAGAGTTGAGAAACGTGCCGCGGTGACGTCCATTATCTGCGTTAAACGTAGTGCTTTTTGCTCTGGCGTTGTAGCGCGGCATTTAATAATACATTGCATTATGCTTGTAACCATCCAGCAATTTTACGGGTCATGAAACGGGGTGAAACCTTGCCAAACAATACGCCAACTTGGTTTTTAAGCCCGGTAACGACAATGGCACTGTTGCGGTTAGCAAGGGCTTGTTTTGCTACTTCAGCTGATGTCATTGCGCCTGCTTTGAATAGGTTTGAGTCGGTAATGTTGGCTTCAGCGGCAAACTCAGATAACGTTGGGCCAGGGCAGAGTGCGCTAACGGCGATACCTTGAGGGCGTAACTCTTCGTGTAATGCTTCAGAGAAAGACAGTACAAATGCTTTGGTCGCGTAGTATATCGCCATGTTCGGGCCAGCCTGGAACGCTGCGGTTGATGCGACATTGATGATGAAAGGTTTTACTTGTTGACGCATGTTTGGCGCTAGACGGTGAGTCAGCTCGACTAAGGTTGTTACATTTAATTGGATCATCTGCATTTGGCGTTCGAGCGGTAAATCAATAAAGCCCCCACGGTCGCCAAAACCAGCGTTGTTAATCAGGCCGTTGATAGCTAGGTTGTTAGTGCTGATCTCTGTCGCTAATATTTCACTGCCTTTAGGATCGGCAAGATCCACTGCAAAGCAAACCACGTTAATACCTTGCTCGGCTTGTAATGTTTTAGCGAGTTCTTCTAATTTGTCTTTACGGCGAGCCACTAAAATTAAATCCTGACCTGTTTCCGCTAATTGTTTCGCGAACTCGCTACCGATACCCGCACTTGCGCCTGTGATGACTGTATAGCTCATTGTAATTCCTTTTATCTGGTTAAATATGATCAAGGTCAATTAAGTGACCTTGAGTTACTTAGGCTATACGGTGTTGTTTGTTTTGTAAATGACCTTGGGTTATTTATATTTTGATACTGTAATGTTTAGTTCTCATATCAGTGCTAATTTTTTGCCAAATAAAGTCTCTATTTTGCGATAAAAGGTCTTAATTATATTTAATGTGTAACTTATGTGATTGATTTTTGAGGTCTTAATTTTTGTTTTTTATTTATAGAGACCTCTATAAATAAAACGCTCCATTTTGCGGAATAAGGTATTAGTTTAACCGGTGATTAAAAATGTATAATGCATTGATTTTAAATGTTGTTTTATATGTTAGAGTTGTTTTTTGATTGGCGTTGAGAAGAGCTTTATTGAGACGTCAGTATAATAAGCTGTTATGCGACTAGGAGAGTCCAGTGTTCGAAGTTGGAAAAATTTATAATCGTCGAACTGATATACATGGAGTTTATAAAGGCCAGCAATATGGTGGTATTGCAACTCCTGCAAATCACCCTTATGTGTTTATTTTTACCAGTGAAGCTGGTGAAGAATATGGTTATTCTGATGGCTTTAGCCCCGATGGAACTTTCAGATATACAGGAGAAGGCCAAGAAGGTGACATGATAATGTCTAAAGGTAATTTGGCCATTCGTGATCATCAAAAGAATAATAAAGAAATTCTTCTTTTTGAAGCTGCTTCTCAAGGTATG
Organism: Moritella sp. F3; assembly: GCF_015082335.1. Lineage (NCBI taxonomy): Bacteria > Pseudomonadati > Pseudomonadota > Gammaproteobacteria > Alteromonadales > Moritellaceae > Moritella > Moritella sp. F3. Next base: position 316,746 of record NZ_BLRL01000001.1, on the reverse strand, counting down.
GTTCGCTTTGTCGGTAATTGTAATTTTATAATCCATCACACCGAAGAAAGACCTGATAAAAACTCAGAGCAAAGAGCTGCTTTTATATTTCACCTAGACATTGTTCCACAAACAAAAGGTAACGGAGTTGAATCTCCTAAAGCACCGTACCTAATAAAGCCGACAAAAAGTAAATCACTAAAACAATTACGTGAAATTGCATTAAGTAATACGCCAACTAAAGCAAAGGCAAAAGAAAAACTCATTCATGTAAAATATCGAAGTGATGCAATTAAGTTATATGCAAAAAAACGGGCTAATGGTCTGTGTGAAGGTTGCGACACTAAATCAGCATTTGAGACTAAATCCGGTCCTTATTTAGAGGTGCATCATTTAACTAGGCTATCAGATGGTGGAGCAGACAGCCCTGAAAATGTTATTGCACTTTGCCCAACTTGTCACAGGAGAGCCCACTATGCGTTGGATGGGGTATCGTTTAACAATGAATTAAGGCGCATTGCCAAAGCTATTGAAGCTAAACTTGCCTAACAAGTCATTAAAGCAGGACAAAAAACAGTTGGTTTTTGCTCCTTCGTCGCTTATTTTAACCAACTATTTTATTGCCTCTTAATGAGGCGTTAGATTTTAAACATAACCGGATGTATGTATGCTAATCGAGAACATAGACAAGGAATATTTTTCAACATTATTCATTACAAGAGCTGAAAGTATCCCTGTTGAATCTATAGGGCTACCTAAAAGAGCTTTAAATATAGTTAAAGCCCAGAAGGCAAAAAACAGTCACGAAGCCATTTCAATAATATTTAAAGACCTCCCTACCATGGATGGTATTGGAGAAAAAACAATTTTGGATAGTAAATCATCTATAAGACAATTCATTCAAACTGTAGAGAAGGCGACTGAGCCTCAATTGAAAAAATTGATAGCAGGTTGTGATGAATTGTTATCTTCTGCAAAAGGTAACCTTGTTGAAGCGTTTCCAGCAGTTCTTGAACTATATTTAACTGAAAAACATAAAAAGAACTATGAACGTGATTTGGATATTATTAATAAGAGGTTCGGACTTAACGGTAACAAGCAGTATACCTTTGAAGACATAGGTACTTTCTATAATGTTAGCAAGCAGAGAATAGAGCAAATTGAATCAAAAATAATAAAGCAATTAGCTCTATTATTGAAAGGGGAGCTTAAAACCAAAGGATGGAAGTTATGTTCTCTACTTATAGAAAACTTTAATGAGGCTTTAGAGTGCTTTGAAGGTTTCAACCCTATCCTGCTAAAAGTTGATGCTGAGCGTATTCTTCAAGATAAATACAATGAAACACTTCCAATAGAATATTTTAACTTATTTATGAAGGTATTAGGTTATACCAAAACACCTAGAAAGGTTCTTGGCTTTAGAGGGGAAATAACTGAATCATGGATTCAAACTGCAAATTATAAAAAGAAAGACCTAGAGAGTATATTTCAAGCATTAGATATTATTTATGACAATGTAGATTCTATTCCTATTTTTGAACTGACTGTTCTAGTTAAGAAAAAATTAAAAAAACCTTCTAAAACGATCAATCAATCAATTTCTATTGCAATATCATCAATAGAAGATATTGATTATGATGGTGAGTTTGTAACAGTTAAATTTTCAAGATTGAGGAGTGCCGCAGACAAAGCGTATAGAGTTTTGGAGTCTCATGAAAAATCTATGCATTTTTCAAAAATAAACAAAGAAATCAATTTATTGTGTAAGAGTAATAGTGACTTTACACCTATTTTAGAAACTAACTTGAAAAACCAAATAGTCGCAGATACACGTTTTACCCCTATTGGTAGAAGTGGTGAATGGGCTCTCTCAAAGTGGGAAAACACTTCAAACTTAACTATTATTCAAGCTATTGAAAAAGTCCTCCATTTATCAGGTAAGCCACTTAAGTTTAATCAAATAGTAGAAGAAATTGAAAATATCCGACCAGATGCATCAGTTAAATCATTAAAAGTTTATCTTAATGATCAAAAACTATTTACGAGAGTTGGAGTTAATGAGTTTGCATTAAATGCATGGCGTTTACCTGCCGCACAAAAGAGACAAGTAAACAGAAGTATTTCTGAATTAGAATTCACGAATGCGATTAAGGACGTTTTATTAACCTCAAACCCAATTGTTTTATCTTCCTTGATTAAATCAATTGAAACTACGACAAAGCTTTCTCAAGCTAGTATCAGACAAAGATTACTCGTAACATCAGGATTAGAGATCAATGCGCAAAGCGGAAAAAGATCAAAGCTTGTAACTTGTTCAAACTTAGACTTAATTAAACCCAGAATAAAACGAGTACTTCTACGCGATCGTGTTCAGGATGAAATTAAAGCTATTTTGTTTGAGCAGCCGAATATTCCAATGCTTAAAGGAAACTTGTATCTCGAAGTCTTAAAAGTAATTGAATGTCAAAGGCCAACGTTTTATCAGTATCTAGATAAAATGAAAGGTATCACGCAGTACCAAGAAAATAACAAATACTATGCTATGTACTCACACCACGAAACTGTTGAGAAAATAGCAGTTGATGTAGGAAAATATACATCAAACAATTTAATATTAAGTGCATTAGAAAGGCCTCTGGAAATGTTGACACTTGAAAAAGTTGACCTTGCCCTGTATGAATTAGGGTTGTTATTTGAGACATCACTTAAAGCATATTTAAAACAACAAAAAACTCTTGGAAAAATGACTGTTAACTCAAAAGATCTATCTAAACTGTTTTTAATGATTAACTGTGTCGTCCGTGAAGGTGTCGTAACAAAAGGACATCATTTAAACACGCTAAGAGAAGAAAGGAATGATAGAGCACATGGTGAAGTACCTAGCAAAGAAGAAAGGCACATTCTCTTTAATAAAGCACACTATATAGCCGATCTTTTTGTTAAATACATATGCATGTTTAAGCAAATGACAGCTTAAATAAAAATCTAACAAGTCGTTTAAACGGAACAATAATGGTTGGCCATCGCTCCGCGATTATAGCCAACCATTATTATCCGCTTAACGAGGCGTTAGTTGTACTTACTGAGAATCTGAGTTAATGGAAGAGTTAGCACCAAGAATACCAACTGATATTGAAATAGCCCAAGCTCAAGAAAAGCTCGGGTTCAGATTTTCAACGGAATATATAGCATTTATAAAATCGGGTTATGATTTAGGCTATGCACTATTGGAAGCACTTGAGATTGTCGGTCCTCCGAGCTACGCAGACATATTTGAAGTTTTGGAAAGTGCACGAGAGTTTTACGACTTACCAACGGAATTGCTGCCCATTTGTGAAGATAACTCAGACTACTATTGCTTAAACTCTTATGGTTAAGTTGTGTTTTGGTCACATAACGGCGTTACTAACGAAAAGTGGGCAAATGTGTCTGAGTGGCGTGGCCAAATGATTGCAGAGTCCGAAGAGTAAACGTACAACTAACAAGCCAAGTCAGCGGGACAATTTAAAGTAGGCTCCCGTCGCTTGGCTCCTATTTTAGCCTGCTTTAAATTGCCCCTGCTTGGGGCGTTATGTTTGCTATTGAAATGGAGTGTCAATTTTGACGTTTATCTATCAAACCTCAAGGTTATCCGTGGTCGAAGTTTTCAGTGGTACACTGGAAACTGAAACTTTAGTTTCCATCACGGAATTGTTAACTACCAAAGTAGTAGAGAGCCTTCCTCCATATTTTCGAAATATTAATTCGCTCTCAGATGCTCAAGACTGGTATAAAAAAATGGTGTCGGAAAGCCGTTTGTTTATGGTGAAGCATACAGGCACAAATACGACAATTGGTTTTGTTTTCGTATTTGTCGGAAATGATGCGGATGCTCATATTGGTTATCTTCTTGGTGAGTCATACTGGTGCAAAGGCTACGCTACTGAGTTACTGAAGGGGTTAATTGATTTTATTAAGCATGAGAACAAAATAAAGCGATTAATTGCAGGTGTAGCCACTAACAACATCGTTTCATCCAAATTGCTCCATAAACTTGGTTTTGTTAAGAGTGCTAGTGAAAACGATGAAACAGATTTTTATGAGTATCAGTTGTCACAAACATAACAAGTCACTCAAAAGGACAAATAACAGTTGGTTTTTGCTCCTTCGTCGCTTATTTTAACCAACTATTATTTGCCTTTTAGTGAGGCGTTATGAATTATGGATGTAGCGTGGAGTATTATCTTAAAAAATATGGTGATTGGGTTTTTCTTGTATATATCTTAGTTGGTGTTGTTCCAACATTTATGTACGACACAATCCTTAACGAATCATTTATTTGGGCATTTAAATACTTATCTTTTCCAATCGGTATACTTTGCTTCTACGTTTACCTATGTAAAGTCCCTGAATACCGTCGGAAAGCGGGAAAAATAAAAGGTTTATTGTGGACGTCAATTATTGCCGCAATGCTTATTTTGATAAGTGGTGGCTATGTTATGGGTTTAAACGCAATGGTTGGCGATCAGCAACAAGTTCAACTAACTGGTGAAGTTGTGGAGCTAGACACATATGAAAGTACTAAGGGTGGTATGAGTTACTATGTTTATATTCAGACAACTCATTCAAATGAACCAACTAAACTTGACGTTTCAAAGAAACATTTTGAATCATTAAAAGTGGGAGATTACTTTTCAGAGTCTTGGTCAAAAGGTTCATTTGGTCTGATGTATAAGCGGAGATAATGCATAACAAGTCAATTCAACAGGACAAAAACAGTTGGTTTTTGCTCCTGCGTCGCTTATTTTAACCAACTATTTTTTGCCTCTGAATAAGGCGTTGTGTACTTGGACTAATCAGTAAGAAAGTAGGCGTAATTCATTGGATAAAATCACATTTTTTGCAAGGATGGAGCGTCAAATCCTATCAGGTAAAAAGACTGCAACGATTCGTGATGAATTAGAGAGTCATTACTCTGTTGGGCAGGTAGTGGAGGCTTTTGCTCATGAAGACAATCGAAAGATTTGTAAGCTAGAAATACTTGGTATTGAGTATGTGGAGTTTGATCAACTACATAGAATGCATGCAAAAGCTGAGAATCTACCATTTGTTTTTATACTCAAATGGATCTTACGTAAGATCTATCCAACAGAAAATAGTCTGTACTTTATCAGCTTTAAAGTCGTTGGGTGATATATCTGAAAGTTCTAAGCCCTCATGAGCCACGCACGTAGCAAGTTGTTTAAGAGGGATTCGCAACGGTGGCATTTTAGTATGTGTGGGTTTTAGTGTTTAAGGTGGCTGCAATTGCTTAGGTATTGCGTTAGCTTATCCCTTATTGAATCGTTATGTGTTTAAAGGAAGTTGGCATGGAAGTTACTATTGGAAAGTCCGCTGAGCTCATAGAAAAGGCCCAAGCTATTCGTTATCAAGTATTTACTGTCGAGCAAAATATTCCAAGTGAGTTGGATCTTGACGGTCTAGATAGTGTGTCAGAACACGCCCTTGTTATGGAAGTTGAGCGACCTGTAGCAACTGCTCGCTTGGTTACTAATACTGATGGTTCTTCGGTCATGGCTAGAGTTGCAGTGCTTGATGCTTATCGAGGTTGTGGTATTGCCTCAGTTGTAGTGAAAGCATTAATGGAACATGCTAATCAGAAAGGTGTAAGATCTATAGAAATTCATGCTCACGGCTATTTGCGAAGCTACTATGAAAGATTTGGTTTTGAATTTATCCAAGAAGTAGAAGTTGTTGGTGAGCATCAATTAATAGAAATGCGTCACCAATTAGTACGCGCATAATAAAGCATTTAAGACGGCGTTAGTATGACTCCCGACGTCAAGTAAAACACAGAGGTTCATGCCAATAAAAACTAACTCTCGTGAGGAGTCATTATGTCTATATACCTAGGAGCACCAATGTCCGTTATCGCTGATACGCCTAAACCACCATATTATGCTGTCATATTCACATCTACACGAACAGAAGGTGAAAATGGCTATGGTGAAATGGCCAATAGAATGACTGTGCTAGCAGCACAACAATCTGGATTTTTGGGTGTGGAGTCAGCAAGAGAAGATGTAGGTATAACTGTTTCTTACTGGGCTGATCTTGATTCAATTAAAAGGTGGAAAGCAAACTCTGAGCATTTAGAAGCTCAAAAAACTGGACGTAAGTCTTGGTATGAGTCTTTTAAAGTGCGTATATCAAAAGTAGAGCGAGATTACGGCATATAACCAGTAATTCCCCTTTAATGGGGTATTAGTTGCTAGGAGGGAATGAATGATTAGACATGTTTTACTTATAAAATTCAAAGAGTACTCAGAAGTATCTGAAATAGTGAAGTTGAAATCCTTATTTGAATCTATGCCTGAGAAAGTTGAGGGTGTAGTTTCAGTAGAGTGGGGTGTAAATGATAGCCCTGAAGGTAAAAATAAAGGGTATACACATTCAGTATTAATGACATTTACTGATGAAAATGGCAGGCAAAATTATCTTCCACATCCTGAACACGAAGCGTTGAAAGACGTTTTTAGACCATTAATCGAAGATATCATTGTTTTTGATTATCAGGCTTAACGTTTTTTCGCTGCTAGCAAGCCAATGATTTGGGAGTAAAATTTAATATTAGGCATATAAATACAACAGGGCGTTCAGTAGTTAATATTTATGGTGACAAGTATTAAGTACTGAACGCGCGTTTATCGCTATATTTACATCCTTATCTTCTATTTCTTTTTTTAACCTTTTTTTTGGCTTTTTTAGGCGCTGCTGCAAATTCTTTATGGAAAAGCTGTTCTGTAATAACAGGTATAGCTTGCCCAATGCTTTTTTCAATACTCTTTAATAGCTCGATATCATTTTTGACAGCAAATGAAATGGCCATGCCACTTTTCCCTGCACGCGCAGTTCGCCCTATACGGTGTATGTAGTTTCTTGGATCTTCAGGTAGGTTATAGTTAATGACTAAAGTAATATTATCAACGTCAATGCCACGAGCAGCAACATCAGTAGCCACTAGTACTCTTAAATGAGCATCTTTAAACTGTTGTAACGCTTCTTCTCTCGCTGCTTGTGTTTTACCACTGTGAAGGCTAGCTGCAGTGATGGATGCTTCTTCTAGAGCTTGAACTATGATGTCAGCGCCTGGCTTTGTTTTACAAAAGATTAGCACTTTTTTATAATCAGATTGTTTCAGGATATCAAACAGCAAAGGTACTTTATTCGATTTTTCAAGATGGTATACACTTTGATTAATCAAATCGATAGTCACCGTTTCTGCCGCAATTTGAACCTTTGTTGGTTCCGTTAAAATTGCCTGTGCAAGTATTTCTATTTCAGCAGGCATAGTTGCTGAAAACAAGAGTGTTTGTCGGTGTTTTGGCAGTTTAGATATGATGCGTTGAACATCCTTAAAGAACCCCATATCAAGCATTGTGTCTGCTTCATCTAATACGAATACTTCTAACGCATTAAAATTAATATCGCCGGTTTTAATTAAATCCAATAACCTGCCTGGGGTCGCCACTAAAATATCAAGTCCAAGCGCGATAGAGTCAACTTGAGTTTGTCTTCCTACACCACCATAAACAACTTTAGTTTTAAGCCCTAAACCATCAGCGTAGTCATCAATGTTTTGCATTATTTGCGAAGCAAGCTCTCTCGTGGGAGTAAGTATGAGTGAACGCGTGCTCTTAGCTTTGACATCTATTTTATTGCGGCCAAAATTATTGATAATAGGCAGTGAAAAGGCCGCCGTTTTTCCTGTTCCCGTTTGCGCTATACCCAGAAGATCATGCCCATTAATAAGCGCAGGGATACATTCTTTTTGGATTGGTGTGGGCTGTTTATAGCCTTTAAGACTAACGCGGTCAATAATTGACTCTAAAAGTGAAAATTCTTTAAACTCTGACATGCTGACTCAGTATTCTTTAATCAATAACCTATTATTCTAACAGAATGCTTTAACATATTTAAGACGTATTCAAGATGACTGTTTCTGACCCTGATACCGTAAATTATCAATTTGGTTTTAATCCCTATCGTTCGTTTACCTTGCTGTATTAAGTTGATAAAGTGTTGTTCATAAAGATAAATAAAATAAGATATTATTCAATAGTGATGCTGTTGGTTAGTATCACTGGTAGGTCAAAGATGTGTAATTCATTATGAACGACGCAAACCATAGGCGTCTTGTTTTTCTTCTTACCGTTCATATTAAGCAACGTTTTACAAAGTAGTCAAAAAAGGAAGTGTATGTTTAGCCATATAATGATCGGTTCGAATGATGTAGCTCGCTCAAAAGCATTTTATGATGCCATTATGAAAGTGCTTAATTACAACGAAGGCGTCGTTGATGAAAAAGGGCGTTGTATGTATTTCACCCCAACAGGTGTGCTGGGATTAACTAAGCCAATCGATGGTGAAGAGGCAAGCCATGGCAATGGGATGACAATTGGTTTCTTGGCCGATAGCCCTGAAATCGTCAATGAATGGCATCGAATCGGTTTAGCAAATGGTGGTGTTTCGATAGAGCAACCACCAGGCGTACGTGGAACTGGAGAACGCCAATTGTACCTTGCATATTTACGTGATCCTGATGGAAATAAAATATGCACGACACACTTCCTGCCAAGTGACGTTGCTCTCTAAAAATATCCCGATAGACTCGAAAAATCGTGCTTCAACTAGTTTAATTTAAGTGTGGCACACGTTACTTACCTAGTAGCAAGCTAGTCTGAATAGGGGGAATGATGACGTTACGAGTAGTACCAGAGCTTTACTGTTTCGATATCAATGTGAGCAAATCATTTTTTGTTACTGTATTGGGCTTCGCTATAAAATACGAACGCCCAGAAGAAGAGTTTGCTTATCTCACGCTCGATGGTGTTGATTTGATGCTTGAAGGTATTAATGGTGAGAGCCGTAAGTGGATCTCCGATAAGCTTGAGGCTCCATTAGGACGTGGTATTAATTTCCAGTGGGATGTTGAAAATATCGAGACTTTATATCGCAGTGTTAAATCACTCGCTTTGGATGCGATATATTTACACTTAGAATCTAAGTCATATGAATGTGGTAATAAGATAGCGGTTCAACAGCAATTTATCGTTCAAACCCCTGATGGTTATCTATTTAGATTCTGTCAGGACACACTTTGAGGCCATTTATACCTAACGCATCATTACGCTGTAGCTAAAAGGAATTACGAAATTGAAAAAAATAGGACTTGTCGGTGGACTGGGTTGGGTATCGACACTTGAGTATTATAAGTTAATTAATACATTCACAAATGAAAAGCTCGGTGGGCACCGCAGCGCGCATGTTCTAATCGAAAGCCTTGATGAAGGGGCGTTTCTTGATAATCAGGATAAAGATCCGACAGAACAATTGTGTGAAAACATGATCATTGACGCTGTCGGGGTTCTTGTTGCTGGTGGCGCTGAAGTCGTCGCGTTATGTGCAAATGGTTTGCATCGTTTTATGGACACCATCACAGCTAAGTATGATGTGGACATTGTTGATATCAGAGACGCAACAGCAAAGTCCATTCAAGCGATGGGGCTGGATAGCGTTGGTCTTATTGGCGTACAGAAAACCATGGAAACGAATTTCTACAAAATGACCTTGCAAGCCTATGGTATTGAAGCTGTTGTTCCAGAGAAAACATCAAGAAAATACATTCACCAGAAAATAATCTCAGAGTTGGTACGAAATGAATTCAGTGCCGACACAAAACAGGGCTTTCTATCCGTCATTGAAGATCTCATCGACATGAAGGCTCAAGGTGTGATCTTAGGTTGTACAGAAATACCAATACTATTAGCTTCGCCTGAACATAAAGGTGTACCGCTATTTTCAACAACAGAAATTCATTGCAGAGCAATTGTCGAAAGGGCTATAACTTAGTCTCAGGCTAACACTAACACCGAAGGGCTTCCTGACCTTATAAGCCATGTCATGGGAGATAGTATCGGATGAGAATATAGGAGATAGTATATGCACGAACATGAAAAATTGAATTATGTCGAATTTTCCGCTAGTGATATTCCTGCTACAAAAGCATTTTTCACGGCTTGTTTCGGGTGGTCGTTTGAAGATTTTGGATCTGAATACAGCGCATTTTCTGGCGCAGGTCTTAATGGTGGCTTTTTCAAGTCAGCGCAATCTTCATTAACAAGCAATGGTGCGGCGTTATTAGTTTTTTATAGCAATAATATCGAGGCGACACTTTTAAAAGTCGAGCAGTCGGGTGGTGAGATTATTAAGCCTATATTTACCTTTCCTGGTGGCCGTCGTTTCCATTTTTTAGAGCCCAGCGGTAATGAATTTGCAGTATGGTCTGATATCAGTTTATAAAGAGGGCGCCGATGGCTATGCAGACAGTGTTTTTAACGGTTATTTACTTTGTGATCATTCCGGTGGCGATTCAATTGAGTATTGCCGCCTTATTGATTTTTTTTGGTAAACGAAAATCGCGTGATTTGGATAACAGCAGTCTGAATTTTAATGAACTTTATGTCGTTGATTACACATGTTTACCACCACGACAAAGCTGTAAAGCAAGGGATGGTAAAGAGATAATCTATCGACACTATCCAGCTGGTGCTGATACGGTGCTTATTTTACTGCATGGCTCAGGTTGGCATAGCCAGTATTTATTGCCTTTAGCTAAGTCCATCAGTGATGACGGGCTAGCCGCAGTCTATACGCCTGATTTACGCGGGCATGGCCTGACGCCTGAACGGCGAGGAGATGTCGACTATATCGATCAATTAGAAGATGATTTAGCTGATTTCCTTATCCATATTCAAGATCGTCATCCCAATAGTAAACTGATCCTTGGTGGCCATTCATCCGGCGGTGGATTGGCGATACGTTTTGCTGGCAGTCGTTATGCCGAGAAAATCGATGCATATTTATTGTTATCGCCTTTCCTAAAATATAATGCCCCAACGATGCGCACTAATTCGGGCGGTTGGGCTCATGTACATACTGCTCGTATTATCGGGTTAAGCATGTTCAATATGATGGGGATCCATCGGTTTGATCATCTGACTGCTATCGAATTCAATATGCCTGCATCAGCACAAGATGGTACAGAAACCTTATTGTATTCTCATCGGCTTAATACCGCCTACGTCCCGCGACATTATAAAAAAGACCTTGCTGCGATCAAACAACCGGTTCTTGTCGCTGTCGGTGAGTGTGATGATGCGTTTATTGCGGAGCAGTTTGAGTCTGTCATGTCACCATATACATCAGTTAAAGTTGAACTGTTACCTGAAGTTTCACATATGGGCATAGTAGTAGGTCCTGAAGTGCGGTTAGTGGTGAAAGCGTGGTTACAGAAATTCAATTCGAATACTTTTTAAAGAGAGAAATGACGGTGACAGAAAAAGAGAAAATGCTTGCAGGTCTACCATATGATGCATGGGAAGAGACACTGTTAAAAGATAGGATGAAAGCTAAGTCTATTTGTCATCAGTTTAACATGCATGATCCGGTTAAATTAGATGAAAGAATGGTTATTTTGAAAGGGCTATTATCCATAAAAGGTGCCGCTCATATGGAACCTAACTTCTTTTGCGATTATGGTTATAACATTGAAATCGGAAATGATTTTTATGCCAATCACAATTTAACCATTATTGATGTATGCAAAGTGACGATAGGGAATAATGTCTTGTTTGGTCCTCATGTCATGATTTCGACAGGTACACATCCACTGGATCCGATTGAACGCCAAAAAACGGAATACGGTTCTGCGATAACCATCGGCAATGATGTTTGGGTTGGTGGTAATGTGTCTATTTTACCAGGTATCACCATTGGTGATAACTGTGTTATTGGTGCTGGCAGTGTTGTCACCCGTGACATCCCAGATAATAGCGTTGCAGTTGGTAACCCTTGTCGGGTGATGAAATCTGTTTAAGTTATTAACAAGTAGATCGCCTATAAAAAAGCAAAGGGAGTTCATACATTGAAAATGGATATATTTGTCGTTGATGCGTTTACAGATCAACAGTTCAAAGGTAATTCAGCCGCCGTTATTCCAGTGGATAATTGGCTAACCGCGGAATTGATGCAAAGTATTGCGATAGAGAACAACCTATCAGAAACGGCGTTTGTAAAACAGGTAGAAGGGAATAAGTACGAGATCCGTTGGTTCTCACCGCTGACAGAAATTGATTTCTGTGGTCATGCGACATTAGCGTCTGCTTTTGTGCTATTTCATGAATTTGGTGTTAAAAACGAAATTGAGTTTATTACCGCTGAAGTCGGTAGGTTAAAGGTCGTGCTGAATCAGGACAATGAAATAGAAATGACTTTCCCTGTTCAAATGCCAGAGCCTATTCTAGAGATACCAGCGCAACTGCTTTTAGGGCTTTCGAAAACACCAAAGCTGGTGCTGAGAAATAGGCAGGCTTACTTTGCCATTTTAAATAGTGAACAAGATGTATTGGATGTTAGTTATGATTCAGCACAGCTGAAACAACTTGCCCCTTATGATGTAGTCGTTACATCGACCTCGACTCAATACGATTTCATTTCGCGTTATTTCTGGCCAGCCAACGGCGGCGATGAAGATCCTGTTACAGGTTCTATTCATGCGGGCTTAGCGCCTTATTGGGCTGATAAATTGAACAAGACTGACTTGTTGGCATACCAGGCCTCTCGCCGAGGTGGTATTTTAAAGTGTCAGGTGACAAATCAGCATGTCATTGTATCTGGTCAAGGGGTACTATACCTGAAAGGTACTATTAACGTTTAATATCAGAATTGAATATCGAAGTTTAATATTCATGTAATCGTGAACCGAATCGTCAAGGAAGGCAAAATGAAAGTATATGGTGACTTACAATCAGGCAACTGCTTAAAAGTGAAGATGTTATTATCATTTTTAAGTATTGAACATGACTGGGTTGAGGTGAACATTTTAGCGGGTGAAACGAAAACAGCTGTGTTCCTGTCTAAAAATCCAAACGGAAAAATTCCAGCGGTAGAATTAGATGACGGCCGTTTTCTATGTGAATCGAACGCAATCTTAGGTTATTTTGCCGAGAACACACCTTTGCTGCCAACCGATATTTACGTGAAAGCGAAAGTGTACGAATGGCTTTTCTTCGAACAATATAGCCATGAACCTTTTATTGCTGTCGCCCGTTTTATTCAAAAATATTTAGACATGCCTAAAGCAAGGATGGATGAATACGCCTCACTTCAAGAGGGCGGCAACAAAGCGCTGCAACTAATGGAAAACCAATTAGCTAAAACTCAGTATTTAGTGGGTGATGAAATGACGATTGCTGATATTTCTCTTTATGCTTATACCCATGTCGCTGATGAAGGTGGTTTTGATTTAACCCGTTACCCTGAAATTCAAAATTGGTGTCGTCGGATTCAATCAACAGATGGTTACGTGGGTATGGCGTAACTAATTAGATTTTCACTCTAATATTTTTAATATTAAGGACTTGAGATGTATAATGGAAGTTGTTTGTGCGGATCTATTCAGTTTGAATTGAATGGTGCAATTTCAGATCCGATTTATTGTCATTGTTCACGTTGTCGTAAATCAAGTGGGAGTGCCTATGCTACAAATGGATTTGTGAATGCGTCTGAACTTGAAATTACCGATATTAAGAATGTACTTAAATACTATGAGAGCAGTGAAGGAAAACGAAAGTACTTCTGTGCTACGTGCGGCTCTCCAATCTATAGCTCAAATTCCGCTAAGCCTGACAAACTAAGAATACGTTTAGGTGTGATTGATAGCGATATCATAGAGCGACCAATTTCCCATAATTTCATTACATCGAAAGGAAACTGGGAGGAACTAGATGCGACATTACCAATGTATGAAAAGTATGAGCCTTCAAGAAAGTAGTGCTTAGTAATAAACCATAGAACACCGAGAGGTTCTATAAGAAAAGAGATTTTGCGGTGACAAAGTCTATTCCAAACTGTTTTGCTGACGCTATCGACCGTGTGTTGTAGCGTTAGTCATAAACTTAAAAGAGAGTTTAAGTTGAATAATTATTTTGAAAGCCCTTTTGTGGGTAAATCATTGAAAGAACAAGTAACAAACCCGAATATTATTGTGGGAGAGCACAGCTACTATTCTGGCTACTACCATAATCATAGTTTTGATGATTGCGCGCGTTATTTACTGCCCGATAGAACTGATATTGATCAGTTAATTATTGGGAGTTATTGCTCAATTGGTTCGGGCGCTGTGTTTATGATGGCCGGTAATCAAGGGCATCAAAATAATTGGGTTAGTACCTTCCCATTTTTTTACCAGGATAATGAAAACTTCTCTGACGCTAAAGATGGTTTTGAACGATCAGGTGATACTGTCATTGGTAATGATGTTTGGATAGGTACTGAAGCGATGATCATGAGTGGTGTCACAATAGGTGACGGTGCTATTATCGCAAGTCGTGCTGTTGTAACCAAGGATGTAGCACCTTATTCCATTGTTGGTTCAAACCCAGCAAAACACATTCGTTATCGTTTTACTGAAAGTGAAATTGTCCAGTTATTAGAAATGAAATGGTGGCAGTGGAGTGATGAGCAAATTAAAGGGGCAATGAGTTTCATGTGCTCATCTGATATTAGTGGCCTGTATGATTATTGGCAAAATCAGAATCGATTATAATAAATGTATTACTTTATTTAAGCTTAACCAATCTATTACAGTTAGTGCATTTATAAACGCTGCTGTAAAACATTTTTTCAAGCCAGGTTCTATTTACTTTTTTCATTATCGAATCTTTACAACACTTCATGATTGACCTATATATCATATCGTTAAACAATTAGTTGCTAATAATAACCATTCGCAACTGGGTTTGCAATGATTAAACTAAATAATCAGAATGTTGATTCTGTTAAATAGCGGCGAGCAATACTAATCCTCATACATCAGCGTTAACCCTTTAAGGATGATCAGTGAATAAAGCATATATATTAAATGTATTTACAGGTGAACACGCGCAGGGTAATCCAGCTGCTGTAGTCAAGTTGACAACCTGGTTGTCAGACATGGAATTACAGGTGTTATCTAAAGATTTAGGCCAACCGGTGACATCGTTTATTGTTGCTACCGAGCAGGGTTATGCTATTCGTTGGTTTGCTGGTAACGTCGAAATCGACTTATGTGGCCATGGCAGTTTAGCGGCTGCGGCGGCTATTTTTGAAATAACACCAGAGCATGCATTAGACGTTAAACTGCATAGTCAGCATGGAATAATTACCGTCAAAAAATTAGCCGATGGTTATTCAATGGTTATGCCGAGTTGGACTGCTGAGCCGAGTCTTGACTTAGATGGTAATTGTTATGGTGATGCTTGTGGAAAGCGACTTGGTCTAGATCCTATCGATGTTTTTGCAACCAGAGATTTGATTTTAGTACTTGAGGATGAGGACCAAGTTCGTAACTTCAAGCCTGACTTTTCAGTCATTAAGGGAATCGATGATTACCATGCAGTGATAGTGACTGCGCAGAAAGGTGATACTGGTTATGTACTCAGATTCTTCGCTCCTAAAATTGGCATTGATGAAGATATTGCGACAGGATCTGCTCAATGTTCATTGGTGCCATATTGGTCAAGCAAGCTGTTAACAGAGCAATTAGAAACTCGTCAATTAGAAGTACATCAGCTATCTCGCGAAGGCGGGTACTTTCAAGTCACTCAAAACCCAAATGATAGTATTGAATTGACAGTAAATGTATTGCTTAAGAGCATTGTTAACCTAGACGAAGTACATCAACATACTTTACTACAGTCAGTACCTTAGGTTTATCTTTGGTTATTAACCACAAAACTATGACAGGTCATAATAGTAAAGCTTGTCATATCGTCGCTAGTAAATATGGCTATTATGTAGAACCGATTATTTTACATTGGGAAGATAGGGCAACAGAGTGGTCTGGAAAATCTGATAAAGTAGAAATTCAAATTATTACTTATGACACTAAAACAAAATCAGAAATTGGTAACACTACATATTCAGGTAAAGTAAGTGGTTAACATTCGGAGGTGATCATCCTCAAGACCTTCTTGAAGAGCCAACTCATAAGTATGTTGAAACCCTGTATAAATAACTGTGAATAAAAATAATTGCCAAGTAGATAATGTTTAATTGTCCTATATCAATACTTTGAAGGTGAAATGGATGATATTGATACTTTGGTATTCATAAAAAATCTATTAGGAATGAAATGAGTGAATTTGAAAAGATGTGCTTAGGTATTGAATATGATGCTGATAGTCTAGAGTTTGATCTGCTGAGAAATACTGCGTTTGATTTGCTGCAAAATATTAATCAACGCCAGTTTAAAGCGGCTAAACCTTATGTTGCAGAGTTATTGAATCATATAGGTGAGAACAGTGTTGTATGTTCTCCTTTCTTATGTGAATACGGCAAAACCATTTCAATAGGTAATGATACGTTTATCAATATGGGCGTTACTATGCTAGATAATGCTCCTATAACAATAGGTAATAATGTATTAATTGGCCCTAGCACACAGTTTTATACACCAACACACTCACTTAATTACCAACAACGCAGAAAATGGGAAGTGCAGTGCTTACCAATTGTTGTACAAGATGATGTTTGGATTGGCGGCAATGTTGTTATTTGTCAGGGTGTTACTATTGGCGCTCGTTCTATTATTGCTGCGGGTTCAGTGGTTACTAAAGATGTAGCCCCTGATACTCTTGTTGGTGGTATGCCAGCTACATTGATTAAAATGCTCAACACGACGGAGAGTTGTTAACGAATCTATAGCAATAACTCAACAGGGATGTTGGTTTACCTTAAGTCTATTGTGATCAAATAAAGATGAACTGGAGATGTTTATACCGGTTAATCTTCATCCGCCCCTCACCTCAAAACCGCCGCAAATACAGACTGCATCAATAAAAATCCAAATTTCCTCCAGTTAAACAGCCATTGGCCGCAATGATCGTTATAATCACCGCTTAACGATTATCCTTAAGCGGGTTAAACACAGGGCAGGTAGCAAAGTTGAAAATTGAAGATAACCAGTGGCACATTTGTTCAAATTGTCAGGGACGCGGTAAAGTTAGTAAGCGTCTGCGTAAGAAAGTAAGACTTAGCTATCAGCGTGAGTTGGAACAATTTGAAAAGAATAACAGCGAAGGTATTGCGCCTGTTCGACCTAAACCACACCTTGATGCATGTTCTAACTGTAAAGGTTCTGGCCTGCTCCGTTCTGCTATTCAACCTGTTACTGAAAACGGTCCAGATACAAAAAATTACCCACATGTCGCTATTATTGGTGGCGGTATCGGAGGTGTGGCGCTGGCTGTTGCTTGTTTACACCGTGGAATTCCCTTTACCCTTTATGAACGTGATAGCGGCTTTGAAGCCCGCTCTCAAGGTTATGGACTGACGTTACAACAAGCGAGCCGAGCGATTGAAGGTTTGGGTGTCGTTTCGTTAGAGGATGGTATTGTTTCAACTCGGCATGTGGTGCACACCACCGACGGCAAAGTGATTGGCGAATGGGGGATCCGAAAGTGGGTACCGTCAGACGAGAGAAAGCTACCAAAACGTACTAACGTGCATATCGCTAGACAGTCTTTACGTTTAGCGCTGCTTGAGCAATTAGGTGGGCACGATTCTGTAGAATGGGGACATCAGTTGGTTGATTTTAAACAATCTGCGGCTGAAGGTGTTGATTTAAGTTTTCAAGTTGATGGTGAGATAAAGCACGCCCATGCTGATCTTGTCGTTGGCGCGGATGGTATCCGTAGTTCGGTACGTAAATTGCTGGTGGGTGATGAAGCATCACCACTTAACTATTTAGGTTGTATCGCTATTCTAGGTATTTGTCCTTTGTCGGCGATCCAAAGCTTAGTTGATGATGAGACACTTGATCGCACTCTGCTAGACTCTGCAACAGTGTTCCAAACGGCTAACGGCCATGAACGTATCTATATTATGCCTTATGACGCGGATTCGGTTATGTGGCAGCTTAGCTTTCCAATGTTAGAAGATGACGCTAAGACGCTAAGTGCGCAAGGCCCTAAAGCATTGAAAGAAGATGCGATCCGTCGTTGTCAGTGGCATGCTCCTATTCCAGAGATATTAACGGCGACACCTGACTCACTGGTTTCTGGTTATCCTGTGTATGATCGAGCGCTACTCAAAGCTGAGCTATTAGAGAAAGGCACTAACGCAACACTAATCGGTGATGCTGCTCACCCGATGAGTCCATTCAAAGGGCAGGGCGCAAACCAAGCGTTGCTTGATGCGTTGTCTCTCGCAAGAGAAATTACCAAAGAATGTAGACCCTTATCGAAATGGCGTGATGCAGGCGTGCGGGCAAGTGTGTTAAATACATTTGAAGCCGAAATGCTAGCACGCAGTGCTAAGAAAGTGAAAGAGTCTGCAGATGCAGCTGAGTTTTTGCATACCGATGTTGTACTGCATGAGGGCAATGAACCAAGGGGCCGCTGCCTGAATCGAACTGAAGAAAAGCAAGAGCAGTAAGGATTACAGTAAAGTAACGTGTAACATCACATGACTTCTATTCACTGCATTGCATCTATCGCTATGCAGTGAAGAATGTCTTTCTAGTGCTTGTATCTAAAAGTATTACTATCGTCCAGTATGTCTATTCTGACTGGCACGACACCTTTATGGGTATTGCCTATCTGTTCAAATGCCTTTTGAGATAGGTCTATTACTCTGCCTCGAACAAATGGCCCTCTATCATTAATTTTTACATCCACAGACTTGTTATTGACTGTATTTGTCACCCTTACGACAGTACCAAATGGCAGGGTTTTATGCGCAGCAGTGTACGCCCTCATATTGTATGTCTCACCGCTAGCCGTTCGCTTGCCATGATATTTACTGCCATACCAAGACGCATCACCAACAAGGTCGTGAGATTTTGAATACGCTATCGTTTTAGGTGAGCCAGTTGTCAATGTGGATGAGCAACCCGTCAGCATAGCAAGGACGAAAATTGTGATAGTAAGACTTAATTTCTTCATGTTATGTTAGTACCGCTTTAAGTAATGTTTCATTTGGTTTATGTATTTCTTAATTTCTTTAAGAATTCATCGCGGGTGAGACAGCTATTTTTCAATTTTGTTCGTAAAAAAGGGACTTTAAAGTATGTTGAAGCAAGTCGGGAATACGAAGATCCAACCTAGACATAAAGCAACTTGCCATTGCGGCTCTGTTGAACTTGAATTATCACTGCCGAATGGTATCGAAAATCCGCGCCGTTGTGATTGCTCTATATGTCGCCGTAAAGGAGCTATAGTTGGTTCTGTTAATTTAGACGGTATTCGCATTGTAAAAGGCAATGAATATCTAAAATTATATGAATTTAATACGGCTACAGCTAAACATTATTTTTGTTCTCATTGTGGTATTTATACGCATCATCAGCGACGTTCAAATCCCAATGAATATGGTTTTAATATAGCTTGTTTGGAAGGTGTCAATCCATTTGATTTAGGTGATGTTGTCACTAATGATGGGGTCAATCACCCTGCGGATAGGTAGTATTAATTCAATGGATTACATGGGAAGTGAAAGCCATTAACATTGGGTTTAATGGCTTTCTATAACAGGTGTCTATTTATTAACTATTATTTATTAACGACTACTTAGCTGCATCCTTCGTCAAACTGCTGTGGACGATACTGATCCATACTTTTTCATTTAAAAATCCTTTTCCCCAGATTTTCCATTGGTCACTCAAACCCTTTTCTTGAATCGCTTCAAGGCTCATTTTTTGCGTCATCATCATTTCAACTTCGCTGGTGGTACCGACTAAAATGTCTCTAAACGCAATCAGTTGTTTCTTATTCGATATAGCGCCATGCCCTGGTACGACTATAGTGTCGTCGGCTATTTGATCTAAGATACCGCCAATATTCTTAACCACACCGCGAACATTGCCGTCGGTGTGGCCATTAGGTCGATGTAAGGCTTTAATGGTTTCATCGTTGAATTCCTTCCTTGAGTTTGCTCGTAAATAGGTCTCTATACGGTACCAATGAGTCTAGCAGAGTTCTGCTTATTCGAATTTGTGTCGGTTATTTAGAGTTGGTGGTGTGAAATATACTTAAATGAAGAAGTTACTGCTGGAAATGATGAAATCAGCATTTATTCCGTTATGAAATCAAAGCGGGCAGCGATTACAAATGTTAAGATATGCAGCATATTTACAGGCATTGTCATCTTCGAGTGGCGTTAGGTTGAGAGCTATAATGGATTCGGAATACGAACAAATAAAATTATTTTTACAAAACAATAATAAACAAGATCTCGCTCGACTGCGAAAGCAGATCCCGACGTTTGAATGTACACCTGGTTGCCATGATTGTTGTGGGCCAGTGACAACGTCTGCAGAAGAAATGTCGCGCCTGCCGTACAAAACGGATGCAGAGCATGAGGTCGCATTAAATGAATATAATTGCGTACACCTTGGCCCTAAAGGCTGCACTGTCTATGAAGAACGTCCATTGATCTGCCGACTGTTTGGCACTACGCCAAGAATGCCTTGCCCGAATGAGCGCCGACCAGCAGAAATGATTGACGTTAAAGTCGAAGGGCAGATCCATCACTACATCAAGAGCACACGACAAGTTCTGGTGTAACTAATACATTAGAACGGACTGGAGAAAAAATGGAATTTATTCTTATAAAACGAACACACAACGAACTCGATTGAATCCATGGACAGTCGAGCGGTGATAATAAACAGAGGTAATGGGTGTTAAAGCAAACGCAGTTAAACAGCGAATATGATGAGCAAGGTTACTTTGTCATTAGAAATTACTTCAGTGCAGCAGAGATCTCAGCACTGAGAGAAGTAGTATTGAGATTTCATGAGGCTTGGAAAGAGGACAACATACAATTTTATCGCTCTGAAGCGTTCAATTCTTCAGTCATTACCGGCATTGACTACTTAGAGTGCGATGATCGACTCAAGCTTTTCAACTTCATCAGTGGTAAAAAAATGATGGATGCTGTCGAATCGGTGATACCTGAAAATGCTGCATTCATGAATACTCAGCTATTCTTTAACCCTGTAAATCCAAAACAAAGAGATTTCTGGCATCGTGATTGTCAATATGACTTTGGAGTTGAGCAGCAAAAGATAGCCGTTCAAGAGACGCAAGTCGTCCATCTTCGCGTACCTTTATTTGATGAACTCGGCATGGAGCTCATCCCCGGCACGCATAAGCGTTGGGATAACGAAGAAGAATTTAATGTACGCCAGGAGATTAACGGTAAAGTGAGTTGTGACAGTATCGCAGGCGGTAAGGTTATTGGTTTAGCCGCAGGTGATTTGTTGGTGTTCTCTGCTGATATGATCCACCGTGGCCTGTATGGTATGGATAGATTAGCGTTGGATATTTTAGTATTTGATCCCGATGGTGACTTTGCCGACTATGTCGATGACGAATGTTTGCCGAGCATTGAAATGCTTGATAAAATTGATGATTCAAGATTATTTGAAAGTACGCTCGATTTAAAGGCGCAGTGTTGCGTTTGAGCCGAAATGCGATGACAATTTAAACGTTATATATGTGGAGACGAAATGGAATTTATTTTTGCCAGTGCGACAGACAAAGATCTGAATGCCATTATTGCATTAGGTGAGTCAGTCAATGAAGAACACGTCGTCCCTTTACTTAATTCCGAGGGCAAAGACGCCATTCGAATTGCGTTTAAATCTGATATCGATAAAATCAAGGATCCCCAAGTTTACTCACTCGTTAAGGTAAGTGTGGGTAACGAGATTGTCGGGTATATCGGTTGGCGTGATAATAACTATCTTGGCCATCTTTATGTTAAAACGCCATACCATGGTTTCGGTATTGCGAAACGACTGGTCAATGAAATGAAAACCCTGAGTGGCGCAAGTTTAATTCATGTCAAAGCGTCGATTTATGCACTGGGCTTCTATCAAAAAGTCGGCTTTAAGGCTACTTCAGAAGAACTGAGCATCAATAGCATCCGTTATGTCCCAATGGAGTTGAATGTTGATCTGCAATCTTAATATCTGTAACCATCTTAATATCAATAGACGATTTCAAAGGAATGTTATGTTTACCCCTACTTTATTTAAAACCACTTTAGCTGCACTCTTGTGTAGCACTATGCTGGTGAGTAACGCCAATGCCTGGTCTGAACACAGTCTCATCACTTTTCCAATATTAAACACCATGCCTGAAGTGGCAGATCAAGCACCGATTAAGGTTGAAACTTTAGCGGAGTTTGTGACTGCAGAGGCGCAAGGATTAGAAAAATTGTTAGCCAGTAATGAAAACTGGTTGCGTGAAAACTTTGCGTATTATAAGCCGCGCCCTGATGCCTTAGCGTTTAACGCTAGCGATACTGCATTATTGCAAAGTTTCATTCACGCTATTCGGATTAATCCCAATTCACGTATTAATCCATACGTGCAATTATTACCGGGGCAAGATAAGCAAGGTCGCCGTCGATTAGATGCCGCTGAAGTTGCTGTATTTAGCAATCTTGACCATTACAACGCTATCACCTTTGTTGAAGTGAAAAGTGGTGAAATGGTGACGCCAATTGAAGTATTAGTATCGGCTAATGACGACCCTGATCATGGCCTTGATATTGGCTTGTTTGAAGACAGCAATACTGAGTTTGGTAAAATGTATGGTTTTGGTAACCAAGCTTTCGGCAATCCGGCATTAGAGTACAGCACACAAGCACCGTTCCACATGGGGTTCTACTATGAATCAAGTGTGTTATTCACGCTAGCCCCGTTCTTGCGTGATACTTTCCCTGATTACCGTGTTCACATGTATAAAGCGTTGTCTGAGTATGCGTTCAGTACTGGTCATGATTATTGGGGGTGGCGCTTTATGGGTTGGGGCATGCATTACGTTGGTGATATTGCCCAGTCATACCATTCGACTTTACAGCCGGGTGTGAGTACGGCATCGAGCTTATGGACCAATGCGAAAGACATGATGGGTTATCCGCAAGCGAAGATTGATGCGATCCAGTTGTTGTCCAACCGCCATTTGGTATTAGAAGAGTTCCAAGAAATTATCACCAAACAAGCCTATGAGAATAATGATTTTAGTAGTGCGCTATTTAAAGCGTTGACGAAAGAGACTGCGGTCGTCGAATACACTGATAATACATTCGTTGAAGTGTTTGCGAAAAACTCATATGACAAATCAGATAAACTAGCGGATTATCTAGAGCGTTGGGTACCTGAGCAGCTTGTGAGTGATCCAAGCTTTGAAGTGGATGGTAGTAAAGAAATTGACATGATTGTGGAGATGATCCGTGAGCAGCACGGTGAAGAGGGCATTACTCAGATGACTAATTTACTGGCTGAGTTTATGTCTGATCATAATGCCAATACTCGCAGTTTTGTGCGTGCAATTTTAACTCACAAACCGTAATTTAATTCACTTATATTATTGATTTAAAGTGGATGATGGTCTCTATTTAGTAAGTAGTTACCTAATTTAAATCGGAGTATGTGATGCGAAAGTGTATACAACATCCTAAATTGTTGTCCTCACTGGCGCTAATGTGGGCTGTACTTACGTTGCCTGCATGCAGTTTGCAAGAGATAAGTAGGCAGTCAGATGCACTGGCTTCGACAGGCAATATTACTGGTGAAGTCAGCGTGCAAGGTGAATCCAACGCCCCCATTTATGTGCACTTATACCGACGTGAAAACGCGGTCATCAAACTGATCGATAAAAACACTGTTCAGTCTAACGGGCAATACTTATTTACTGTACAGCCTGGGACTTACAGTGTTGCGGCCTTTATTGATGGTAACAATACTGATGGAACGGTTTCTTATAATAGTACCGCTAATCGCGCTATTAAAAACGATGGTGAATATGTTGCTGGTGACTGGGTCAATTATTACGGTCAAGACCAAGGTGAACCTACATTCGTAGTTGTTGCGGTAGATGAAGAAGTTTCAGTGCCGCGACTAGTGATTAAAGGACCGATAACTTTACGGCCTAACATTGATGTGATGAAACAGTTAGGCAAGAATACTAAAAATATAGGCCGAGTTGTGTCGCTAGACGATGCTATGTTCGGGCGTGATTTTGCCTCCATGGGATTATGGCGCCCATTTGATTTTGTCGAACAAGTCGGCGGTGGTTTATTGCTATTGCAAGAATACGATGAGAATAAAATACCCTTGTTATTCGTTCATGGTATGGGTGGTTCGAGTGCTGAGTTTGTTGACATAGTCGCGAGTATTGACCAGCACAAATACCAGCCTTGGATACTTTATTACCCCAGTGGTGTTAACTTAGATTTAGTCAGTGATTATCTGCTCGAAGCGCTGCAACAGTTGTCCCATCAATACCAATTTAAACAATTGGGGATCATTGCTCATAGTATGGGCGGCTTGATGATCCGCTCTTACGTAATGAAGAAACAGCAATCAGCGGCGCCTTACGATGTGAAATTTGTGGTGACGGTTAATAGCCCGCTATATGGTATGGAAAGTGCAGCGAAGGGGGTCAAAAATTCCCCCATAGTGCTCCAAGCCTGGATCGATGTTGCGCGAGATAGTGCCTACGTAAAACGTGTTCATAGTTGGCCTTGGCCAGATACAATACCGTATCATTTAGTGTTTTCTTATCTGCCTGGGGAAGATGGTGATGGGGTTGTGCCATTGAATAGCCAGTTGTCACAATCACTACAGCGGGAAGCGACGCAAATTCATGGCTTTGAAGCTCAGCATGCTGACATTCTTAAACAGCCTATTTTTATGGAAAAGCTCAATGACATTCTCGCAGATTTTTAGCTGGTGGATTATCAATTCGCGGTAATTCAGTTGCAAGCACAACAGTAAATACTCGCGTATTAACAGTCGTGCTTGTTGTTTTAGTTATATTTATACTGTTGTTTTAGTTGCATTTACACTGCTGTAGGTGCTGGCGGTAACAACTCACGTTTAAGTACTTTTCCTACAGGGCTTTTAGGTAGATCATCACGAAATTCAATATCACGTGGCACTTTATAAGCAGTCAAATAACGGCGGCAATGAGTTTGCACATCTTTGCTCGTTAGCGCTTTATTGCTGCTACAGATGAAGGCTTTAACTTGTTCGCCTGTTACTTGATGTGGAAGACCTAGGACTGCGGCTTCTTCGATATCAGGATGTAATCGCAGCACTTCTTCAATTTCGACCGAATATACATTAAAGCCAGATACTAGGATCATGTCTTTTTTACGATCGACAATAAAGAAACAGCCATCTTTATCCATACGGGCCATATCACCAGTTGAGAACCAGCCGTCGGCATCAATCGATTCAGCTGTGGCTTGTGTTTGTTTCCAATAACCAGACATCACTTGTGGGCCGCGTACTTGTAACTCACCTACAATGTTGATATCCAATGCTTGCTTATCATCATTCACCACCCGCATTTCTGTTGATGGTAGCGGTACGCCAATACCGGCAGTATATGCTTGCTGGGTGTGAATACCACTGCATACAACTGGCGAGCATTCTGTTAATCCATAACCTTCAACAACGGGCATGCCAGTGACTTCTTGCCATTCTTTCGCTACATCTTCTTGGGTCGACATGCCGCCAGCGATGGTGAAGCGCGCATGACTGAAATCTAATGCACGGAATTTTTCATTCTTTAACATGCCGCTGAACAAGGTGTTTAAGCCGAAGAAGATAGTGAAAGGGTAGCCTTTTAGCTCTTTGATAAAGCCATCCATATCTCTTGGGTTAGTAATTAATAAATTACGACCACCGATCATCATGATAAACATCAAGCTGACTGAGTTGGCAAAGATATGATAAAGCGGTAACGGTGTCACCACATGGTCTTTTGACAACAAGGTGCGAGGCGAGAATTGTCCGTAAACTTGCAATACGTTAGCAACAATATTGCGGTGGGTTAACATCGCGCCTTTAGCTACGCCTGTCGTGCCGCCTGTGTATTGTAGGTAGGCAATGTCCTCTGGTTTACAGTTTGGGCGACTATAAATTAACTTTCGCCCTGCTGTAAGTACTTTTCGCATGGATATTGCGTTTTCAATATTAAAATGAGGGACCATTTTTTTCACGTATTTTACGGCGAAATTAACCATAGTACGTTTAGGCTGCTGTAATTGGTCGCCTATGTTAGTCATGATGACGTGTTCGATGCTGGTTTGTGGTAAGACTTTTTCGAGGTTGGCACCAAAGTTACTAATGGCGATAATCATCTTTGCGCCAGAATCAGTTAATTGATGCTGTAATTCCCGTTGGGTGTATAACGGATTAACATTAACGGCAATTAAGCCCGCACGCAGTATGCCAAATAGCGCAATAGGGTACTGTAATAAATTTGGCATCATAATAGCGCAGCGATCGCCTGGCTGCATCTTCAGGTCGTGCTGTAAGTAAGCCGCAAAAGCTCGGCTTTGTTGTTCTAGTTGACGAAAGGTTAGCGTTGCGCCCATATTTAAAAAGGCGATTGAATCAGCGTGTTTCTCGCAGCTTTGTTCGACGATATCTAAAATGCTGTCATATTGGGATATATCAATGAACTCAGGCACATCGCTTGGGTAATTTTTTAACCACGTTTTTTCCATGTTAAAATTCTCTGTAGAGTAATATACGATATATTATCTTATAATTGGTGTATTAGTTAGTTGATAATAATCATGTGTGGATGCATCTGTACTACTTATACAGCTGTTTTTACAAGCATAAAGCGTGGTTGAATCGCATGCTAAGCCAGCAGTTTAATGCCGCCTTGGCTTAGTGCTTTATTGCATACCCGTTTTTCTATACACTGGCGGCAATTAAACATCCATAACGATAATTATTATTACGTAGTCACACGGACAGGACGTTACTAGGTACTTTTCATTGATTCAAGATCGCGCTAGCCAAATGGCACTCTTTCATACCTTGGTACAAACCGGTAGTTTTACTGCTGCAGCACATACACTCAGTGTGTCGGTTTCCCATGTCAGCAAACACCTTAAATGCTTAGAAGCAGATTTAAACGTTAAGTTGGTGCAACGATCCACCCGCAGTTTCACGCTAACGGATGCCGGGCAACAATTTGCGCGTTATTGCGCTGACGTGGTTAGTAGTGTGCAAGACGCAGATGTGATGATGGCTAATTTGCAAGATGAAGTCAGCGGTATTCTGCGGTTAGGCGTATCGCAATCGTTTGGCACGATTCATATCATTCCCGCGATTGAGCAATTTAGAAAGTTACATCCAGACCTGCATGTTGAAGTGAGCCTGTTCGATTATAAAACCAATATGATTGATGATGGTTTAGATCTTTGGTTAACCAACATTGAAGATATTCCAGAAGGTTACGTTGCCCAGCATTTAGCGGATACCCGTTTTGTTGTTGCGGCATCGCCAGATTACCTGATGCATCATAGTGCGCCATTACATCCACAAGAACTGGAACAGCATAACTGTCTTATCTACCAAAGTCGTGAACGTAACTATGGCTTATGGTCATTTAAGCAAGGTAATGAGGCGGTATACATTAATGTAAATGGTGATTACCGTGTTGATCTAGCTGAAGCGATCCGCGATGCGGCAATATCGGGGTGGGGCATTGCTTACCTGGCGACGTATTTACTTACCGATGAGTTTAGAACGGGTAAGTTAATACAACTGTTACCGGAATGGCAGGCGAGTCAGGCTATGCGTTTTTATGCTGTATACCCGAGTCGTAAGCATTTACCGAAGAAGATCAGCGCAGCAATCGCCTTTTTTAAAGAATATATTGGTCAACCTTCATACTGGGATCAAAAATTAAAGTCGCAGATCACCATTTAATCTCAACAACTTATCTTTTCATGGGGAAATATCTTTTCCATATGGAAATAATGCCCTAAATATGATTATAGAAACGTTATAAAACAACTATCTAGCTATCAGCTGACACAGGCTTAATTTAATTGTAACAAGCAGGTAACTTACTGGACTTGCTGTAAAAATGGCGCAGATTACAATATGCGTCTTTATAATTTTAAGCATCCAACAGGTTTGTTCCATGATATCTATTTTAGGCATAATAGTGATCCTATTAACGGCGTATTTCTTCTCTAATGATCGCCGTAATATCCCCCTTAGAACAGTCTCACTCGCGTTTACATTGCAGATCACGTTTGCTTTTATCGTATTATATTTTCCAGCAGGCAAAGAAGCGTTAAACAGTTTCAGTGCTGGTGTATCGAATGTAATTGATTATGGCCAAGAAGGTATCTCATTTTTATTTGGTAGTTTAGTCGAAGGTACTTTTGTTTTTGCGATTAATGTATTGGGTATTATCGTGTTCTTCTCGGCGTTAATCTCGGCGTTGTACCATATTGGCTTCATGCCTAAAGTGATTAACATTGTCGGTGGTGCTTTACAGAAACTACTAGGCACAGGCCGTGCCGAGTCACTCGCGGCTACTGCCAATATCTTTGTTGGTATGGTTGAAGCGCCATTAGTGGTTAAACCGTATTTGAAAGGCATGAGCGACTCACAGTTCTTCGCTGTGATGACGTGTGGTTTGGCATCGGTTGCTGGTGGCACGTTAGTCGGTTACGCGATGATTGGTGTGGAAATTAAATTTTTAGTGGCGGCGTCATTTATGTCTGCGCCTGCAGGTTTGTTAATGGCGAAGTTCTTGTTTCCGCCAGCAAAAAATGAAATTCATGCAGACGAAATCACTAAAGTTGAATTACCACGTGCAACAAACGTAGTTGAAGCACTTGCTGACGGCGCGATGGCTGGTTTAAGCATGGCGACTGCGATTGGTGCTACATTGTTAGCCTTTGTTGGTGTTATCGCGTTGTTGAATGGCATGTTAGGTGGTATCGGCAATTGGTTTGATATGACGTTAAGCTTTGAAATCATTTTAGGCTATGTGTTTGCGCCTGTTGCTTGGTTGATTGGTGTGCCATGGAATGAAGCGATTGTTGCAGGTTCATTAATTGGTAATAAGATCGTGGTGAATGAGTTTGTTGCCTTTATTCAATTGATGGAAGTACAAGATCAGTTAAGCGAACATTCCCAAGCTATTATTACTTTTGCATTATGTGGTTTTGCTAACATCAGTACGATGGCTATCTTGATTGGTGGTTTAGGCAGCATGATCCCTGAACGTCGTCAGTTTATTGCTAAACATGGCTTCCGTGCTATTTTCGCTGGTGTATTGGCTAACTTAATGAGCGCTGCGATTGCGGGTGTGATGTTAAGTTTATAGCTTTTGATTAGTGAATGGTAAGATACAAAAAAGGCTAACGAGTATTAACTTGTTAGCCTTTTTTACATCTATTTTTTATAACTACTTTTTATAGCATTTATAGCTAATGAGGTTAGTCGAAAGTTACTTCAACTGTCTTAGCTACTTTAGTCGCTTTATCAATCGCGTCAATGGTATTAATACCACGCGCAAGCGTGACACCTAAACGGCGCTGTCCAGCAATTTCAGGTTTACCAAATAAACGAATTTGACTACCAGGTACACAAGCCAGCGCAGGGGCTAGTTGATTAAAGCCAATATTAGTCGAGTGACCTTCGGCAAGGATAACTGCAGATGCAGACGGGCCAAACTGTTGAATGTGGGTAATCGGTAGGCCTAATACAGCGCGTACATGTAATGCAAATTCAGACAAGTCTTGTGAGATTAATGTCACCATGCCGGTATCATGTGGGCGTGGTGATACTTCGCTAAAGAACACGTCATTTCCACGAATGAAGAGTTCGACACCAAATAGACCATAACCGCCTAATTCTTTCACTACTTTTTCTGATACTGCCTGCGCCTTAGCAAGCACTTCATCACACATTACCTGTGGTTGCCATGATTCACGGTAGTCTCCATCTTGCTGGCGATGACCTATTGGTGCACAGAAATGAATGCCATCAACAGCGCTGATAGTAAGCATGGTGATCTCGAAATCGAACTTAACAAAACCTTCAATAATGATACGCCCTGCGCCTGCACGACCGCCTTCTTGTGCATAGTCCCAAGCCTGGTCAATATCATCTTCATCACGAATAATACTTTGACCTTTACCTGATGAACTCATCACTGGTTTGATCACACACGGGATCCCAATTTGTTCAACGGCGGCAAGGTATTCAGTTTTATTATCGGTGAAGATATAAGGTGAAGTAGGGAGTTGTAAGGTTTCTGCGGCAAGAAGACGTATGCCTTCTCTGTCCATGGTTAACTTAGTGGCACGGGCTGTCGGTACAATGTTGACACCTTCTTGCTCTAGTTCAAGCAGTGTGTCTGTCGCGATAGCCTCGATTTCTGGAATAACATAATCTGGTTTTTCAAGCTCAATAACACGTCTTAACGCGTCACCATCGAGCATGCTGATGGTATGGCTTCGGTGTGCAACTTGCATTGCTGGTGCATTGTCATAACGGTCAACGGCAATCACTTCAACACCTAAACGCTGAAACTCAATCGCGACTTCTTTACCCAGTTCACCAGAGCCTAATAATAATACACGTGTTGCACTTTTGCTGTTGGCAGTACCTAACATAACAGTTCCCTATTAATTGATTATAAATTTGGTGGTCAAACAAATGATAATTCACTAACTTGTTGTCTTTTAAGTACTATAGTTAATTTAACTAGACTAATGCACAGCATGATATAGCGATTTAAGTGGAAATGGAAGTTTTAACTGGTAATTTGCCTGTAACAACCAAAAGCACGTGTTTCCTGACTTTCAGGTCGGTAAGTTTATAGCTTTATGCATCTAGGCTGCTCATGGCAAAAATTGAGCCGTATAAAGCAATTAATAGAATGACTGAAATGAGACAGCGACGACGAGAGGTCAAACCTGATTTGGTCAGTAAGCTAGGACGAAATAAAAAGTTGATAGGGTTGAATAAAGTTTGATAACAAAACAACGAGATGCCTTCCTTTCTACCTTGTGTTACTAATTGGTAGAAATAATAGCAAAAGCGGATCAGTAAAACGGGAAAGGCAATATAAATAACAGCAATAAATGACAATTTGATCGCTGTTATTTGAACTTCAACATTGAATATCAGCTGCCAATCTTCAGTAAAGAAAAGTAGACCTAGGGCAGCAACGATCATGGATGAAACTGTAAACAAAAGGCTGTAGCGCAACAATCTTTGCCATTTTATCGTTGTGTTTCGCATGATAAACCTCTTAGCCTAGAATGAACGAAATACCTATTTATGATTAAGGACAATATATAGTTAGCTAATATTATGCATAATAGCCACACATAATAACGACTTACTCGTCACTTAATTATTAAGGCATTATAATGACTACATTGATTTCACGTTTTTTACGTTATGTCAGTTTTGATACTCAATCGGATTTTACTGTTGATAATTGTCCTAGCACGTCGGGCCAAACGGTCTTCGCTGAACAGTTACAGCAGGAGTTAATGGCGCTAAATTTAGTCGACGTAAAACGCGATAGTAATGGCTACGTATCGGCACGCCTACCAAGTAATGTTAGCACAAATGTGCCAATTATCGGGTTTATAGCCCATATGGATACGGCTCCAGATGCTTCAGGAAAGGGAGTTAAGCCCCAAATTGTTGAAAACTATCAAGGTGGTGATGTACATTTAGGTCACGGTGAAAAACTGTCACCGCTTATGTATCCAGAATTGAAACAGCTACATGGGCAGACCTTAATTACCACAGATGGTTCCACATTACTGGGTGGCGATAATAAAGCTGGTATCGCTGAAATTATAACTGCTGTTGCATATTTACAAGCAAATCCAGACATTAAACATGGTGATATTTGCATTGCGTTCACACCAGATGAAGAGATTGGACGTGGAGCTAATCTGTTTGATGTAGCAGGCTTTAATGCACAATGGGCTTACACCATTGATGGTGGCCCGGTCGGTGAATTAGAGTTTGAAAATTTTAATGCCAGTTCGGCAAACGTAATTTGTCACGGTGTTAATGTCCATCCTGGATCTGCAAAAGATAAAATGGTTAACAGTATGGGGATTGCGGCGCAATTCCAGGTGACGATGCCTGCGGATGAAACGCCTGAATGTACAGAAGGTTATGAGGGTTTTTATCATCTTAACTCAATGCAAACGAGTGTTGCTAAAACGACATTAAATTATATTATTCGCGACTTTGATAAAGCTGGATTAGCGCACCGTAAAGCCTTTATGCAGCAAAAAGTGGCGGCGCTAAATACGCAGCTTGGCACTGAGCGCGTAGAGCTGATAATAAGTGACAGTTATAACAATATGCGTGAAATGGTCGAACCACACGGGCATATAATTGAACTTGCTAAACAAGCGATGATAGATTGCGATGTTGAACCAGACATTAAACCGATTCGTGGTGGTACGGATGGCGCGAGATTATCCTTTATGGGACTGCCTTGTCCGAATGTTTTCACTGGCGGTTATAACTTTCATGGCATTCATGAATTCATAACGGTCGAGGGCATGGAGAAAGCGGTGCAGGTGATTGTCAAAATTGCGGCATTAACAGCTGAAAAAGAGCTGTAAACGTCAGTAGATAGAACGATTAAGCACTCGGTATATCAACCAGTACATTATCTAGGAAATAGAGCTGTAAGGTGTGCTGGTTACTCTTTATCTTTCGTTATTGTTTCATGATGGTTTATTTGGTCTGATGCCCACACAATTTTTGGGCATATCAAGCTGTCCTTGTAAAAATAGAATGCAATGATCGAATTTGGAACTAAGATCTTTATTGTGCAGTAAGGATACTTCATCTTGAGTTTGCAGCTCAAAGACTAAGTACCAAAACACTTGTTCTTTTGAGCTGGCAACCTTGTTGTCTACTATGTTTAAACGTTGCCAGTCCTTTAGTATCTCCCAGCTGTAGCTACTGAGTATTTCGTAGCTGAGCTTGTTATTCATAAATTGGCGAATGTGTCTTATCAATAGTTCAGATTTTATCGTAATGAAATTACCTTCAACCATAAACCGGCCTCCAATTACCTCTAACTGAAGACGTATTCATCAGTCAATAGTAAACAACTTGGCATTCAAATTAGTTTTGCTTAATTTAAACTCGTTTGGTTATTTTAATTAATGTAGCTAAATCCAACTTGTTTACTCGATTCAACCTAGCTTAAGCATAAGACATGATCTGTGATT
Organism: Moritella sp. F3; assembly: GCF_015082335.1. Classification (NCBI taxonomy): domain Bacteria; kingdom Pseudomonadati; phylum Pseudomonadota; class Gammaproteobacteria; order Alteromonadales; family Moritellaceae; genus Moritella; species Moritella sp. F3. Next base: position 283,617 of record NZ_BLRL01000001.1, on the reverse strand, counting down.
TGTATATTTATCGGGACTAAGCTTGGTTGTCGTGTTCAGGGATCTTGTGATAATAAGGGATAGATTGGGTTGGCGGAATCGGGGGGGGAGTTGTCGAGCTCATTGATTTTAATGGTGGGTATCAATGAGCTCGATGCTAGGTTTACAGACGATTTATTTTTCGATTTATTTGATTTGTTATTTAACGACCATGGTCAAGGTTGTTTCCGTGCTTGTTGAGGGCACATTGGTTTGATGACTTAACACAAAGACCCGGCCTGACTCGACTTTACTGACATCGCGTAAATGGGTTTTAATTGCATCAGCTCGATTTTTTGCTAAACGTTTTAATTGTTTATCAGTAACAGTTTGTAGCTTACTTGTCTCAGTATATAAGCTGCGTAACCATACTTGCTCCAATTCAGTTTTAGCTAATGCTGGCTGCTGCGTTGCAATTGCAGTACGTAATGAATCAGCGTTACCCTTGGTCTCTAATTCATACAAACTAACGAGTGAACTGCTTACCTTTGCTGATTCTGGTAGTGTCGTTTCATTCGTTTCTGGCGAAATAACAATGCCTGACGATTTAGTTAACTTGTCATTTAGGCTGCTATTTTGCAGTGATTGCTTATCTAAATTACTGTCATAGCTACCTTTGATATTTAGTTTTATATCAGGGCGTTTAGCGAGGGCTTTAGCTAATGTATTCAGTTTACCTTGCTCTGTTAGCGGGAGTATTGCTGAGCCATTGGCAAAGCTGACCTTATCTAAGTCTTCAGTAGTATCAACAAGGCTTGCTAAAAGTGTAAACGGCGATGTGACGGCTTTAAGAATAATGTTACTTAATGATTTTAAAACAATCTCACCGACATTAAAGCTTGGATCATTAATATCACCTGATACGTTAACACCTAAATCGATTGCGCCACTGCTGTCTTTTAGTAATGGAATCGCTAAAGTAACAGGCAAAATACTACCCACGTCACTGTCTTTAGTATTATTCATATCTAATTGGTCAATTAAAATATCGTTGCTACCCTCTAAGCGATTATTTTCTAATTTGTATTTAAGAGCAAGAGACAGCTGGCCTTCATCAATATCTAAACCAGCATAAGTACCAGAGTAGGGGGTCATTGACGGTAATTCAAAGTTATTAAACACAAACTCTACATCAATAAAAGGTTCTGGGATTAACGGGTTAACCACACCTTTTAAAGTCATAGGCGCATATTTATTAACGATGGCTTGCATGTCAATTTCTGCATTTTTGGTTGTGGTCGATGATATTTTACCGATATGACCTTCTATCTTATCGATAGTTGCTTCAAAACTCGGCTTAAGTACGTTGTCGGTATAATCGACTTTACCTGCAAGTAGCGTGAATTTATTTAATTCAATCAACATATCAGCCGCTGGCTCTTTATTTTCAGCTGGCTTTGAGTCTGTTGCTGTTACTTCGTCCGCTAATTCTTTCGTATCCTCAGACGATTTCTGCTCTATCACTAAGTCCGAGATGTTTGAGCTTTTGTCTGCGGCGACGATGACTTGTGCATAAGGTCGGGTCAACTTGATGTGGTCGATCAACAGGCTATTTTTTTGTTGATCAAGTGCGATACTGTTGATGGTAAAGTCTTGCCATTTGAGCAGTGATTTATTCAACTTGTTGTCATGAATAGCAAGAGTTTCAACTTGAACTTCACCACTAAAGCGGGCTGTCCCCTGACTATCTGCGAAAAGGTCACCTTTGGTGTTGAAGTAACCACTGTCAATGGTGATATTCAGATAAGGCGTAATATAAGGCTGAAATTGAGTTAAATTCAGCTTCTCTAGGCTTAGGTAAGCATCAATTGATTGTTGCTTAATATCAACGCTACCCTTAGAAGTAAAACTACCGTTATCATTAATACTCAGTGCGAGTTCATAGTCAATTGGCGCGTCATAGCTACTTGATATTGCGTTGGTGCTGAAGTTTAGTGGGGCAATACGCCATTTGGTGGCCTTTGTTATCCATGAGTCTACGATGTTGATATCATAATTGGTTAAATTGAACTCCCCAAGGTTAACCACCCATACGCGGGCATCTGATCTTGCTTCAATTGCTGCTACTTGTTCAACAACTGATTCGACTTCTATTTCTGATACGGTTTCGATGACATCGACAACCGAACTAACAACGGAGTCTTGTTCTGCTGTGGTTTGTTTAGATTCCACTGGCACAGCAGCTACGACACTCAAAGTTGGCTCGCTAGTTACTGACGCTGGTGTTAGTAATGTCGCTAAATCGACTTCGCCTTTATTAATACTGGCATGAAGTTGCAAGCCATCGGTACTGACATTATCAATTCCCACAAGTTGCTTTTCTAAATCTAACGCGATGCCTGCAGCAGTAAGTAAGGGCAGGTTAATCAATTCGTTATCGGCAGATGTAAATACCAGTGAACGTAGTGCAAACTCACCGGTGTCAGTGATTAACTGTGGGGTCGGTGTTTCTGCATCTGGTGTTATGTCAGCAATAAAGCGGTAGTTAGTGGCTAAGTCAATAACGCCTGATTCTAACTCAGCAATAATTTCTTTGGCAATAAACGGCCAGAATGTGGTGAGTTTAATGTGCTTAAGTGCGAGTTCGCCTTGTGCTTCTAATGGCGTTAACTGGAATCTACCTGCCGTGGTTACTGCACTTTCATCACTGCCTTCGATACTTAAATCAAAGCTGTTGTAAGTCGGTGTCGGTGCATTGTCCTGCTGTTTATTTTCAAGCATTGCAATACTATTGAATTTAGTCAGGATGAAATTGATTGCTGGGTAATCAAGTTCAGTACCGGTAGGCTGATCTTTAAAATTAAATGCCGTATTGGTGATACTGATATTAGCAATTTGGATATGCGGTAATTGACTGCTGTCGGCTGATTCTTCATTAATCGGTTCTTCAGTAACTGGTTCTGCAGCCTCAGCCAGTGCTGCTTGTGTTGCCATGTGCTCTGGAATATCAGAGAAATTAAATTGAGTGGCATCTAATTTTTCGATTTTGGCAAAAGCATTATCAATTTCGATAGTCTCAATGTTGATGCTGCCATTGAATAGACTTTTCCATAAGTTAACTTGCAGGGTTAAACGTCCCACACCCGTAAAATCTTCTTGCTCGGGCGTTTGAATGGCGAAACCTTTGACTTCAAACTTAAGCGTAAACGGGTTAACACTGACATCTTGTATTTGTACCGGACGACCGAGTAAAGCACTGAGTTTCTCTGGTGCGATACTTTTTGCCAGATACGGAACGAGTAAACCTAACAGTAAGGCATACAAGGTATAGGCAACGAGTGCATAACTACAGAGACGTTGATAGCGCGGCGCACGTGAAAAACGCTGACGAAAAGTTGAGGGTGAAGTTGCCATTGGAAAAGTAAATCCTTTTAAATACAATCAATAGACCTAATTATAGGAGATCAATGGCAAGCATAACAGTTATTATTCCAACCATTGTTGATGTAATTGCTCGCTGTCTCCTAAATAATCTAATAACCAGGCGATAGCGGGGCTCATGCGTTTGGTATTCCAGGCTAAACAACAATCGCTAACTGGCAAGCTTGTAATGACCTCTTTCTCTATTAACTCACCCGTTAGTAATAATTTATTGGCCATGTGCGCAGGCATGATCGCAATACCTAAGCCACCTTTTAATAGTTGTGTTGCACTGTGCCAGTTTGGTACGACTAGACGGCGTTGGTTGTCGAGTAACCAAGTTGTACGCTTAGGCAACTTGCGTGCGGTGTCTTCTAAACAAATCACAGGGTATTTTGCGAGCGCTTCATTACTAATTGCTTGTGTTGCATTGGCCAGTGGGTGGTTGGGACTGACGACAAATGTCCATTTTAGTTCGCCCATACTACGGTAATCAAACCCACCGCTCACTGGGATTGTGGCTGTCGCGCCAATGGCGATATCAGCACGTGAATCCGTTAGGGCATCCCAAACACCGTTGTATACTTCCATGGTTAACAGCAGTTCAACATCCGGAAATGCGTTATAAAAATCACCGACCATGGTATTGATACGGCCTTCATGGACGACGTTATCTAACGCGAGAGACACACTTTCGTTCCAACCATTTGCTACGCGCTGGGTTTGAAATTTCATGTGCGCCATTTGTTTGAGTAACTTGCGTGATTCAATGACAAAATATTCACCTGCTGGGGTGAGCTCTACCTTTCGGTGTAAACGGATGAATAAAGCCACGGCTAAGCGTTCTTCAATATTCCGCACTGTATAGCTAATGGCACTGGGTACTTTACAGAGTTCGTCTGCTGCCGCAGTGAAACTACCACGTCGTGCAACAGCGTCGATAACCTGCAGATCTTGTTGAGAAAACATACGTATCAATTTTTTTGATGGCAATGGTGAAATATTAGCGTTTCTCAAACGCAAATGCCAGTATTAAACTAGCAACATCATCATTCGTCTATGTAGTTAAGTAATGAACAATATTAAAAGTAATATAAAAAGTAACGGCACTGTGAACAGCAAAAGAAACGCGTCAATGAGCACAATGATCTGGTTTTCTGGATTAAGCATGTTGGGTTTTCTAGCAACGGATATGTATTTACCTGCATTCGAAACTATCCGTCATGAGTTTGGTACAACACAAACACTGATCAGTTTATCGCTAAGCATCTTCTTGTTGGGTATGGCGTTAGGCCAATTAGTATATGGCCCTTTATCTGATCGCATTGGCCGTAAAAAAATGCTGTTTGTGGGCATGACTATTTTTGTGGTTTCCACAGTGGTCATCTCTGTTTCTAACAGCATTGAATTGTTTTTAGTCGCGCGTTTTGGTCAAGCATTAGGTGCGTGTGCGGGCACGGTAATCTGGCAAGCTGTCGTAATCGACCGTTACCAAGGTAAAGCATCGGAACGTGTTTTTGCGACGATTATGCCACTAGTTGCTTTGTCTCCTGCATTAGCACCTTTGTTAGGTGCTGGTCTAGAAGAGTTCTTCGGCTGGCGTAGCATCTTTGTTGTGCTTGTGGTGATTGGTTTAGCTTTATCTTTTGCGACAACAGGACAAGAAGAAAGTGCACCTTTAGATAAAAAACAAGAAAAGTTAACCGTACAGTTAGCGCGAGATTATAAGCAAATTGTAAAATCAAAAATATTCATGGGTAACATGTTGATATTTGCGGCATGCTCTGCTGCTTTCTTCGCCTATTTAACTGGTTCACCCTTCATTATGACTGCGATGGGTTATACAGGGGCTGATATTGGTCTGAGTTACTTACCGCAGACAGTCGCTTTCCTTGTTGGTGGTTATGGTTGTCGTAGCTTGTTAGCTCGCTTTAGCGCGAAGCAATTACTGCCTTGGTTAATTACTTTGTTTATCGCAACAGTAGTGACAATGTTTGTGATCACTTTTGTAACGGCCCCCACGACGATTTGGCCTATTTTGATCCCATTCTGTTTCTTAGCGGTTGCTAATGGTGCAATCTATCCATTGGTAATTAATGCTGCACTGGCTGATTTCAAAAATTGCAGTGCGACAGCAGCTGGCTTACTTAACTTCTTACAGACGATGTTTTGTTTCTTAGCCAGCAGTGTTGTTTCAGCGTTTTCTGATCAAGGACTTTATGCGGTGACAGCTGTTATGTTGTTCCAAGGCGGATTGATTGTGGTTGGTTATCTGTTAGCTAAGCATAAAAAAACAGCAGACGTTGTAACTGAAGGCGCTGTGGCTTAACTTTTAACTAGTTACTTACTGTTATCGTCTTGAAAGACTTTTGAATGAGTATTTAAAAATGAAGTTTTAAGTAGATAGCTTTAAATCGGTTAGTAACATATGAAGATAAAAAAAGGGAAAGACATGCGTCTTTCCCTTTTTATTTGTCTACTTTATCACGACATATCAATTGCCATGTTAACGCAACATGGTTATAGCCTAGTGGCTTAATTCACCACGAATATTCTGTTGCATCAGTACTTTGATTTCTTCGCTTGGTAGGTCTTTACTGATCAAGTAATGTAGCTTAGTTAATGCAGCTTCAGTCGTCATATCGAAACCTGAGATAACGCCAACTTGTGCTAATGCATCACCTGTCGCATAACCGCCCATGTTTACTTTACCTTTGATACACTGCGTTAGGTTAACAACCACAATACCGCGTTTGTTTGCCGCTTCCAGAGCATCTAAGATATCTGCGCTTTGCGGGGCATTACCAACGCCATAGCTAAGTAAGATGAGCGCTTTTACTGGTTGTAATAGGATGTTGCCAATTACTTCAGTTGAGATACCTGGATAAAGCGTTACGATCGCAATCGGTTGTGGCGTAATATTACTGACAGTAAGGGTTTTTTCTGCAATTGGTTTTACGTCACCCAATAACACCTCGATGTTAATACCTACTTTTAATAAGGTTTCGCAGTTCGGCGTAGCAAAGGCGCTGAAACCATCAGCATGTACTTTAGTCGTTCTGTTACCACGTAGTAATTGGTTATTAAAGAATAAGCATACCTCGTGAACAGGGTAGTTTGCGGCTAAGTAAAGTGAGTTAAGTAAGTTACTTTGTCCGTCAGAACGAATCTCTGCCAGTGGGATTTGTGAACCGGTAACGATAACGGGTTTGCCAAGGTTTTCTAACATAAATGCTAATGCAGATGCTGTATATGCCATGGTGTCGGTACCATGCAAGATCACAAAGCCATCATATTTGTCATAGTTGGTTTGGATATCTTCAGCAATTTGTTGCCAATCAGACGGAGACATATTTGAAGAGTCGATTAACGGCGAATATTCATGAAGTGTGAAATCAGGCATTTCTTCGCGGTGAAATTCAGGTAGACGCGCTAAGCAATCTGTCATGAATCCTTCCATCGGTACATAACCGTGCTCTGAATGTTGCATACCGATCGTGCCACCAGTATATGCAATGTAGATTGATTTCTTAGCCATTAATAAATTCCCTGTGCGTTTTTAAGGGGGATTATAGTGCTGAAATCAATTAATGGAATAGCTTGATGCTAATTTACTGAATAAAAATGAAATTTAATAGGGGAATTAAGGGGGGGAATTGAATTGTGCGGTAAATCGGCAAATTTACCGCACATGATAGAGCGAGTTATAACGACTATTACGTATTTACTTTATTACGTATTTTATTCATCAGTTACTATTTAATCTCGCAAACCAGGCATTCGACATACAGACCTTGAGGATCTGAATAGTTATTGAATTGTGCAGCTTGATTGCTTACCGCTGCTAACCAAGTCGCCACGTTACCGTTCGGATTGATATTAAATTCGGTTAATACCTGCATTGCAACAGACTGCGTAAACATTGAGAGTAATTTATCGCGTTCACTGCGTGGTGTTTGAATTAATATTAATGAATCGCTTGATACTTCCGCTTTTGTCGCTGCAGATTCAATCGCCTCATTAAGGCTACCAAGGCTATCAACAAGACCTAGTCGAAGTGCATCACTACCAGTCCAAACTCTGCCTTGCGCAATTTCATCAACTTGTTGTGTTGTCATATCTCGACCTTCAGCAACCACATTAAGAAAGTTACTGTAGCCATTTTCAACCGTCATTTGAATAATTTGCGCCATGTGCGCAGGTAATTCACGATTTACTGACAGTCCAGTGTAATCAGTTGTACCAACACCGTCACTGTAAATCCCCATTTTTGCCAGTAACTTTTCAGTGGTTGCAAACATACCAAAAATACCAATTGAGCCGGTAATTGTTGTTGGTTTAGCCCAAATTTCGTCAGCGGCAGAGGCAATCCAATAACCACCAGATGCAGCTACGCTGCCCATAGATACAACCACAGGTTTACCTGCTTGTTTTACTTCTAATATCGCAGTTCGAATTTGCTCTGACGCAAATGCGCTACCACCAGGGCTGTCGATACGTAATACCAGTGCTTTGATTTTATCATCATCTTTAGCTTGTAATAATAGCTTGCTTAGTGATTTACCACCAATTGCACCGGCAGGTTGATTGCCATCAAGAATTTGACCATTAGCGAAAATAATTCCCACGCCAGGTTTATTTGCAAAGCTTTGCTCTTGAAACTGAGTCGGTTGCATCGCGAGGTAATCAAGAAATTCAATTTGTTCAAATTGTTCGGATTCACCATTCAGCTTTTTAGTCAGATAACGCGATATTTCCTCACGTGTCAATAACTGGTCTACCAATTTTTGTTGTAAAGCATATTGGGCTATATCACCGTTTACTGATTGCAGTCTCGTAATAAATAGCTCAGCTTTTGGTGCTACATCATCGGCGTTAATGCCACGATTGTTAGCGACAATGCTGGTATAGGTATCCCAAAGTTGATTTAGCCAATTTAACTTAGCTTCTTTGCTTTCTGCTGACATACTGCTGCGGGTAAATGGTTCGACAAATGATTTATAAGTGCCGACACGGAATACGTGTGATGATAGATTTAATTTTTCGATCGCGTCTTTGAAGTATAAGCTGTAACTGCCGTAGCCTTGTAGCAATACACCACCTGCTGGATTCAATAAGATCTCATCTGCGAAAGAGGCTAGAAAGTATTGCTCTTGGCTAAAATGATCGCCATATGCATAAATCGGCTTGCCACTTTTTTTGAATGCTGTGAGTGCTTCTGAAATGTCCGTTAACTTAGTTAAACTAGCCGGTTTTAACAGCGCGAGATCTAAGACTAACGCTGAAATTGAATTGTCTGTTTTAGCGTTATGTATCACATTAACAACATCTGAAATCGCAATTTCATTGACGACACTTTTAGACTCGACTAACTCACCGATCACTTGGTCAAACGGATCGACTAATTTGGGTTGGTCAACTAATACACCATTTAGATTGAGCACCAAGGCAGTATTATCTGCGTATGCAACTGGCGTATTATCTTGTTGTTGTAGTGCGATAACAATAATGGCAATAAAAGTGATGAAAAAAAGATTTAGGATCAAATTACGAGTAAAGGTAATCGATCTGCCTATTTTAGACAGGATGAATCCGAGTATTGAGAATAATTTTCTCATTATATATTCCTAGTAAATCCTATGGGATTAGACAGTTATAGATGTTGTTTTGTGTATTAAGCCATAAATACAGTTTAGATTAAAGAATTTAGAGTGCGGACCTATGACAGCGTGTAGTAGATCAAGTTCTCATTAATCAAAAATAATGATGAGTTTAGCTTAGTTTAAATATGACTAAATGTATTGTTAATGATTGAAAATCAACGAAATCATTAATTTATAGCTACACTTGTACGCTGTATTAGTTAAAATAGCGTTTGAAATGAACGATTAAATTAATTACTCTAAATTATAAATAGATAACAACTGTACATCAAATAAATAACAGCTGTGCATCAAATAGATAGCAAGTAAACAGCAATTAAGTAGCAATTGTCTTACCACTGGGAGTGGCGTTATGTCTGCAAGCAATTATCCGAATATGTTAGCCCCGTTAGATCTAGGTTTTACAACATTGAAAAACCGCGTTTTAATGGGCTCAATGCATACAGGCTTAGAAGAAGAAAAAAATGGATTTGAAAAACTGGCCGCATTTTATGCCGAACGTGCAAAAGGCGGTGTCGGTTTAATTGTTACTGGTGGCATTTCACCAAACCTACGTGGTCGTTTGATGCCACATGGTATGCAACTGTCTTACAAATGGCAGGCAAAGAAACACCAAGTTGTTACCCAAGCTGTACATGACAATGGCAGTAAAATCGCCCTACAAATTTTGCATGCTGGTCGTTACGCTTATCACCCGTTTAGTGTAAGTGCGAGTAAGAGCAAAGCGCCGATTAACCCGTTTACGCCAAGAGCGATGTCAAAACGCTCTATTCGCTGCACTATTTCAGATTTTGCTAAAACGGCAGAGCTGGCAAAATTTGCTGGTTATGATGGTGTGGAGGTGATGGGGTCTGAAGGTTATCTTATTAACCAGTTCATTTGTCGTCGCAGTAATAAGCGTACCGATGAATGGGGTGGTAGTTATCAAAATCGCATGCGCTTTCCTATTGAGATTGTAAAATCAATTCGTCAGCGTGTTGGTAACGAATTTATTATTATTTTCCGTCTATCAATGTTAGATCTTGTTGAAGACGGTAGTACGTTTGAAGAAGCTGTTGAATTAGCTAAAGAGCTTGAGAAAGCGGGCGTGACTATCATTAATACCGGTATCGGCTGGCATGAAGCGCGTGTACCTACGATTGTAACCAGCGTACCACGAGCCGCGTTTAGCTGGGTCACAGAGAAAATGAAGGAACATGTTAACGTGCCTTTAGTGACTACCAACCGTATTAACACCCCTGAAGTGGCTGAAACTATTTTATCGTCAGGTCAAGCTGATATGGTCTCTATGGCACGTCCAATGCTGGCGGATCCTTACTTTGTTACGAAAGCGACAGCAGGTAAAGCAGACGAAATTAATACGTGTATTGCTTGTAACCAAGCCTGTTTAGACCACGTATTTAAAGCGAAACGCGCTTCTTGTTTAGTTAATCCACAGGCATGTTTTGAAACTGAATTGAAATTCGAAGCGGTGACAAAATCAAAAAGTATTGCAGTTGTCGGCGCGGGACCTGCTGGCCTGTCATTTGCTTGTTATGCCGCAGAGCGTGGTCACAAAATAGATATCTTTGATAGTCGTTCAGAAATTGGCGGTCAATTTAACTATGCTAAGCAAGTACCAGGCAAAGAAGAATTTTACGAAACACTGCGTTATTATGCGAAACAAATCGAAGTACTTGGCATTAACTTACACTTAAATGAGTTAGTGACAGTTAAAAAACTAGCAGGCAAAGGCTACGATGATGTTGTTGTCGCAACGGGTATTAAACCGAGAACACCAGCAATTCCAGGCATTAAACATGAGAAAGTGCTCAGTTATATTGAAGTATTGCGTGACCACAAACCAGTAGGTAAACGTGTTGCTGTTATTGGTGCTGGTGGCATTGGTTTCGATGTTTCAGAGTATTTGGTTGAAGAAGAAGGTGCGTCACCATCAACTAATACTAAGCAGTGGTTAAGTGAGTGGGGTGTAACAGATGACAGCCAAACTGTTGGTGGTCTAACGCCTGCTAAAAATACAGCGCCAGCGCGCGAAGTATTCTTATTGCAGCGTAAAGATACTAAAGTCGGTGCAGGCCTAGGTAAAACAAGTGGTTGGGTACACAGAGCTACATTGCAGAAGAAGAATGTAGAAATGATCAAAGGTGCTTCTTATGACCTTATTGATGATCTAGGCTTACATATTACCGTTGATGGCGTTAAAAAAGTGTTAGACGTTGATAATGTGATCTTATGTGCAGGGCAAGAACCATTTAGAGAGCTGTTCGAGCAGTTACAATCTGAGAAAGTGACAACGCACTTGATTGGTGGTGCATTTGAAGCGGGAGAGCTGGATGCAAAACGTGCTATCCGTCAAGGTGCTGAGCTAGCAGCTTCGATTTAAGTACTATTTGTAAGTTATGATTTAACCCATCATTTAAAGCAACGTTAAAGTCGCATTAAGCCCATATCTTGTATGGGCTTTTTTGATCTTATGTTATTTAGCACTTGATATTTCATGGCCAACATTGAATACTTTAGCTATCACTCATTGTTCAAAGTAGTAAGTAATGGACGCAATTGATCTATTAGTAAACCGCCATTCTTGTAATCAACTATCTGCACCTGCGCCTAGTGGTGAAGTGTTAGATAATATTATTAATGCAGGATTACGTGTCCCCGATCACGGTGGACTAACTCCTTGGCGTTTTATCATCAGTGAAGGTGAAGGTTTAAATACGTTATCGCACTATTTTAGAGATGCAGCGTTTAATCTTGGAAAAACAGAAAAAGACGTATTAAAGGCGACGAATGCACCGTTTCGAGCACCGCAAATAATTACAGTTATTGCTAGAATTGAAGCGCACGCAAAGATCCCTGAATCAGAACAATTAATGTCAGCGGGTTGTGTGGTGATGGCTATGCAAATGGCGGCTCAAGCACAAGGTTTTAATGGTATTTGGCGAACGGGTTGGTTTGCTTACAATGACCATATAAAACAAAAGCTTGAACTTGAAGAAAAAGATGAAATAGTGGGCTTCCTGTACCTAGGTACACCAGACGTATCGTGTAAAAAAATACGTCATCTAGACACTGAAAATTTTGTCACTAGAATGGATAGTTAATGCGAACTGAATTACATGAACTATTGTAATAAGTAACAGTAATAGCACTAAGGAATTAAGATGACTACAGAATATCCAAAAGGACATTTACTTAGCGTACAATTTCCACTTTACCATCATGTTGGTATCTCGGATGGCTGTGGTCATGTTTTCGAAAATTCTCGTTCCCGTTCTGGCCGAGGCTTGGTGAGCTTGAGTGATTTTTCAGATGAGAAGATCATCATCGATCATGGATTTTTACCGGGTAGCTTACCTGCAGATGATATTATTGCCAACGCAGAACAATTGATCGCAGATAAAAAACGTTATCATTTGTTGAAAAATAACTGTGAGCATTTTGTGCATGAAGTATGTGGCGTCAAAGTAACAAGCCCACAATTACGCCGAGCATTGATTTTAATTGCAACGTTATTAGTGAATAATTACACCCGTGGCCGCTTTAGAACGGCATTGTTATGGGGTATTGCTTCACAATTATCACATTTAAATACAGCGACGCTTTCATGGTGGAGGCATGCTATTTTTACGTCAGCTGGATTTTGGCTAGTGTTATTAACTAACAGTAATCAAGATACGCCTGAAACCACAAAACCTTAATTAAGCCCTCAATTAATTCCTCAATTCAGTTCGCACTTAAATGCAGTTCTTCCGACTCTTCGTGCTGTTTGATTTAGTAAGCGCTTTCTAGTTATTTTCCCTATAATATTGGCCATTAGATTAACAACTCGTTAACGTTGTAGTCGGCGAGTGGAGCACATTATGGGTAGTATTGAAATCATTCGTGATCATAGTTTGCCGCATCATCAAATTATTCGTATCGCAGATAAAGTAATGGTTGATATAGCACAAGAATATGACCTCAAATTAGAATGGCAAGGCGATAAACTTCATATTCAACATGCACATACTAGAGGGTATTTACATGCGGATGCTGAAAGTATCAGAATCAAATTGAAATTAGGGATCTTGCTGTTTCCAGTCAGTTTTGTGTTAAAGCAAAGCATCGAAGAAACACTGGATGAACTGTTGCCAACTGCAGCATGTTCATATAGATAAAGCACGGTAAGGGTTTGATATTATGGAACATCTATCACTGGTAGAAACCTCATTTTTATTGAGTGAGAGTACTGCAAGTCCGAAACATTTTTCAGGATTGCAAATTTTTGAACCGCCAAAAGATTACGAAGGCAATTTTGCCCGCGATCTTTTTCAAAAGTTAATTATGGATCCCGCTGTTGCGACCCCTTTTAACTTTAAATTAAAGAAAAGCCTAGGTGGCTTATACTACTGGACTCACGATAGCCAATTCGATTTCAACTATCACATTCGTATGTCAATGCTCCCTGGTGAGGGTAGCGATGAACAATTACGTGATTTAGTTGAACGTCTGCATTCACATTTGATTGATAGAACACGCCCATTGTGGGAAGTGTATTTGATTGAAGGCTTATCTGAAGGCCGTTTTGCTATTTTTACCAAAATTCACTACGCGATGGCTGATGGAAAAATGGCTAACAGCTGGTTGTCTGGCTATTTACAAAGTGATCAATCGGTTAATGATTACCGTCCGTTTTGGCAGATCCCATCATTTCGCCCAGGTTATAAAGAATCAGCAGGGGTGATTGAAAGTGCGTTGTCGATGTACATTAGTGGTTTAAAACAGCTTAAGTCCATACCTGGTCTTATTCGATTAAGCACGCGCATGGGATTAAAGTTCCTAAACCTCCGTGATGAAGGACCTGCATTACCATTTTGCGCACCTAGAACGCCTTTCTCGGTACCAGCAACACGCTCACGTATTGTGTCTTTTGGGCGACTACCATTTGAAAAAATGCGTTCGATCAGTAAGATAACTGGCGTGACATTAAATGATGTGATCTTATGCTGTGTTGATATTGGTCTAAATCGTTATTTGAAAGAAAAAGGTATTTTATTGCGTAAGCCGCTTGTTGCTCAGGTGCCTGTTCGCATTGGCGATGGTCGAAGAAACGCGCTAACAGGGGTTGAACTCGGTAATATAGATGCTGATGCATTAGATCATTTAGAAACCATTTTTAAACGAACAAGCAGTGTTAAAGATGATTTGTTTAGTTTATCGGCGGAGTCGGTGGTGAATTTTTCATTATTGATCCAGGCAAGTGCGTCAATTTCGGAATGGTTAGGTGTGTCTAAGTTCTTACCGCCATTGGGCTCTGTGATTGTGTCTAATGTGCGAGGGCAACAAGATATCGCTTATCTTGCTGGTGCTAAACTCACTGAGGTTTACCCTGTGTCGGTGTTGTCTGCTGGTACAGCACTAAATATTACGTTATATAGCTATCATGACGAAGTGTTTTTCGGTCTGGTTGGGTGCAAGAATGAGTTACCTGATTTAGATATCTTATCTCGTCATGTCGAAGCTGCTTGCGGTATTTTATCGGATGAGATTCTTGATAATGCGAAGCAACATTCTGTGCTGATCTCTTCACGTTAACGAAAAAGATGGTAACCTAGTTACCATCTTTTTATTCCTTTGCTATATTTCATGCTACCTTTGATAGATTACTAATTTGTTAATTCAGACTGGCTTGAAATGCGTACATAGGATTAGTGTTATGTCTTAGCCTAAGCGACTGAGTTGTATTGCTAGTATTTCTGCTATAGGCATAAAAATCCCGAGGTTATTTTGATTAGTTGGCAAGCCAAAGCACTAAATTTATTTTTAAAACAAACCGTAAAGCGTTCAATTGAAAATACCAAAGATGCTAATAAACTGCGCTTTCAGATGCGCGCGTTAGATAAATTTTCATTTGGCACGAGCTCAAAGATAGAGCGCTCTCAGTCTATGCACAACGGTATCTTGTGCGATGACATAAAACTGAAATTTTCAAGCAGTAAAACAAAACTACTATATTTACATGGTGGTGCATTTGTCTTTAAAACACCTGCAATGCACAATAATTTCATTGCTCGCTTAGTTGAACCGTTAGATTTACATGCCATCGTGCCAGATTATCCGCTTGCACCTGAACATCCTTTCCCTGCTGCACTTGATTGCTGTTATATCATTTATAAATCATTACTTGATTCAGGTACCGCGCCTGAAGATATTATATTGGCGGGTGATTCTGCTGGTGGTAACTTGGTGTTAGCGTTATTGCATCGAGCGAAACGTGATGGACTGCCTATGCCTAAATGTGGTGTGTTGCTATCGCCTAATGCTGATATGACTCAGAGTGGTTTATCTGCGGTAGAGAACCGTTATAGTGATGCATTGTTTAGCTTAGAGGTGATGCTACATTGTCGAAACCTTTATCTAGAATCTCGCAATGATGATTTACACAATGAAGAGATTTCCCCTTTGTTTGGTGACTTTACTGGCTTCCCCCCGTTTATGCTACACGCTGGCAGCACTGAGCTAATGCGCGATGACTCGACACGACTTGCCGAGTTTATGCAAGCGCAGGGTGTGGAAGCGCACTTGCAAGTTTGGCGTGAGATGCCTCATGTATTCCCCTTATTTGAGCAACTTCCTGAAAGCAAAGCTGCACTGAAGCAGATAGTAAGTTTTATAAAACAGCAGCAAAGCTAAATGTTATTTGCTAAAGGTAATAGATAATAATCATTTAAATGAGTTTATCTATTGTTATGCATGGCTTATTCATAGTTTAACCGTTATTTCTTTATAGTTTTTTAAATTAATTTATATAAATGTAGTCAAAATATATCATATTCGGAAAATTTCTCGAATATGATATATGCTGTATTATAAAATTCTTTATTATAGCCGCATAAACCAAATCAAACGCACTACCGAGGCTATTATGAACAAAGAACAAGTATTACAAACAATTGAATTATTGAAAGCAGGCCACTCTTTAACAGACGTCACTAAGATCGCTAAGATCAACGTTATGTACGTAAGCGTCATTCGTAAATTGATGGTAATGAACTTGATTGATATTGACGGTTAATCGCTATAGCGTTTAACTTATTGATGCGTGGTTGATTACTAATGCGATAAGCGTTGAGAAAATATCACGATAAAAAAAGGCTGGTAAGATAAATAATTATCTCACCAGCCTTTTTGTTTTAAGCTACTTCCTATCAATAGAAGTAAGTGCTTAAATTAGAATTCCGCTGTGCGTGGTGCACGTGGGAAAGGAATTACGTCACGGATATTTTGCATACCAGTTACATAAGACACTAGACGCTCGAAGCCTAGACCGAAACCAGAATGTGGCACTGTACCAAAACGACGTAGGTCGCGGTACCACCAGTAATCTTCTTTGTTTAAGCCCATTTCTTCCATACGCTTATCTAGCATATCTAAACGTTCTTCACGTTGGCTACCACCGATGATTTCGCCGATGCCTGGTGCAAGTACGTCCATTGCTGCAACTGTTTTACCGTCTTCATTCATACGCATGTAGAATGATTTGATATCTTTCGGGTAGTTTTTAACAACAACAGGTGCTTTGAAGTGTTCTTCAGCAAGGTAACGTTCGTGCTCAGAAGACATATCGATACCCCAAGAAACTGGGAATTCGAATTCTTTACCACATTCTTCTAAGATCTTGATTGCATCAGTGTAATCAATTTGCGCAAAGTCAGAATCTACAAAGCTTTCTAAACGCGTGATCGCTTCTTTGTTGATACGTTGTGCAAAGAACTGCATGTCATCCATACGTTCTTCTAGTACTGCTCTAAAGCAATATTTAAGCATATCTTCAGCTAGTTTTGCTGCATCATCTAAATCAGCAAACGCAATCTCAGGTTCAACCATCCAGAATTCTGCAAGGTGACGCGTTGTGTTTGAATTTTCAGCACGGAACGTTGGACCGAAAGTATAAACTTTACCAATCGCACAAGCATAAGTTTCAGCGTTAAGTTGACCAGATACTGTTAGGAAAGTCTCTTTACCAAAGAAATCTTCTTTGTAATCAACGTCACCTTTATCAGTTAAAGGCAGGTTATTCATATCCAGTGTACTTACACGGAACATTTCACCAGCACCTTCACAATCACTACCAGTAATAAGTGGTGTGCTTAACCAGTTATAACCATTTTCATGGTAAAAACGGTGAATAGCTTGTGATAAACAGTTACGAACACGCATAACCGCACCCATAACGTTAGTACGGCCACGTAGGTGAGCGTGTTCACGAAGGTACTCGATGCTGTGACGTTTAGCTGACATTGGGTATGTATCAGGGTCTTCTACTAAACCAAGCACAATAACTTCTGTTGCTTGGATTTCGAATGATTGACCTTTACCTGGTGATTCAACAACGACACCAGTAACTTCAACTGAACAACTAGCAGTAAGGTTTAATACATCTGCTTCGTAGTTCGGTAAATCTTTACTTACAACTGCTTGGATAGGATCGAAACACGAACCATCGTAAATAGCTAAGAAAGAAATACCAGCTTTAGAATCACGACGTGTGCGGATCCAGCCTTTTGTTGTAACTGTGCTACCTACCGGGAATTTACCGGCAAAAATATCTTTAACTGACGAATGCGTCATAGGATTATTGCTCTCCAGCATAAAAAGCTCTTGCTGAGCGAAAAATGTTTATTTAAGTAAGGTTATATTACCTTTGCAGTTTCAGTATACAAGTAAAAACAATGAAAAATCATTTTGTTTGCTTATTATTTAGTAAATTAACACTGATATTGGCAAATTGTTAAGGATCCTAATGATAATTAATTTGTTTTTTCTTTTGTCGCAGTAAACTCGCCTGATTTAATATGCTGCTGTTTAGCTTTATTGGCTGCTTATCTGAGTGCTGGCTATTCGCACTCTGAGCTGTGCGCTGTTTTAAGCTTTGTTCTAGTTTTTCAAAATAGCTCGATTCACTGATGTTGTTATCGAGCATTAAATTGTAGCGCTCAGATAAACCATGCGAGTCTGTTGCATGTTCAAGTTTATTAATGATGTCATGTTCAAATTTGGCTTCGTGAATGTAACCAGTAATACTTGCAAGCGGTTCAATTATCTTAATGTAAATAATATAGGTGATAGCTGAAAAACTAATTAAACTTAAACCCACTATCAAGACAGAGTTAAACATAAATGACCTCGCAAACTAAAATTAAGCCAAGACAACTATTAATGAGTAACGTTTAGCACATAATGGCTAGCCATCACTCGTCTCATTATCTTGGCAATTATGCGGAACCTTTGTCAGATCGTTTGTCATATTGACTGACTGCTTCCCTTAGTTTAGCAAAGCTTATTTTGCTGATATTGCAAGTTAAAAGGAAATAAAATCTAATTGATTTTTGTTATGAAACTAAACTAGTCTTTTAAAAAAAATAATGTGATTAAACCCAAATGTCAGCGTCAAGTACTTGTTTGATCACGCCGCATAGTTTATCCAGTTCTGCCTGTGAAATAATATACGGAGGCATAATATACAAGAGTTTACCAAATGGTCTGATCCACACGCCTAATTCAACAAACACGACCTGTGCTTTTGCTAGATCGATAGATTGCGCAGTTTCAATCACGCCAATGCTGCCAAGTACACGTGCATCGGTAACATTGTCATGTTCAGTTAATGGCAATAATGCCTGTTGCATTTGCTTTTCAATGCCCGCGACTTGTTGTTGCCAGTCGCTGGTCATTAATAAATCAATACTGGCGTTGGCGACAGCACAGGCGAGGGGGTTGCCCATAAATGTGGGTCCGTGCATCAATACACCGCTTGGACCATTACTGATAGTTTCGGCTACGTGTCGAGTCGTTAACGTAGCCGCTAAGGTCATATAACCACCGGTAATGCCTTTGCCTAGACACATAATGTCGGGAGTGATGGCTGCGTGTTCACAAGCAAATAATTTGCCGGTACGGCCAAAGCCTGTCGCAATTTCGTCGGCAATCAGCAGTACTTCATAACGCTCACAAAGTAATTTTGCCTGACGCAGAAATTCAGGGTGGTAGAACTTCATACCACCAGCGCCTTGTACGATAGGCTCTAAGATAAACGCGGCTATGTGTTGATGATTTTCAGCCAATGTGTCGGCTAAATCTTGCATTGCACTGTCTTGCCATGCTTCATCAAACTTCACACTTGGCGCGTTAATAAAGAATTGCGGTGCTAGAAATCCAGTAAACAATTCGTGCATGCCATTGTCGGGATCGCAAACTGACATCGCGCCAAAAGTATCACCGTGATAACCATTACGTATGGTGACGAACTTCTTCTTCGTCGGTTGTTGATGGTGCCAATATTGAATGGCCATTTTCATGGCTACTTCGACACTTACAGACCCTGAATCAGATAAAAATACACACTCTAAACCTGCAGGGGTGATATCAACCAATTTCTGGCAGAGATTTATTGCGGGCTCGTGAGTGATACCACCAAACATGACATGGGACATTTTACTTGCTTGCACCTGCATCGCTTGGTTTAACGCGGGTACGTTATAGCCATGAATCGATGCCCACCAAGAAGACATGCCGTCGATAAGTTGCGTACCGTCATTTAATGTTAAATAAACCCCATTGGCGCTATCGACGTGATAACAAGGTAAAGGTTTTGTCATTGAGGTATATGGGTGCCAGATGTGCTTCTGGTCGAACTTCATTAAGATATCGTTTGTTTTTTGAGTCATTGTAAACCTTGTTTTTAGCATTTGGTTGACCTTGCGGCTATGCTGGATAGACTAATCGAGTTTACGCACAAATTCAAATAAAGGATTTTAGATGACTAACCGTGTTCGCCATGATTGGCAAATTGATGAGATTGAAGCACTTTTTAACCAACCGTTTAATGATTTGATGTTTCAGGCTCAAACGGCACACCGTCAACATTTTGATCCGAACAGTGTGCAGATCAGTACACTGCTATCAATTAAAACCGGCGCTTGTCCGGAAGATTGTAAGTACTGCCCGCAGAGTGCACGTTATACCACTGGGATTGAAAAAGAACGTTTGATGCAAGTTGAAACAGTACTGACACGTGCTGCTGAAGCAAAAGACAATGGGGCGAGTCGTTTCTGTATGGGCGCTGCATGGAAAAACCCACATAAACGCGATATGCCGTACTTAATTGATATGGTTAAAGGTGTTAAAGCGATGGGCCTTGAAACGTGCATGACGCTAGGGATGCTAGCCCCTGACCAAGCACAATCATTGTCTGAAGCTGGACTCGATTATTATAATCATAATTTAGATACATCGGAAGAGTATTACGAGCAAATTATTACGACACGTACTTATCAAGATCGCTTAAATACGTTAGACCACGTACGTGAAGCGGGTATGAAAGTGTGCTCTGGTGGTATCGTTGGTATGGGTGAGCAGCAACAAGACCGTTTTGGTCTGCTTAAGTCACTCGCTAACTTACCGCATCACCCTGAAAGTGTGCCGATTAATATGTTGGTTAAAGTGGCCGGTACACCACTTGAAGATGCACCTGATTTAGATGCATTTGAATTTGTTCGCACCATTGCTGTTGCACGCATCATCATGCCTAAATCGTATGTTCGCTTATCGGCAGGGCGTGAGGCAATGAGTGAACAAACGCAAGCACTGTGTTTCATGGCTGGCGCTAACTCGATTTTCTACGGTTGTAAGTTATTGACCACTGATAACCCAGATGAAGACAGTGATAAACTTTTATTTAAAAAGTTAGGCCTGCACCCTGCACGTATTCGTGAGGCGAGCGATGAAGCACAATCTGCACAACTGCTTGATGAAATTGCCGAACAAGCATCGCCATCGCTATTTTATGACGCTAGCGTTGTGAGTGAAAAGAGCACTGTACTTTAATGGCTTTTGAATTTATTACGCAAGCATTACGTACTCAAGCCTCTAGTTCATTATTACGTACGCGCGCAATCAGTCATGGCGTGATTAATTTTTGCGCCAATGATTATCTGGGATTATCAACACACCCAGATGTTATTGAAGCTTGGCAACGTGGCGCCAATGAATATGGTGTGGGCAGCGGTGGCTCTGCTTTGGTGTCTGGTTATAGTCACGCGCACGCTGCGCTTGAAGAGAAGTTAGCTGAAATAACTGGCTATGAATCAAGTTTGTTATTTAACTCTGGCTACAGTGCTAACCAAGCTTTAATTAAAGCCCTGTTGAATAAAAATGATCTTTTGGTGCAGGATAAGCTGAATCATGCCTCACTTATTGAGGCTGGGATGTATTCCCCTGCGACGATGAAACGTTTTAAGCATAATGACAGTGTGCACCTTGCACAAATACTCGAACAATATCGCGCTGCACATACTAATTCTCTGGTTGTTACCGAAGGTGTTTTTAGCATGGATGGCGATATGGCTGACTTACAGAGTGTTAGTCAGCAGTGTAAAGTCCATGACAGTTGGCTATTAGTCGATGATGCGCATGGTTTTGGGGTATTACCGCAGGGTCAAAATAGCCTCAATCAACATGGTTTATTAGCCCGAGATGTTGATTTGTATATGGCGACATTTGGTAAGGCCGTTGGTGTGTCTGGGGCGTTTGTATCGGCATCGAAAGATGTTATCGACTACTTAGTTAACTTTTCCAAACCTTATATTTATTCAACGGCAATGCCCGGTGCGATGGCGTTATGTATAGATAAAGCGTTAACGATAATGATGACTGAGACATGGCGGGTAACACATTTAAATCAGCTTATTGGTTATTTTAAGCAGCAATGTTTTTTACGTAATATTGCTTTAATGCCATCTGATACTGCTATTCAACCTTTGCTAATTGGCGATGCCAGTAAAGCGATGCACATAAGCCAATTACTTGCGGTTCACGGGCTACTCGTTAAAGCTATTAGGCCACCGACAGTACCAGTTGGAACTTCACGATTACGTATTACATTATCAGCTAATCATAGTATTGCTGACATCGATTTGTTATTGACCCATTTAAAAGATGCGCTAGATAATAATTCATATCACTATCCAAATAACTATTCATATAGTAATCGCGATCACAATTTAGATAACAGTGAAGATAGTCGTCGTAATGCTGCTGGAGGTAAACATGATTGATAAGAATGCTGTCGCACGCTGTTTTGGTAAAGCCGCTGCGAGTTATGATCAACATGCGATCTTACAGAGATTGTCTAGCGCTCGACTTTTGCAGCACCTTCCCAATAAAGGTAACGGGGCACGTTATAATACGACTGTTGATCTCGGCTGTGGTAGTGGGGCGTTATTACAGACGCTTGGGAATTGTAGTAATCAGTTGTTCGCAGTGGATCTCTCTTTCGGTATGCTCGCACACGCTAAGCAACAGCGTGAGCAGCAAGTGCATCAATATCCGCAACAGGACAGGTTAATACCGCCTATTTACTGGTTAAATGCAGACGCAGAGGCGTTACCTTTACAGTCGCGTTGTGTCGATTTGTGTGTATCAAACTTGGCATTGCAATGGTGTGATGATTTAGCGACCCCTTTAATCGAGGCTTCACGTTGTCTAAATAAAGATGGTTTACTGCTATTTAGTACGCTAGTTGCTGGCAGTCTAGATGAATTAACGCAATCCTGGTCGAGCGTCAATCAACATCGACATGTGAATCGATTTTTGTCTGAAGGTGAAATTAAAACTGCATTATTAAAATCCGGTTTAAGCGTTGAAGCATTTCAGGTTGAAATTCAAACCATGTATTACTCCAGTGTGAAAGAAGTAATGCAAAGCCTGAAAGGCATTGGTGCTAATCATGTTCATGATAAAGACGCTAAACCGACAACTCAAGGTGAGTTAAGGGCATTCAAAGCCAACTATGAAACCTTACGTGATAACCAAGGCTTATTACCGCTTAGTTACAAACTCGCTTACTGCTTATTACGTAAGTGCTAGCGAACCTGTTTAAGGCAACATGTAAAGTCATATTTAATGAAATGTTTAAGACAGTATTTAAAGCAATACTAAGACAAGAGACACTAAGATCAATGATGACAACAAATAGTAAAAAAGTATTTATTACTGGTACAGACACTGACGTAGGAAAAACGGTGGTTAGCTGTGCGGTACTTGATTATGCAAACAAATTAGGGCTTAAGACCGTCGGATTGAAACCCATTTCAGCGGGTTGTGAATTAACATCAGTGGGGTTACGTAATGAAGATGCTGTATTACTACAACAGCATGCATCACAGTTATTAGACTATAAAATTGTGAATCCTATCGCTTATCAAGCGCCAATTGCCCCGCATATAGCGGCGCACAATCAAGGTGAATCGATTGATTTAGCGTTAGTGAATAAGTCGCTTTCACTCGTGCCTGATGATATCGAGATTACCGTTATAGAAGGAGCTGGTGGCTGGCATTTGCCGATAAGCATGAATAGAAATAATACTGATAACAGCCACTTATTTTCATCTTGGGTGGCTGAAAATGAGTTAGATGTTATTCTTGTAGTAGGGATTAAGTTAGGCTGTTTGAACCATGCCATATTATCAGCACAAGCCATTGCCCATTCTGGGGCTAATCTAATCGGTTGGATCGCGAATAGTCCGACAACTGATATAGCTAATTATGATGACATGATCGCAACCTTGAAAGTGGCACTCGCAGCCCCATTAATGGGAGAAATGCCTTATTTTTCATCAATTGAAGATAAAAATAAAAATTCAGCTAACTATTTGGATTTAACTTCTTATTTGTCGTTGTAAAGGCTAATATACTTAACCATAAAATACCCCTTGGTACTAATACTTACACTTATAATCACTAGTAGGTATTAATGGCCAAGAGGTAGGAGTAAGTGTAATAACTAGAGGACAAACAGGGCGTGGCTAAGATTGTTTTAAAACAAGAAGACAAATTATCATTTAAACTTAACCACCTTATTCCACAGGGTGATTATCGTCGTGTCGATGTATACTTTTTATTACCTAACGAGATGGGTATTAACCCCCGTACATTATCTGAAGATGATTATTTTTACCGTGGTATTCAAGGCAAGCGCGCGTACTATTCTGAGGGACTACACTTACCATTAGTGCAAAGCCGTTTCGCGAGCCGAATGAAACGTTCTCCAGACGAATACCGGGTTAATCTAAACCTCTTTGCTTATCAATTCGCTAAAGCATTTGAAAAAGACATCCGCAATATTCAAGAGCAAATTGATCAAACATTATTCTTCTCTGCGCTAATTGAACTTAATGATGTAGCTAAATCGATCATTAAGAAGTTTCGTCGTAACGCCCCAGCAGATGAAAAATTAAAAGCGTATTTTAATAATGTAGATAACTATCTTTCATGGTTTAGTGAGCAATGTTGCTATAAAGCATTATCGAAGCGTAAAAAGAGCAATGAATTTCTGGATGAGCGTGCAGAGATTATCGGTTTTTGCCGAGGTGAAGCTAAGTATCGTTTAGAAAATGGTTATAACTCGCCGAATACCTTGTTAGATCCTAACCGAATAGCCAATAAGATGCGATTGTTACGCCGTTTAATCGAGCATGGTGTGATTTTTAAAGAAGAGACCAAAGCACTCGGCACGCACCAGAAAAAAATAGTTAAAGGTACGGCGACATCTCTGGTAATGGTGATTGTGTTAAGTATGATCTTCTTTGCACAAGGCGAACTGAAAGGTCTAACCTATGCTCTGATTGCTGTGCTGTCGGTTATTTATGGTTTCAGGGAGATCTTTAAAGACGAGTTTAATAATACCTTGTGGCGCTGGATCCGTAAGGGACGTCCAAAATGGTCAAGACATTTAATCGATACATCAAATAAACAAATCATTTCAAAGCAGCGTATCTGGCTAGATTTTATTAAACAGAGTAAATTACCTAAAGTAGTACGTGATGTTTTATACCGACGCCGACCACAGAATAAGCAAGAATCTATTTTATTACACTATCGGTTAGATACGAAGGTCAGTAATAAAGGTTTCCAACCAGGCTATGATCGTATTCAAGAGCAGATATTTTTTAGTGTTAGACCGCTTATTCGTTATTTAGAACGTGGGACTGGGGCTGTTTATACTGAAAATGACGGTAAAATAAGTAAAGAGGCTATTGAACGTCGCTATCAAGTTAACGTGGTTGTTGGCTTGAAAGATGATAGTGCTAAAGTTGTTTATCAACGACATAAAATAACAGTCAATCGTTCTGGTATCCTCGATATCGAAGCTGCTGACGTATTCAGTGAGATCCTTTAATAAATACCCTATATATAGGTATTAAATTTGTAAGTAATCTAATACCTTTATAATAATTTAATCAAACGTTTGAACTATTAATAACTTTAGCTCCTACTTTTGCATTAAAGTTGTTGCGATTATGTTGCTCATGTGAAATATTTGTTCTATATGGTTTGATTTGATTTTGGTAGGTACGTCATTTATAAACCATTATTAATGAAGCTACGCGAATATAAGCAAAGGAGTGCTGATAATGGATGGACAAGGAGATGTTATTGGGGGCTGGTTAGTAGCCTTATATAAAGCGTTATTATGGAAAGGGATCGAACCTTTTGAACTACTTTCTAAATCAGACCTTTGCATTGAAGATGTCACCAGTGTAGGCAGCCGTGTACCGGTTAAACTTTGCAACAAACTCTTTGAACAATCAGCATTACTCACGGACGATCCGCTTTTATCGATAAAAGTGAGCCAATGCATCGTCGCAACCACCTTCCATGCATTAGGCTATGCACTGCAAGCATCCTCATCATTACAAGACGCATTTAGCCGTTTAGTGCATTATGATCGCGTACTTAGTAGTGCATGCCGCATTAATTTAACTGAAGATGGACAGTTTTGTTATTTGGAACTGAACCTGAATGAATCTGCGGATAAGATTGATCGCATCGGTGCACAACTTGAACTAACGATGCTACTGTCGATTATAAAAATATGCCGTGACCTGTCAAATCCAGGTTTCTCTCCCGTGAAAATATATACCACAGTATCTGCGCGATGCGTCGATAAGTTTGAAGCTCATACCGGTTGCCCAATCGAGTTTAATTCAGGTAAGTCTATGTTAGTTATGGACAGTAAATTATTATCGAAGCGCCTACCAAACTTTGCACCGGATCTTGTCTCTCTCAGTGATAAAGCGGCAGATGATTATCTTGCTGGACTTGATTGTAATAATGTCGTCAGCCAAGTACGTTCCGAAGTTGTTTCTGTGATGGCCACGGGTGTTCCCAATATTGACTTTGTGGCTGGGAAACTGAACTTTAGTCAACGTAGCTTACAGCGAAAATTAAATGATTCAGGAACCAGCTATAAGGATTTAGTCGAAAATATACGCCAAACAACCGCTGTTCAGCACTTAGACCAAAACCGTTTATCTTTAGGGGAAATAAGCTATTTGTTAGGATTTTCTAACGTGGCTAATTTCTCACGGGCTTTTAAACGTTGGAAAGGCATTACACCGGGGGCGTACCGAGGAGAACATGAACATTCAAAAATAGCCGTTAATTTGTAGTAATTGATATGATTATATAACGTGGTGATGGAGTGCCATTGGATAAAATATGGGTCTTAGTGAAAGACCTTCGTAAACTTAAGGGATTAAGGTGATACAAATGCCTCGAATGGATAAAAAATCGCTAGCGCTGTTATGTGCATTAAGTTTACCTGTACATAGTGCCAGCGCAGAGCAAGCGATAAGTGATGTAAATAATAATGCAAGCAATTATGTTGATAACAACGTGTTGCAGCTGGCAGCTGAAATGAATAGCCTTGTCGAAGAAAGCGTCTTTTTAGATATTGAATATTTCCAGAAACGTCAGATTATGGTTGGTGAATACGGCCGTATTCTTGTGCGATCTAGTGCTGCGACGGCTTGGGTTCAGGCCCGTGTCCCGGTGCAAACGACAATCACCGCAGTCGACTTTGTCGATGATAAAGTGGCTTGGGCTGTCGGCCATCAAGGGGTAATATTAAAAACCATTGATGGCGGTCATAACTGGATTAAAGTGTTTGATGGCTTACAGTTAACGGGTTTGCTTAAAACCAGCTTAGAACAGCAAATTGTGATCTTAACCGCTCAGTTTGAACTTGCTGAAGCTGAGGGGGTTATTGCTGGCGATAATGTTGATCAAGACAGTATCGATGAAGATGCGCTTGATGAGTTAGAGATGCAACTCGATGATGCGATTTATAAACTCGAAGATTTAACGGCTAATGCAGGCATTGAAATTTCATTTTTTGATGTGCGATTCACTACGTCCGATTATGGCCTTGTGGTTGGTGCTTATGGCGCAATGTTAGAAACCAAAGACGCAGGTAATAGTTGGCAATATATCGGCTACCAAGTCCCAAACCCTGAAGGGTTCCATCTAAATGCGATAAC
Source organism: Moritella sp. F3 (assembly GCF_015082335.1). Classification (NCBI taxonomy): domain Bacteria; kingdom Pseudomonadati; phylum Pseudomonadota; class Gammaproteobacteria; order Alteromonadales; family Moritellaceae; genus Moritella; species Moritella sp. F3. The sequence goes on along the minus strand of NZ_BLRL01000001.1, from coordinate 256,214 downwards.
GACAGATGCAGATAATAATATCTATGTTGTCGGTGAAGCAGGCCTTGCTATGGTGGCCTCTCGTTCTGAAGCCGGTAACAAGTGGCGTGCTTTAGATATAGATTACACGGGTTCTTTGTTTGGTATCGACGTTAATGGCTCGACGCTCTACAGCTACGGGTTACGTGGCAATATGTTTGCATCACAAGATCAGGGTGATACTTGGCAGCACCTGAATACAGGGGTGACTAATCATATCTTCTCTGCTGATTGGCTCAATAGTACAGAGCTGTTATTAGTCGGCGCTGGTGGACTAAAGCTAGTCTATAACGGGAAAACCTTCAGTAATATTTCAACGTCAAATCAACGTATCGATATCACCGCAGTTAAAGTTGTTGATGATAATGTGCTTACGACTGGGTTACGCGGTTGGCAAACGAGCAGTAAAAATGAACTCGTACAGGGAGGTCTGAAGTAATATGGAAAAGCTTACTATTTGGATCGAGAAACAGTTATTTGGTTTTAAATACATCGTGTTTGCAGTGATCGTGTTACTGACTGCTTTTTTGGCGTATAACGCAAGTTTAGTGAGACCGAGTGCGTCATTTGAAAAGATGATCCCAGTGCAGCATGAATATGTGCAAAATTATTTAAATTATAAACAAGAGTTAGCGAGCTTAGGCAATAGTGTACGTGTTGTTATTGAAAACGAAAATGGCGATATCTTTAATGCTGAGTTTCAAGAGCAAATGCGCACTCTAAATGATGAGTTATTTTTCATTTCTGGCGTTGACCGTTCGGGGATGAAATCAATTTGGACAGCAAATGTAACTTGGGCTGAAGTGACCGAAGATGGGTTTGTCGGTGGCACTGTGATCCCGAGTGATTACGATGGCAGTCAGCGGACGTTGGATCGATTGCGTCGTAACGTGATGTTATCGGGACAAGTAGGTTATTTAGTCGGTGATAATTTAAAATCGGCAGTATTCTTATTACCCTTAATGAGCATTAACCCGGATACAGGTAAACCACTCGATTACAATCAACTATCAAATACATTAGAGGAGATCCGCAGTAAGTATGAAGTGAATGGAGTAAAGGTTCACATTACTGGTTTTGCTAAAGTGGTAGGTGATCTAATTGCTGGTGCGGCGGAAGTGGTTATCTTTTTCTTAACGGCCATTGCCATTACTTTTGCCTTGTTGTATCTGTACAGCCGTTGCTTAAGAAGTACCTTGGTGACAGTTACGTGTGCATTGGTAGCGGTTATTTGGCAACTGGGACTACTTAATCTATTGGGGCAGGGACTGGATCCTTACTCTATGTTAGTGCCGTTTTTAGTATTTGCGATTGCGGTGAGCCATGGTGTACAACTTATTAGCGCTATCGGTCAGCATATGGCTGCCGGTAATAAAGCTGAGCAAGCAGCGCGTCTTGGGTTTAGAGCATTAGCGATTCCAGGTTTGATCGCACTGTTAAGTGATGGCCTTGGTTTTATTACTTTAAACGTGATTGAAATTGAAGTTATTCAAGATCTTGCTACTGCAGCAAGCGTTGGTGTTGCGGTTATTTTGTTAACGAACTTGATCTTGTTACCTATTTTGATGTCTTGGACGGGGGTTTCACCAGCGGGCATTAAATACTTACTCGCGGAACAATCGAAAACCCCCTTAATTGTGACGATTTTTAGTCGTTTTGCCGATGCGAAGTGGGCTAAGTCAGCACTACTATTTGGTGTTGTCTGTCTTGCCGTCGGCTTATATCAAGGTCAATCACTGAAAATTGGTGATCTTGATGCTGGCGCGCCAGAGTTGCGTGCTGACAGTCGTTATAACCTCGATAATGCATATGTGGTTAATAACTACCAAGCAAGTACAGACATTATGGTATTGATGGTCGAAACGCCGGCAGAGCAGTGCAGTAGTTATCATACTTTAAATGCAGTGAATCAATTACAAGCACATGTCGAGGGTATCCCAGGTGTCCAGTCGACACTATCTGTTGCAACAATTGCTAAGAAAGCCATTGTTGGTATGAATGAAGGCAACCCGAAATGGCAAGGTTTGAGCCCAAATCAGTTAGTGCTTAACGCTGCAGTTGGCCGTGCGCCAGCAGCATTTATGAATAATACTTGCAGTATGTTACCGCTGATTATTTATCTTGATGATCATAAAGCTAATACACTAGAAACGGTGATCGCAGATATAACAGCTTTCACAGCTGCAAATAAAACAGAGGGTGTGAACTTTGCGCTTGCCGCTGGTAATGCTGGTATTGAAGCAGCAACCAACAGTGTGATTGAAAAAGCCCAATATCAAATGCTGATGTGGGTGTATGGTGTTGTTGCTATATTATGTTTCCTGACATTCCGATCAGTTAAAACATTGATATGCATAATTTTACCGTTAGCATTGACCTCTATTTTAGGGCAAGCGTTAATGGCGACATTAGGAATCGGCGTGAAAGTGGCTACTTTACCTGTGATCGCGTTAGGTGTTGGTATTGGTGTTGATTACGGCATTTATATTTATAGCCAATTATCAGCGCGTTTAAAAATGGGCGATAACTTACAAGATGCTTATAAATATGCACTATCAAGTACGGGTAAAGCAGTTGCATTTACGGGTATCACGTTAGCTATTGGTGTATGTACTTGGGTTCTTTCGCCTATTAAATTCCAAGCCGATATGGGATTGATGCTTACCTTCATGTTTATTTGGAATATGCTCGGTGCATTATGTTTCTTACCCGCACTCGCTTGGCTACTGAATATTGGTGGTAATAGAACAATTGTTGCACAGCTTGATCATACCAAAGTGGAGGGGATTAATAGTAACGCAGCATAACATTATGCTGGTTAGGGTTATTAACCAAAGCGGTTAATGCAGAATCGTTTAAAGGGTTGGTCCATTTGGAACAGCCCTTTTACGTTAATATGGTTAAAAAACAGTTATTATGAGCTTCTAAGCTTGGAAAGTTTGGTGTTTTGGCTAACCTAGGTTTAAAATGAACCCCTATCTCAATAACAAGACAGTTTTCATGGATCAACAGCGTACAGCTTGGCAGACGGTCAAGCGATTTTCTATATATGTTCTCGACTTAAAAACTACTTTAGGCCTTGGCGTTCTGGCTATGCTCGGTTACGGTATTGTCGATGCAACGTTACTTAATATTCTCCAGCCGATTGTCGATGATGGCTTTAACGCTGAAACGTCCGCATTCTTGAAATGGATGCCATTGTTTGTCGTCGGCATGGTGACTTTACGTGGTTTAGCCTCGTTTGGTTCAAGTTATTGCATGGCAAAAGCCGGTAATACAGTCGTCATGCGTTTACAACGTCAATTATTCGATCATCTGATGCATTTACCGGTGAGCTTTTTTGATAAAACCCCATCAGGTGAACTAGTATCAAAAATCATTTATGACTCCACTCAAGTTTCAGGTGCTGCATCTAAAACCATCGTGAATGTGTTCCGTAGTGGTGCGTTCATTCTTGGTTTGCTTATTTGGATGTTTTATCAGAGCTGGCAGTTATCTCTGGTGCTATTATTTATTGCCCCATTAGTTGGTATCATTATTGGCTCTGTGAGTCGTCGTTTTCGTGTGATCAGTCGACGCTTACAACAAGCGATGGGTAATGTGTCATCAACAGCGCAACAAATGTTACATGGTCATAAAGACGTATTAATGTCTGCAGGGCATGAAACAGAGCGTGAACGTTTTGGTTCTGTGAGTAATCATATCCGCCAACAACAAATGAAAATGGCGACAACGAGTGCCGCGAGTAATGCGTTAGTACAAATTGTTGCATCGTTCGCACTTGGTGTGGTGTTATATCTTGCCTCTTTTGATTCTATTCGAGCGGAGCTTACCCCTGGTAAATTTGTTGCGATTGTTGGTTCTATGATGGCATTATTACGTCCATTACGTGACATCACGAACGTGAACTCTGAAATCCAAAAAGCAATTGCAGCGTGTAATAGCTTATTTGATATTCTGGATCTGCAAACCGAGAAAAATACGGGTACGTATGTACCGGAACGTGTTGCGGGTAAAATCACTTTCTCGAATGTTGATTTCACGTATCCAACAGCGAGTGCACGTTTGATAGAGAATATGAATTTTACCGCACAGCCGGGTGAGATGATTGCGCTTGTTGGCCGTTCTGGCAGTGGTAAATCAACATTGGCTAGTTTGATTACGCGTTTTTATGAAATAGAAAAGGGCGAGATTAGTATTGATGATAGATCTCTTCATGATTATGAATTGAAATCGTTACGTAACCAAATTGCCTTAGTATCGCAAAATGTGCATTTATTTAATGACTCGGTAGCTGCGAATATCGCTTATGGTCGTATTAATGAAGTGACGCGCGAAGAGATTATTGAAGCCGCAACAAAAGCTAATGCATTAGAGTTTATCGAAGGCTTTGAAAATGGCTTTGATACGATGGTTGGTGAGAACGGCGCAATGCTCTCGGGCGGTCAACGTCAACGTATCGCTATTGCGCGCGCGTTATTACAAGATGCTCCTATTCTGATTCTTGATGAAGCAACATCGGCGCTGGACGCAGAATCTGAGAAAAAGGTTCAGCAAGCGCTTGAAACACTACAAAAAGACAGAACCTCATTAGTGATAGCCCATCGTTTAACGACGATTGAAGCTGCCGACCGTATCTTAGTGCTTGAAGCGGGTTCTATCATTGAAAGTGGCTCGCACACCGAACTCCTTGCAAAAGGTGAACATTACGCCCAGTTACACCGTTTACAACTTGGCGGCTAAGCGCGCGTTAGGTGTGAAACATAGGAACGAGTGTGAATAACAGGAGCTAGTGTGAAAATTGAAGAGGATATTTGGTATGGTAACCACTGGTCAAAGTGGTTACTGGCGCCACTAAGTGTGACGTTTGCTGCCATTACATGCAGTCGCCGTAAGTTATTTGATCTGGGTATTAAAGCCAGTGTTAAACCTGCTGTACCAACTATAGTTGTGGGTAACATTACGGTGGGTGGCACAGGTAAAACACCCCTGGTCGTTTATTTATGTGAACAGCTCATCGCAGCGGGTTACAAACCGGGGATTATCAGCCGCGGTTATGGCTCGAAAGCACCACAATATCCCTATATTGTTAATAACGATTCGCCTGTCGCATACAGCGGCGACGAACCGTTTATGTTACATAAACGCACGCAATGCCCACTTGTTATTAGTCCTGTGCGTACAGCCGCAGCTGCGCATTTGTTAGCTCACTTTGATGTAGACGTGATTATCACTGATGACGGTTTACAGCATTATGCGATGCAACGTGATATTGAATTGATTGTTATCGATGGTAAACGCCGTCTTGGTAATGGTCACTTATTACCGATGGGGCCTTTACGCGAAGGTGCTTGGCGTCTAAAAACGGCGGACTTTGTTATTTGTAATGGCGGTAACGGTTTAGCTGGCGAGGCGAACATGCGTTTGGTTGCAGCTCCGCTACGTAAAGTAAGCAATAATGAAGCTGCAGAAACAGGTGTTGGTTCCGGTACAGAGGTTGCTAATGTTGCTATTGCTGGCATTGGTAATCCACAGCGTTTTTATAACACTTTAGAAAAACACGATTATGTTATTGAAGATCATCTTTCATTTCCCGATCATCATGCTTTCACTGCTGCTGATATTGCTCAGTTCGCAGCGGGGCGCACCGTTATCATGACTGAAAAAGATGCCGTTAAGTGTCAGTCTTTCGCTCAGGATAATTGGTATTATTTACCGGTAAACGCAAGTTTAGATGGCGATTTTTTACCGCAGTTATTATTAAAATTAAAGGAATTAAACCATGACTTTGGATCATAACTTACTTGAAATTATTGCTTGCCCTGTTTGTAAAGGTAAATTACATTTTGACAAAAGCAATAATGAACTTATTTGTAATGCAGACCGTCTTGCTTATCCTATTACTGAAGGTATTCCAGTATTACTGCAAGTTAAAGCTCGTCAGTTAACGTCTGAAGAATTAGCAAAATGAGTTTTATTGTTATTATCCCATCGCGCTATCAGTCAAGCCGTTTACCCGGCAAACCGTTAGTTGATATTTGTGGTAAGACAATGATCCAGCGTGTTGCTGAGCAAGCATTGCAAAGCGGTGCGTCACGCGTTGTTATTGCTACCGATGATGTGCGTATTGAGCAGGCTGTTACCGGATTAGGTTATGAAGTGTGTATGACTTCTCCTGACCATAATTCGGGTACAGAACGTTTAGCTGAAGTATGCAGTAAGCTTGGTTTTAATGATGATGATATCATCGTGAATGTGCAAGGTGACGAGCCATTAATTCCACCGCGTATTATTGAGCAAGTTGCTAAAAATCTAGGTAAACAAAGTGAAGCACGTATGGCGACACTATCTGTTGCTATTACCGATGTGGAAGAAGTATTTAACCCGAATGCGGTTAAAGTTGTGACGGATAAACAGGGCTATGCTTTGTATTTTAGCCGTGCACCGATCCCATATCATCGTGATAACTTTATGCATGCGCCTGTGACTGAGATTAAACCTGTTTACCAACGTCATATTGGCATTTATGCATACCGTGCTGGTTTTATTCGTGATTATGTTCAGTGGCAAGAAACTGAACTTGAACAAATTGAATCATTAGAACAACTGCGTGTACTTTGGCATGGTGAGAAAATTCATGTTGAAGAAGCGCTTGAAGCTCCTGCTGCTGGTGTTGATACACCTGAAGATTTGGTTGTTGTTCGCAATATTGTCAGTGCACAATGCTGTTAGTAATCGTTAATACAGATTTACGCAAGTTTATGCAGACTTTAGCTCGCTAATATATAGTCTTTTTATATAAACGTTTAATACAGCGCAGCCATAAGTGGATAAATTGTAAATACAAAAATGCCGTTCATCAATTGATGAACGGCATTTTTATTATCTAACTTACTGTATGAATAGCGCGATTGGGTTATTTCAATCGCACTATAGCGGTTTACTAATGGTCGGCAGCTGCACCTGCACCACGAGGAAAACGCAGATTATCAACCAGCTGTTGAATATGTAATGGTGCATCACCTGTTACTTTAGTGACGATGAAAGCAACTGAGAAGTTAACTATCGCACCAACCACACCAAATGCATTTGGTGAAATACCAAGGAACCAGTTTTCTTCCATACCACCGAGGAATGATGTACCAGGGATAAACATAATGCCTTTATGTTGGAATACATACAGCATTGTGATACCTAAACCTGAACACATACCTGCTACCGCGGCACGACCATTAATTTTCTTCGAAAAGATACCCATCATTAGTGCTGGGAATAATGACGAACCTGCTAAGCCAAAGGCGAGGGCAACTGTTCCCGCGGCAAATCCAGGCGGGTTAAGCCCGAGGTAGCCAGCGACAATAACGGCAATCGTCATTACTATTCGACTGAGTTTAAGTTCCGACTTCTCTGACATATTAGGTGTTATTATACCTTTCATTAAATCGTGTGATATCGCTGATGAAATCGCCAATAACAAACCTGCTGCTGTTGATAGTGCAGCCGCTAAGCCACCCGCAGCAACCAGTGCAATCACCCAGTTTGGTAAATTTGCAATTGCAGGGTTCGCTAGAACCATAATGTCGCGGTCAACTTTAACCATTTCATTTTTGACTGGGTCAGCAACATATTGGATTTTACCATCGCCATTTTTATCTTCAAATTTCAATAAACCGGTTTTTTCCCAATCTTTAAACCATTGTGGGCGTTTTTCATATTCAAGTGGTTGACCTGCTGTTGGCTCAATCGTGTTCATTAGATTGAAGCGTGCCATAGCACCTACCGCTGGCGCGACAGTATAAAGTAACGCGATGAATACTAATGCATAACCAGCTGAAGCACGTGCATCTTTCACTGTTGGAACCGTAAAGAAGCGCATAATTACATGGGGTAGGCCGGCTGTACCAATCATCAGTGACATGGTGTAAGCAAACATGTTTAACGTGCCGCCCATATTGTCAGTGGTATATTGTTTAAATCCAAGGTCGGTAACAACCATATCGATTTTATCAAGGAGGTAAACACCGCTACCATCAGCAAGGGTACTACCCAAACCAAGTTGTGGGATTGGATTACCTGTTAGTTGTAATGAAATAAATACCGCAGGAATAGTATAAGCAAAGATAAGTACACAATATTGCGCAATTTGCGTGTAAGTAATGCCTTTCATACCACCAAGTACGGCATAAACCCATACCACAACCATACCTATGCCTAAACCTAGATCGTAGTCAACTTCTAAGAAGCGTGAGAAAGCAACACCCACACCTTTCATTTGGCCAATAATATAAGTTACTGACGCTACAATTAAACAGACAATCGCAACAACACGAGCCGTTTTGGAGTCATAACGATCGGCAATGAACTCAGGGACGGTAAACTTACCGTGTTTACGCATATAGGGAGCAAGCAAGGTTGCAAGTAGTACAAAACCACCAGTCCAACCCATTAAGAAGACTGAACCACCATAACCGAGGAAGGCGATAAGGCCTGCCATTGATAAGAATGACGCTGCACTCATCCAATCGGCGCCGATCGCCATACCATTTTGTAATGGCGTAATACCACCACCGGCAGCATAGAAATCACTGGTTGTTTTAGCGCGGGCAAACCAAGCAATGGCAAAATAAATGGCAAATGAACCAAATACGGCGATATAGGTATAGAGTTTTAATTCGCTCATTTATTCTTCCTCAACATTATGTTTTTTGTCCAGTTTATTCATCTGTACGGCATACCAAAAAACTAAACCAACGAAGGTATAAATAGAACCTTGTTGTGCGAACCAGAAACCAAGCTTGTATCCACCGAGACGGAATTCATTCAATTGCTCGACGAATAAAATGCCGCAGCCAAATGACACAACAAACCAAATTACTAAACAGGTTAATATCAGTCGTATATTGGATTGCCAATAGGCGTTTTCTTGTTCCATATCCTTTCTCCCAAAAAAAACGATTAAATCTTAATAAGTAAAATTAGATAGTTATCGATCACTTGAATCAGTTGTCCTTAACTTGAATGACAAATCGTCAGCGTTCGCACTAGCATGTTGTAAATTTAGCAACCTTTAAAAAATAACCCTATACAACTTTCGTCTATATATTATTTTAGGATGTTGACGATTTAGAGGTATAGGGTTAAAACTTAACGTACACATTAATTGTAATTGCATTTATAGATGCAGAGATTAAGAGGCGAGAATAAGCATATGAATGCAACGCTAAATGATATTGTTGATTTTATTAAAGTTATCCCGCCCTTTAATTTGTTAAATGTTGAAGATTGCCACCTTATTGCGAAACGTACCTCAATCGGTTATTACCGTAATGAAACCTTGCTCAATGATTATAAGAACGAGTATCAAGATAAGCAGGCATTACTGTACATCGTTAAAAAGGGTGTACTTGCTTATTACGACAAGGAGGGCGAATTACAGGGTAAATTTTCAGAAGGTGATTTGTGCAGTGTCTTATGTACTGACTTATATAATGAGAAATGTAATAAGGAGAACAGTAATGAAAAATATGTCCCTATTCGCGAACAAGTACCGATAAGTCTACGTGCTGAAGAAGACTGTTTGCTATATGCAATTGATTTTAATGAATTGAACGTGCTACTTAGTGAACACCCCAAGGCGTTACAGTTTTTGTTGCAGACTGCGCAGCAGCGATTACAAAACACCATGGGTGCGATAACTGAATCGGCATTAATCGCCTCTAGTTTAACGAATGCGCCCATAACTGATTATTACAATAGCCCTGCTATTACGATAACCACACAGGCTAGTATTCAAGATGCGGCTCAATATATGACTGAAAAAGGCGTATCCTGCCTTGTTATCATGACTGATAAACAGCCAGTTGGTATTGTTACGGATAAGGATATTCGGCGACGCTGTGTCGCTGAAGGGTTAAATACTCAGCAAGCAGTGAAAGATATTATGACCGCGAACATGGCGACAATTGACATTAATCTTTGTGGTCATGACGCGTTAGCGCTAATGATCAGTAAGCGTATACACCATCTCCCCGTGACTAAGCATGGGTATCTGATTGGTATGTTGACTGCGACGGATTTAATGAATCAAGAGGGACATCATGCGGTTAATTTAAGTTCTGTGATCCATAAAGCCAGTTCTGTCGAAGCCTTGGTTGAATTGAGCTTGATGTTACCTAAACTCCAAGTGAGTATGGCTAAACTAGGCGCGAGTGCTGATTATTTAGGTAAAAATATCAGTGCACTGACGATGGCTTTTACCATAAGGTTAATTGAATTAGCTGAATTAAAACTAGGTAACGCGCCAGTTGGTTATGCATGGCTATGTGCAGGTTCACAAGCAAGACAAGAGCAGTTAGTTTATTCAGACCAGGATAATGCACTGATTATTGACGACAGTGCGACACCACAGCAAGAATTATGGTTTGAGGCATTTGCACATTTTGTTTGTGATGGTTTAGCGGCCTGTGGTTATATTTATTGCCCAGGTAATATCATGGCGACTAACCCTCAGTGGCGGCAGAAAAAGCGGGTATGGCAAGGCTATTTCACTGATTGGGTAATAAAACCTGATCCGCAAGCATTACTCAATAGCAGCGTATTTTTTGATTTGGCAACTGTGCATGGCGACATTCAGTTGTTACAAGACGTTCGTCGTAAAATGCTAAAGCAGACCCAACAAAACACGTTATTTCAAGCTCATTTATCGCGCAATGCATTATTGCAGAAACCACCACTGGGATTTTTCCGTGACTTTGTGCTGATCCATGATGGCAAGAATAAAAAAGGCTTGGATCTTAAGCATAATGGTTTAGCGCCGATTATTAACCTTGCGCGTATTTATGCACTTGCTGAAGGAATTGAAGATGTAAATACCATCATGCGTTTAAGGCTCGCGGCTGGGACGCCATCATTGAGTCGTACTGAATCGGCTAATTTGATTGATGCATTTGAGCTGCTAGGGATGTTACGCGCTGAACATCAAGCCAAACAATTAGCTAATGGCGAAGAGGCGGATAGCTACTTGCTACCAAAAGAGATATCTCGATTGGAACGTGAACACTTAAAAGATGCATTTAAAGTCATTAAAGCCATGCAAAGTTATCGTCAGATGGTATAGACGTTAGCGGGTCGTTGCCGTAGATGTAGGTAAATCTAGTAAGGACATATTATGAACCTAATACAATCGTTTTTTAGTTTAGAAACACAACGTAAACGCTTGCTGGCGAAGGCACCTGAAGGGGCGTTAAAACAATACTTAAGTGTACCCATTATCGATCTTGAATTGCCTATCATGGCCAGTGATATTTTAGCCGTTGATTTTGAAACAACAGGCTTGAATGCGAAACAAGATAATATCTTAAGCATAGGGTACGTTGCGTTAGCGGATAGCCAGATTAGGCTAGATAGTTGTTATCATCAAATTGTTGCAGCTCACTGCGAACTGGAAGGTGACAATGTTACGATCCATACCATTACAGATCAAGAAAAAGCCAGCGGCCGACCATTAGCAAGCGTAGTCGAAGACTTATTAACGGCATTGGCAGGAAAAACAATGTTGGTGCATTACGCTCAGATTGAAAAAAACTTTCTCGAACAAGCATGCATTAAGCTTTATGGCATGGCACCAATATTTCCTATTATTGATACATTAGCGTTAGCGAAAAAACGCCACGACAGGTACAGTCAAGCTTATGCGCCATCGACGTTACATTTGACTAATTTACGCAGTGAGTATGGATTACCGCATTATTCCGCACATAATGCCTTGAATGATGCCATCGCCACGGCAGAATTGTTTATGGCTAAAGTACAGCATTCAGAATTGAAGGGGAACACTAAGCTTAAGTCTTTGATCACAAGTGCTTTCAGTTAGTGAGTTGGATGAGTTAAGTCGAATACTGCGAGCGCAGCAAGTTAACTTGGTCACAGTTTGGTAACACGCTGTCATGTATAGTGGAGGTTAATTATTTGTAGTGATACATGGATGAGTATGCACGTAATGCCTGAAAAAATCATCATAGCTGATGATCACCCCCTTTTTCGCCAAGCATTGTTGATCGCCTTAAAAGAACAATTTAATACCACACAGTGGCTCGAGGCTGAAACGGTTGAAACTATCAGTGAATGTTTAGTTCAAAACGCCGATGCTGATCTTTTATTATTAGACCTTAATATTCCTGGAGCGCATGGCTTTGATCACCTGATCCGTATTCGCAAGCAATATCCAGATATTCCGGTAGTGGTTATCTCTGCCTACAGTGATGAAACGATCATTGTTAAAGCGATGCAGCACGGTGCATCCGGTTTTGTACCTAAATCAGAATCGGTACCAACAATCATAACCGCCATTACTCAGGTACTGTCTGGACAGTTATGGGTTCCGGGGACGTTTGAAAAAGTACAAGAAGAAGTGAGCAATGTTGCGGACGAAGCTATAGCTAAGTTAACGGTGCAAGAATATCGTATTTTAATGATGTTTTCTGAAGGTCTGCTCAATAAGCAAATTGGTGACAAGCTTTGTGTTGCAGAAGCGACGGTTAAAGCCCATGCCAGTGCTATTTTTCGTAAGTTGAATGTACGTAACAGAACACAAGCTGCAATGATGTTGGGGCAACTTGATGTCGCCGATTACAGCGAAAATTTAAAGGATTAAATTGATGAATAAGCACACTAAAGTGGCGGTACTAGTCGCGCCATTGTTAGCCGTACTCGGCTATGTCGCATCGGATTATTTTATAGAGTATGATGCAGATGAAACGAAGTTGATCACATTAGTACCTGAATTTTCTTGTGCGGTATTGGCAGGTGAATGCGTATTGATAAGCGGAGACTTTAAAGTTAACGTATTTGACAAAGCTGGTTCAACGATTATCAACTCTACTTTTCCACTCGATGAGGCGGTGTTATTTTTGGTTGATAGCAATGACAATGCGACAGCATACCCTTTGACTCAAGTACAAAGTAATTATTACTGGCAAGCACAAACACCCCTGCGAGAGTTGGCTAGGAGCAATAATACAGCGAGCTATAAACTAAGGTTAATCGCATCCATTAAAGGTGGTAATTACATTAGTGAGTTTGAAACCTTGCTGTAGTTTTGCTGCTATGTTGCATAGTCTTTACCAAGCTATTTTTCTAATTCCTTCCTTTACGGCGTCGTTTGTCGATCTTTAAGTAGCTTGGTTATTGATATTATCGTTATTGAATGGCTCCCCCTGTGACGTCCTAATAGTGGATTAGCAGAATAGTCACTCATTCGACGTTAGTCGTATTTCAATAGTTGTTAGTAGGTTCTGGTATGTTTGAAAATTGGCAGTTGATGCTATTAAGTTTTTTTTATATCGCGTTGTTATTTTTGATTGCTTATTTAGGTGACAAATACCGGCATCTGATCCAAGGAAAACGGCAAGCATTAATATATGCATTTGCCGTGTCTGTTTATTGTACTTCGTGGAGTTTTCTTGGCACGACAGGGCAGGCTGCTACTAATGTGTATTCATATTTACCTATTTATTTAGGTCCTATCTTATTGCTTGTTTTCGCATGGCCGTTTTTACAGCGTATTATTCAAACCAGTATTAACTTCAATTTAACCTCTATCGCCGATTTGCTCGCCGCTCGTTTTGGTAAGTCCCATGCATTAGCTATTTTGGTCACGATTGTTTCGTTGCTTGGGACTATGCCTTATATCGCCTTACAAATTAAAGCGATTGTGTATTCTTTCCAACAATTACAAATCCAACAAGATTTTATGCCATGGCAGCTGGGCTTAGTGACCAGTTTTGTATTGGCTGGCTTTAGCATTTTATTTGGTATTCGCAATATTGATGTCACAGAACGTCATCCGGGTATCATGCTGGCCATCGCGTTTGAAGCGTTAGTTAAAATCATTGCTTTTGCCAGTGTCGGCATTTTCATTTGTTATGTTGTCTTTGATTCGCCACAGGATATTTGGCAGAAAGCCAGCGCGAACGCGGACTTAGAAAGTGCATTACAATTCCCCGATTTAAGTGCCATGTTTGGCATGATTATTATCGTGATGGCTGCTTTCTTTGTATTACCAAGGCAATTTCACGTCATGATTGTTGAACTGCGTGATGAACAAGATGCTTGGCTGAGTCGCCGTGTATTCCCATTATATTTGCTGGTCTTTGCATTTTTTTCTGCGCCACTGGGGCTAGCGGGTTACTTACTGCTTGGTAATAGCGTACCTGCAGATATGTATGTGTTGGTGTTACCTTGGTATCAAGATCAAACGTGGTTAACTTTGTTTGCATTCTTAGGGGCTATTTCAGCGGCTAGTTCTATGGTGATCGTATCTACAATTGCCTTGAGTACCATGCTCAGTAATGAAATTGTGTTCCCATTTTTGTTCAAAAAAAATAAACATCCCACCCAGTACAAAGCGTTTAGATTAAAGCTGCTTAGCATTCGTAAGGTGCTAGTATTATTTGTTATTTTCCTGAGTTATCTGGTGTTTTTGTTCATACCTCCGACGGCTTTGGCTAGCTTAGGGGCTACGGCATTAGGTGCATTAGCGCAACTTACACCTGCTTTAGTTGCGGCTTTTTATTGGCGACGAGCAACATTGAAAGGGGTGTTTACTGGCATCAGTTTGGGCTTTTCATTGTGGACTATACTTAATTTTTTACCGCAGTTAGGTCTCTATCAAGGACCGCTACAAGACACTTTGCTTACCAGTTCAACCGCGATAAATTTATTTTGTTTGACGGTTAATATTGTCACGATGATCCTTATATCGTTAGTGACGAGAACCAGTATACAAGAACGGATCCAAGGAGCCTTGTTCTTAAAACGGCAGTTACCACCCTCATTAGTTGAAAGTAAGCGTAAAGCCAAGTCAAAAAGGCAAGCCATATCAGTAGATGAATTATTGTTACTGACTGCGCAGTTTGTGGGCGATGACAAAGCCTCTAAAAGTTTTCAAGCTTTTGAACAGGTCGCGATTACGTTAGGTTATACCGCCAAGGAAAAATCTGACTATGCACTTGAGCATGCCGAGAAAGTTTTATCCAGTGTGATGGGATCGTCATCTGCACGTTTGGTACTCAACTCGGCGTTAGATGGGCATGATTTTGCGTTAGATGAACTGGCCACTTTAGTGGGAAATGCATCAAGTCATCGACAGGAATTTAGCCAGAATTTGCTAAAAAGCGCGATAGAAAATACCAGAGATGGGATCTCGATCGTTAATGATGAACTCGAGTTAGTCGCTTGGAATAACCAGTACGCGGAGTTATTTAATTATCCTGATGATATTCTTAGCGTGGGCTGTCCAGTTGAGTCACTCATACGCTTCAATGCTGAGCGTGGTTTATGTGGTTGGGGGGATATTGAAGCACACGTAAAGAAACGACTCGATTTTCTGCGCTTAAGAAAATCACATAACTCTGAACGTTTACGTGAAGACGGGAAGGTCATTCGAATTGAAGGAAACCCATTACCCGATGGCGGCTTCTTAATGGTTTTTTCTGATATTACTGCATTTAGACAAGCAGAGCAGGTATTAAAAGAAGCCAATCAAGATCTAGAAACACGGGTAGCAGAGCGAACTAAAAAGCTAGAAAAAGCCAATAAAGAGCTAGCTAAGGCAAGGATTGTTGCTGATGAAGCCTTGAGTAAGAAAAGCCATTACCTCCAAGTTTGTAGTCACGACTTGCTACAACCACTTGAAGCGGCACGTTTGTTCACGTCTGCATTAGCGAGTCAATCAACGTTAAATGAAAACCAGCAACGTCAGGTCAGTAGTATTGACCTATCGTTAAAAGTCGCCAACGAGATGATTGTTAATTTAGCGGAAGTAGCTCGAATTGAGAGCGGTAGTATTAAACCGCATATTGAAACGTTTGCTTTGAATGATTTATTTAGCCAGCTTGCTAAGGAGTTTTCAGCGGCAGCAAAGCAACATGGTGTGATTTTTACGATTATGCCGACCAAACATTGGGTTAATACCGATAAACATCTGTTACGTCGTATTTTACAAAATCTAATTGGTAATGCCTTTCGCTATGCGAGTCCTGGACGAGTATTGCTCGGTTGTCGTCGAAGAAGTGGTCAGTTAAGTATCCAGTTATTAGACAATGGACCCGGTATTGCAGTTAACGACCAAGCTAGAGTGTTCGAACAGTTCAGCCAGTTAGAGGACAATAATGGTTCGAATGATGGGCTAGGGCTAGGACTTAGCATCTGTAACAGTCTATCGATATTACTACAGCATCAGTTACGACTTGATTCCATCGCCGGTAGAGGTTGCCGCTTCAGTTTACAATTGAGTGAAGCGACGGCATTACAGCAAGATCACATAGCACCGATGCTTGCACCAACAGATCTGACTGGCACAGCAGTACTGTGTATCGATAATAACCCTGCTATTTTGGAAGGTATGTTAGAGCTAATGAGTAGCTGGGATTGTGAAGTTTATGGTGCGAACTCCATTGCCAGTGCTAAGGCGCTATTTAAGCAATGTGATTTCGATATTTTATTAGTGGATTATCAATTAGACAATGGTGAAGATGGACTGACTTTAATCTCCGAATTAAGAGAGATTAACCCAACTACACCTGCAATCTTAATTACGGCTACAACTGAGCCCGGTATTGCTGATAAGGCTGCTGTTGCTAAAGTTGGCTTATTACGTAAGCTTGTTAAGCCAGCTGCGCTGAGAGCGATGATGAGTGCACAATTAACCGAAACATTACAAACACAGTTTATACGTTAATCTCTGATGCACTATTAAATTGTAGCGATAATTTATGATTAGATTATCGCTAGCTCTGAATAAAGCTAGGAAGAATAGGGTATTAGCTGATAAGTATACCGATGAGATTACCTTGGCGAGAGTCGTTTATGTTGCAGGCCTAATCCTTGTATAGCACAGCAATAAAAAAGGCCTCTGAATAAATCCAGAGGCCTTTTACTATAGTCTTTTAACGGTAACGTTTGTATTAGTCGCGGTCAGCGAGTGACTCAAATGGACGGTGTGCTTCACCAGTGTATAACTGACGAGGACGACCAATTTTCTGTCCAGGTTGACTTAACATTTCGTTCCAATGTGCAATCCAACCTACGGTACGGCCTAATGCAAAAATAACCGTGAACATAGAAACTGGGATACCAATTGCACGTAACGTGATACCTGAGTAGAAATCTACATTTGGATATAGTTTCTTCTCGATGAAGTAAGGGTCTTCAAGCGCAATACGCTCAAGTTCCATTGCTACATCTAATAGTGGATCATCAATGTTTAGTTCACTTAGTACTTCGTGACAGCTCTTACGCATTACTGTTGCACGAGGATCTTTGTTTTTATAAACACGATGGCCAAAGCCCATTAGACGGAACGGGTCATCTTTGTCTTTCGCACGTGCGATGAACTCAGGAATGCGATCAACACTGCCGATCTCTTCGAGCATGTTTAGACAAGCTTCGTTTGCACCACCGTGAGCAGGTCCCCAAAGTGATGCAATACCAGCCGCGATACATGCAAATGGGTTAGCACCTGATGAACCGGCAAGTCGAACTGTAGAGGTCGATGCATTTTGTTCATGGTCAGCATGTAACGTAAAGATACGATCCATCGCTGTTTCAACAACAGGGTTAACCACATACTCTTCACAAGGTACTGAGAACATCATTTTAAGGAAGTTACCAGCATATGAAAGGCTATTGTCTGGGTATACAAAAGGCTGACCAATTGAATACTTGTAACACATTGCAGCAATAGTCGGCATTTTAGATAACAAACGGAATGCTGAGATTTCACGGTGACGTTGATTAGTAACGTCTAATGAATCGTGATAGAACGCTGCAAGTGCGCCAGATACACCACAAAGAATCGACATCGGGTGTGAATCACGACGGAAACCTTTGAAGAATGATGCGAATTGCTCGTGCACCATAGTATGTTTATGTACTGTTGCTTTGAAGGCTTCATATTGTTCTTTAGTCGGTGCATCACCATAAAGAATAATATAACAAACTTCTAAATAATCCGCATTAAATGCTAAATCATCAATAGCGTAACCGCGATGTAGTAGGATACCTTCTACACCATCAATATAAGTAATTTTTGACTCACACGATGACGTTGCCATAAAACCTGGATCATGGGTGAAATATCCTTTACTACCTAGGGTACGAATGTCGATAACATCGTGACCAGCTGTACCAGATAAAATTGGAAATTCAACTGGCTCTTGGCCGGGTAGGTTTAACGTGGCCTTTTGATTAGCCATAGCACGTCTCCTTTGCTTATTTATAATTAGATTTCTTCATGAAATTCGAGCTTAAAGCTACCTCTATTAATTACTAATGTCAATTTTGTTACAGAATAATCAAAGAAAAAACACTAAAAGGTTAACCTATGTTTCAATTCTGACGTAAATGTTGCGTGATGACCTTTTATAATTGTAAATAAATTGTGATATAGGTATACTTACACACGGATCAAGAGTCCTTGTTTTAATTAAGTTCATGTAGTCTAAGTACTTATAATTATTGTTTTATTTGTATTTTGAACAAGAAATAAACAAGGGCTTTCATTTGAAAGGAATTTGTTATTAAAATAATACAATTCTGTGATCCGCATCATAATAATAACAATGCTCAATGGAGCTGAGTGAGCGATATCGTGAAAAAGCAAAGACCTGTAAATTTAGATCTGCAGACTATAGACATGCCAATCACAGCAATCGCATCGATACTACACCGTATTTCTGGTGTAATAATGCTGTTTGCTGTGGGTATCCTGTTATGGTTACTAGCAGAATCATTATCTTCTGAACAAGGTTTCCAAAATGCACAAGAAATTGTGTCTGGTTTCTTTGGTACATTCATTCTTTGGGGAATCCTAACTGCATTGGCATATCATATTGCTGGCGGCATCCGTCATTTATTGATGGACATGGGTTACTTTGAAGAGCTTGAATCGGGTGCATTAAGTGCGAAAGTATCTTTTGTTGCAACCGTTGTTTTATCAATCCTAGCGGGGATAATGGTATGGTAACTAACGCAGCAAGTTATGGCCGTAGTGGTACGCATGATTTTATCATGATCCGTGCGACAGCCATCATTATGGCACTTTATACATTTTATTTTGTTGGTTTCGTTGCATTTAATGATCTTACTTATCAAGTATGGACTGATTTTTTTGCAAGCACTGGCAATAAAGTATTCACCCTTCTTACCCTTATTGCTATCGTCATCCATGCGTGGATTGGTGTATGGCAGGTATTAACTGACTATGTTAAACCAACTGGTTTACGTGGTGCATTACAGTTTGTTCTAACAACCACTGCATTTATTTATGCGCTTGTTGGTTTTGTTGTTCTTTGGGGGTTATAAGTGAGTATTCCAGTTCGCGAATTTGATGCAGTAGTTATTGGCGCCGGTGGTGCTGGTATGCGTGCTGCGCTATCAATATCTAAGTCAGGTAAAAGTTGTGCACTTTTATCTAAAGTTTTTCCAACTCGTTCACATACCGTATCTGCTCAAGGTGGTATTACCGTTGCTTTAGGTAATTCACATGAAGATGATTGGACATGGCACATGTACGATACTGTTAAAGGCTCTGATTATATCGGTGACCAAGACGCTATCGAGTTTATGTGTAAGACAGGTCCTGAAGCTATTTTAGAACTTGAGCATATGGGTTTACCATTCTCACGTTTTGAAAACGGCACTATTTACCAACGTCCGTTTGGTGGCCAGTCTCTTGCATACGGTGGCGCACAGGCGGCTCGTACTGCAGCTGCAGCCGATCGTACTGGTCATGCATTACTGCACCTTCTTTATCAACAAAATGTAAAGAATGAAACGAAAGTTTTCTCTGAATGGTATGCGTTAGACCTCGTTAAAAATGACGAAGGTATTATTACTGGTTGTACTGCGATTGATATTGAAAGTGGTGAGATTTGCTACTTCAAAACGAAAGCGACAGTATTTGCAACTGGTGGTGCAGGTCGTATCTATTCTTCTACAACGAATGCACACATTAATACTGGTGACGGTGTTGGTATGGCTATTCGAGCTGGCATTCCTGTGCAAGATATGGAAATGTGGCAGTTCCACCCGACAGGTATTGCAGGTGCAGGTGTACTTGTAACTGAAGGTTGTCGTGGTGAAGGTGGTTACCTACTAAATAAAGATGGCGAACGTTTCATGGAACGCTATGCGCCAAACGCAAAAGATCTTGCTGGTCGTGACGTTGTTGCTCGTTCAATGATGACTGAAATCCGTGAAGGTCGTGCGTGTGATGGTCCTTGGGGTCCACACATTAAACTAAAACTTGATCACCTAGGTGAAGAAGTACTTGAATCACGTCTACCTGGTATTTGTGAATTATCTCGTACATTTGCCCACGTTGATCCAGTGAAAGAACCAATTCCAGTGATCCCAACTTGTCATTATATGATGGGTGGCTTACCTGCGAATGTGAATGGTGAAGTACTAACACGTAATGAAGAAGGCAACATGGAAGTTGTTGCTGGTTTATTTGCTGTTGGTGAAATCGCTTGCGTATCTGTACACGGTGCAAACCGCTTAGGTGGTAACTCGTTGCTTGATTTAGTTGTCTTTGGCCGTGCTGCTGGTAACTATTTAGGTACTGAACTGGATAAGATCCCCGAGCCTAAAGAAGCGACTGATGCAAATGTTGATGCGTCTCTTGAACGCCTGAACCGTTGGGAAAATAACCAAGACGGTGAAGATCCGGTTCAAATTCGTAAAGATTTACAAGAATGTATGCAACTTAACTTCTCGGTATTCCGTGAAGGTGAATCAATGGCTGAAGGTCTTGAGCAGTTACGTACAATCCGTAAACGTTTACAAAATGCACGTCTAGATGACACATCTTCAGAATTTAATACGCAACGTATTGAATGTCTAGAGTTGGATAACTTGATGGAAACTGCATATGCAACAGCGCATGCTGCTAACTTCCGTACAGAAAGCCGTGGTGCACACAGCCGTTTTGATTACCCAGATCGTGATGATGCGAATTGGTTATGTCACTCGCTGTATCAACCTGAATCAGAAACAATGGTTACGCGTGATGTGAACTTATCACCTAATTTATTGACTGAAGAACAGTTGAAACACTTCGTGCCAAAAGCACGCGTTTACTAAACAAAAGGGATACCTATGCAAGTTAAATTTTCAATTTATCGCTATAACCCTGATGTTGATAGCAAACCTAAAATGCAAGAAATGAGCCTTGAAGTACCTGAAGGTTCTGACATGATGGTGCTTGATGCGCTTATTCAATTAAAAGAAACAGATGCATCTTTATCTTTCCGTCGCTCTTGCCGTGAAGGTGTGTGTGGTTCTGATGGTGTAAACATGAATGGCAAAAATGGCCTAGCATGTATTACACCGCTATCTGATTTAAACATGAACAACACGATTGTTATTCGTCCACTACCAGGCTTACCAGTGGTTCGAGATCTTGTTATTGATATGTCGCAGTTTTATGATAATTATGCACGTATTAAACCGTTCTT
The DNA here is from genome assembly GCF_015082335.1 of Moritella sp. F3. Lineage (NCBI taxonomy): Bacteria > Pseudomonadati > Pseudomonadota > Gammaproteobacteria > Alteromonadales > Moritellaceae > Moritella > Moritella sp. F3. Next base: position 234,678 of record NZ_BLRL01000001.1, on the reverse strand, counting down.
AATTACAGATGACAGTGCTATTCCACCTGCTCGCGAGAACCTTCAATCACCTGAAGAACGCGAAAAGTTAGATGGATTATACGAGTGTATCTTATGTGCATGTTGTTCAACATCATGCCCATCATTCTGGTGGAACCCTGATAAGTTCGTGGGTCCTGCTGGTTTATTAGCGGCTTATCGTTTCTTAGTTGATAGTCGTGACTCGGCAACTGACCAACGTCTATCTGAATTAGATGATGCGTTTAGTGTATTCCGTTGTCACGGTATTATGAACTGTGTAAATGTGTGCCCTAAAGGTCTAAATCCTACAAAAGCAATCGGTAATATTAAATCTATGTTACTACAACGTGCGGTGTAGCAATGTTTTTTGTTAGTTTTTAGTTACAATGGTCATTCCGTTGGGAATGGCCAAGTAATTTGAAATCTTTGCTACCATCTCTGGCGCGATGGACATTTAAAGTAAAAAGGGCAGAGAATGCAGAATAACGTCATGAAAGCCTGGTTAGAATCCTCTCATCTAGCCGGTGCGAACCAGACATATATTGAAGATTTATATGAGCAATTTTTAGCAGATCCTGATTCAGTTGGCGAAGAATGGCAAACTGTATTTTTAGGTCTACCTAAAGTTGATAATTCGACTAAAGAAGTTCCACATGGTCCTGTAAAGGATTATTTCATTCGTCTTGCGAAAGAAACCTCTCGCTATGCAGCGCAAGTAAGCGACCCGCATAATGATTCGAAACAGGTTAAAGTATTACAATTAATTAATGCTTTCCGTTTCCGTGGTCACCAGCATGCCAACCTAGATCCATTGGGTATATGGGCACGTGATCGTGTACAAGATCTAGACCCTGCATATCACACACTTTCGGATGCCGATTTTGACGCTAACTTTAATGTTGGTTCATACGCGATTGGTCAAGAAAGCATGAAATTAAGTGACCTATATGCTTCGCTACAAAAAACTTATTGTGGTTCAATTGCTGCTGAATATATGCACATTGTATCTACAGAAGAAAAGCGTTGGATTCAAAGTCGCTTAGAGTCTGTTGAAAGCAGCCCTGAATTTGAGAAACAAGATAAATTACGATTTTTGGAAAGCTTAACGGCTGCTGAAGGTCTAGAAAAATACTTAGGTGCTAAGTTCCCTGGTGCAAAACGTTTCTCCCTTGAGGGTGGTGATGCACTAATTCCAATGATGAAAGAATTAATTCGTCGTAGTGGTGAACAAGGTATCAAAGAAGCTGTTATTGGTATGGCGCATCGCGGCAGACTTAATATGCTGGTTAACGTGCTGGGTAAAAAACCAGCTGACCTGTTTGATGAATTTGCTGGTAAACACAGCGACGTATGGGGAGCGGGTGATGTGAAGTATCACCAAGGTTTCAGCTCTGATTTTCATACCCCAGGCGGTAATGTTCATTTAGCACTTGCGTTTAATCCATCGCATTTAGAAATTGTTAACCCAGTAGTGATGGGATCTGTTCGTGCACGTCAAGAACGTCTTGGTAGCACAAATGGTGATGAAGTACTGGCTATTACAATTCATGGTGATTCTGCAATTGCTGGTCAGGGTGTTGTTGCTGAGACATTTAATATGTCGCAGACACGCGCTTATGGCATCGGCGGTACGGTACGTATTGTTGTTAACAACCAAGTTGGTTTTACAACGTCAAATCCGAAAGATATGCGTTCTACAGAATACTGTACGGATATCGCAAAAATGGTTCAGGCACCTATCTTCCATGTTAATGCGGATGATCCTGAAGCAGTTGTTTTGGTTACACAGATTGCGCTTGATTTCCGTAATACATTCAAACGTGATGTTGTTATCGATTTAGTGTGTTATCGCCGCCATGGCCATAATGAAGCTGATGAACCGAGTGCAACGCAGCCATTGATGTATAAGAAAATTAAAAAACACCCAACACCACGTAAGATCTACGCAGATCAACTTGTTGGTGAATCTGTGATTGATGCAGCTGAAGCAACTGGTTTCATTAACGAATATCGCGATTTACTTGATGATGGTGAATGTGTTGTTAAAGAATGGCGTCCAATGCAACAGCACTCTGTTGACTGGAACCCGTACTTAAAACATGAATGGGATATGCCGTACCAATCTCAGGTAGCGCAACAAACCCTGACAGATCTTGCAATCAAAATGACGACGGTTCCTGAAGGACACAAGATTCAATCTCGTGTACAGAAGATTTATCACGATCGTGTGGCGATGGCAAACGGTGAAAAAGCGTGTGATTGGGGTTTTGCTGAAACATTAGCTTATGCAACATTACTTGATGATAATTACAAAGTACGTATTACAGGACAAGATGTTGGCCGTGGTACTTTCTTCCATCGTCATGCTGTTGTTCATAACCAAGAAGACGCGAGTACGTATACACCATTAGCGAATCTAAAACCTGAACAAGGTGAGCTAACTATCCACGATTCAGTGTTATCTGAAGAAGCGGTATTAGCATTTGAATATGGTTATGCAACAACGGAACCAAGTGGTTTGACTATTTGGGAAGCACAATTTGGTGATTTCGCCAATGGTGCACAAGTTGTATTCGATCAATTCCTTTCTTCTGGCGAACAGAAATGGGGTCGTATGTGTGGTCTAACAGTAATGTTACCACATGGCTATGAAGGGCAAGGTCCTGAGCATTCATCTGCACGTCTAGAACGTTACATGCAAATGTGTGCTGAGCATAACTGGCAAGTGTGTGTACCGAGTACACCAGCGCAAGTTTACCATATGCTTCGTCGTCAAACTGTACGTCCTATGCGTCGTCCACTTATCGTAATGACACCAAAATCATTGTTACGTCATCCTCTTGCTATATCGACTTTGTCTGAACTAGCTGAAGGTACGTTCCAAAATGTTATCGGTGAAATTGATGAACTTGACCCAACGCAAGTTAAACGCGTTGTCATGTGTAGCGGTAAAGTGTATTTCGATTTACTCGAAACACGTCGTAAAACGGGTCAAACTGATGTTGCTATTGTACGTATTGAACAGCTTTATCCTTTCCCGCACGCGGAAATTGCAGCTGTCTTTGCACAATATCAACATGTAGAACAGTTTGTTTGGTGCCAGGAAGAACCTCAGAATCAAGGTGCTTGGTATTCAAGTCAGCATCACTACTGGGAATCTATCCCGCAAGGCGCGAAACTAAGTTACGCTGGACGTGCTGCATCTGCATCACCGGCAGTCGGTTATATGTCTGTACATACAAAACAACAGCTAGCACTTATTGAAGATGCTTTAACTGTTGCGCAGAAATAGTTTATTAAAGGAATTATGAAAATGACAATCGAAATCGTGGTACCTGTACTACCTGAATCAGTAGCTGACGCTGCAGTCGCAACATGGCACAAACGCCCTGGCGATGCTGTTGAACGTGACGAAGTAATTGTAGAGATTGAAACCGATAAAGTAATTCTAGAAGTTCCAGCAGTTGAATCTGGTGTTCTTGTTGAAATTTTAGAAGAAGAAGGCGCAACGGTTCTTGGACAGCAAGTTATTGGACGTTTAAAAGTTGGCGCTGTCGCTGGTGAAGAAACAAAAGATAAACCTGCAGAAGTAAGCGCTGAATCAGTTGACGCAAGTCCTGCTGTTCGCCGTCTTATTGCTGAGAAAGGCTTGGATGCATCTAAGATTACTGGCACTGGCAAAAATGGCTTAATCACTAAAGAAGATGTTGAAAAAGCATTAGCGCCTGCACCAGTAGCTAAAGCTGCTGCGCCAGCTGTTGCTCCAGTAGCACTACAAGCGGGCCGTACCGAGAAACGCGTTGCGATGACGCGTCTACGTAAGCGTATTGCTGAGCGTCTATTAGAAGCTAAAAACTCAACTGCAATGTTAACAACGTTTAACGAAATCAACATGAAACCTATCATGGATATTCGTAAACAGTATAAAGACGTATTTGAAGAACGCCATGGTATCCGTCTAGGCTTTATGTCTTTCTACGTGAAAGCTGTAGTTGAAGCGCTTAAACGTTACCCTGAAGTGAACGCTTCAATCGATGGTACAGACATCGTGTATCACAACTATTTTGATGTGAGCATCGCGATTTCTACGCCGCGTGGTCTAGTAACGCCGGTATTGCGTGATTGCGATACGATGAGCCTTGCTGACATCGAGAAGAATATTCGTGAACTAGCACTTAAAGGCCGTGACGGTAAATTGTCAATTGAAGACCTGACAGGTGGTAACTTTACAGTGACTAACGGTGGTGTATTTGGTTCATTAATGTCAACGCCAATCATCAACCCACCACAAAGCGCAATCTTGGGTATGCACAAAATCCAAGACCGTCCAATGGCTGTTGATGGTCAAGTTGTTATTCAACCTATGATGTACCTAGCGCTTTCTTATGATCACCGTTTGGTTGATGGTAAAGAATCTGTTGGTTTCTTGGTAACGATAAAAGAATTATTAGAAGACCCAACTCGTCTTCTTTTAGATGTGTAATAGTAAGTTTTAAGTTTAATTTTTAAGTTGCTTGCGCCTTATTTTGAGGCGTAAGTTCCCGGGACAAGCCCAAGTGGCTATTAACATGGATATACGAGCATGAATCTGCATGAGTATCAGGCAAAACAACTTTTTGCTGAATATGGTTTGCCAGTTCCAGAAGGTTACGCTACAAACGTACCTCATGAAGCGGCAGCTTTCGCTGACAAAATTGGTGGCGATAAATGGGTTGTTAAGTGTCAAGTACACGCCGGTGGGCGTGGTAAAGCAGGTGGCGTTAAGCTTGTAACATCTAAAGATGAAATTACAGCATTTGCTGAGCATTGGTTAGGTAAGAACTTAGTTACTTATCAAACTGATGAACACGGTCAGCCTGTTTCACAAATCTTAGTTGAAGCTGCGGGTGATATCGCAAATGAACTTTACCTTGGCGCGGTTATTGACCGTGGTTCACGTAAAGTTGTATTTATGGCATCAACTGAAGGTGGTGTTGATATTGAGACGGTTGCAGAGCAAACGCCTGAATTAATTCATAAAGCAACGATTGATCCACTTGTAGGTGCACAACCTTACCAAGCACGCGAACTTGCGTTCAAACTTGGTTTACAGGGCGCTCAAATCAAACAGTTTACACAGATCTTCATGGGTCTAGCTAAAATGTTCACTGATTCTGATATGGCACTACTTGAAATCAATCCACTTATCATTACTGGTGCCGGTGATCTTGTTTGTTTAGATGGTAAAATTACTATCGATTCAAATGCGCTTTATCGCCAGCCTAAACTACGTTTAATGCAAGACGTTACTCAAGAAGATGCACGTGAAGCTCACGCTGCTAAATTTGAATTAAACTATGTTGCATTAGACGGTAGCATTGGTTGCATGGTAAATGGTGCAGGCCTAGCAATGGGCACGATGGATATTGTTAACATCCATGGTGGCAAACCAGCTAACTTCCTAGACGTTGGCGGCGGCGCGACAAAAGAACGTGTTGCTGAAGCATTTAAAATCATCCTTTCTGATGAAAATGTTAAAGCTGTACTAGTAAACATCTTTGGTGGCATTGTACGTTGCGACATGATTGCTGAAGGTATTGTTGGTGCTGTACAAGAAGTGGGTGTTAAAGTACCTGTTGTTGTACGTCTAGAAGGTAACAATGCAGAATTAGGCCGTGAAGTTTTAGCTAAATCTGGATTAAATATTATCGCAGCATCTAGCCTAACGGATGCAGCGCAACAAGTTGTTGCAGCAGCGGAGGGCAAATAAATGAGCGTTTTAATTAATAAAGATACGAAAGTAATCTGTCAAGGTTTCACTGGTGGTCAAGGTACTTTCCACTCAGAGCAAGCTGCAGAATACGGCACACAAATGGTTGGTGGTGTTTCTCCTGGTAAAGGCGGCACAACACATTTAGGTCTTCCTGTATTTAACACAGTACGTGATGCTGTAGAAACAACTGGCGCAACAGCGTCTGTTATCTATGTACCAGCACCGTTTTGTAAAGATGCTATCTTAGAAGCAATTGATGCAGGTATTGAACTTATCGTTTGTATTACAGAAGGTATCCCGACTGTAGATATGATCGAAGTTAAAGTTAAACTTGATCAACAAAATGTACGTATGATCGGTCCTAACTGTCCGGGTGTAATCACTCCGGGTGAATGTAAGATTGGTATTATGCCTGGTCACATTCACAAGCCTGGTAAAATTGGTATTGTTTCACGCTCTGGTACATTAACGTATGAAGCTGTAAAACAAACTACTGATGAAGGTTACGGCCAATCAACTTGTGTTGGTATCGGTGGTGATCCAATTCCAGGTACTAACTTTATTGACGTACTTGAAATGTTTGAAAAAGATCCACAAACAGAAGCAATCGTAATGATTGGTGAAATTGGTGGTACTGCAGAAGAAGAAGCGGCTGCTTATATTAAAGCAAATGTAACTAAACCTGTTGTTTCTTACATTGCGGGTGTTACAGCTCCTGCTGGTAAACGTATGGGTCATGCTGGCGCTATTATTGCTGGCGGTAAAGGTACTGCAGACGAAAAATTTGCAGCCCTTGAAGACGCAGGTGTATCAACAGTGCGCTCATTAGCAGATATTGGCTCGGCATTACGTGCTAAATTAGGTTAATACTTGTTTTAATTATAATAAACCACCTTCGGGTGGTTTTTTTATTTGTGCATCTTATGGTTTTTACGTCTATATTATTAACTATGAGCTTGAAAAATATTAATGTATTTTCACGTTAATATTACCATCAGAATTAATTTTGTATTCTTTGGAGTAGTTATAATGGACATATTAAGACCTTATGATGGAATCATAATTTTACCTATCGCCACAGATCTCGATTCTGAGCATGTAGTCAGCCTTCAGCCTAGTTTGGAATTATTAGTTCAAGATCATAAGGAGAATATTATCTTGGATTTTTCAAACGTTAACTTTATCGATTCAACGGGTATTGGCGCGATTGTTTTTTTATTTAAAAGACTCATTTCACAACGCCGTACGTTATCTCTACTCAAGGTATCAGGTCAGCCTTATAAGTTGATGACGATGCTACGTGTCGAAAATGCAATTCCCTTTATCGAAGATATTAGTGAAAGTGATAACAGTCACCCGGCATAATAAAATGCCGTAAGGTATTCAATGAATAAATTATTGCTATGGATAGCTATGTGTATATCTTTGTCTGCATGTACAAATTGGCCTAACGAAGGCTATTTCACTGATATAGGAACGCACTCAGAAGAACGAGCCCTCTTTCAGCAGCACTATGATTACTTGAATCTACATTTGTCCGTTGCCAACTTACGGGGAGCTGAAATGTGTATTCCTGCATATGTAAAAACGGTAAATAATATTAATAGTCGTGTTGAAAAATCCATTGCAGTAGAAGACCCACAAAATATTAACGTTGAACTCGCCATTTTTGAAAAGCATATTACTAATTTAATTGTACAACTCAATGAAGTCTCTAGTCATACTAATTGTGCGCAACCCCCGCGTATACTGACGTCTAATTTTGTCCACCCGCTGATTTATCAGCTTGATCTTTTACTGTACTGCGCACCGCAATTTGAAACGGGTAACGCCATTTTGACCGATGAGTATAAAGTCTGTCTTCGTCAGTTCAGTTTTCTGCTCTTAGATAACCCGAAAATTGTGGTCGAATACACTAAATACAAACTGTTCGAAAGCAAAGATAAGAAGACAAATACACAAACTAATGTCAATTACAACAATGCTATTGTGACTCACGACATTAATACCGTCGTGGATGAAAATACGTCTCGAGTGGACACAGAAAAAAATGAAGGTGTAGAAGATTACAATGAAATAATGCGCCAATATTTACTTTTTGAACAAGTTCCTAGCGTCAGTGTTGAACAAATATCGAGTTTGCAAATAAACATCGAACAGCAGCATACTCCCGTGCAGATCCATGAAATTGATACATCCAATGAGCAAGTTAGTCTCACTAATAAGTTGGCTGAAAATGATTATGCAACGAATCTAGATGATGTTGAGTTACTTAATTTACGTACTGATGCCATATTTAATTATTTAGTCAACATTACAGCTGAACCATTACGCCACAAAGTTATTTATGAAAACTTACGCCGTGACGCCATGAGGTCTTCAACACCTATCATTAGCACATTAATGTGGCAATCAGAGGCTAATAAAGATGTAAATCATAAAGTAAAAGATTGGCGTTTTTTGTTGAATGAAGGCGAGCAGTTTACTGATGCATCATTGCCTAAAGGTATCGCATTATGAAATTTATCGTATTGTGTTGGACTTTATCTTTAACGCTTTTTTTTACTTTGATACCGACATCATCAATCGCTTATGCTGCTGGTGAACTGATTGATTCTGGTGATCAATTGTTTATTTTTATGCCTGGTGAAAAGGATTTTGAAGAACCGTTTCAAGTTGATGCAAGTGGCTATATTCAAATACCTGAAGTCGGGCAGGTTAAAGTCAAAGGGAAAACCTTAGCTGTTGTGTTAAAGGAATTGAAATCTGCATTGAGTGTGGTGTTTCGCGATATATCGAAACTCTATATAGAATTTAGAGCACGAGAAAAATTAGTTACTGTATTAGGTTATGTCAATGATCCTCGGGAAGTCGTGCTGCCCGAATTTGGTAATGTACAGATGGCATTGAATAAAGCAGGGGGAATGCTAGCTGGTGCTCAACTTGATAATATGCAGTTACAACGTGGCGCTAAAGTGATTATTTTTGATTTTAAGCGTTATTTGGAAACGGGTGATGACAACGTATTACCAATCCTCAAATCTGGCGATGTTATTTTTGTGCCATCATCGCCGCTGACTGGTAATGTACAGATGACTTTCGATGCGACTACCTTAAAAGCAGGTGGTGATGCAAGCGATACTCAAAAAGCAGTGACGGTATTTGGTGAGGTTAACGCACCGGGCACGTTCTCTTATGTGCCTGGTATGACGGTGATCGAAAGCTTAATGAAGGCCAGTGGTGTCACCCGTTACGGTAATGTCAGTAAGATAAGAGTAATGGGTTTGAAAGAACCACAAACATTCGATTTAAAACTTTACCTTGATACCGGCGATGTATCGAAATTACCCAGAGTGCAACCAGGTACTACTATTTTTGTCCCTATTCAAGTCGCAGACATCAAAGTTGGCTTACAAGTTGTTTATGTTATGGGGCAAGTCAATAAACCAGGCGCTTATGAAGGACGTGAAGGTATAACCTTCATGGATATGCTAGCCAATGCCGGTGGTCCCAATCGATACGCAGATACGCAACAAATTAGAATCCTTAAAGTTAATGGTGATACATTTCGTTTTGATTTAAAAAAATATTCCGATGATCCTGAAAATAATCCTTTTCCTCAGATTGCCGGGGGTGATGTTATTTTCTTACCCGAAAAAGCTGACATGATTGAGAAATCGTGGTTGATTGAAGCACATAACGAGGCTATTAAAATCATCGGCGCGGTCAAAAATCCTGGGCGTTACCAGTGGGCTGATGGTATGACATTTCTCGATCTGCTCGGGCATGCAGAAGGTCCAACTGAAAAAGCAGATTTAGCGAAAATAATTGTTGTTGGAGATGATGGTTTAGGACAACGTCAGTATTTTAATCTAGAAAAATTTATGAAAGTAGGTGGGGATTATTTATCTTTGCCGCAGTTATCGGCTGGTGACACCATAATGTTCAATGAACTGCCCGATGATCCTGTAGACAACAAATCAAAGTGGATCAAACAAGAGTCTGAATCATCAATTTATATTCTGGGTGCAGTCGGCGCTCCTGGACGTTATGCATTTAATAGTGGATTGGATTTTCTTGATTTATTATCCGCGGCAGATGGCCCGACTAATGACGCCGATATTAAACACATTAAAATTACGCATCGCAATCGCCGCTATGCGAAAGCCTCAACGTTAGATCTGGATATGTACTTTGAAACGGGTGATGAAAACCTGCTACCGCAAGTACTGCCAGGAGATACAATTTATATCCCTGCTAAGACAGATGGCGGTGAACTCAACAATACAGTGAATATTGTTCAGATTCTAGGGGCTGTGCATAATCCAGGGCGCTACAAATATGATGCATCATTGGATGTTGTAGGTATATTAACAATGGCTGGAGGCCCTACATCTGAAGCGTATATTGATCGTATTGTCATTCTCACTAAACATGGGGAAATGGAACATACAGCGCGTACGTTTAATATGAAAAATTATTTTACTCAGCCCGATTACCGCGATATTCCGATTATACATGCAGGAGATACCATTTATATTCCTAATGACAATGATTCGAATTGGAGTCAGTTTATGGATATCTTAGGAAGTGCACTCAGCGTGGTCACACTCTTCATCGTGGGTTCTTCATTATGAATATATTGCCAGAGACATTCGTAGAAATAGAGCAAATATATCAATCAATTATGAGTGAGAATATTAAATCTATTTCTATAAATTGTGCGCAAGGAAAAGAAGGTTCAACGGAGTTAGTTTTAGCGTTAGCTCGGCGTTATAAAGCCGCGGGTAATAAAGTCTTAATCGTCGACCTGAACACATTTAAACCAGCAATCACGAATGAGTATGTCAAACAAAAGCAGTCATGGTCTTTGGATGACACTGACCTACAAACCGCTTGTATCACCCCATTTTCAGAGATGATAGATATTTTACCTGCGCCACAAAGTGAACAAGATCAAAATATCAGTTTTCGAGATGAAAAAAAACTCAAAAATGCGATAGAGATTTGGTTGAAACGCTATAATTTTATTATATTTGATACATGCGCTATTACTAGGGCTAATTTTTCAAATATTCCAGGTGAAGTCATCGCGAGAGGCTGTGACGCCAGTTTGCTTGTTGTAGCGCCCGGTATTTCACTAGAGAGTCGGGTATTAAAGACTATGGAAATTTTTAACAATAACCAGATTAATTTGATCGGTACTGTTATCAATGATGTAGAGTGCCCACCACTGGATATGCAATTAAGAAACTCTGTGCGAAGGCGATTAAAACGTTTTCCAAGAATTGAGCGATGGCTACTTAAGCGTATCTCAAATATCGAACTGTTAAAAGGGAATATAGGTCGTTGATGAAAACACAGCTCTTCGCCAAAAAATATGCGTTAAAGTTGAACTCTATTAGCGAGGTTCGACGTTTACTGACAGCATTGTGCTATCAATTAGCACTCGGCCAAGCAGAAATAGATCGGGTGACACTCGTGCTAGCTGAATACCTGTCAAATCTGTATTTCCATAACCCAGACTCTGTTCACTGGTTTAGTATAGAACTCGCTGGTAGTGATGGTAATTGGTATTTTTCAGTGTCCGATAATGGTGAGCGCTTTAATCCTTATCAAGCAGATACTCGTGATATATTTAATGGCGAGCTACTGACAGGCGGTATGGGGTTAGCTCTAATCCAACAGAATAATCCTGATGGTAGTTATGTGAGTACCGACGGTATCAATAAATTGACCTGCCCATTAAAAAAACAAGATAAAAAGCTCAAAGTGGTGATTGTTGATGATGATCGAATTTTATTATCAGCGCACCAGGCTTATCTCAACAATGATTTTGTCGTCTATACTTTTTATGATGCTATTCAGGCGCTTAAATTTATTTCACACGAAGGTTGTGATCTTATTATCGCAGACATACACATGCCAGATATGTCTGGATTTGAATTAAGGCAAAAGGTTGAAAATCTGGATAAAGGTGCATTAACACCGTTCGTATTCTTGACGGGGGACGGAAACCTATCTGTCCAGGAACAAGCCGCTGAAGTATCAATTGATGGTTACTTAATTAAACCTATCACTAAAACCTCATTACTTGCTGTTTGTAATCGGGTTATACGTAGGACAAATCAACTCGCCTTACATTATCAACAACGGGTAATGGAATCACTGAGTAGACCCTTTAAGCCATCACTCCCTTTAAAAAGTGGGCTATGGAATTTTGCGTTAGCGCATAGTCCAGCGACTGAAGGTGGGGGGGACTTTGTATTCTTCCATGATTTTGGTGAAAGTCAGATTATCGTGCTAGGTGATATTATGGGGCATGGCCCAGTCGCTAAATTCCATAGTTTTGCCATCATGGGGTATTTGGAAGGGGTTATCACAGCGGTTGATACCTCTCCAACGAACTTACTTGCAGGGTTATCTAATCGATTGTATTTAAATCAGCTGTTAGAAACGAGTATGCTAACCTGCACGGTGATTAGACTTACCGGCACGAAATGTGAAATCGCATCGGCAGGTCACCCACAACCTTACTTGCTACACGATTCTGGTTATGAAGCGATTGACTGTAAAGGCACGGTATTAGGGTTGCTAGCAGATGAGCAATATGAATCAGTGATTTTGCAATTAACACCCGAAGATAAGCTATTTTTCTATTCTGATGGTATTTTTGAAAACATAGATAGAAACTGTGACTGTATTGACGATATTCTTGTTGATATTAAAGGGAAAACAGCTCAAAGTACGTTAGATAAACTCTGGCTACGTTTTGAATCACTTTCTCCAGAGCAGTTACAAGATGATGTCACAGCGCTGGTTATTGAGATTAATTCTTAGCCTGTACTGAGTAAAGCTATAATCTAAAGTAAGAGGTAATGAAATGGAAAACACAGTTATTAATGAAACGGTATTCACTCAATTACTGGTTGATGTTGGGGAGGACATGTTACCAGCGTTAGTGGATGTTTTTAACGAAGAAACAACAGAGCGTATTGCAGACCTACAAGCGTTAATGACGAGCGTTGATAATGATAAAGTAGCGCAAAGCTGTCATAGTATAAAAAGCAGCGCAGGGACGTACGGTGCCTTGATTGTGCAACAACATGCTGAGGAATTGGAAATAATGGCAAAATCAAATAGCACTGCGGAAGTGCAAGCGAAATTACCATTGTTAATTAAAAGTTTAGAAGATGCGATCAGCGCGCTGACATTAAAATGTGATTAACAACTGATTCGATCGCTGTTTTTAATTTTGTTCTGTCGTGATAGTTTTGATTTACCTCTTCACGTAAATCATGGGTATAACTAGGATAAGTCAGTTCAGATTGTTTATCTGTATCCTGTATCACGGCATTAATCAGCGGAAAACCTAACTTAGCTTCACACCATTTTAAGCGCTCTTGTAGCGGGATAGTTGATGCTGGACCTATCTCGTGCTGTAAATTACCTAAGTAAATTACTTTTGCGTTTGTTCTGCGCAGAGCAACTTGTATGTCTTTCAGTAGTAGAGGAGGCATGATACTAGTGAGGAATGAACCTGGCCCTAATAATATCAATTCCGCTTTTTCAATCGCTTGAACGGCTTCTTGTGTTGCTGACACGTTGGGTTGGACTGTTAATTCATTTGGAAATTCATGCATTTTATCTACAGATACTTCACCGTGTACATCACTGCCGCAAGGCGTTACCGCAATTAAGTCACTTGGCTGTTCTGACATCGGAATGAGTTGGCATTCGACATGTAGCATATTACGGATAAGGTTTACTGCATCTAGGGGGCGCACACAGAGGTTATCTAATGCTACAAGCATGAGATTACCTAGGTTATGATTTTTTAACTCACCTTCACTTTGGAAGCGATATTCAAACAATAATGAGCCGATGTCTGGTTGAGTGACTAACTGATTAATACAGTTACGGATATCACCCCAAGCAATACAATTTTCAGTGCTTCTAAGACGCCCGGTTGAACCACCATTATCGGTTGTTGTTACAATTCCTGTTAACCTTGGTCCTAAAAAGGACAGGGAAGACAGCACTCGGCCGAGCCCATGCCCACCGCCAATAGCGACAACCTTATTAAGATCTGAAAGTGATTTTTGTAACATAAGATGAGTCAAATTGAGTAAAATAGATAACATCATCATATCTTGAAATTACTTTCGTTGGTAATTTAGTTGGTCATTAAGTTGATTTTTACGGCTAATTATTAAGCAAACTTTAAATGGGCGTGTGTTTATGCGCTATCGAACGTATTTAAGGCTCGAATGATCATGTTGGCATTAATGTTTTAAGTATTGATATGGAGTTATTACAGTCGGGTGATTGTAATAAAATTTGTTTTTCTGAGACTGATAGTGGCAGAAGCTCTATCCATCGTTGTGATACCCAACTTATGTTCGCCATATCTTTTAATGCACACAGTTGGTTTATATCAGCGTGTTGTTTATATAGATCTTCAAGCTTATCAGCAAGGTAAACCTCTTCAGCTTTGGCTACTTGATCTGGCCAGTTCGTTATGTAGTGGACTTTAGCCACTTTTAAACCGTCGGCCTCTGTCGTTATATCATCAATAATGAAACGTTGTCGACCTTCAACATTAATACCGAGGAAACCGTCATCCAAGGTATAAAAATCAATTATTTCAACATGCGTGCCAATGGTCGGGATTCGTCCAAAACGGCCTGTCTGATTTGGATCTATCATCACAACTCCAAATCCGCTCATTGTTTTAGTGCTATCTTTGATCATGCGAATATAGCGTTCTTCGGTAATACGAATCGGCAATCTTCCGCTTGGTAAAATATGCGATGTTAATGGCAATAATGCCAGTTGGGTCGTTTGCAAGGGGAAGCCTTAGTCAGTGTAAGTATAACTAATGATAGCCTTGTTTAAGGGGTCTGCACGGGAGGTTGGAATTAGAATGAATATTGATTGGAAAAGGAAGTGAAAATGTAACTAGCGCGACATTTTCACTTCGATTATTTGTTTATGCGCTTGTTTTATTAAACTCAAGATACATAACTGCAGCTTCAACACGTGAGCTTGCTTCTAATTTTTTCAATAAACTTTTAACGTGAACTTTTACTGTACCTTCTGAAATATGCAGGTTACTTGCAACATGTTTGTTGCTATAGCCTTTAGATATTTCAAGTAGAATTTGATTTTCACGTTTAGTCAACTTAGCCAATTTTTCAGCGAAGTTGTTATCTTCATGTAGGCAATCTAAATAGCCAAGTAAGCTCTCAGATAGTGCCTGCTGGCCAGATAATACATCTTGAAGCTGTGCTAATAATAGATCCGGTTCAGAATCTTTTAATAGGTAACCATCAGCGCCTGCGTTGATTAAACGGATCACATCTTGTTTATTATCAGAAACAGTTAAAATAACGACACGAGAGCTTAATTCTTCTGCTCTTAGCGCTTTTAAAGTATCCAAACCTGACATACCTTTCATGTTCAGATCAAGTAAGACTAGATCTGGTTCATGCTGCTTGGCAAGAGTGATAGCTTCGACGCCATCGCTAGCTTCACCAATCACATTGAACTTTTCTTCTAATGAAAGTAGTTGAGCAATGCCTTTACGCATTAGTGGGTGATCATCAACTACTAAAATTGTGTAACTATTCTCAAGCATGTTTGTTTTCCCTGTCGAAGGTTAGTAATACTAAGGTGCCTTTTGTTTTATTATTTTTTATTTCTAGTTTAGCACCTAGTTTTGAAGCGCGTTCTCCCATTATGTTTAAGCCATAATGGTTGGATTTTACTGGATTGGCTGGTATGCCTTTCCCATCATCCGAAATAGATACTTCGATAGTACCATTTTTATTCGTACCACAGTCAATTATTATTTCATCGGAGTCGGCATGTTTGATGGAATTTAATACAGCTTCTCGTATAATTTGAAGAATATGTATATGTTGATTGGGTTTAAATAAATGTTCTTCTAATTCATAGCTTAGATGAATTTTCGATGTTGTGCGCTGACGCAACTGAGCAAGCATGATCGAAATGGCTTCAGATAAGTTAGCATCATCGAGAGTAAGCCTAAATGTATTCAATAATTCTCTTAATTGAGTGTAAGATAATTTTAGGTTGGTATCTATTTCTTCGACAATTTCATTGGTTGGTGGTGTGATTTCTTGATTCTTTAAATGTCGCTTGAGTAATGCCACCTGAATTTTTAAATAGGACAAGGCTTGAGCGAGTGAATCATGTAATTCACGGGCAATCACTGCGCGTTCTTCCATTAGTAGTGAACGTTGTGCTTCTAAATTACTTTGAGAGCGATGCTGAGCACGAGAAATGATACGGCAGTAGCTACGTAAATGGTCCTGATCCGTTGCTTCTCGTTGGAGTACGGTCATGGTACCAAAAGATTGTTCTTCGAGCTCTAATTTTAAGTCCAGGGTTTGCTCACCGTTATCAGTGCCTGAATTGAGGTAGATAGTTTCTACTTCGGAACCGGTTAACACTAATTTATAGAAACTCAGGCCATTGAGAACGGAGACACTTTGTAACGTCTGTTCTAGCATGTCAGCATTGAGATGCGTGACGTGTAATTTTTGTGACGTGGTGTATAAAAAATTAATTTTATCTTTGGCTTCTTTTAATTGCTTGGTTTTCGCGTCTACTTGTTGTTCCAGAGTACTGTAAAGCTTGTTTAAATCATTTGCCATGTGCGAAATATTACTCGCTAATGAGCCTATTTCATTCTCATAAACAAAATCAAACGATACATCAAATTCACCACGTCTGATTTGATTAGATGCGGTGAATATCTGCTGGAGCGGCTTTAATACCTGAACTTGCATTAAACGAATGGTAATAATACACACTGCGAAAATAAGTCCGATACCCAATCCTTTAATAAGGGTGATAATTTTAACTTTATATTCAGAATGGTTTTGTAAATTCTGCACAAAGGAATCAATGGTTAATACAAACTCATCGACATTACTTAAGAATCGGTCTGGATTATCACTGTGTAGGATATCAGATTGTGCTTGCCATTGAGTCTCAACAGCCATGAATTCTTGTTTCAGCTTTGTGGTAATATCCCAGTTATCAACAATATTATTTTTAATGTGGGCAAGTGATTGGTTAAAAGTATCAATATGAACCTGTCGTTTGACCTCTGTTTCATCGATGGATAAATTGTAAGCAATTTGATAGCTTTGCATTCTTAATGCACCAGCTTTATTAATTGATGATGCATCAGATAAGCTGAGTGAAAGCGCGACTAAGGATATAAAAGTAAGTAAAGAGGCCAGCGCTAGTATACTAAACATACCGCGACCGATTAAAATGATAATAGACTGATGGGAAGGGATTATATTTTTCATCATAGATTTTTTACTAATTAGTTAATTAAGCCGTAAATAAACGTATAATTTACAGGGCAATTTAATTTCGATCAATGATTTATCATTTTCTACTATAATAAGTGTTACCTATCTCTTTAAATAACTTAAAAAATAGTTTAAGTTTAACGACCATAAAATTTAATATAACTCAAACTCCGATCCTTAATGATCTAAATTTATACATTTAAATATGATCTTAAGGACTCATAGCATTCGCAATTGCTATAAGGGTTTAATCAGAAATGATTGAGCCTCCCGTATTTGGAAAGGTGTTTATGCAACTTCAAGATCAGTTTTCGCGTAAATTTTATTATTTACGCTTATCAATTACAGACGTTTGTAATTTCAAATGTAACTACTGCTTACCAGATGGCTATAAAGCTGAAGGTAAACCTGAATTCTTAGGGCGTGATGAATTACGCCGTATCGTGACAGGGTTTGCTGAAATGGGCACTGAAAAGGTCCGTATTACTGGTGGTGAACCTTCATTACGAAAAGACTTCACAGATATTATCTCAGACATAGCTGCGATACCTAAAATTAATAAGGTTGCGACAACCACAAACGGCTTTAATCTAGACAAGTACGCACAGCAATGGCGAGATGCCGGACTTGATGCATTAAATGTCAGTATTGATAGTTTAGATGCACGCATGTTCCGCCAGATAACCGGTAAGAATATGTTTCATAAAGTCATGGCTGGTCTTGATGCTGCTTTTACTGCTGGCTTTGAAACTGTGAAAGTGAATACGGTATTGATGCGTAATTTAAATGATATCGAGCTAGATGATTTTTTAAATTGGATCAAGACCAGGCCAATTCAGCTACGTTTCATTGAACTAATGCAGACGGGTGATAACCAGGCGTTGTTCGATAAGCACCATGTATCAGGTGCAAGCATTCGCGACAAATTAATGTTGCAAGGCTGGGTAAGTAAAGTGAGGGGGAAGGCGGATGGACCAGCGCAAGTTTTTATTCACCCTGACTATATTGGTGAAATTGGTCTGATTATGCCTTATGAGAAGAACTTTTGTTCAACTTGTAACCGTTTACGCGTTTCAACGAAAGGGCGCTTACATTTATGCTTATTTGGTGAAGCTGGTGTTGAATTACGTGATTTACTTCAGGATGATAACCAGCAACAAGCGTTAATCAGTCGTGTGGTTGGGCATATGTCAGAGAAAAAATCGACACACTTCTTACAAGACGGTTTTACCGCTAATACATCACATCTTGCGTCTATCGGCGGCTAAAAAGTTAGAAAAATAGTTTATCTACTTCTTCAATTAACTCTGTTCTCTGCAAGTTTAAATAGCGTAATACTGAATTACGCTATTTAAACATCTACAAAAATGCACATTTCAAATGTCTTATCTATAATCAAAAGTATTTGTTGTAACTGTTTTATTAAAATGAATGCTTTTAATAAATTTCTTAATAAAGCTGATTTCAATATCAATTTATTGATCTAAAATAAGTTTTACTTAGCTTATCCATTAGGGAGTATATTCGTTGTGGGGTATTTGTATCATCATGAAACAAATATCTTTATAGACTGATGTGGACTTTAAACAACACATCTGAAGATGAATTATTTTACAAGGTAGTTTTATGAGTATTAATCTAGCACGACGTTCGTTATTTCGTCGTAAAGAACAAGACAATGTTGTACGACTACCTTGGCTTAAAGCAGATTTAGATTTTACTGACAAGTGCACCCGCTGTGGTGATTGCAGTGCTGCTTGCCCTGAACAAATTATACTAGTTGGTGATGGCGGTTTTCCTGAAATCGATTTTAGCGTATCAGAATGCAATTTTTGTAAAGAATGTGTAAATCACTGTAAAGAGGATTTATTTGATTTAACTCAAGCTCAAGCTTGGGGTAATAAAGCAGTTGTTTCAACCGGTTGCTTAAATATTGAATCTGTATATTGCCGAAGTTGTGCGGAGTCTTGTGAATCCGAAGCTTTGAAATTTAATTTTACTAATACAACGTTTGTTAGCCCAGATGTTGTATTAGCTGATTGTAATGGTTGTGGTGCTTGCGTCTCAGTTTGTCCTGTTAATGCAATCGCTGTGAAGCTCAACCGTTAAATTTTAGTTATTAAGAATATGTTTATAATAATTATAAGGTCATAAAATGGCAGAACAAGAAGTCCATATCTCAAGTCTAATTATTCACGTAAAACCAGAATCTTTGGTAGACGTGAAAGATAAAATTTCAGCTCTCCCAGACGCTGAAATTTACGGTGATAGTGAAGAGGGTAAAATTATCGTCGTATTAGAAACCAGTAATCAAAAATTTGTCACCGATATTATTGATAAAATTAATAATATCGAACATGTCTTAAGTACTTCTCTTGTTTTTCACCAAATTGAAACTATTGATCCATCATGTGAGGATGATCTATGAAATTAACCAGACGTGCGTTTGTTAAAGCAAATGCGGCAGTTTCTGCTGCTGCCATTGCTGGCGTTACGCTTCCAGCTAGTGCAACAAATCTTATTGCAGTTAGCGATGAAACTAAAATTAAATGGGACAAAGCACCATGTCGTTTCTGCGGTACAGGTTGCTCTGTATTAGTCGGAACACAAGGCGGTAAGGTTGTTGCTACACAAGGTGATCCTGAAGCACCTGTGAACAAAGGCCTTAACTGCGTTAAAGGTTACTTCCTATCAAAAATTATGTACGGTAAAGATCGTTTAACAACGCCTCTATTACGTATGCGTGATGGTAAGTTTGCTAAAGATGGTGAGTTTGCACCTATTTCATGGGATCAAGCTTTTGATATCATGGCCGAGAAGTGGAAAGCGGCATTAAAAGAAAAAGGCCCTACATCAGTTGGTATGTTTGGTTCTGGCCAATGGACAGTGATGGAAGGTTATGCTGCTGTTAAATTGATGAAAGCAGGTTTCCGTTCAAATAATATCGATCCGAATGCGCGTCACTGTATGGCCTCTGCTGTTGGTGGTTTCATGCGTACGTTTGGTATTGATGAGCCAATGGGTTGTTACGATGACTTTGAAGAATCAGATGCGTTCGTTCTTTGGGGCTCAAACATGGCTGAAATGCATCCAATTCTTTGGACGCGTATCACAGATCGCCGTTTAAGTAATCCACATGTAAAAGTTAACGTATTATCAACGTATAAGCATCGTTCATTCGAACTTGCTGATACAGGCATTGTGTTTAACCCACAGTCTGATTTAGCAATGGCTAACTTTATTGCTAACTACATCATCCAAAACGATGCTGTAAACTGGGATTTCGTTAACAAGCACACACACTTTAAACGTACAGCAACAGATATTGGTTACGGTTTACGTGACGAACATCCAATGCAAGCTAAAGCTAAAAACCCTAACTCGGGTAAAATGACAGCAATGACATTTGAAGAGTACAAGGCGTCGGTTGCTGAATATACAGTTGAGAAAGCATCAGAAATTTCAGGTGTATCAGAAGAAAAACTAATTACACTTGCTAAGCAATATGCTGATCCAAACATCAAAGTAATGTCACTATGGACTATGGGTATGAATCAACATACTCGTGGCGTATGGATGAACAGCCTTGTTTACAACATTCACTTACTTGTTGGTAAAATTTCACAGCCAGGTAATGGTCCGTTCTCATTGACTGGTCAGCCATCAGCATGTGGTACAGCACGTGAAGTGGGTACGTTCTCACACCGTCTGCCAGCAGATATGGTTGTTGCGAATCCAAAACATCGCGCTATCGCTGAGAAAATCTGGAAACTACCTGAAGGTACGATCCCACCTAAGCCAGGCCTACATGCTGTTGCACAAAACCGTGCATTAAAAGACGGTACATTGAACGCGTACTGGACTATGTGTAATAACAACATGCAAGCAGCACCAAACATGATGGAAGAAGGTTTACCGGGTTACCGTAACCCTGCTAACTTCATCGTTTGTTCTGACCCGTACCCAACAGTAACAGCACAAGCAGCTGATCTTATTCTACCAACAGCAATGTGGGTAGAAAAAGAAGGCGCATACGGCAACGCAGAACGTCGTACCCAAGCTTGGTATCAACAAGTTAAATCTGTTGAAGGTGCAAAATCAGATTTATGGCAGTTAATGGAATTTGCTAAACGCTTCAAGATTGAAGAAGTGTGGGGCGAAGATCTAATCGCTAAAATGCCTGAAGTGCGTGGTAAAACGATGTACGACGTACTATATAAAAACGGTAACGTTGATGCATTCCCACTAAGTGAAGCACAAGAATTAAATGATGATGCAAATGATCAAGGTTTCTACGTTCAAAAAGGACTATTCGAAGAATACGCTACCTTTGGTCGTGGCCATGGCCATGATTTAGCACCATACGATGTTTACCATACAGTACGTGGTTTACGTTGGCCTGTAGTGAACGGCGTTGAAACGAAATGGCGTTTTGCAGAAGGCAGTGATCCTTACGTAGGTAAAGGTAAAGGTTTTGAGTTTTATGGTAAGCCAGACGGTAAAGCAAATATCATCTTTGCACCGTATGAAGCGCCACCAGAAGTGCCAAATGAAGAATATGACATGTGGTTATGTACTGGTCGTGTATTAGAGCATTGGCATTCAGGTACAATGACAGGTCGTGTTCCTGAGTTATACCGTGCAATGCCGGATGCACTTTGTTATATCCATCCTGATGACGCTAAAAAACGTAATGTGCGTCGTGGTGATGAAGTTCTTATTGAATCTCTTCGTGGTGAAGTTCGTTGTCGTGTGGAAACACGTGGCCGTAACCGCCCACCAGTAGGCTTAGTATTTGTACCTTGGTTTGATGCGCGAGTATTGATTAACAAGGTATGTCTAGATGCTACGGATCCGTTATCAAAACAAACGGATTATAAAAAATGTGCAATTAAAATTACGAAAGTGTAATTAAACCTGCATATCTTACTGAATGAATTTGCCAGCAATCGATGCTGGCAAATAACGGATTTATTTGCCAATAGGCGGAGAACATAATATGAGAAAATTATTGGCTGTACTGCTAGCTGCAGGGACTTTATTCTCAGTATCAGCACAAAGTACAGAGACTGCTGCAATTGAAAATGTAAACAACGGTGGTGTTGCATCACTGCGTGGTATCACTGAATTAGATACAACGCGTAAAGCGGATGAGTTGAAGCGTGTAATTAAAGATCGTAGCCCTATTGATCGTGATTACGTATATCAACCACCGCTTGTGCCGCATCAAACGCGTCATTATGAAGTGTCTTTAAATGCGAACAAATGCTTGTCATGCCACAGTTGGAAATATGCTGGTGAAATGGGCGCGACTAAAATCAGTGTAACGCATTATCAATCACGTGAAGGCGAAGTATTATCTGACGTATCACCACGTCGTTATTTCTGTCTACAGTGTCATGTTACACAAGCAGATGCAGCACCGTTAATCGACAATGACTTTAAACGTGTAGATTCATTGCGCTAATTTAGCCTAAACGAAAAAAGAGGCGATAAAATGAAACTAATTTTAAATTTTTGGCGAAAATTAACGGCACCAAGTAAAGCCGCTGTAGGTACTGTACTTGCAATGGGTTTCCTTGGCGGCATTATTTTCTGGGGTGCCTTTAATATGGGTATGGAAGCGACAAATACAGAAGAGTTTTGTTCTGCTTGTCACGCGCCTATTGTTAAAGAACTAAAAGAAACAATTCACTATTCGAATCGTTCTGGTGTGCGCGCAATCTGTTCTGATTGTCACGTACCACATAATTGGACAGATAAAATTGTACGTAAAGTACAAGCGAGTAATGAAATTGTGGCATTCTTGATGGGTAAAATTTCGACTCAAGAAAAGTTCGAAGCACGTCGTAAACATTTAGCTGTTCGTGAATGGCAACGTATGAAAGAAAATGATTCACAGGAATGTCGTAACTGTCATAACTTTGAATACATGGACTTCTCAGAGCAAGGCCCACGTAGTCGTAAGCAACATTCTACAGCACTAGCAAGTGGTGAGAAAACATGTGTTGATTGCCACAAAGGTATTGCCCATCAGCTGCCAGATATGTCTGATGTACCTGGTTGGTAGATTGAATAAGGAAACACGATTATGAGTACGTTAGAATACGTTATTTGGCATATTTTAGGATATGCAGCGATACCAACTATTTTAATTGCAGGGTTTGTAGCAGTTGCTGGCGTTTCAGTATTTGCTTTATCATTTACTGCAGACAAAAATAAAGCGTAATACATAACTAATATGTAAATAATAATACGTTAATAAATAAGACTCAGGCCGCATTGTTATGATGCGGCCTTTTTTTGTCAAAAATTTAGGCTTTGAATATAAATGCGCGTAGTTTTAAGTAAACAAAAGGGAGTACCTTTATAGCGGTATCACATAAGTAATAAAAGTATGGTGTGATTGAAACACAAATTGATTTAGCGCAAGGCTACAGATAAATACAAAATTGTAAACTAATGTAAATTATCAAAATATAGCGTATCAGCTAAATGTTAAATCCACCATGTGAGGGTGATCTATGAAACTGACCAGACGTGCATTTGTTAAAGCAAACGCAGCTGTTTCTGCTGCGGCAATAGCTGGCGTAACACTGCCTGTAAGCGCAACAAATCTGATCGCAACTAGCGATGAAACTAAAATTAAATGGGACAAAGCGGCATGCCGTTTTTGTGGTACAGGCTGCTCCGTTTTGGTCGGCACGCAAGGTGGTAAGGTTGTAGCAACGCAAGGTGATCCTGAGTCCCCTGTAAACAAAGGCCTAAACTGCGTGAAAGGTTACTTTCTATCTAAAATCATGTACGGAAAAGATCGTTTAACAACACCTTTACTGCGCATGAAAGATGGTAAATTCGCTAAAGATGGTGAGTTTTCTCCGGTATCTTGGGATCAAGCTTTTGATATAATGGCGGAGAAATGGAAAGCAGCATTAAAAGCTAACGGCCCTACATCGATTGGTATGTTTGGTTCAGGCCAATGGACTGTCATGGAAGGTTACGCAGCGGTTAAATTGATGAAAGCGGGTTTCCGTTCAAACAATATTGATCCAAATGCGCGTCACTGTATGGCTTCTGCCGTTGGTGGGTTCATGCGTACATTTGGCATTGATGAGCCAATGGGTTGTTATGACGATTTCGAAAATGCTGATTCGTTTGTACTTTGGGGCTCAAACATGGCAGAAATGCATCCTATCCTATGGAGTCGTATTACTGACCATCGTTTAAGTAACCCGCATGTAAAGGTAAACGTATTATCAACGTATAAGCATCGCTCATTTGAACTCGCTGATACTGGCATTGTTTTTAATCCACAATCTGATCTAGCAATGGCTAACTTTATTGCGAATTACATCATCCAAAATGATGCGGTTAATTGGGAATTTGTTAACAAACACACTAACTTCAAGCGTACAGCAACTGACATCGGTTACGGTTTACGTGATGAGCACCCGCTACAGCAAAAAGCGAAAAACCCTAACTCAGGTAAATTGTCAGCAATGACATTTGAAGAGTATAAAGCGTCCGTTGCTGAATATACGGCCGAGAAAGCATCTGAGATATCAGGTGTACCCGTTGAAAAGCTAATCACACTCGCAAAGCAATATGCTGATCCAAACATCAAAGTCATGTCGTTATGGACGATGGGGATGAATCAACATACGCGTGGCGTATGGATGAACAGCCTTGTTTATAACATTCACTTACTTGTGGGTAAAATTTCACAACCGGGTAATGGTCCATTTTCACTCACCGGTCAACCATCGGCCTGTGGTACTGCACGTGAAGTGGGGACTTT
Organism: Moritella sp. F3; assembly: GCF_015082335.1. Classification (NCBI taxonomy): domain Bacteria; kingdom Pseudomonadati; phylum Pseudomonadota; class Gammaproteobacteria; order Alteromonadales; family Moritellaceae; genus Moritella; species Moritella sp. F3. Next base: position 209,774 of record NZ_BLRL01000001.1, on the reverse strand, counting down.
CTCTCACCGTCTGCCTGCCGATATGGTCGTTAAGAATCCGAAGCATCGTGCTATCGCAGAAAAAATATGGAAATTACCAGAAGGCACTATTCCAGCAAAGCCTGGCTTACACGCCGTTGCCCAAAACAGGGCATTAAAAGACGGCACGCTGAATGCGTATTGGGTGCAATGTACTAATAATATGCAAGCTGCACCGAATATGATGGAAGAATCATTACCGGGTTACCGTAATCCAGATAACTTTATTGTGGTGTCAGACCCATACCCAACAGTAACTGCACAAGCTGCTGATCTTATTTTACCAACCGCTATGTGGGTGGAAAAAGAGGGGGCTTATGGTAATGCTGAACGTCGTACTCAAGCTTGGTACCAGCAAGTTAAACCAATCGAAGGCGCAAAGTCTGATTCATGGCAGGTCATTGAGTTTTCAAAACGTTTCACTGTGGAAGAAGTGTGGGGCGAAGAACTGTTAGCTAAGATGCCTGAACACAGAGGAAAAACCTTGTATGACGTTTTATACCGCAATGGTCAAGTTGATGCCTTTCCAGTGAGTGAAGCGCAAGAGTTGAATGACGAATCACATGAATTTGGCTTCTACGTGCAAAAAGGCTTGTTTGAAGAATACGCTACCTTTGGTCGTGGTCATGCTCATGATTTAGCCCCTTATGATGTTTACCATCAAGTGCGGGGACTACGCTGGCCAGTTGTCGATGGCAAAGAAACAAAATGGCGCTTTGCAGAAGGCAGTGATCCTTATGTAGGTAAAGGTAAAGGCTTTGAGTTCTACGGTAAGCCTGATGGCAAGGCCAATATTATCTTTGCACCGTATGAAGCGCCACCTGAAGTGCCGAATGAAGAATATGATATGTGGCTATGTACTGGTCGTGTGTTAGAGCATTGGCATTCAGGCAGTATGACCGCGCGCGTACCTGAGCTTTATCGTGCAGTACCGGATGCACTTTGTTATATCCACCCTGATGATGCGAAGAAACGCAATGTACGTCGAGGTGATGAAGTATTGATTCAATCTCCTCGTGGCGAAGTGCGTTGCCGAATTGAAACTCGTGGTCGAAATAGACCGCCTGTAGGTTTGGTGTTTGTGCCTTGGTTTGATGCGAGAGTATTGATTAACAAGGTGATCTTAGATGCAACAGATCCATTATCAAAACAGACGGATTTCAAAAAATGTCCAATTAAAATTACCAAAGTGTAATTATTAACTGCATTTCTAGAGACACGTATTGCCAGCAATTATTGCTGGTAATACACAGATTTATTTGCCATTAGGCGGAGAATAGAATATGAAAAAATTATTAGCGGTATTGCTCGCTGCAGGAACGTTATTTTCTGTTTCAGTGCTGGCGACAGAGACAGCCGAAATTGAAAATGTAAATAACGGTGGTGTTGTATCACTACGTGGTATTACGGAATTAGATACAACGCGTAAAGCGGATGAGTTGAAGCGTGTAATTAAAGATCGTAGCCCGATTGATCGTGATTACGTCTATCAACCACCGCTTGTGCCGCATCAAACGCGTCATTATGAAGTGTCATTAAACGCCAACAAATGCTTGTCTTGCCACAGCTGGAAATACGCAGGTGAAATGGGCGCTACTAAAATCAGTGTGACGCATTACGAAGGTCGCAATGGTGAAGTATTATCAGATGTATCACCACGTCGTTATTTCTGCTTACAATGTCATGTTACCCAAGTTGATGCAACGCCATTAATCGATAATGACTTTAAACGTGTAGATTCATTACGCTAATTTAATTAACGAATAAATGGGGCGAAAAAATGAAACTAATTTTAAATTTTTGGCGAAAATTAACCACACCAAGTAAAGCCGCTGTCGGTACTGTACTTGCAATGGGCTTCCTTGGTGGTATTATTTTCTGGGGTGCGTTTAACATGGGGATGGAAGCAACAAATACAGAAGAGTTTTGTTCTGCTTGTCACGCCCCGATCGTTAAAGAGCTAAAAGAAACAATTCACTATTCGAATCGTTCTGGTGTGCGTGCAATCTGTTCCGATTGTCATGTACCACATAACTGGACAGATAAAATCGTACGTAAAGTACAAGCGAGTAATGAAATTGTGGCATTCTTGATGGGTAAGATATCGACTCAAGAAAAGTTTGAAGCACGTCGTAAACATTTGGCCGTACGTGAATGGCAACGTATGAAAGAAAATGATTCACAGGAATGTCGTAACTGCCATAACTTTGAGTACATGGACTTCTCAGAGCAAGGCCCACGTAGTCGTAAGCAACATTCTACAGCTCTAGCAAGTGGTGAAAAAACATGTGTTGATTGCCACAAAGGTATTGCCCACCAACTGCCAGATATGTCTGACGTACCTGGTTGGTAGATTGAAAAAGGAAAGACGATAATGAGTACGTTAGAATACGTTATTTGGCATATCTTAGGATACGCAGCGATACCAACTATTTTAGTTGCAGGATTTGTAGCAGTTGCTGGCGTTTCAGTATTTGCTTTATCATTTACTGCGGATAAAAATAAAACGTAATAAACAATTAATACGCGAATAAAGAATAAGGCCGTGTTCGTGTGATGCGGCCTTTTGTTCTATTTTTTACGACCTTGAGATAGCCTCAATATCCCTGTATTATAAAGCCTCTTAATATCCCGCCTGTTTTAATAAATGAAAGCTAATAAATCAAAAGTTAATAAGTAAAAACTTAATCAGCCAAACATTTATAAAACAGCGTTAACGAAATAAAGCATTGAATGAAAAATAAAAATGTATCAATTGGTTTAACCAATCCTAAAAGTCCTACTAATGTCGGTGCGGTAATGCGTGCAGCTGGTTGTTACCAAGCTGATGCAGTTTATTACACCGGCAAAAGATACGATCGCGCTTCTGCTTTTCAAACAGATACTAAAAATGTAGCCGCTAAAACACCATTAACAGGGGTTGATAATTGGCTAGATAGTATTCCTGATTCAACAAATATTGTTTGTGTCGAACTTGCAGAGGGCGCAATACCGTTACCTGCGTTTGAACATCCAGACAATGTCATTTATATCTTTGGCCCTGAAGACGGCACCATAGATCAAAAAGTCATTGATCGTGCAACTGCAGTTGTTTACGTGCCGACTGTCGGCTGTATGAACCTTGCTGCCACAGTGAATGTATTACTCTATGACCGTCTTGCAAAGTCGGTGGATACAATCGCTAATGATGCGTTAATCCGCGAAAGTCGTGACAACAACAATAAAGTAAAAGTCACAAGCTGATCAAGATCAACGACCGACAAGCGTAATCTTTTATAATTACTGCGCTTACATGACCGAATTTAAAAGGAAAAATAATGAGCCATGCTGAAACTGGGTTTAAAGCTGCGAAATTGGCAGTATTGACCGTATCTGATACCCGTAATGAAGAGACAGATACTTCAGGGCGTTTTCTTGCAGACGCTCTTGTTGCTGATGGTCATATCCTAATGGATAAAAAGATCGTTATTGATGATAAGTATAAGATCCGTGCCATTGTATCTCAGTGGATTGCTGATGAAGATATTCAAGGCGTACTTATCACAGGCGGTACTGGTTTTACAGCTCGAGATATGACTCCTGAAGCGGTGCTGCCATTATTTGACAAAGCGATTGAAGGCTTTGGTGAGTTATTCCGCGCAGTGTCGTATGACGAGATTGGTACTTCAACGATTCAAAGTCGTGCTGTCGGCGGGTTTGCCAATAAGACAGTTATTTTCTGTATGCCCGGTTCAACTGGTGCGTGCAAAACGGGTTGGAATAAGATCCTTCGTGAGCAGTTGAATAACGCTCATCGCCCATGCAATTTCATGCCACATATTTAAGTAAAGGATTTAGTAATGTCTCAAGAATTTACGCATGTAAATGCTTCTGGTGAAGCAAATATGGTTGATGTGACCGAGAAAACAATCACTCAACGTGAAGCAAGAGCGGAAGCTATAGTACGTATGTCAGCGGAAACACTGGCTTTAATTATGTCGGGCGACCATCACAAAGGTGATGTATTTGCAACGGCGCGTATTGCGGGTATCCAAGCTGCAAAGAAAACATCTGATATTATCCCGCTTTGTCATCCGTTGATGTTGACTAAAGTAACGGTTGAATTAACACCTGAACCTGAGAATAATCTTGTTCGCATCGAAACATGTTGCAAGTTGTCGGGTAAAACTGGCGTAGAGATGGAAGCGCTAACGGCAGCATCTGTTGCTGCACTGACAATTTATGATATGTGTAAAGCCGTTCAAAAAGACATTATCATTGATGGTGTTAAGCTACTTGAAAAAACTGGTGGCAAGTCAGGCCATTTTAAAGTTTAAATTGCGCAGGGTATTATCATGATTAAAGTTTTATTTTTTGCACAAATTAGAGAATTGGTTGATTGTGCAGCACTAGAAATTGCAGGCCCGTTTGAATCAGTTAACGCACTGCGCGCAGAACTCGCCGCTAAAGGCGGCAAGTGGGCTTTAGCACTTGATTCAGATAAATTATTAGTGGCTGTTAATCAAGAGATTTGTAGCTTAGATTCACCGGTTGAAGACGGTGTCGAAGTTGCCTTTTTCCCACCTGTTACTGGGGGATAAAACGATGTCTACTGATTCAATTCAAATTCAAACTGAAGACTTTGATCTGGCGGCGGAATATGCAGCGCTTGGTAAAAGCCATTGCACAGGTGCAATCGTTACTTTTATCGGTAAAGTGCGTGATTTTAACCAAGGTGATAGTGTGTCGGGTTTAACACTTGAACACTATCCTGGTATGACTGAAAAATCACTAGCTAAAATCTTAGTTGAAGCTGAAACGCGTTGGTCAATTCAAGGCGTTAAAGTGATCCATCGTATAGGTGAATTAGCGTTAGGTGACCAAATTGTTTTTGTTGGTGTTGCAAGTATGCACCGTGGCGATGCTTTCCAAGCCTGTGAATTCATTATGGATTACTTAAAGACACAAGCGCCATTCTGGAAAAAAGAAGCTACTGAAGACGGTTCACATTGGGTTGATGCCCGTGAGACGGATACGACAGCGGCTGATCGCTGGAAATAACATTTCCTGTAACAGCCTGATGTTATTATTAGCAGCGATGCATTCTCTATTGAGAGCGTATCACTGCTAATTTTCACTTAACTAGATAGAATCAAGAATGAATGTCATGATGGCATCTTCTTCACTTTTCATACTTAGCGCTTTTGGTACGTAATGAGGCGACTTCAATATTCCTCGCGCAATCAACTCATCCAGTAATACTTTTGAGTCAAAGCCCGTTTTACCGATAAATAGACTGCTGATATCACCTTGTTTATACATCTGCAGGGCTTCTTTTAATCCCCGTAAATATAAATAATCTTTGGTGAAACCACCACCACGATAAGCCCTTAACGTAATGGTAAAGGCATCATCAATGGTCACATTATGATCATTAATCAAGTCCAAATAGCACTGGTTAAATGATTCTCCAGCCACCATTTTCGATACTGCAATAACGCGTAATGCGAGTGTCTTCAAGCGGTGTAGCGGTAAATTACCCGATAAATATTCACATAAAATAGCTAAACCTTCTTGGGCATGGGTATTCCCCGGTAACCCTAATTTAAAGATATGTAATGGCTGTACTTCTGCGTTGGCCGTTGTTAATAAATGGACGCCCAGTTCATGATGAATCAGCGCATTAAGATCTGTTTCATTAAATGAGCATTCATTATTTACCTTAATTGTTCGGCCACTTACCATCGCTCTCGCGATCATATTCTTCGCTTCGACAACCTTACATTTTACGCCGTATTCACCAGCGGCTTGTTGAAACGCGATGACAGCACTTGCAGCATTAATACTTGCATCCATAATTGGAAGATATTCACACGCATGCAAAATGAATTTTGCATTGCTGATATCCTCTTTATTCGGTTCACCATAATAACGCAGCGAATTATACAGGAATTGCTCTGTGCCAATACTGGCTAGCAAATCAATGCGCATCGCTAATTGCTCAATGACAGTACGGTACAATTTTTGAATGTCAGCATCTAAGATCGTTTCGACCGGCAATCGATATAAATTTTCCTTAAACTTGTAAGGGTCGATATCTAACTGTCGATAAGTGAAGTTAGGCTGATAGGAAAATGGATTATGTAAGAATCGTTTCTTTTCCTGTTTCAAATTTTTAGGCGTAATGTAATTGAGCGTATTAATGCCACGGGCTAGGGCATATAAGTCTTTATCTAGCTTCACGACTTCAGTGGGTAAGCTAGAAGATAATACATGCCGTAGTGGTTTTCGTTTTCCTTTGCTGTAATGCGTTATTGTTGCTGCCGCATGTTCATTGATTGCTGTTTTCATGCCTTCTTTTAGTTTTTCGATAACCAATGGGAAGCTTTCACCACCCACTTCATTCATGTATACCTTTTTAACTTCAATCGGCATGATCAAGGTATTACGAAAATGTTCGGTAACAAAACTAGCTTGATAACCGAGCCCTTTAAAGACATCATTCTCAGCCACTGACACAGTGATATTTGGTAACTCAATGTGTTTCAATTTACGCTGTAGATTATCTAGCACTTTACGCCAGTGACGGCTGTTTAATTGTTGTGTGCCGATGTTAAATGTTGGCGTCTTAGTCTCAATACGCTGATAGTTATAAGCGTGAATATCATACAGTAAACATAAGCCGAACTTTGCTTCTAAAGTGCTAATAAGACACTTTAAAATACGATAGTAACGACTATGTTTCGCTTTACTTAACGCTATTTCACTTGTCGGTAAAGCGTCTGACCAGACATCTTTACCCCAAGCCGTTTTGTACACGCAACCAGCTAATGGCCTGTTAAGATCATACTCATAGCGAGAATCTTCAACTTGCAAGACAATCGGCTGTGAAGAAATAAAATCACCGGTAAAAGGATCTTCTTCATAATAACGCTCTTGCTCAGTCAAGCGTATATGCTGACTTAATGCATCACGTATTTGATGACCGTGATGAATCGCTGTTGCTATATGTGGCTGATACTCACTGATCCGTAATGTTAAACTGCCATCTTCTAGCTGCGCCGTGAATGGTATTTGTTTACGGATATTATTGAGTATCGCCTTCTCAGTAAGCCGCTGCATCTGCAATCACCTTACGAAATTCATTTTTACGCGCAATATTGATGTTTTTTGCGTTTACAACACTTTCAACGAAATCAATGATCTCTACTTGTAATTTGGTGCGATTTAAACGGTTAATACGAGTGATGCCACCCGGACTTAATACATTTACTTCAACTAATTTACCGTTGATAACATCAAGACCAACAAGGTACAGACCATCTCTGACTAATTTAGGGCCAATATGTTTACACAAACGCAATTCTTGCTTTGTCAGTACGTGTTTTACTTCTTTACCGCCAGCATGAATGTTTGAACGTACATCGCCATCTGCCGGTACACGTTTCATTGCGCCAATCGGTTGACCGTTTAGCATCATAATACGGACGTCGCCTTCTTCAGCCCCGTCAATATAGTCCTGCAAAATAACGTAGTTCTGATCGTCGCCGATATAAAAATCAAGCAAGGATTTAACACTCGATTTCGCGTTTTTATCTAATAAGATCACACCAGAACCACCGTAGCCATTTAATGGCTTAAGGATCATGCAGTCTTTCGTGTTTTCGGCTAGCACAGATTCGAGGTAATCACGTTGCTTTGATACATGGGTGACTGGAATGAATTCTTTATTCAAATCAGACATTGATGCCGTATACAATTTATTGTTCGCGACACGTAAACCATCAATGTCATTCATGATAAAAGTATCATCACGTACTGAATCTAAAAAGTTCAACGCCATCGTATCAAGCGGTGGGTTAGATCGCATAATAATGGCGTCAAAGCCTGCTAAAGGTAACTGTGCTTCTCTGAACTCTGCTTTACGATAAAATCCTGGAATATTTGCTGATACAGCCCCTTTCTTAAGCACCTTACAAAAAGCGATCGACATGCTGTCACGCATGGTTAAATTATTTGGCGTCGTGATCGCAACTGTGTGACCGCGGCTCGCAACTTCATGGATCATGCGTAGTGTCGAATCATTTTCTGGTTCAACATTTTCCCAAGGGTACATAACAAAACAAATTTTCATAGCATTCTACCAAACTGTATAGGGGTTATTTTTTGGCGATGGTAGGGCGGGAATGCATTTGTGTAAAACGAACAATTTTACTGCTGACGATAAAAATATTTTGTTATTGAATATCTAAACTATATTGTATTATGTGGTTATTTATTTTATCTAATGAAGGCTAAACTCTTGGATACAGAGCTACTTAAAACATTTTTGGAAGTCACTAAGACAAGACATTTTGGTCGTGCGGCAGATAATTTATTTTTAACGCAATCAGCGGTAAGTTTTAGGATCCGTCATTTAGAATCGCAATTAGGCAATCCCCTGTTTTCACGTCAGCGTGGTAACTTACAGCTGACAAGTGCGGGTGAACGTTTACTGCCTTATGCTGAGTCGATTTTACAAATGTGGGGGCGTGCGAGGAATGATATTGCACTATCAGAAGAGCTATCGGTTCAGATCACATTAGGCGCCTCGGCAATATTCTGGGAGTTTGACGGGATTTCCGATTGGATAAATCGTATTTCCAGCGCAGATCCTGGGCTCGCTTTACGCTTAGAGTCCGTTCCGCGCCAACATATGTCGAAACGGTTACTTGATAAGAGCATTGATCTATCAATTACCAGCGAGCCGCCAGTTAACGATGATTTTAATATTGTCAAAGTACGTGATTACCAATTGCAACTCGTCACGCATAAGCCTGATTGTGATATGAATAATATTAGCGAATTACCTTTGGTTTATTTAGACTGGAGCACGCGATTTTCTATTCAGCATAATAAAATTGCAGCGCTGCAGCGCACGGCTGTGATCCATACGGATTCATGTCGCGTTGCATTAGATCATATTATTGGTAACGGTGGTGTGGGTTATTTACCTTCTCCGGTGATAGCACAGAGTGTTGATGCGGGTTTATTGCATTTAGTACAAGATGCTCCAGTGATGGAGCAAGCATTATACCTTGTCTGTCGTGCTGATCATGAAAAACAAAGCATGATCGATAGTTTGCTTGCGGTACCGTTTAATAAAATAATCGAAAGTATCGATTAAATTTTAATGCTAAAAAAGACCTTATTAAACTAACCAGCGTGGTTATTTAATAAGGCCTTATTGTTTGTAACTAATCGTTTTAACGCTTTATCTCTAAAGAACCATCTTTAAAAAATAGTCGCTAACTTGATAATTACTTTTGTTTTGGTGCAGCAACATTACCTTTACGGTGTAGTTTAGCACTTGTCTTACGGTGCTTACCTTTGCTTGCTTTTTTCGATGGTGCAGTTGTTTTTGGCTTGTGCTCAACTTTTTCTTCACCAACCGCTTTATTACGACGAGGTTGACGACGTTCGTGTGATGCACGGCCGCTAATATCTGCAATCAGGCGATCACGGTTACTTACTTCATAACCTTTAACTACTTGACGTTCAATCTTGTGACCAATCATCGCTTCGATATCTGCAAGACCGTGCTCTTCTTCACGACATACAAATGATACCGCATTACCTGTTTCGCCAGCACGGCCTGTACGACCGATACGGTGAACGTAATCTTCCGCTAGGAAAGGTAAGTCAAAGTTAACTACGAATTTAAGACCTTGAACATCAAGACCACGAGCAGCAACATCTGTAGCAACTAGTGCACGGATTTTACCTTCTTTAAATTCAGTTAAGGCACGACGACGAGCGCCTTGACCTTTATCACCGTGACAAACATCAGCGCGAATACCGTCAAGTTTTAATTCTTTAACGATGTTGTTAGCAGCTTCTTTCGTGTTAACAAATACTAAAACTTGTTTCCAGTTTTTAGTACCGATTAATTCAGAAAGTAATTCTTGTTTACGACGTTGTTCAACAGGATGGATAACATGTTTAATTGTTGTCGCTGTTGAGTTTTCTTTTGATGCAGAAACGATTACTGGCTGTGATAGTAATTCATTTGCTAAATGCTTCATCTGTTGCGATAACGTCGCAGAGAAAAGCATTGTTTGGTAATCAGCAGTCATGCATTCTAAGATCTTACGGATATCGGTGATGAAACCCATGTCTAACATACGATCTGCTTCATCTAGCACTAGGTGCTCAACGTTAGCAAGGTTGGTATTGTTAAGTTGTAAGTGCTCTAGTAAACGACCTGGAGTCGCTACTAATACATCAACACCAGCTTTAAGCTGTTTAGTTTGTGTTTCCATTTTAACGCCGCCATAAACACTTATAACGTTAAGTGTCATGAATTGGCTGTACGCTTTAATGTTGTCTGTTACTTGCGCTGCAAGTTCACGTGTAGGCACTAAAATAAGCGCTCGTACGTGAGATGAATGGATTTCTTTCGGTGCATCTGCAATTTGTTGCAAGATAGGTAAAGCAAAAGCAGCTGTTTTACCAGTGCCTGTCTGTGCGTTTGCTAGAATATCTTTACCGCGACCAGCAGCTGGGATTGCTTGCTGTTGTACAGGCGTCATTTGGTCATAATTACAAGCTTCTAGCGCGCGTAAAATTTCGGGAGTAAAACTATATGATGAAAATTTCATTGGATATCCTAGCAATCGGGCAATATGCCCATTAAGGCGGCATATTATACAGGAATAAATAACTTAGGTGAATGTATGATTTACGTTAACGGATAAATTTTTAGCGTTAAATTTGATAAACTGTCTAGATGTTAAGCAAGGTTGCGCTTGGAAGACACTATCAATATGCTATAATCCTCCGCTTATATTAGCATCATAGGTTTTATAATGAGTAATGAACAAACGTTTAAACTAGTCGCGATCGAAGGTAATATCGGTGTTGGTAAATCAACATTACTGCCTTTATTGGCAAAAGAATTAACAGATAATGATACCGCTAACTGGCAGTTAATATTAGAAGATGTTGATTCAGACCCTGAATTTCAACGCTTACTACAAGCGTTTACAGTGGACCCTACACGCCGTATCGAGTTTCAGCGTTACATTACTAATAAAAGATCTGATATCTGTAAAGATCTCGATCCTGCGTTCAATTACATCATTGAGCGTTCATTATTTTCAGACCTGGTTTTCTGTCAAGCAAACTTAGCTGAAGCATGCCGTCCTGATGGTAAAGACCTTGATTATTATTATGATATTCAAACTAAACTAGCTGATTACCCTCGTGTATCTGCGGTTGTATATTTACGTTGCGAAGCTGAAATAGCTTATACACGCATGCTTTCACGTGCACGTGATGCCGAGCAGGGAACGCCACGTGATTACCTACAGTTGATTTCGGATTGTCATGATACGTTTTTACCGCATATCTGCCGTAAATATAATACCGTATTATTGACTGAAGACTGGACTCACTTTGGTTGCCCAGCTACGCTAGCTAAGCGCATTATTAGCGACGGCATCTAGTTGAAATACAATGGTGTAGTAAATACTATGCCATTGTTTTTTTATATGAATTAGACTAATCTGTAAATCATCATTTTCCTTCACATGGAAAGTACGATTCTTTATTTGAACTGTGCTAAGTCAAGGTCTCAGTTAGTGAAATTACGCACGCTATTCACACTTATTCTGTTGTTATATTCTGCAGTTTTCTCTGTACCTGCATTCGCGGTCTCCAGTATCGATTTTAAATTAACTGGTGTTTCAGGTGATATCGAAGACAATATTGATTCATACCTTTCCACAATCGCAGTCCCTAAGGGTAATAATTACAGCTTTTTTGAATCTAAAGTTAGAAAAAACATTGTCGATTCTATTCAAGTATTCGGTTTTTATGCCCCAGATATAACCATTAATCTGACACTTGATGACGATGAACTACTGGTCTTTATCGAGATTAAACTCGGTCAAAGAGTGAAACTGGCTAACGTTAATATTCAGATTAAGGGTGACGCGGCTGATGATCCGATGTTCCTGAAATTACTCAGTACCAAGCAACTTATCCCTGGGTCTAATTTATCACACCAAAATTATGACAAGCTTAAAGCGGATATTACCAAGCTTGCGATCGCGCGTGGCTATTTCGATGGTAAATGGCAAAAAAGTGAAGTCAGAGTCAGTATTAAAAAGCATTTAGCAGATATTGATCTTATCTTTGATAGTAAAGAACGTTATGTATTTGGTGAATCAGTGCTCTCTAACCAAACTAAATCAGCGTCTATTATCTCTGAGTTAGCGACCTTTAAAGTAGGGCAAGAATTTGAGTCTAATTTGGTTGCAGAATACAGTTTAGCCTTGTTCAATAGTCGTTATTTCCAGTCAGCATCGGTAGTGCCAGATCTTAATGCGAGAAAAGATGGTCAGGTACCAATTATTATTACGGTTATCAACCACCCAAGTAATACCTATGAGGTCGGCGTAGGCTTCTTGAGTGACGTTGGTTTTAGGGGGTCACTCGGTTGGAAGAAGCCTTGGATCAACAGTCGTGGTGATAGTATTTCTGCTGATTTTGAATATTCAACAGTGCAGCAGGAGTTGACATTAAACTATGATATACCCATTGAGGATCCAATTACCAATATCGCTAAAATTCAGCTTGGTTTTCAGCGGAAAGATAATAAAGATACCGACAGTAAATTGTTTACGCTTCAGTTACAGCGTCAGTTTGAGCTCGAATCAAAGTGGCTACGAACTTGGTTTATCAAAGTAGAACAAGAAGATTTTACGCAAGGTAGTCAAGTTGGTAGTAGTCTGATGATATTACCTGGTGTCAGTTTTGCGAGAACGAAACAACGCGGCGGTGTTGACCCTTATTGGGGGAATCAGCAATTATTTAGTTTTGAAACCGCGAGTAAATATTGGGGCGCGGATACTGATATGCTAAAAGTACAAAGCCGAACGAAATATTTACGCTCTCTTAATAGAACACATTTCTTTACTGGCCGTTTCGATCTTGGCGCTATTTATGTTGATGAAATTGAAAGCGTACCTGCTTCAATGCGTTTCTTTGCTGGTGGTAGCCAGAGTATACGCGGTTATGACTATGAAACGGTTACGCCAACCGATGATGCTGGAGCTTATATCGGTGGCCGTTATTTAACTGTAGGTTCACTTGAGTACGGTTATCAATTTGCAGAAAAATGGCGTATTGGTATTTTTGCCGATGCAGGGACTTCAACTAATGATTTTTCTGAACCTGTTAGTGTGGGTATCGGAACAGGCATCCGCTGGATGACCCCGATCGGACCTGTTAAACTTGACTTTGCGGTGCCTGTTAACTCAGATACTGATACTAAGTATACTTTTCACCTGTACATTGGACCTGAATTGTAATGCGTTTATTTGCACTATTTTTTACTTTACTGGTTTTATTTTTTGGCGCGATTGCTGGGTTGCTTGGCAGCCATGCTGGTAATCAATATATTATTAATAAATTGAATAAATCCGACTTGCCACTGCACCTTATATTAGAGCAAGGTAGTGTATTAAGTCAGGCCCGCTGGAAAGAAATCGATTGGCAAGGTGATTTATTGCAATTGTCGATTACAGATCTAGATTACCAAATTGATTTATCTTGTTTACTCAGTGCAGAAGTTTGCGTCAACTCAATTAATGCTGCAGCAGTGAATTATTCAATGTCACTTGAAAAAGAGCCTCCGGTACTTTTAGGTATCGATTTAGGTGATGCATTAACCCGTATCGCAGCGCTTGATGATCAAATAACTAATACTGATTGGCAGTTGAATATCCCATTGGTCATTCGAGCGAAGAACATCGATATTAGTAATATCAATGTTGAAGTCGCCAATACCCACATTACAGCAGATCGACTTGAAGGTGCGGTTAATTTATCTGGGCGCGATATCACTGTTACATCACTCAAGACCACAAATGTATTTGTGAAAGTGATGACTGAAATAGCAAATAGCAGTGCTATAGAAACAAAGCAAGCGCAGACTATGGTTGAAAACATCAAGCAATTAGATGTTGTTTCTGAACTGCTCAATGAATTTTCACTTTATCAGGTATCCATCCCATTACGAGTTGATGTACTCGATGCTAAATTACTGCAATCTAAACTCCAGGTTAATGACTTATTTTTGGACTTCAATGCAATTGACTTAGTTGGTTTTATTGACGCCGGTGAAGTGGGTGTTGAAAAACTGAATGTGGTCATGCCACAGGCTGACACCCGCTTAACGGGAGAGATATTATTACAGCAAGGCTACCCGCTGTTTGTAAATGTGCAAACCACATTAAAGCAGCCCGAATTACTAAACCAGCTTGTCGTTGATGTGAAAGCCGGAGGTAGTCTTGATAACATCAACTTATCGATAAATACTTCCGCGCCAGTTCGAGAAAAAACCACAAATAAGGGTCAGGGACAGAAAAATACTGAAATTAATATTAAGGCGTCATTATCACCGCTAAAGTCAGCGTTACCATTTTCTATTGATGCTAATTGGCAGGATCTAGGCTGGCCATTATTCTCACCATCATTTATTGAAACAACGGCGGGTTCGTTATCATTACAAGGGGATTTAGACGATTATAAGATTAGCCTTTCTGGTTTACTTGATATTGATAATGCCCCGTTACTCGACCTAAACGTAAAGGGAAGGGGGAATTTAAACGGACTGTCATTATCAAAGATTAACGCTGAAACTTTAGGTGGAACAGTGACCGCTTCAGCTAAAGTTGATTGGGTCAATGAGATTACAGTGAGCAGTAAAGTAGCGACGAGCGGTGTACATCTTGATAAATATTGGCCTGACGTAAAATTACAACCCCGTGGTGATGTTCGCGTTGATTTTAAACTTCAACCGCAATCTAATAATGATTGGCTTGTCGATGTACATGATATTAATCTTGCTGCTGATGTTGAAGGTTATCCATTAACACTACAGGGACAGCTTACCTTAAACCAAAATTTATATTGGCGTTTGAATAATCTTGCTCTTTTCCGCGGCGAGGATTCTATTCAACTAGACGGTATCATTAATGAGCAATTCAAGTTAGGCGGTGAAATAGATGTAAAAACGTTCGCGCCTTATATCTCGGGGACTTCGGGCAGTGCTTTTGGCTATTTCACTGTTATTGGCAACAAATCTAAGCCTTGGTTAAACTTTAATTTTTTCACTGATAATGTATCTTTGCAAGATAATAGCTTAAAACGTGCCGAACTAAATGGCCGAATTAGCTTAACAGAACGCCCTGAAGGTGTGCTCTCGCTTTCTGGTGAAGAGCTACGCATTGGCGAACAGGTGATTAATAAGGTAGATGCTGAATATCAAGCAGATAGTGCTCGCAATAGTATCAGTCTCAACGTTGAAAATGATAAAAATAACGCGCAGTTGAAGATTGCAGGCGCCTGGCTAGGTGATACTTGGCAAGGAAAAGTGACCAAAGGACGAGTAAATTCCGAATATGGCAATTGGATCATAGATCCCAATGTGCAATTTTCTTACGCAGGTGAAGATAATTACCTTTCTGTTGAGCAACATTGTTGGAATGAAAAACAAGCAACGCTCTGTTTAGGTTTTGATGGCAAGCTTGATCAGGCCGATAAATTTGAATTCCAATTGCATGATTACGATATTAATAAATTGGAGTTAGAATCTGCAAGCAACCTTGAAATTGAAGGTTTACTCAATATTGCGAGTAAGGTTTCATGGGGGAAAGAAACACCGTTACAGTTAAATTCTGAATTGAGTATCGTTAATGGTTCGATGCTTATTTATAATGAAGAAGAAAGCAATGCTGCAAATTTTGAAACTCTAACAATGAAAGTGGGTTTAGATGAATCGAGCCTCTCAGTCAAAGCGAATATTCAATCCCATGAGTTAGGCGGTGTAACAGCTGATATTCGAATCGATGACGTATTTACGACGCGTGAACTGAGCGGTGAAATCGATATTATTGATATTGATCTCTCATTTATGGAGCCTTTGGTTTATCAAATAGACGTGCTTAATGGGGTTGTATCTGGCGCTGGTATTATTGATGGAACGCTAGATAAACCTAAAGTTATTGGCCAGTTTAATGTTAACAATGGCTATTTAGCGGGTGATGAATTACCGGTCACATTGGAAAGCTTTCAATTTAATATTGAGGTGAGTGGTGAAAATGCAACGATTACTGGCACTGCTAACTCTGGAAGGGGGACCGCGAAAGCTGTTGGTAGCCTTGCTTGGGGCGATTCATTCAATTATGAGCTGTTACTTCACGGCGATAATTTTGAGTTTGATGATAATAAAGGCGTTAAATTACAGTTCAGTCCAAAAATTAAAATTGCCGGGGACGATGTCGGTGCAAAAATCACTGGTGATATTGTCATTCCGTCTGCGCTAATCAAAGTTGAGCAATTACCACAGAGCGCTATCCAGGTGTCTAATGATGTTATTATTATTGATGCTGAGAATGTAACTAACTACCAATCCTATCCACTTGATGTTGAAGTTAATATTAAGCTGCTAGACGATGTTAAAATTAATTCTTTTGGTCTCAAATCTAATATAACGGGCGCGGTAACTATCGTGTTAGATAAAGATGGTAACTTGTTCTCTGACGGGATACTGCAATTTGAAAATGGTCGCTACCGTTCGTTTGGACAGGATCTGTATATTCGTCAGGGCCAAGTTGTGTTCTCTGGTTCGATAGATAACCCGCTCATTAACGTTGAAGCGATCCGGAACACCGAGCTGACTGAAGATAATGTCATTGTCGGCGTACGCCTTATTGGCCCAGCTAAAAAACCAGTGTTTACAATATTTTCAGAGCCAGACATGGAGCAGACGCGCATGATTTCATACTTATTACGTGGTCGTGATATTGGTTCTGAAGATGAGACGAGCCAAGATGATGTCATCAAAACATTGCTTATTAGTTCGAGCCTTGGTCAAAGTGAGGGGGTTATTGGATTTGTCGGTGATACATTAGGAGTCAAAGATTTTGCCATTGATACTCAAGGGCAAGGAAATGATACACGCGTTGAAATGAGTGGTTACATATTACCAGGCGTTCAGATCCGTTACGGAATAGGCATATTTTCAGCACTCAGTGAAGTGATTGTACGATACGAGATCATTCCAAAACTTTATATCGAATTAGTCAGTGGCGTTGATAGTGCTGTGGATGTTTATTATAAATTTAGTCGTTAAAGAGCTAAATGCGTGTTTAGATACATTGTTGAATTGTTGAATTGTTGAATTGTTGAATTGTTGAATTGTTGAATTGTTGAATTGTTGAATTGTTTATATTAGCGATTGCGAAGAGCTTAAATATGTAAAGTTGAAAAATAAAAGCAGCTTAGCTGCTTTTTATCACGATAGAAGGCCGTTATTTTATTTCGCTTGTCTCATGCGCAGAAATAGAAATCGCGTGTGAGCCTTTTGGTCCTTCGTCAATTTCATAATCTACCAGCTGTCCCGCTTTTAACGTTCGGTATCCATCCATCTGTATAATTGAAAAGTGTGCGAACACATCATCACCACCAGACTCTGGGCAAATGAAGCCGAATCCCTTAGCATTATTGAACCATTTAACCGTACCGGTTGCCATACTTCTGCATCCTTTCTGTAATTGCAAATTGTTTGATTACTGAACTGTCGTCACCCTTATTAACTTAAGGAGAATAGATGTATGTAATTATCAACAATAAAGTTAATTAATTGATCATAAATAAATGCATCTTGTTAATAAATTTAGTTTATTCGCAACTATAGTCAAGTTAATATTCCTAAAAATGGTTAAAATGAGGTAAACTTAGACGAAAGGTTGAAAGTTATTAGCCCAAATCTGTGATAGGTACTAAGATAGAATTATGAGTAAGTTAGATGAACTGATTGATTTCAAAACAAGTATAGAAAGTGAGCAAGAGTTAAAACCACCTTCATTTTACAAAGTGTTTTTGAATAATGATGACTATACTCCAATGGATTTCGTTGTAGATGTACTGCAAAGGTTTTTTTCTATGGATATAGATAAGGCTAACCAAATCATGTTAACTGTTCATTATCGGGGCAGGGGTGTTTGTGGTGTATTTACGGCTGATATAGCCGAAACAAAAGTATCACAGGTAATGCAATATGCAAAAGACAACGAACAGTCCTTATTATGTACCATGGAACAAGCATAAGCGTAATGGTGGCAATGTTACGCAACACGTAGTTATAGGGAGATGCCTATGTTAAGCAAAGATCTAGAAATTACGCTGAATGAAGCGTTTAAAACTGCACGTGAAAATCGTCATGAGTTCATGACGGTCGAGCATCTACTGGTTTCACTACTAAGTAACAAGTCTGCCTGCGAAGCAATTAAAGGCTGTTCTGGTGATATCGACGCTATTCGTGATGAACTACTCCTCTTTTTAGAACAGACTACACCTATTTTACCTGAGTCTGACGAAGATCGAGAGACGCAGCCAACACTTGGTTTTCAACGCGTTTTACAACGCGCAGTGTTTCATGTGCAATCCTCAGGTAATAACGAAGTGACAGGGGCCAATGTACTTGTTGCTATTTTCAGTGAGCAAGAGTCTCAAGCTGCCTATATTTTAAAAAAATCAGGCATGAGTCGTCTCGATGTGATTAATTTTATCTCACATGGAATACGCAAAAATGATGAAGAACCGCATGTTGAAGACAATCAAGATGCTTCAGAACAAGCAATCAATGACGGCGAAGATCAATCAACAAAATTGGAAAATTTCTCAACCAATTTGAACAAGTCAGTTGTTGAGGGACGCATTGACCCGTTAATTGGTCGTGAAGAAGAACTAAACCGTACTATTCAGATCTTGTGTCGACGACGTAAAAACAATCCATTATTGGTTGGTGAAGCCGGTGTTGGTAAAACTGCAATTGCGGAAGGTCTTGCGTACAGAATCGTGCATGAAGAAGTACCCGATGTAATGAAAAATACTCAGGTATTCTCACTTGATCTTGGTGCGTTGCTCGCTGGTACTAAATATCGTGGTGATTTTGAAAAACGTTTTAAATCGTTATTGAAGCAGCTGCAAAAACATGATGATGCTATTTTATTTATTGATGAAATACACACTATCATTGGAGCTGGTGCGGCGTCTGGTGGACAACTTGATGCTGCGAACTTAATTAAGCCACTGCTCAGTAACGGTACGCTACGTTGTATCGGTTCAACGACGTATTCTGAATACAGTCAAATTTTTGAGAAAGACAGCGCGCTTGCCCGACGTTTCCAAAAAGTAGACGTAATTGAACCTTCTATTGACGATACAGTTAAGATCCTGCAAGGACTTAAATCTCGTTACGAAGAGCATCATGATGTGCGTTATACCGCGAAAGCACTTCGTGCAGCGACTGAATTATCTGCAAAATACATTAATGAACGTCAGCTACCTGATAAAGCCATTGATGTAATGGATGAAGCGGGAGCTAAACAGCGCTTGCTACCAGTCAATAAGCGTAAGAAAACGATTGGCATTAGTGAAATCGAATCGATTGTAGCGAAGATGGCGCGTATACCAGAAAAATCAGTCTCTTCAAATGACCGAGATGTTCTTAAGAACTTAGAGCGTAATCTGAAAATGGTTGTGTTTGGTCAAGACCCTGCAATTGAAGTATTGACTGATGCGATCCGTTTATCACGTTCAGGCCTTGGTGCTGAAAGGAAACCAATCGGTTCGTTCTTATTTGCTGGACCCACTGGTGTTGGTAAAACAGAGGTTACTCAACGTTTAGCCAAAATTATGGGTGTAGATCTGATCCGTTTTGATATGTCCGAGTATATGGAACGTCATACCGTGTCTCGTTTAATCGGTGCACCTCCAGGTTATGTTGGTTATGATCAAGGTGGTTTATTAACTGATGCAGTGATCAAGCAACCACATGCCGTTGTGCTTCTCGATGAAATCGAAAAGGCGCATCCTGATGTGTTTAACTTGCTGTTGCAGGTGATGGATAACGGTACGTTAACTGATAATAACGGTCGTAAAGCTGATTTCCGTAATATTATTCTTGTGATGACGACAAATGCGGGCGCAACAGAAACAGTGCGTCAGTCAATTGGCTTTAAAGAACAAGATAATAATAGTGATGCGCTTGGCGAAGTGAACAAATTATTTGCGCCTGAATTCCGTAACCGTTTAGATAATATCATTTGGTTTAATCATTTAGATATGGATGTGATCCATATGGTTGTTGATAAATTCTTAGTTGAATTAGAAGCTCAATTAGACGATAAACAAGTCGCATTGAATGTTTCCAACGATGCTCGGAAATGGTTAGCAAATAAGGGTTATGACAAGACCATGGGCGCACGTCCAATGGCGCGTGTTATTCAGGATAAAATCAAGCGTAACCTAGCGAATGAAATTTTGTTTGGTAAACTGTCAAATGGTGGCGCGGTTGATATTCAGCTGAAAGATGATGAGTTAGCCTTTACCTTTACAGATGTTAAGGTTACAGCAACAGAAACATAATTTGTTGTATGCGCTATAAGCTTGTTTTTTTTCGAATTAGTGTTACTTTGTATCTATGCTTGACTTAAAGAGGGAATGCAATATGGATATTTCCGCATTAACTAGAGTCGAAATTAGTATCCCTGATGGGATTAATTTTGATTCATTAGGACTAGAACTTGATGATGACGGTAGTATTTCCTTTGATATTGAAACGTTGGAAGCTGTGGCATTAGAAAGTGGTATCGATATAGCCTTGTTAGATGAAGGCTATGTATTACAAGTTTTACTGATTAGTTTCTATCAATGGCATCGAGTGCATAATGGTGAGTTAAACCCTGTTATGGAAGACATTATAGAACAAGCGAATGATTTATCTGCGTACTCTGATGATGAGCTCATTATGATTTTAGGTTCTGCAGAGATGGATAAGCAAGCCAACGTGTCTATTTCGCAAATAGTGCATTGATTCATTATTAGGGATGCATTGGCTCAACATTAGAATTGCAACGCGTAAATAAAAAATGGAAGCCAATTGGCTTCCATTTTTATTTCATCACTATTTACCTAACGATTAAAAGTCATTCAGTATTACCTATTGAATTGGCAGTACTTACACTTCATGTCATCACGTTATATAGTTAAGATTATTCAGTGTCTTTAACTTGTAAGCCAACGTTACCCGTCTTAACAATATCAATTATACCTTTCTTGAATAATTGACCAACTGCGCTTTTGAATGTCTTCTTACTAACACCAAATAAACGAGAGATTGTTTCAGGGTCTGTCTTATCAGTTACCGGCATGAAACCACCGTGTTTATTTAGCTCTGATAATAATACTTGGCTAAAGTCAGTAACTTTACCGTGACCAGGTTCATTAAGCAGGATATCAATTTTGCCGTCTTCACGTACTTTTTGGATATATGCTTTTTGTTTTTCACCACGATTTAATTTCTTAAACATTTCGTTCTTGTAAACAACACCCCAATGCGTATTATTTACGATCACTTTGTAACCAAGCTCTGTTGGGTCAACCGGCGTGATTTCAACTTCTTCGTGGATCTTGTAACGTGCAGGTACATTGTCTACATGACGATCAAGTTTTGTTGTTGCTGTGATACGACCATGGATACGATCTAAGTAGATAGCAACAAGGTATTCACGACCAACTTGTAGTGGGGTACGCTGTTCGCTATAAGGAACTAGCAAGTCTTTATCTAAACCCCAATCAAGGAATGCACCAACATTGTTTACTTGTTTTACTTTTAGCATGACAAATTCGCCAACAGCACCAAGTACTTTTTGTGTTGTTGCAATGATGCGGTCTTCTGAATCAAGGTAGATAAATACCTCTAGATCATCACCGATTTCAATATCTAATGGTGAGTTTGTAAAAGGTAATAGAATTTCGCCTAATACACCGCCGTCCAGGTAGAAACCTGATCCAGTTTCTTTGATAATTTCTAAGGTATTTAACTTACCTAATTCTGCCATAGTTCTTTGCTCTGCCTTGAAATAATGAGGGTTATTATAGATCACCCAATAATGTGGGCAATGTACCACGAAGAGTGAAAAAAACCCAATATTTGCGGGTGAATTAATATTAATAACTTCAACGGTTAAATATATGCACTAATATTGCTTGATAATAATGCCTTCTGTTATACTTCGGGCACTTAATTGCGGTCTTTCTGAAGTTTAAATTCTCAAAACCTTAACGCAATTCCAAATTCCTTTAATATTAGTATAAATTATCATGACACAACAAGACATCAAACTAACACGACTTAATAAATATATCAGTGACACGGGTTACTGCTCTCGCCGTGAGGCTGACCGCTTGATTGAACAAGGTCGCGTAACTATTAATGGTAAAATTCCAGAAATGGGGACGAAAGTGTCAGATGATGATGTGGTATCTGTAAACGGTAAGCCAGTTAAAGAAAAGCAAAAGCGTATCTATATTGCCTTAAACAAGCCAGCAGGCATTACATGTACAACAGAACGTCATATTCAAGGTAATGTAATTGATTTGATTGATTACAGCACGCGCATATTCCCTATTGGTCGACTTGATAAACCTTCAGAAGGTCTTATCTTTTTAACTAATGACGGTGATATTGTGAATAAAATCTTACGTGCCGGTAACGCGCATGAAAAAGAATACATGGTTAAAGTTGATAGTACAGTTACGGATCGTTTCTTAAAAGACATGGCTCGCGGTGTGCCGATCCTCGATACAGTCACTAAACCGTGTAAAGTAACGCGTGAAGGTCGCTTTGAATTTAAGATAATCTTAACGCAAGGTCTTAATCAGCAGATCCGTCGTATGTGTGAGTATTTCGGATTCCAAGTTAAATCATTGACGCGTACACGTATTATGAATATCGATATGGAAGGCCTAAAAACGGGCGAATGGCGTCTACTTACTGATAAAGAAATGGCTGAAATAAACAGCATGGTTGAAAGCTCTAGTAGTACTGAAGAAGCGTCAGACTATGGCCAAGAGAAACCGAAAACAAAAAGTCAGCACTCGAAACGTGGTGTAAATAGTGCCGCACGTCAGAAACGATTTGGTTATGGTGATTATGCTGCAACCCCTGAGCAAGTTGAAAGTGATGCACCAGCTACAGATTTTTGGTCTGACAATCAAGAAGAAATAAGCACTAACGTCGATGACCTGGATGATTCAACAACTAATTTTTGGACTGAAAACGTAAAAGCCAATGCGAATGAAAAATCGACTGACGTTGTAGAAGATAAATCAGCGTCTTTTTCTGATGAGCAAATTGCATCAAGAGCACGTTTTGAATCAGCTGAAAAGCGTAAAAATAATAAAAAACCAGCGACTCGCTTTAGTATTATCGCCGACCGTGAAAAAGCAAAGCTGGCTAATGCTAAGGCTGAACCAGCAGCGCCGCGTGTTAAAGGCACTTTAACGTTGAAAAAGAAGTAACTGAGTATCATGTCTACTGACAATTATCCTGCAATAGATATCCCGTTTAATGTTCGCTACACGTGTTTGTTTTGTGGCGAACCATCGCACTTAAACGTTAACATCCCGTTTTTGATAGACGATATGCATAAAGCGCCACATGCACCATTGTCTGTGCCTGCGTGTGACGAGTGCCTATCTGTGGTTAAGAAAGCGCGTTGCCAGTCTATTTATCAATACCGTAATGTTGTTAAAGCGGCGTTAACGCGTAAATACCAAAAAGCGTTAAGCATCGGGTCTAATTGGACTGAGCAAGAACTGCAAGATTCTGAGTTCGAAGGTGCTGCATTTGAAGGATTTAAGCGCAGCGCATGGATGATGTATACAATGGTTCAAGCAAGGGTTAACTATATCGGCTGGCCTTTATGTCTTAATGGTATCCCACTTGATCCAGATGAAGACGCTGGTGGATTTAGCTTTGATGGTACCGAATTTGTGAGTGTCGAGCATGCGATTGAACATTACGTCAAAACATTCCATCTTGATACTGTATTGCTACCTGAGCTGGTTAAACAATTAGGTAAAGATAAGTTCGGTTATTCAGTGCGTATTAGTCGTTTATATTTAACAATGACGGCGGCTGAACGCACTCAAATTATTGCTGATATTGTAGAGAGTCAGCAATAATTTTATAATGTAGCGACAGCTGATTTAAATAACGCCATGTGGGAATGTCTAGGCATAACCACATGGCGTTTTTTTCGTCTCCAAAAGATGAAGAATATTATTTTAGAAGATAAAGTTAACCATCACGGTATATAACTGCGCATCTAAATCACCATCGGTAGGGTTTTTGAGTAACTCACCGTTATTACCACCATTTGCATCGGTATATTTCCATTCAGCATTTAGCGATACGGTTGTTGTTAAATCATAACGCACACCTAATAATAACGAATTGTTTTTTTGGCTATGGTGAGATTCAGCATAGGTAACATAAGGCGTAAACTTATCCATATTGTACGCTAAGCTGGAGTACCAATTAAAATGCATTGTATCGACTAAGACTTCGGTAGTGATTATCCATTGTTCTAGCGAATATTCCGCACCTAAGGTATATATGTTGATGCTATCAGCTGCTAGCTTTTGCGAGCCTAGCGGTGTTGTGACATCAACCGCATATTTAAAGTGGGCGTAATTAAACATGACTCGATAATCAAAGCCACTTATCTCACTTTTAAAACCTAAAGTTTTTTCAATATCAAAGTCATAATTAGTGGCACCTATGTCAACCTCACCCTTACTTTCTATCCCTACATAAGGCGTTAGTGTTAAATAGCTCTCATCATTTATTTCAATATCCCATGTTCCTGAAATACCATCATAAGAGGTAATCCCTAAGACCGAATTATATACTTCCTGTGGGGGACGTGCTGATGTATAGGATTGTCCGACATAATAGTATTCGGAACTGAGAAACAGCGGTAATCGTAGTCGACCCACTTTTAAACTAAAGTCTGAAATGTTATAGCCAAGATATGCCCATTCTAACTCTGGTGATGACCATTCATCCTGCGGGCGCTTTACGACCTGAACGGATGCATTAAAGCTATCATTAAAACGTATATCACCTTGTAAACCAAATATTGTATCACAATCGTAGCAAGTATCGTCAGTGATCTCTCTGTTTACATACAATGGTGTCGCATTATCAGACTGCGTAATTGATGTAGAACCGAAGCCACTGAGTGAAATATCATCTGTCACGTTGATTTTTGCGTTTGTTGAGAATGTTGCAAGTGTGAGTGCAGTCGCCGTAAAGCAATATGTAGATATATTCATGCTCTATTCCTCCGGATCTAAAACGAATAAAACATTAACATCTTCTGGTAATGACTTGATGGTGGCGTAAGCAATGCCATTGGGGTTTTCTTCTAACCAATCGAGAATGGATGCAATATCATTATCAGATATGGTTGTTGGTAAATTACCTTTACCTGAAAAAGCTAAGCTTGCTCTATAGCCGTTCATTTGTGATAACGATTTACCCAGTAACCCGTCGTAAAAATCAGCTTTATCATTATCATCATCGGTCAAATCAACAAGATTAATATTTTTCTTATTAATTCGTTTTACTTTTCCTTTATAGATCATCCTTACTTTACTTTTACTGAGTTCAGGGAAGTCGTTATTTAATGAAAATACAGCAAAACTTCGACCTTCATCTTCGGTTATCTCTTCTTTTGCGTTGGCAGAAAGCGGTGCTGAGATCGAAATAATGAGTACTGTGACGCAAAAACTGCGTAAGTTTAATCCTTTAAACATGTTTACCTGCTAATTTTAGTTCTGTTATCTATCATTTAAGTTAGACAGAAAAAGAGCAAATAACAAATAAATTTTTACATGGAAGTCATAATCTTATGCTAAATACGGTATCGATCAAAAAACGGCTAATAATTTTATTATTATGCCCATTATTATTACTCACGTTGTTGATTGGCGATCGAGTCAGTGAGTCTGTTTCAACATTAAACCAACTTGATAAATTAAAATACCGATTGGAGTTGTTAACCGAGTCTCTAAATCTGAATGCGCTATTACACAGTATGAGAGTTAATGCGTTAGCAAGTGATGTCGTTACACCAACAGATGAGTTAAATGCATTCACAGCATCGGTTAATAAATTAAAGCAATTAGCCCCGCTGGCACTGCAGGATAGTGGGGCTGCCGTTGATTTATTATCTGATCTTGAAGGCGTAGAAGAAGAGTTTGTTGATATTGCTGCTGCTGATGTCAATGATTGGTCTAGCTGGATATCAGATTCAACAAGTCAGTTACTTTTTATTCTTGAAAAAAATAACCTTGATATCAAGGATAAGGAGATTGAAAGTAATATTGAGGTGTTATATCAATTGCAGTGGCTTTACTTTTGGGCCAATGAAGAAAATTGGTATATCAACTTAATCGTCAGAGATATTGGCATGGATATAAAGCCTCTATTACAGCCAATAGTCGAAAGACAACAGCTTTTCATCGAACGCTTTATTTCCATTAGTGCTGACAACAATCAAATATCATTATTACAAAGTACATTTTCAGATCAAGCATTCACAGACAGTTATGCATTACGTAGCTTAATTCAAAACGGACACTTTAAAACAACAAATAATTACGACATATCAGCGTTGGATAAACGTCTCGTATTAATCAACGAAGTCGTGTCAAATGTTGGAGCCAATTTATCAGTCAAAATTAAGGCCAAAGTTGCTGAAGCTAAAATGCATGTGGTGGCTTTTTCAATTTTCATTACCGCATTATTACTCTGTGCATCCTATTTAGGTTGGATGTTAATACAACGTATCATCGGTAATTTAAAAGAGATTATTACCACGTTAACGCGTATTGAAGACAGCCATGATTACTCCCTTAAAATAAGCATAGATGGCAAAGATGAATTTAGTGCGTTTGCAAAAATGCTCAATAAACTCATTGAAGAGCGCTACATCAATGAAAGGCATATTATTCAAGCTAAGGAGTCTGCAGAGCAGGCGAATGTAGCGAAAAGCTCATTCTTGGCCAACATGTCTCATGAAATTAGAACGCCGTTAAATGGTGTTATCGGTATGTCCAATATTTTATCGAGCACAAAACTAACACCGACCCAGCAAGATTATCTCGCGATCATTGAAAATTCATCGCAAACGTTACTGATATTAATTAACGATATTCTAGATTTTTCAAAGATTGAATCTGGCCACTTAGCTATCTCTCATCATAATTGTAATTTACGCGAAGTTGTTTACGACACCGTCGCGATTGTTATACCAAGCGCAGCATTCAAAAACCTGGGTCTTGTTGTTAATATTGATGCTGATTTACCTGATGATCTGTTACTCGATGAGCATAGACTACGTCAGGTGCTCATGAATTTACTGTCTAATGCTGTTAAGTTTACCAATAGTGGGGCTGTTTGTTTAACACTAAAGTCTAAAATATTAGCTGATAACCGTGCTGAGTTGTACTTTTCTGTTGCCGATACTGGTACCGGGATTGAAGCGGATAAACAGAAGAAAATCTTTGAACCATTTACTCAAGAAGACGGCTCGATTACCCGTGAGTTTGGTGGTACAGGTTTAGGTTTAGCCATTAGCACGCAGTTAGTTGAATTGATGGGCGGACAAATTGAGATCAATTCAGAGAAAGGTAAGGGAAGTGATTTCTTCTTTACTATCTATGCTGATGTAGCTGTCGATATTAGAACTCAGAAATTTGTAGAAACGAATACTCAAATTATCGTGATCACAAATGAAATAGATTCAAGTGTGAAAATACAACCTGAATTATTACGTAGTGATATAAAGAACGTTATGTCAATCGCGTATATGCAGGAGCTTCCTCATCATTTAACGGGCCAAGTATTAGATGAAAATACAGATCAAGTTATAATATACTGTCAAAAAAGCATTCAGCTAACGTTAAAAGACATCGATTTTTTAAACAAACTAAATCTTAAGTATGCGTTTGTTTTAGTGCAATCTCATACAGACGATAAATATGATTTTGACCATCGTATTGATGGCTTAGTGACAACGCCGCTACTTGGCAACCGTCTATTAAAAACCATTCAGGCAGCGCTGGTTAATAAGCTTGAATCATTCGGCGTCAAAGAAAATACAGCAGGGGTGCTATTAGAGCAGGGTAAGGCTAAACAGGTAAGTGTTGAGAGTGATAGCACGGACACTGTTACTGAAAACAGCGTTGATAATAATTTGATACTTATTGTAGAAGACAATTTGATTAATCAAAAAGTAGCAACACTATTACTTAAGCAGTGTGGTTACGACAGCCACATCGCCAATAACGGTGAGGAGGCTGTCGCGAAAGTGACGTCTGGTGAATTCAAATATAAAGCCATCTTAATGGATTGTATGATGCCAATTATGGATGGCTTTACTGCAACTGAACATATCCGAGAATGGGAAACGTCATCTGCAATAACGCCAACGCCGATCATTGCATTAACGGCTAGTGTACTTGACGCTGATATACAACGTTGCTTTGATGTTGGTATGGATGATTATGTTCCCAAACCATTTAAAAAAGACTTACTCATGGACAAAATTGATCGATTAGCAAACGTTGCTTAAGGCGGTGTAAATATTATTGATTATTTTTAAATAGTATTAATTATCTTTTTGGGATTGTAAGAGCTGATGTTGCTGGCTAATGAGTACTTTTAGTTCGGCGATATCTTGCTTTAAATCGCAAACTTCCGTTTTTAATTCACCCACACTTGTCGTATTTTTAAGACTCTCTTCCCCACCATCGACAAACCATGATGATATGAAGCCGGTAAACGTGCCAAAGAGGCCGACACCAGCAGTCATTAGCAACGCCGCTATGATACGTCCTCCTGTGGTGACTGGGTAGAAATCACCGTAGCCGACAGTCGTTATAGTCACAAATGACCACCAAAGTGCGTCGATACCATTATTAATATTACTGCCTGTTTGTCCTTGTTCTAACAATAAAATACCGATAGCACCAAAGGTGACAAGGATGAACGATATCGCAGATACCAGCGAGAAGGTGGCTTTAAAACGGTGTTCAAAAATCATTTTTAAGATAATCTTTGATGAGCGTATATTCTGGATAGATCTTAATACTCTAGCAATACGGATTATGCGAATAAACTGCAATTGCTCGACCATGGGAATACTCGACAATAGGTCAATCCAACCCCATTTCATAAACTGCAATTTATTATCAGCTTGGTGAAAACGTATGACAAAGTCAGTGAAAAAGAATAAGCAAATCGTATTATCTACACTCGTTAATATTTCAGTGACGTTACTTGAAAAGGTAAAAATGAGTTGCAATAGTGATGATACAACCACATGAAGTGATAAAATCAGCATGAAAATTTGAAATGGATTTACGTCACTGTTATTTTTGATGTCACTTTTAATGTTAGTCTTCACAATCTGCAGCCTCGGTTCATTGATTTTGTTAATATAAACCTTAGTCAGTAGCAAAACAAAATATATTTACATCAATGTCGTTGTATCATTACACCTGTGTAGACGCATATTTATACCAATGTGGCTATGGTTATCGCGCTACGGGAGAGACAAGTTATGTTCGTTATTATTTTTTATGTGCCTCAAGTCGATGTTGAAGAGGTCAAACTCGCCTTATTTAAAGCCGGAGCTGGCACCATCGGTGATTATGATAGTTGTGCTTGGCAATGTTTGGGGACAGGGCAGTTCCAACCCTTACTTGGTAGTCGACCACATATTGGCAAGTTAAATGAGGTTGAATTTGTTGATGAGTTTAGAGTTGAAATGGTTTGTCGCGCTGAAAATGTAAGGGCTGCAGTCACTGCACTTATTGCTGCGCACCCTTATGAAGAACCTGCTTATCATATTCTGCAAACATCGAACTTTGATGATTTACCTTAAGCTTTAGACGCTGTCGTACTCTATTCGTTAGTTTCTTTAGCTTAACGATTAGCAATTTTGACCATGTCAGCGATAGTTTTGGCACAAGTGACTGATATTAAACTATCTGCTTCAGATTCAGTGCCCATTTTGACTGCTGAATTAGGTTTCATTGCACTTGCTCTGGTGGTTTTTCCTGACAGGTGTAATTCTTTTACTTGCGTAAGGCTAATAATGTCTGGTGCATTGATAGGGCTTACACCCGCACCGGGCATAATACTAATTCGGCCATCTGCTTGGTTAACTAATTCTTTGATTAAATCACAACCCTGTAATGCTTGGGCTTGTTGACCAGAGGTTAAAATACGTTCACAACCCGCAGTGATTAAGATTTCCAAGGCTTGTTGTGGATGATTACACAAATCGAAAGCACGGTGGAAGGTCACGCCTATATCACGAGATGCTGCCATTAAGCGTTTTAAAGCTGCCTCGTCAATATTACCATCTGCTGTTAACGCGCCAATAACGACCCCTTGCACACCAAGTAGCTTCATGAATTTGATATCAGAAACCATGATATCAACTTCTTGTTCGCTATATACAAAATCACCTGCGCGAGGGCGAATAATGGCGTAAATAGGAATCGTTGCCAGATCAAGAGATTTTTGTACAAAGCCCGCGTTGGCGGTTAAGCCTCCCAACGCTAAAGCCGAACACAACTCAATACGATCGGCTCCAGATGCTTGAGCCGTCAGCAGTGATTCTATATTATCTACACATACTTCTATTGTAACTGTCATATTGTTCTCTTTAAAAATTAGATACAAATAATAAAGCTAGCATAGGTCGTTTTATACAATATGAAAGGGTAAAAGGCGACTTAGCTCGCCTAGATCAATTATTATGGAAGAATACTGCAATGTTGTTGTTAGAAAGACAATTTTTTAAGCTCAATAGCCGTTATCGCGTTGTTATCTAACGTGGTGTAACTTTTTTGACCTGGATGCTTTATTAACACAGTCTCAGTAGCAGCGTTAGGGCGGAATGATTCTTTTTTCAATTCTGCTTTTTTGTATTTGAACGTACCAGTGATGTCTTGTTGCTCACGAAGACGTACAAATATGGGCTGTGCATAGCTTGGTAGCGCCGCGTTAACATGTTGATAGAATTCAGACGCTGAAAATTCATGAATTGGGCAATTCAAAGTAAGCGCGACCATGCCCGCTCGGCCATCGTGATGTGGAAGTTCAACACCATAAGCGACACTTTGCTCAATTTGAACAAAATCGTTAACTTGCGCTTCAACTTGCGTCGTGGCGACATTTTCGCCTTTCCAGCGGAATGTATCACCTAATCTGTCGACAAAGGAGATATGACGGTAACCTTGGTAATTAACGAGATCACCGGTATTAAAATAACAATCATCGTCTTTTAAAACAGACTTAAATAGTTTTTTATTACTTTCGTTGTCATCAGTATAACCATCAAATGGAGAACGCTTGGTTATTTTTGTTAGCAGTAATCCGACTTCTCCTGTTTTTACCTTGATCATTTTACCTTTCGCATTATAAACCGGTTCGTCATTGTCGATATCATATTTAACTACGGTAAAAGCAAGTGGAGTAACGCCAGCTGTATGCGGTAAATTCAAAGCGTTAGTGAAAACAAGGTTACATTCACTTGCGCCGTAGAATTCATTAATATGTTCGATGCCAAAACGTTGCTGGAATTCATCCCAAATCTCGGGGCGTAATCCATTGCCAATGATTTTTTTTACATTGTGCTGTTTGTCGTTATTGTTAGGCGGTACATTTAATAAATAACGGCAGAGCTCGCCGATGTAGGTAAACGCAGTGGCTTTATGTGTACGAACTTCATCCCAAAAACGACTTGAGCTGAACTTTTCAGAGAGTGCGAGGGTCGCTGCGTTACCAAATACAGCGCTCAATGATACCGTCAGTGCATTGTTGTGGTACAAGGGCAGTGATAGATACAATACATCGTCAGCGGTTAAGCGTAATGAAGCCATTCCCATGCCAGCCATCGATTTAAACCAACGGTGATGACTCATTCTTGCTGCTTTTGGCAGTCCCGTTGTACCCGAGGTAAAGATATAAAATGCACAATGCTTAAGCTGTATCTGCGCTGTTGATTCAGGGTTTAATACTGAATAATTTGCTACAAGTGTTGCTATGTTTTTATACTTATCGTTCATGTCTGATGCAGCTAAAGCGGGAATGTAAAAGACATTTTGTTGTAGCGTCGATGACAGACTGGTTTTAATATTATTAATGGCGGATATATATAATTCATCCGCGATGAGTAATCGTGTATCGACTACGCTGAGGCTATGCTCAAGGATTGAGTCCCGTTGGGTCGTGTTTATCATACAGGCAATCGCACCAAGCTTGACAACCGCGAGGGCAATAATGATGGTTTCAGGTCTATTATCCAGCATGATCGCAACTTTGTCATTTTGGCCAATGCCATATTCATGAAGAAAGTGCGCATATTGATTCGCTTGCTTATTCAATGCGTCGTAGCTATAACGCTGGTCTTTAAATTGTATTGCAATCAAGTCAGAATTATTGGCGGCTTGCTGTTCTAGCAATAAACCAATAGACATAAAACGTTCGGGTTTTGCTTGCTGCAAGTGCCACAAGCCTTTAATGATAGGCTTTGGTGTTTTTAATAGGTTGATGGTACTTTTAATTAAATCTTTGCCGGATATAACAGTCATAAGCTAATTCGTTTTATTAAGAAGAGGGGTTATGACACCTGTTAAATGTGTCACGTCTTGGTTTAAGTCGGTTAGACTAAATGTGTTGTTCTGCTGTGATAATACGACGTTCAAACAAACTTGAGCGGGTAAAAAAATAGCATTTTTAAATTGAACATCAATACTAATATGTTGAATATCAATCAAGTTTTCTAACTGTGCGAGCACGCGTGCTTTGGCAAACATGCCATGTACAATTGATGCTTTAAACCCCATTATTTTCGCAGGGATAAAATGTAAATGGATTGGATTTGTGTCTTTGGATACATAAGCATATTTGTATGCGTCAAAAGAACTAAATTTAAACGATGAAATAGGCTCGAAAGAATTACTCGTTGCTGTATTCATTATTTGCACGCTGCCGGAGCGTTGAGATACTCGAGCAGTGCCTGGTTTTTTCGTTTTTTGTAAGAATGTAGATGTACATTCCCACGCTAATTGTCCATCTACAAAAACATCAATTTGAATGTCAATGAAACGTCCGGTATCTGTTATGCGATCCTTACTCAGCCTGCATATACTCGTGTATATCGCGTTTAATGCTATCGGTTGGTGTTGTGTCATGCGGTTTCTATAATGGATGAGCCCTAATATGGAGATGGGGAACAGTGTTGATGTCATTAGTTTCATCAATAATGGGAAAGTCATCACAAATGGATAAGTCACAGGGACGTAATTTGTGCTATTAAATCCGCAACATTTAATGTACTGCTTTAAATTTTTCGGATTTATTCTTTGCCCACTAATGCTAAATTGCTCAGTACACGACTGTGTCGACCAAGTGTTTGTCTGCGTTTTTACGATCGAATTGACCGCTGCTTTCAAATATAACAGCGAGATGATCGGTTGTTTTGTTAACTGGCTAGGCCGCATTGAAATAATTCACATTAGAATATGTTGCATTTATGTTATCATTTTACTTGAGAAGTTAAATTGGCGAATCCGTAATCGGTTTATGGCAGTTCGGTCAAATACTTCTGCTAAACTCGTTACTCATACCTTTGATAGTGTTAAAGTGATTAACTGAATAAAGAATAGAGCTAAAAGTGGATAAATTATGCAAGATGCGGGTATGTTATTACGCATTGCTTATGAGGCAATGAAAGAGTTAGAGATTGATGTAACTGAAGTACTTTCTCGTTGTAACATAAGTGAAGAGGTGTTGAATGATAAAGACCTTCGCACTCCTAATGATGCACAGACACATTTTTGGCAAGTATTAGAAGACATATCACAAGATCCTAACATTGGAATCTCACTCGGTGAGAGAATGCCCGTCTTCACGGGGCAGGTATTACAGTATCTTTTCCTTAGTAGCCCGACGTTCGGTACTGGCTGGGAACGCGCAACAAAATATTTTCGATTAATCAGTGATGCTGCGAGTGTCTCTATTAAGACGGAAGGCAATGAAGCGCGATTATCTGTGAACTTAGATGGTTTAACGGAAGATGCTAATCGTCATTTGAACGATTGCTTAGTGATAGGCGCATTTAAATTTTGTTTATATGTGACAGAATCTGAATTTAAGGCAACAAAAATAGCCTTTGCTCATGCTCGGCCAAAAGATATTACTGCCTATACCAACGTATTCACATGTCCCATTGAGTTTTCTGCAGAAGATAATTATATTTATTTCGATGCTGATTTACTTGAGCGTCCTTCTTCGCATGCAGAACCTGAGCTATTCGCGTTACACGATCAGCTTGCAAGCCGTAAAGTCGCCAAGTTAGAACTGCAAGATTTAGTGGATAAAGTACGAAAGGTGATTGCACAGCAACTTGAATCTGGCGTGGTGACATTAGAAAGCATCGCCACGGAACTTGACATGAAACCGCGTATGTTAAGGGCTAAACTGGCTGACATTGATTATAACTTTAATCAAATATTAGCTGATTTCCGTTGTGAGTTATCAAAAAAACTGTTGGCGAACACAGACGAATCTATCGATCAGATTGTGTATCTCACTGGGTTTTCTGAACCAAGTACTTTTTATCGAGCCTTTAAGCGCTGGGTAAAAATGACGCCAATTGAATACCGCCGTAGTAAACACGTGGCTAATAATTCAAAATAAAATCAGAATGAAGTGGCAGATCTCAAGAGAGTTAACTCAAGTACTAAAGTGAAATACTTGAGTTAACTATTTGACATTATTTACTAAACTAAGCGCCGATTAATGATTGGCCGCAAATTCTGATGGTATTACCTGTCACACCAGCCGCCTGAGGTTGAGCAAAAAAGGCAATCGCTTCAGCAACATCAACAGGTTTCCCCCCTTGTTTTAATGAATTCATGCGACGACCAGCTTCACGGACTGTAAACGGAATAGCTGCTGTCATTTTTGTTTCAATAAAACCTGGTGCCACGGCATTTATGGTAATGTGTTTCGCTGCAAGCGGCGTTTGCATTGCATCGACATAGCCAATGACTGCAGCCTTAGACGTTGCATAATTAGTCTGGCCAAAATTACCGGCAATACCACTCATCGAAGAAACACAAATAATACGGCCGTATTCGTTCAGTAGATCTTCGTTTAACAGTCGCTCGTTGATCCTTTCCATTGCCGACAAATTAATATCCATCAGTACGTCCCAATGATTATTTGTCATACGGGCAAGCGTTTTATCTTTTGTTACACCTGCATTATGTACGATGATATCAAGTGGATGTTCTCGTACAAATTCAGCGATAATATCTGGGGCATCTGCAGTGGTTATATCTGCAATAATACTATTACCTTTTAAGCGGTGGGTTATCTTTTCAAGATCTTGTTTTAATGCGGGTATATCTAAGCAAATAACATGTGCGCCATCGCGAGCAAGTGTCTCAGCAATAGCCGCTCCGATACCACGAGATGCGCCTGTCACAAGGGCGGTTTTTCCTTGCAGTGGCTTTGCCGAGTTAATAGTTCCTTCTACTGTACCGGGTTTTACGTTAATCACCTGTGCTGAGATATAGGCTGATTTTGCTGAGGTTAAGAAGCGCAGGGGAGCCTCTAATAACATTTCACTGCCAGGTTGCACATAGATAAGTTGACAGGTGCTGCCATTCTTACCTATTTCCTTCGCTAAACTGCGGCAGAATCCTTCTAGCGAACGCTGCGCTGTTGCATTACTGACTTCTTTTATATGTGCACTGGGACGGCCTAATACGATCACTCGACTACAGGGGGCAAGTTGCTTAATAACAGGTTGAAAAAACCGATGTAATGCACTTAATTCGTTACTTGTTTTTATCCCTGATGCATCAAATATTATACCGTTGAATCTGTCAGACTTAGCGATGGCATTTAGACTGATTGGTGTGGCTTGTAGTGATGCAGCATTGAATTGTGCATTAAGGTTAGCCAACTTTGATGTGCTATTAGGGTAACTAATAGTGAGTTGAGCATCTTTAAGTGTGTGAATTATAGGTTTAACTAATTCGCAATTGCTTGCCGCGCCGATGAGTACATTACCAGAGATGAGATCTGAGCCCTCAGTGAATCGTGCCAAGGTGACAGGTTGGGGAAGATTAAGAGCTTTAAATAAGCCTGATGTCCACTTGCCATTAGCTAGTTTTGCGTATGTGTCCGTCATTTTTTGATCCTTGTTATAGTGAACAGCCTGAATATCGAAGATGAGCATGTGTTTAAAATTATCTGATGGCTATGACTTATCTGCCACCACGTAATAATAAATAGACCAGTTCATTACATCGTAAATCGGTATAGTATAACTAAATAATAAATAAATTCTGATGTTGTGATCATTTGCTGTGAATTAACTCGTTGCAATCAATGCCTTTTCTTTATGCATAACGATAACACTCTGATCAACAAATAACCAAGTTAGAGTTTTTATTTTAAACTTGTATCAACAATGTTACATTATTGTATCTTACGTCTAATGTGCTACGGGCATATATAAGTCATTTTAATTAAAGGAATAAACCATGACAGGTCAAACAATAAGAAGAGTAGCAATTATCGGCGGTAACCGTATCCCGTTTGCACGTTCAAATACAGCATATTCAAAACTAAGTAACCAAGACATGCTGACGGAAACTATCCGTGGCTTAGTAGTTAAATATAACCTACGTGGTGAGCAGCTTGGCGAAGTTGTTGCTGGCGCAGTCATTAAGCATTCTCGTGATTTTAACTTAACACGTGAAGCCGTGCTAAGTGCAGGTCTTGCACCTGAAACACCTTGTTATGATATTCAGCAAGCTTGTGGTACTGGTCTAGCAGCTGCTATCCAAGTAGCAAACAAAATTGCGCTTGGTCAAATAGAAGCCGGTATTGCTGGTGGCTCTGATACGACATCTGACGCACCGATTGCAGTGAGTGAAGGTATGC
Source organism: Moritella sp. F3 (assembly GCF_015082335.1). NCBI lineage: Bacteria > Pseudomonadati > Pseudomonadota > Gammaproteobacteria > Alteromonadales > Moritellaceae > Moritella > Moritella sp. F3. The sequence goes on along the minus strand of NZ_BLRL01000001.1, from coordinate 172,828 downwards.
GCAGTGTATTACTTGAGCTTAATCGAGCTAAAACGGGTAAACAACGTTTGAAAGCACTATCTCGTCTACGTCTAAAACACTTTGCGCCACTAACGCCAGCAAATAAAGAACCGCGTACCAAAATGGCGATGGGCGATCACTGTCAAGTAACAGCGAAAGAGTGGAATATCTCACGTGAAGCACAAGATGCATTGGCTTGTGCAAGTCATCAAAAATTAGCTGCAGCATATGAAGAAGGTTTCTTCGATACGTTAGTGTCACCTATGGCTGGCCTAACGAAAGATAATGTATTACGTGCAGACACAACTGTTGAGAAACTGGCTAAATTAAAGCCGTGTTTTGATAAAGTTAACGGCACAATGACGGCGGGTAACAGCACGAACCTTACTGATGGCGCATCTGCTGTATTACTTGCAAGTGAAGAGTGGGCTGCTGCACACAACTTACCAGTACAAGCTTATCTAACATTTGGCGAGACGGCAGCAATCGACTTCGTGGATAAGAAAGAAGGCCTATTAATGGCGCCTGCTTATGCTGTACCAAAAATGCTTAAGCGTGCAGGTCTTACATTACAAGATTTCGATTATTATGAAATTCATGAAGCATTCGCTGCACAAGTTTTATCAACATTAGCAGCTTGGGAAGATGAAAAATTCTGTAAAGAAAAACTAGGTCTAGATGCTGCGCTTGGCTCAATTGATATGACTAAGCTAAACGTGAAAGGTAGCAGCTTAGCAACGGGTCACCCATTTGCAGCTACTGGCGGTCGTGTTGTCGCTACGCTAGCACAATTGCTTGATCAGAAAGGTTCTGGTCGTGGTTTGATCTCGATTTGTGCCGCTGGTGGTCAAGGTATAACTGCAATTCTAGAGAAATAAACGCACTGTTTATATTTATTGATTAAGCAGTCCTATGACATAAAGGGCTTCTTTTAAATAAAAACGCCAATACTTAAAGTATTGGCGTTTTTTTATGCTTACGTATTCGTGTTTAAGCGCATGAGTCTTTTTAGGAGTTTTCGTATATAAATAAAAAAACAGCACCGGAGTGCTGTTTTGATTGATGACTATTGAGTACTAAATCGTATTAGTCTTCATATGCTTCGTTGTGAACACCAGCAGCACGACCCGATGGATCAGCATTGTTTTGGAAACTTTCATCCCACGCCAATGCTTCTACAGTTGAACAAGCAACAGACTTACCAAATGGTACGCATTTCGCTGCAGAGTCACCAGGGAAGTGATCTTCAAAGATGGCACGATAGTAGTAACCTTCTTTCGTATCTGGTGTGTTGATTGGGAACTTAAATGCTGCACTTGCTAGCATTTGGTCCGTTACCGCTTCTTCAACGTGCACTTTAAGTTGGTCAATCCAAGAATAGCCAACACCATCAGAGAATTGTTCTTTTTGACGCCATACAATTTCTTCTGGTAGCAAGTCTTCAAATGCTTCACGAATGATGTTTTTCTCAATTCGGTCACCAGTGATCATTTTTAGTTCAGGGTTTAGGCGCATTGAAGCATCAACAAACTCTTTATCTAAGAAAGGTACACGGGCTTCGATTCCCCAAGCTGCCATTGACTTGTTCGCTCGTAAGCAATCAAACATATGTAGTTTATTTACTTTACGTACAGTCTCTTCATGGAATTCTTTAGCATTTGGCGCTTTGTGGAAGTACAGGTAACCACCGAACAATTCATCAGCACCTTCTCCAGAAAGAACCATCTTAATGCCCATAGCTTTAATTTTACGTGCCATTAAGTACATTGGCGTTGATGCACGAATAGTCGTTACATCGTAAGTTTCAATGTGGTAAATCACATCACGTAATGCATCGATACCTTCTTGCACTGTGAACTCAATTGAGTGATGGATAGTACCTAAATGATCTGCAACTTTTTGCGCAGCCGCTAAATCTGGAGAGCCATTTAGACCCACAGAGAAAGAGTGTAGTTGTGGCCACCATGCTTCAGTTTTACCACCGTCTTCGATACGACGCTTTGCATACTGTTGCGTGATTGCAGAAATAACAGAAGAATCCAAACCGCCTGATAATAATACGCCGTAAGGCACATCACACATTAGTTGACGTTTAACTGCATCTTCTAAACCTTTTTTAACAATGCTTTTATCACCACCATTTTGTGCAACGTTATCAAATTCTTTCCAATCACGTTGGTAATAAGGCGTTACTACACCATCTTTACTCCAGAGGTAGTGGCCTGCTGGGAACTCTTCAATTTGAGTACAAATTGGCACTAATGCTTTCATCTCAGATGCAACATAAAAGTTACCGTGTTCATCATAGCCAGTATAAAGTGGGATGATACCAATATGGTCACGGCCAATCAGGTAAGCGTCTTCAGTTTCGTCATATAAAGCGAAAGCAAAAATACCATTTAGATCATCTAAAAATTGCGTGCCTTTTTCTTTATATAGCGCAAGGATCACTTCGCAGTCTGATTCTGTTTGGAATTCAAAGTCTACGTTCAGTGTTTTCTTTAAATCTTTATGGTTATAAATTTCACCATTAACAGCAAGTACGTGCGTCTTTTCTTCATTGTATAGCGGTTGTGCACCATTATTTACATCAACAATAGCAAGGCGTTCATGAACTAAAATCGCATTGTCACTTGTATAGATACCTGACCAATCTGGGCCGCGGTGACGTAGTAACTTTGATAGTTCTAGTGCTTGTTCGCGAAGAGGTTTAATGTCTGACTTGATGTCTAGAATTCCGAATATTGAGCACATAACTAATTCCTTCTAATGCTGCGTCTGCAGCTAACTTTCTAAATAGTGTGTCTAATTTGCCACATTGTAGATTTAATGCAAACTTTAATGATAAAACATTTATAAAAAATGCATTTCAATGTGGAATCGATAATTTAATGGCGTAAAAGTGAAGATCCATTAATTGTAGTGGCGAGGTAATAGACCAATGTAGACCTTAATGTATAAAGCAGGCACGATTGAATCCATTCAACGCAAGGTGATACTAATTAGTGTTTTAAACGTTATAAGTAAATAATTTAAAAACAATAATAATCCACATACATTAAATTTATCATGATAAACCGCTATATCTCAATGGCAATTTGGGATAAGTGTAAAATATATGTAAAATGAATGAGTTGAACAGCTTTTTTTACACTAAATGATGAAATTACAGCTAAATTTAGCTATTAGCATTGATTAATAACGTACTAAAACACGACACATAGTATAGAAATTTAAAAAACAGTTGGTTTTGCTAGCATAACTGCATAAACTAATCAGCTTGTTCTCTGTAATATTTTTGTAATTTAAATAGGTTTAATAAAATTATATGTCTGATAAATATAAACCGTACGACCTTTCTTTTAAAAAGACGTTTTTGCTACCTAAGTTTTGGCCTGTGTGGTTCGGCGTGTTTGCAATATACTTATTAGCTTTTATGCCCGTGAAGCCTCGCGATAAGTTTGCCCGATTTATAGCAACAAAATTATTTAGTCTAAAAATGATGGCGAAGCGCAAGAAGGTAGCAAAGATCAATTTATCTATGTGTTTTCCTGAAATGGATGATGCAGAGCAAGACCGTATTATCATGGTCAATCTAGTTACTTTTTGTCAAACGATCTTAAGCTATGCAGAGCCAAGTGCCCGTAGCCGTGCCTATAATCGTAATCGTATGATTGTTCATGGTGGTGAGAATTTATTCCCATTACTTGAACAGGGTAAGGCTTGTATCTTATTAGTGCCGCATAGTTTCGCTATTGATTTTGCAGGTCTACACATTGCTTCTTATGGCGCGCCATTTTGTACTATGTTTAACAACTCTGATAATGAGCTGTTCGATTGGCTGATGACACGCCAACGCGCTATGTTTGGTGGCACCGTTTATCACCGTAAGGCTGGGCTAGGGGCTTTGATTAAGTCACTTAAAAGTGGCGAAAGTTGTTACTATTTACCTGATGAAGATCATGGTCCTAAACGCAGCGTGTTTGCCCCTTTATTTGCTACTCAAAAAGCCACATTGCCTGTGATGGGAAAACTTGCGGAAAAAACAGATGCTGTGGTTGTTCCTGTTTATGCTGCGTATAATGAATCATTGGGTAAATTCGAGACCTTTATTCGACCAGCAATGCAAAACTTCCCATCGGAAAGTCCAGAGCAGGATGCTGTGATGATGAATAAAGAGATCGAAGCCTTAATTAATTGTGGTGTTGACCAATACATGTGGACACTCAGGTTATTGAGAACTCGTCCAGATGGTAAAAAGATCTACTAATTAAGTTTAATAAACACCATAAGCTTCGTTGTATATGGTGTTTATTCCCCACTGAATACCCCCCAAAGTAATAACAAAAAAGCCATTTACGTAACATCTAATGATGATTTAGCCTGTACTTGCTTTGTTTTTAGTCTTAAGAGTCGAATAAACTTGATCTAGGTATAGATTCTACCTTTCTTTACGTAACGCTATCTATTTTTTTTAATAGATACTTGTTATAATTGGTTTCATATGAAAGCGATATCGTTTCAGTAAAAGCTATTTCGTTTCAATAAATAATTTATTTATAGTCGCATTCTCAGTTATGACAATAACTTTCTCATCTAGACTATAAGTAAGAACACGAATTTTACAAGAATATAAAATATCCCATCGGAGCTATAAGAATGAAAAAGACTAAAATTGTTTGTACAATTGGTCCAAAAACTGAATCAGTAGAGAAACTAACAGAGCTTGTTAATGCAGGCATGAACGTGATGCGTTTAAACTTCTCTCACGGTAACTTTGCTGAACATTCAGTACGTATTCAAAATATCCGTCAAGTAAGTGAAAACTTAAATAAAAAGATTGCTGTTTTACTGGATACTAAAGGTCCAGAAATCCGCACAATTAAATTAGAAAACGGTGAAGATGTCATATTAACTGTTGGTCAGTCATTTACATTTACAACAGATATTAACGTTGTTGGTAATAAAGACTGTGTAGCTGTAACGTATGCTGGCTTTGCTAAAGACCTTAATCCTGGCGCAATCATCCTTGTTGATGACGGCTTGATTGAAATGGAAGTGACTGAAACAACAGACACTGAAGTTAAATGTAAAGTATTAAACACGGGCGCACTTGGTGAAAACAAAGGCGTTAACTTACCTAACATCAGTGTAGGTCTGCCAGCATTATCTGAAAAAGATAAAGCCGACCTTGCGTTTGGTTGTGAGCAAGAAGTTGATTTTGTTGCTGCATCATTCATCCGTAAAGCGGATGACGTAAGAGAAATTCGTGAAGTATTATTTAATCACGGTGGCGAAAACATTCAAATTATCTCTAAAATTGAAAACCAAGAAGGTGTAGATAATTTCGATGAGATCCTTGCTGAATCTGACGGCATCATGGTTGCTCGTGGTGATCTAGGTGTTGAGATCCCTGTTGAAGAAGTGATCATGGCACAGAAGATGATGATCAAAAAATGTAATAAAGCAGGTAAAGTTGTAATCACTGCAACACAAATGCTTGATTCAATGATCAGTAACCCACGTCCTACACGTGCAGAAGCTGGCGATGTTGCCAATGCTGTACTTGATGGTACAGATGCGGTAATGCTTTCTGGCGAAACAGCTAAAGGTAAATACCCAGTTGAAGCTGTGTCTATCATGGCAAATATCTGTGAGCGTACTGATAACTCAATGACTTCGGATTTAGGTGCGAATATTGTAGCTAAAAGCATGCGTATTACAGAAGCTGTGTGTAAAGGCGCGGTAGAGACGACTGAAAAATTGTCTGCTCCACTTATCGTTGTTGCTACACGCGGTGGTAAATCTGCTAAATCGGTACGTAAATATTTCCCGAAAGCGAATATCTTAGCGATTACAACTAATGAAAAAGCAGCGCAACAATTATGCCTAACTAAAGGCGTAAGCAGCTGCATCGTTGAGCAGATTGATAGCACTGATGAGTTTTACCGTAAAGGTAAAGAGCTTGCGCTAGCAACTGGCCTAGCTAAAGAAGGTGATATTGTTGTGATGGTATCAGGTGCACTAGTACCATCAGGCACAACGAATACGGCATCTGTTCACCAACTTTAAGTTGCCATATTGATATTACAAAAAAGAGAGCGTATGCTCTCTTTTTTTATATCTATAGTTTATAAATTCTTTTATAAAGAATGCGATAGCGCGTATTATAAAGGGTACATAAACTATTAATATAGCGTAATATAAAGTGATTAACGTTGATTAAAGGGTTAAAGAAATAGATGGATAGTGCTAAACATAAAATTGGCTTAGTCCTTTCTGGCGGTGGCGCGAAAGGTATTGCTCATCTTGGTGTATTAAAATACCTGTTAGAGCAAGATATAAGACCGAATGTAATTGCGGGTACAAGTGCTGGCTCTATGGTTGGGGCGCTTTATTGTTCAGGGCTTGAAATTGATGATATTTTGCAATTCTTCATTGATGTTAAACCTTTTTCTTGGAAGTTTACCCGCGCTCGAGCTGGTTTTATAGACCCTGCAAAATTATATCCTGAAGTGCTTAAATATATCCCTGAAGATAGTTTTGAGTACCTTAACCCCGAATTACGCATTGTTGCGACCAATATGCTACTCGGTAAAGAGCATATATTTAAAGATGGCTCCGTTATTAATGCATTACTGGCTTCGGCAAGTTACCCTTTAGTTTTCTCGCCTATGATTATAGATGATCAAGTGTATTCAGATGGCGGTATTGTTAATCACTTCCCTGTAAGTGTTATTGAAGATGATTGCGATAAAATCATTGGCGTGTACGTATCGCCTATTCGTCAGGTTGAAGCTGAAGAACTCTCGAGTATCAAAGATGTGGTATTACGTGCGTTTACGCTGCAGGGCAGTGGGGCTGAATTAGATAAATTGTCGCAATGTGATGTGCAAATTTATCCTGAGGCGCTGTTGAATTACAATACGTTTGCAACTGATGAAAAATCATTACGGGAGATCTATCAGATTGGTTATGATGCTGCAAAAGATCAACATGACAGTCTTATGGAGTTGAAACAAAGTTTCATCACTAGCGAGGTCAAAAAGAACGTCTTTAGCAAATGGTTTGGTGATAAACTTGCTAGCAACGGCGACAAATAGCGGGGCCACACGGATTTATACATTAGAAAAATGGCTAATGATAGCCTCACAGTCGTTCTGTGATGTCTAATTTTAGCCAAATCTTGTGTTATACTGATTTTCTATTAACCATAAACAACTTATCACGGTAAACATGACTCAAATAAATAACCCACTTCACGGCATAACTCTCGAAAACATAATTAACAGCCTTGTTGCTAAATATGGTTGGGATGGTCTTGGATACTACGTCAATATTCGTTGTTTTACTGAGAATCCAAGTGTTAAGTCTAGTCTTAAATTTTTACGTAAAACCCCTTGGGCACGTGATAAAGTAGAAGCGCTATATATAAAAATGGTGTCTGAAGACTAAATGTCTCCACACCAACGAGCCTCTGTTTATAGTCAATATAAGTACTATAAGCAGGACTCGTTAATTCAGCATGTAATTATCCTCGAATATCTTCCACTCGTTTCAACATAGCACTTTCAGCATAAGACCTTCGCATAATACTCTTAACACAATACTCTTAGCACAACAGCCAACATAACATCCGATGACATAGCCCTGTTATTTTTCACATTTATCTATATGCTATATATTTTAGCCATTTGATCAATTGAGTTAATTTCTGCAATGACAAAGATATACCACCATCCAGTACAAATTTATTATGAAGATACCGACCATTCTGGTGTCGTTTATCACCCTAACTTTTTAAAATATTTTGAACGTGCACGTGAGCATGTGATTGATAGTGATCTATTAGCGACACTTTGGAATGAACGTGGCCTGGGTTTTGCGGTGTATAAAGCCAATATGACTTTTCAGGATGGGGTCGAATTTGCTGAAGTTTGTGATATTCGAACTTCCTTTGTACTCGACGGTAAATACAAAACTATCTGGCGTCAGGAAGTTTGGCGTCCTAACTCGACTAAAGCGGCGGTTATTGGTGACATTGAAATGGTGTGCTTAGATAAACAAAAACGCTTACAACCAATACCTGATGATGTATTAGCTGCCATGAACAAGGATTAATACTAACGGATCCAAACTTATCCTGTTTTTCTCTATTTATTTTGCCTAAGTTAGGCTTAATGCCAACTGAGTATTTAATCTATTAATGCTTGATTGTGATTTAATAACCGCCTACCTGTGTAATTTAATGTAATTTTTAATTTATTTTCAGCTGTGTTAAGGCGTACAAATGTACGCCAAAGTGAGATATCAGACAAATTTTAGATGATTAATTTGTTAGTTATTTATATTTTATAAAGACGGAATTTAACTTAAATGCAATTAATTATGGTGTAAATAGAGTGAAAACATGCCTAATATCCACCAAGTCATGAAATTAACATAAACTTTAATCTGTTATTTTAGCGTTTACCTGGTCTAATCAGTTAGCTTTTTAGCCATTGTTAGTGGGATTGTAGTGATTTTTAAAGCTATGTATATTGTTGCAAGTATAAATTATAACAATTAGGACTTTGAACGTTTGAGTTCAATTTCAAATCGATTGGAATAAAATTTAAAACAACTAAATCTACCTCAAGCATTTTATCAAATGAACGATGGTAGATTTTTTTCGCCATTTAAGAGTACACTTGTACGCTAGGTTTGTATCTAGAGTTCAAATGAACGTTTTGATGAGCATTGTTTTTAGTGCACAAAATAGATCCTTACAGGAGCAATAACGCAATGGCTAAAAAGAAAACCACATCGATTAAGCACGCCAAGGATGTGTTAAGTAGTGATGATCAACAGTTAAATTCTCGCTTGCAAGAATGTCCGATTGCAATCATTGGTATGGCATCGGTTTTTGCAGATGCTAAAAACCTGGATCAATTCTGGGATAACATCGTTGACTCTGTGGACGCTATTATTGATGTACCTAGCGATCGCTGGAACATTGACGACCATTACTCGGCAGACAAGAAAGCAGCGGATAAGACATACTGCAAACGCGGTGGTTTCATCCCTGAACTTGATTTTGATCCGATGGAATTTGGTTTACCGCCAAATATTCTAGAGTTAACTGACATTGCACAACTTCTGTCATTAATTGTTGCTCGTGACGTATTAAGTGATGCCGGTATAGGCAGTGATTATGACCATGATAAAATTGGTATCACGCTCGGTGTCGGTGGTGGTCAGAAACAAATTTCGCCATTAACCTCACGCTTACAAGGCCCTGTATTAGAAAAAGTATTAAAAGCCTCAGGGGTTGATGAAGATGATCGCGCTATGATCATCGACAAATTCAAAAAAGCTTACATCGGCTGGGAAGAGAACTCATTCCCAGGCATGTTAGGCAACGTGATTGCTGGTCGAATTGCTAACCGCTTCGATTTTGGCGGTACTAACTGTGTGGTTGATGCGGCATGCGCCGGCTCCCTTGCTGCAGTAAAAATGGCGATCTCTGATTTACTTGAATATCGTTCAGAAGTGATGATCTCGGGTGGCGTATGTTGTGATAACTCGCCATTCATGTATATGTCATTCTCAAAAACGCCGGCTTTTACCACTAACGATGATATCCGTCCGTTTGATGACGATTCAAAAGGTATGCTCGTTGGTGAAGGTATCGGCATGATGGCGTTTAAACGTCTCGAAGATGCTGAACGTGACGGCGACAAAATCTATTCAGTATTAAAAGGGATTGGCACGTCTTCTGACGGTCGTTTCAAATCTATTTATGCTCCGCGCCCAGATGGCCAAGCAAAGGCGTTGAAACGTGCTTATGAAGATGCAGGTTTTGCCCCTGAAACATGTGGACTAATTGAAGGCCATGGTACGGGTACTAAAGCGGGTGATGCCGCGGAATTTGCTGGTCTAACTAAACACTTTGGCGCTGCCAGTGATGAAAAGCAACATATCGCGTTAGGCTCAGTTAAATCGCAAATTGGTCATACTAAATCTGCGGCTGGTTCTGCGGGTATGATCAAGGCAGCATTAGCATTACATCATAAAATCCTACCTGCAACGATTCATATCGATAAGCCAAGCGAAGCTTTGGATATCAAAAATAGCCCGTTATATCTAAACAGCGAAACGCGTCCTTGGATGCCACGTGAAGATGGTATTCCACGTCGTGCTGGTATCAGTTCATTTGGTTTTGGTGGTACGAACTTCCATATTATTTTAGAAGAGTACCGTCCGGGTCACGATAGCGCGTATCGCTTAAATTCAGTGAGTCAAACTGTGTTGATATCGGCAAATGATCAACAAGGTATCATTGCTGAGCTAAATAACTGGCGCACTAAATTGGCTGTCGATGCCGACCAGCAAGCATTTGTATTTAACGAGTTAGTGACAACATGGCCGTTAAAAACGCCTTCCGTTAACCAAGCTCGTTTAGGTTTTGTTGCGCGTAATGCCAACGAAGCGATAGCTATGATTGATACGGCATTGAAACAATTTAATGCTAATGCAGATAAAACGACATGGTCAGTACCTACTGGGGTTTACTATCGCCAAGCTGGTATTGATGCAACGGGTAAAGTGGTTGCACTATTCTCAGGGCAAGGTTCGCAATATGTGAACATGGGACGAGAGTTAACTTGTAACTTCCCAAGCATGATGCACAGTGCAGCAGCGATGGATAAAGAGTTCTGTGCGGCTGGCTTAGGCCAATTGTCTGCCGTGACTTTCCCTATTCCTGTTTACACGGATGCAGAGCGTAAGCTACAAGAAGAGCAATTACGTCTAACTCAACATGCACAACCTGCGATTGGTAGCTTGAGTGTTGGTCTGTTCAAGACTTTCCAACAAGCAGGCTTTAAAGCTGATTTCGCTGCGGGTCATAGCTTCGGTGAGTTAACGGCATTATGGGCTGCAGATGTATTAAGCGAAAGCGATTACATGATGTTAGCGCGTAGTCGTGGTCAAGCAATGGCTGCGCCAGAGCAACAAGATTTTGATGCGGGTAAGATGGCCGCTGTTGTCGGTGACCCACTGCAAGTAGCTGCTATCATTGATACGATTGATGATGTCTCTATTGCTAACTACAACTCGAATAACCAGGTTGTTATTGCTGGTACGAGTGCGCAGGTGAGTGTTGCTGTTACTGCCTTGAGCAATGCTGGTTTTAAAGTTGTGCCACTGCCGGTATCTGCTGCATTCCATACTCCATTAGTTGGCCACGCTCAAAAACCATTTGCTAAAGCGGTTGATAGCGCTAAATTTAAAGCGCCAAGCATTCCTGTATTTGCTAATGGCACAGGCTTAGTGCATTCAAGTAAACCGAATGAAATTAAGAAAAACCTGAAAAACCATATGTTGGAATCTGTTCATTTCAATCAAGAAATAGACAATATCTATGCTGATGGTGGTCGCATCTTTATCGAATTTGGACCTAAGAATGTATTAACTAAATTGGTTGAAAACATCCTTGCAGACAAATCTGATGTAATGGCAATTGCCGTTAATGCTAATCCAAAACAACCTGCTGATGTGCAAATGCGTCAAGCAGCTCTGCAAATGGCAGTACTTGGTGTCGCATTAGATAATATTGACCCGTACGACGCCGTTAAGCGTCCACTTGTTGCACCAAAAGCATCGCCTATGTTGATGAAGTTATCAGCAGCTTCTTATGTTAGCCCGAAAACGAAGAAAGCGTTTGCTGATGCATTAACTGATGGTTGGACGGTGAAACAAGCCAAAGCTGCACCTGCTGTTGTGCCACAACCACAAGTGATTGAAAAGATCGTTGAAGTTGAAAAGATAGTAGAACGCATTGTCGAAGTAGAGCGTATCGTTGAAGTAGAAAAAATTGTCTACGTTAATGCTGACGGTTCACATTCTGCGACTAACAGTAGCAATGTTGTTAATGGTAGCGATGCCGATCTCGTTGCTTCAATCGAACACAGTGTTGGCCAGTTTGTTGCACACCAACAGCAGTTATTAAACGTTCATGAACAGTTTATGCAGGGTCCACAAGACTATGCGAAAACAGTACAGAACGTACTTGCTGCGCAAACCAGCAATGAATTACCGGAAAGTTTAGATCGTACACTGTCTATGTATAACGAGTTCCAATCAGAAACTCTGCGTGTACATGAAACGTATCTGAACAATCAGACGAGTAACATGAACACCATGCTTACTGGTGCTGAAACTGATGTGTTAGCAGCCCCAGTAACTCAGGTAGTGAATACAGCCGCTGCCGCTAGTAACAAAGTAGTTGCTCCAGTTATTGCCAATACAGTGACGAATGTTGTATCTAGTGTAAGTAATAACGCGGCGGTTGCTGTGCAAACTGTGGCATTAGCGCCTACGCAAGAAATCGCTCCAGCAGTTACTGCTACACCAGCACCTGCATTGGTTGCTATCGTGGCTGAGCCAGTTACTACTGCGTATGTTGCTACAGAGGCTACTGTAGAAGTTGCAACAATCCCACAACCAATTGTTACACCAGTTGTCGCAGCTCAAGCGGCTATCGATGTCGCAACTATTAACAAAGTAATGCTAGAGGTTGTTGCAGATAAAACTGGTTATCCAACGGATATGCTTGAACTGAGCATGGACATGGAAGCTGATTTAGGTATCGATTCAATTAAGCGTGTTGAGATATTAGGCGCAGTACAGGAACTGATCCCAGACTTACCTGAACTTAATCCTGAAGATCTTGCTGAGCTACGTACACTTGGTGAAATTGTTGCCTACATGGATGTTAAAGCGCAAGCGGCTGCACCTGTAACAACATCTTCAGCAACTAATGCGCCTGCTGTTGCAACGCCTGCATCTGCTGGTATTGATTTAGCTCACATCCAAAATGTTATGTTAGAAGTGGTTGCCGATAAGACTGGCTATCCAACAGACATGCTAGAACTAGGCATGGACATGGAAGCTGACTTAGGTATCGACTCAATCAAACGTGTTGAAATCTTAGGTGCAGTACAGGAGATAATTACTGACTTACCTGAACTAAACCCTGAAGATTTAGCTGAATTACGTACATTAGGTGAAATCGTTAGTTACATGCAAAGCAAAGCGCCTGTAGCTGAAAGTGCACCTGTAGTGACGACTGTAACAGATACAGCGGTTACTGGTGTAGCAAGTTCAGCACCGTCTATCGATTTGAATCACATTCAAACAGTGATGATGGATGTTGTTGCAGATAAGACTGGTTATCCAACAGACATGCTAGAACTGGGCATGGACATGGAAGCTGACTTAGGTATCGACTCAATCAAACGTGTTGAAATCTTAGGTGCAGTTCAGGAGATCATTACTGATTTACCTGAGTTAAACCCTGAAGATTTAGCTGAATTACGCACATTAGGTGAAATCGTTAGCTACATGCAGAGCAAGGCTCCAGTAGCAGAGACAGTTACAGCAACAGATGTTGTAGCTGATGTTGTAGTAATGAGCTCTGCACCTTCTATCGATTTAAATCACATCCAAACTGTAATGATGGAAGTGGTTGCCGATAAAACCGGTTACCCAGTAGACATGCTTGAACTCGCTATGGATATGGAAGCAGACCTTGGCATCGATTCAATCAAACGTGTTGAAATTCTAGGTGCAGTACAGGAAATCATCACTGACTTACCTGAACTAAACCCAGAAGACTTAGCCGAACTACGTACGTTAGGTGAAATCGTTAGCTACATGCAGAGTAAAGCTCCTGCAGCTCCTGTTGCTGTAGAAAGTGCACCTACTGCTGTAGCAAGTTCAGCACCGTCTATTGATTTAGACCATATCCAAAACGTAATGATGGATGTTGTTGCAGATAAGACTGGTTATCCTGCCAATATGCTTGAATTAGCAATGGACATGGAAGCTGACCTTGGTATTGATTCAATCAAGCGTGTTGAAATTCTAGGTGCGGTACAGGAAATTATCACTGATTTACCTGAACTAAACCCTGAAGATTTAGCTGAACTGCGTACGTTAGAAGAAATTGTAACTTATATGCAAAGCAAGGCGAGTGGTGTTGTTACTAGCCCTGAAAATAATGCTGTGTCAGATGCATTTATGCAGAACAGTGTTGCTACTATCACGGCAGCTGTAGAACCAAAAGCAGAGTTTCAACCGGCGCCGAGCGCAACCGTTGCTATCTCTCGTCTAAGCTCTATCAGTAAAATAAGCCAAGATTGTAAAGGTGCTAATGCCTTAATCGTGGCAGATGGTAGTGATAACGCTGTATTACTCGCAGAACACCTGCTTCAAACTGGCTGGAATGTAACAGCATTGCAACCAAGTTGGGTTGTAGCAAGTACGACGGCATTTAATAAGTCAGTGAACCTAGTGACTTTAAATGCTGTTGATGAAACTGAAATCAGCAACATTATTGCAGCTAACGCACAACTTGATGCCGTTATCTATCTGCATGCGAGTAGCGAGATTAATGCTATCGAATACCCACAAGCGTCTAAACAAGGCCTCATGTTAGCCTTCTTGTTAGCAAAATTGAGTAAAGTAACTCAAGCAGCTAAAGTCCGTGGTTCTTTCATGGTCGTTACTCAGCAGGGCGGTTCACTTGGTTTTAGCAATGACGCACAAGCAGACCTAGTACAGACAGACCTAGTACAAAGCGGATTAAACGGTTTAGTTAAGACACTGTCACACGAATGGGATAACGTATTCTGTCGTGCCGTAGATATGCCAACATCATTAGCTGCAGCGCAAGTTGCAAGTCTTGTTTGTGATGAGCTACTTGATGCGGATAGCGTATTAACTGAAGTCGGTTATCAACAAGCAGAACAAAATGGTGTTGCCCGCATTACGTTAACCGGTGTTGCGACTGACAGTTATGCACTGACTGCTGGTAATAATATTGATGCTAATTCGGTATTTTTAGTCAGTGGTGGCGCAAAAGGCGTAACAGCGCATTGCGTAGTACGTATAGCTAAAGAGTATCAAGCTAAGTTCATCTTATTAGGACGCTCAAAATTTTCAAATGATGAGCCGAGCTGGGCAAACGGTATTAACGATGAAGCAGCATTAAAGAAAGCAGCAATGCAGGCTTTGATTGCAGCAGGTGATAAACCAACACCCGTTAAGATCGTACAGTTAATAAAACCAATCCAAGCTAATCGTGAAATTGCGCAAACCTTGTCTGCAATTACCGCTGCTGGTGGCCAAGCTGAATATGTTTCTGCAGATGTAACTAATGCAGCAAGCGTACAAACGGCAGTCACTCCAGCTATCGCTAAGTTCGGTGCTATCACTGGCATCATTCATGGCGCTGGCGTTTTAGCTGACCAATTTATTGAGCAAAAAACACTAAGTGATTTTGAGTCTGTATACAGCACTAAAATCGATGGTTTGCTATCGCTGTTATCTGTCACTGAAGCAAGCAACATCAAGCAATTGGTATTGTTCTCATCTGCGGCTGGTTTCTACGGTAATCCGGGGCAATCTGATTACTCGATTGCTAATGAAATCTTAAACAAAACCGCATACCGCTTTAAATCATTGCACCCACAAGCTCAAGTATTGAGCTTTAACTGGGGTCCTTGGGACGGTGGCATGGTAACGCCTGAGCTAAAACGTATGTTTGATCAGCGTGGTGTTTACATTATTCCACTCGATGCTGGTGCGCAGTTATTACTGAATGAATTAGCCGCTAATGATAACCGTTGTCCACAAATCCTTGTGGGTAATGATTTATCTAAAGATGCCAATGCTGACGAAAAGGCTGCAACTGTAAAAAAGCCACAAGTTAGTCGTTTATCAGATGCTTTAGTAATTAAAAGCATCAAAGCGACTAACAGCAGTTCTTTTCAAGTGAGCGATAACCGCTTTTTAGCTGACCACATGATCAAAGGCAATCAGGTATTACCAACGGTATGCGCGATTGCCTGGATGAGTGATGCAGCACAAGCAACTTATAGTAACCGAGACTGTGCATTAAAATATGTCGGTTTCGAAGACTATAAATTGTTTAAAGGTGTGGTTTTTGATGGTAATGAGGCGGCGGATTATCAAATCCAATTGTCGCCTGTGACCGCTGTTTCAGAACAGGAAACAGTGCTCCGTATTGCCGCTAAAATATTTAGCCTGAAAAGCGATGGTAAGCCAGTATTTCATTATGCAGCAACAATATTGTTAGCTTTTCAGCCTCTTGATGCGGTAACGGTTAACCTTCAGGTTCCAGAATCTAAATCGGCTGATGAAGCGCAAGTGTTATACAGCAATGGCACCTTGTTCCACGGTGAAAGTCTGCAGGGTATTAAGCAGATATTAGCTTGTGATGACAAGGGGCTGCTATTGGCTTGTCAGATAACAGATGTTGCAGCAGCTAGGCAGGGTGCATTCCCCTTAGCTGCCAACAATATCTTTGCGAATGATTTGGTTTATCAGGCGATGTTGGTCTGGGTGCGCAAGCAATTTGGTTTAGGTAGCTTACCTTCGGTTACAGCGGCTTGGACTGTATATCGAGAAGTGGTTGTAGATGAAGTTTTTTATCTGCGACTTAATGTAGTTGAACATGATCTATCGGGTTCACGCGGCAGTAAAGCACGTTGTGATATTCAATTGATTGCTGCAGATATGCAGTTACTTGCAGAAGTTAAATCAGCGCAAGTCAGTGTCAGCGACATTTTGAACGATATGTCTTGAGCAGTAAGTAATAAAAAATAATGGATAGGCGTCATGATTAGCATGGCGTCTATTTTCTTCATTGTTTAACAATACTAATAGCTAAAAATGCTGGGCTTAATTTAGATTCAAATTTAGGACTGCCAGCGTTTTTAGCCATTACTATTCGAAATAGGATATTAAAGAGAATATGACGGAATTAGCTGTTATTGGTATGGATGCTAAATTTAGCGGACAGGACAATATTGATCGTGTTGAACGTGCTTTTTATCAAGGTGCTCATGTAGGTAATGTTAGTAGCAATAGTATCGACGCTAATGCTATCAGTGATGGCGAAGAACAAAGTATTACTGCCGAGACAGTACTTAACTCTGTCGGTCTATTAGCGCAAAATAATCAGTTGAACATAGCAGATATCGCCGTATTACTTATTGCTGATATGAGCAGTGATGTTGATAAACAACTTGTAGCGCAAGTGGCAAAAACGTGTGCGAGCTGTGTTGTTATTACTGATTTAGGCCAAGCATTAAAGCAAGTAACTGATTTGGTTAATAATCAAGACTGTCCCGTGGCTATTATTGGAATGAATAACTCGGCTAATGTGCCTAGTTGTGATATTGAAGCTGCGGCAACAATCAGCTTTGATGAAACGTTCAATGGTTATAACAGTGTCGCTGGTATCGCTAGTTTACTTATCTCTTCAACCAATTTTGCCAATACTCATCAATGTTATGTATATGCCAACATTAAAGGTTTCGCTCAGTCGGGTGTAAGTGCTCAACTTAGCGTTGCAAACATTACCGATACTGCAAATGCCGCATTACAACAAGCTGGCATTAATGCAGAACAGGTTGGTTTGTTAGAAGTCACTGCAGCCGCTGATTCGGCAATCGCATTGTCTGAAAGCAAGGGCTTAATGTCTGCTTATAATCATACACAAACTTTGCATACTGCATTAAGCAGTGCGCGTAGTGTGACTGGCGAAGGCGGGTGTTTCTCGCAGGTCGCAGGATTATTGAAATGTGTGATCAGTTTACACCAGCGTTATATTCCGGCGATTAAAGATTGGCAACAGCCGAGTGATAGTCAAATGTCACAATGGCAGGGTTCACCATTCTATATGCCGGTAGATGCTCGACCTTGGTTTCCACACGCTGATGGCTCTGCACACGTTGCAGCTTATAGTTGCATTACGCATGGCGCGGTATCAGAGCAAAACTTTTTATCAGTACAAAGCTATTGCCACATTGTTTTACAAGAAAATGTTTTACAAGAAAATCAGCTCCAGTCTGCAGAACAAAACCATCCGGTAGCTGATGTACGCAGTAATGGTTACTTTGCATCGAGCGAGTTAGCACTGGTTATAGTACAAGGTAATAGCGAAGCACAATTACGCAGTGAATTAGACATTATTGCTGGACAACTAAGTATTACCGGCCTAGGTACTTCGACTGATATTAAACAGATCGCAGCAGATTGTTATAGCCGTAATGATACTGATAAAGCCTATAGCGCGGTACTTATTGCCGAAACAGCTGAAGAGTTAAGCAAAGAGATAACCTTGGCGTTTGCTGGTATCGCGAGTGTGTTTAATGAAGATGCTAAAGAATGGAAAACCCCGAAGGGCAGTTACTTTACCGCACTTCCTGCAAATAAAGACGTTGTAAATAGCGGGTCTGGTAACAGCACAGAGAATGGCGTTACTTTCATGTACCCAGGTATTGGCGCTACGTATGTTGGTTTAGGTCGTGATCTATTTCATTTATTCCCACAGATTTATCAACCTGTTGCGGCTTTAGCTGATGACATTGGTGCCAGTCTTAAAGACACCTTACTTAACCCTCGCAGTATTAGTCGTCATAGCTTTAAAGAACTCAAGCAGTTGGATCTCGATCTACGCGGCAACTTGGCTAATATCGCTGAAGCCGGTGTGGGTTTTGCTTGCGTGTTTACCAAGGTGTTTGAAGAAGTATTTGCCGTTAAAGCCGACTTTGCTACGGGCTATAGCATGGGTGAAGTGAGTATGTATGCGGCATTAGGCTGCTGGCAGCAACCGGGATTGATGAGTGCACGTCTTGCGCAATCGAATACCTTTAATCATCAACTTTGCGGCGAGTTAAGAACACTACGTCAGCATTGGGGCATGGATGATGTTGCTAACGGTACGTTCGAGCAGATCTGGGAAACGTATACCATCAAGGCAACGATCGAACAGGTTGAGATTGCCTCTGCAGATGAAGACCGTGTGTATTGCACCATTATCAATACGCCCGATAGCTTGTTGTTAGCGGGTTATCCAGAAGCATGTCAGCGAGTCATTAAGAATTTAGGCGTAAGAGCAATGGCATTAAATATGGCAAACGCCATTCACAGTGCACCAGCTTATGCCGAATATGATCACATGGTTGAGTTATACCATATGGACGTTACACCGCGTATTAATACCAAAATGTATTCAAGCTCATGTTATTTACCTATCCCACAACGCAGTAAAGCCATTTCACACAGTATCGCTAAATGTCTGTGTGATGTGGTGGATTTCCCGCGCTTGGTTAATACCTTACATGACAAAGGCGCGCGGGTATTCATTGAAATGGGTCCAGGTCGTTCGTTATGTAGTTGGGTAGATAAAATCATAGCTAATGGCGATAACGGTAATCAAAAGCAAAGCAGCCATGTATCAGTACCTGTGAATGCCAAAGGTACCAGTGATGAGCTTACTTATATTCGTGCGATAGCTAAGCTAATTAGTCATGGCGTGAATTTGAATTTAGATAGCTTGTTTAACGGGTCAATCCTGGTTAAAGCAGGCCATATCGCAGACGCGAACTATTAGTAAATACAGACAATTAATCAACACAGATAAATAGTCAACATCGATATCTAGTTCAGATGAGTTATATCTCATCAGTTGAAATATGGATTTAAAGAGAGTAATTATGGAAAATATTGCAGTAGTAGGTATTGCTAATTTGTTCCCGGGGTCAAAAGCTCCGGATCAATTTTGGCAGCAATTGCTTGAACAACAAGATTGCCGCAGTAAGGCGACCGCTGTTCAAATGGGCGTTGATCCTGCTAAATATACCGCCAACAAAGGTGACACAGATAAGTTTTACTGTGTGCATGGCGGTTACATCAGTGATTTCAATTTTGATGCTTCAGGTTATCAACTCGATAATGATTATTTAGCCGGTTTA
Organism: Moritella sp. F3; assembly: GCF_015082335.1. Classification (NCBI taxonomy): domain Bacteria; kingdom Pseudomonadati; phylum Pseudomonadota; class Gammaproteobacteria; order Alteromonadales; family Moritellaceae; genus Moritella; species Moritella sp. F3. The sequence continues at coordinate 152,999 of NZ_BLRL01000001.1, read as the reverse complement.
GATGACCTTAATCAGTGGGGACTATATGTAACGAAACAAGCCCTTACAGATGCGGGTTACTGGGGCAGTGCTGCATTAGAAAACTGTGGTGTGATTTTAGGCAATTTGTCATTTCCAACCAAGTCATCTAACCAGTTGTTTATGCCTTTGTATCATCAGGTTGTTGATAATGCCTTAAAGTCAGTATTACATCCTGATTTTCAATTGTCGCATTACACAACGGCTAAAAAAACACATGCTGACAATGCGTTAGTCGCAGGTTATCCAGCCGCATTGATTGCACAAGCTGCGGGCCTTGGTGGTTCACACTTTGCATTGGACGCGGCTTGTGCTTCATCTTGTTATAGCGTCAAATTAGCCTGTGATTACCTGCATACGGGTAAAGCAGACATGATGCTAGCGGGTGCTGTATCAGCGTCTGATCCTATGTTCGTTAATATGGGTTTCTCGATATTTCAAGCTTACCCAGCTAACAATGTTCACGCCCCATTTGACCAAAACTCACAAGGCTTATTTGCTGGTGAAGGTGCTGGCATGATGGTATTAAAACGTCAAAGTGATGCAGTACGTGATGGTGATAATATTTACGCCATTATTAAAGGTGGTGCATTATCGAATGACGGTAAAGGCGAGTTTGTATTAAGCCCTAATACCAAAGGTCAAGTCTTAGTATATGAACGTGCTTATGCCGATGCAGATGTTGACCCAAGCACAGTTGACTATATCGAGTGTCATGCAACAGGTACACCTAAAGGTGATAATGTTGAATTGCGTTCGATGGAAACCTTTTTCAGTCGCGTAAATAACAAACCATTGCTGGGCTCTGTTAAATCTAACCTGGGTCATTTGTTAACAGCGGCGGGTATGCCTGGTATGACGAAAGCCATGCTAGCGCTAGGTAAAGGCCTGATCCCCGCAACGATTAATCTAAAACAACCGCTACAATCTAAAAACGGTTACTTTACTGGCGAGCAAATGCCAACGACAACAGTGCCTTGGCCAACGACTCAAGGGGTAAACGCAGATCGACCTCGTACCGCTGGTGTGAGTGTATTTGGTTTTGGTGGCAGTAACGCCCATTTGGTATTACAACAGCCAACGCAAACACTTGAGTCTAATTTTAGTGTCGCTAAACCGCGTGAGCCACTGGCTATTATTGGTATGGACAGCCATTTTGGTAGTACCAGTAATTTAGCCCAGTTCAAAACCTTATTAAATAATAATCAGAATACCTTCCGTGAATTACCTGAACAGCGCTGGAAAGGCATGGAGAGCAACGCTGACGTAATGCAGTCGTTAGAGTTACGCAAAGCGCCTAAGGGTAGTTACGTTGAACAGCTTGATATTGATTTCTTGCGTTTTAAAGTACCGCCTAATGAAAAAGATTGCTTGATCCCACAACAGCTAATGATGATGCAAGTAGCAGACAATGCTGCTAAAGATGCTGGTCTCGTTGAAGGTCGTAATGTCGCTGTATTAGTGGCGATGGGGATGGAGCTGGAGTTACATCAGTATCGTGGTCGAGTCAATTTGACAACGCAGATAGAAGACAGCTTATTACAGCAAGGTATTAACCTGACCTCAGATCAACGTGAAGAACTGACTAATATTGCTAAAGATGGTGTCGCTTCAGCTGCACAGTTAAATCAGTACACGAGTTTCATTGGTAACATCATGGCGTCACGTATTTCGGCGTTATGGGATTTCTCTGGTCCTGCTATTACCGTATCAGCTGAAGAAAACTCTGTTTATCGTTGCGTTGAGTTAGCTGAAAACCTATTCCAAACCAGTGATGTTGAAGCCGTTATTATTGCCGCTGTTGATTTGTCTGGTTCAATCGAAAACATTACCTTGCGTCAGCACTATGGTCCTGTGAATGAAAGTGGACAGGTAAATGAAAGCGCCTCGCTAACCAACAATATTCTTGACCAGCAACAATGGCTGGTGGGTGAAGGTGCAGCGGCGATTGTTGTTAAACCGTCATCGCAAGTTACTGCTGAGCAAGTCTATGCGCGTATTGATGCGGTGAGTTTTGCCCCTGGTAGCGATGCCAAGGCAATTACGATTGCTGCGGATAAGGCATTAACATTAGCCGGAGTCAGTGCTGCGGACGTAACGAGCGTTGAAGCTCACGCAAGTGGTTTTAGTGCAGAAAATAGTGCTGAAAAAACGGCGTTACCAACTTTATACCCAAGTGCAAATATCGGTTCGGTGAAAGCCAATATTGGTCATACGTTTAATGCATCTGGCATGGCGAGTATCATTAAAACGGCCTTGCTGTTAGATCAACAAACGAGTCAACATATTGCGATTAACGGTCTTGGTCGTGATAACAGTTGTGCACATCTTATCTTGTCGAGTTCAGAGCAAGCACATCAAGCTGCACCTGCGCCAGTTGGCAAACGACGTCCACAGTTAGTTAAAACGATCAAACTGGGTGGTCAGTTAATTAGTAACGCGATTGTTAACAGTGCTAGCTCATCTTTACACGCTATTAAAGCGCAGTTTGCAGGTAAACACTTAAACAAAGTTAACCAGCCTGTGATGATGGACAACCTGAAACCACAAGGCATTAGCGCGCATTCAACGAATGAGCATGTGGTTGTAGCACCGTCTACTCCCCAACAGTCTATTATCCAAGAACCAAATATTCAAACTACAGCAGCAGCTGTAAGTTCACCCCTTTCTCAACATCAACATACAACGCAGCCCGTAGCGGCACCGAGCGTTGTTGGAGTGACAGTGAAAAGTAAAGCCAGTAATCAAATTCATCAGCAAGCGTCTACGCATAAAGCCTTTTTAGAAAGTCGCTTAGCTGCACAGAAAAACCTATCACAACTTGTTGAACTACAAACCAAGCTATCAACACAAACAGGAAGTGATAATACACCTAGAAATACGGCGTCAACAACTCCCGTACCAACAAACCCTGTGCCAGCAACGCCATTAACACTTGTGTCTACTCTTGTTTCAAAGACGCCAGTGGTAGCGACAGACCTAACGAGTTCTGAAGCAAAAGCGCAAGCGGCAGCAACACAAGCAGGTTTTCAGATCAAAGGCCCTGTTGGTTACAACTATCCACCACTGCAGTTAATTGAACGTTATAACAAACCAGAAAAAGTGATTTACGATCAAGCTGATTTGGTTGAGTTCGCTGAAGGTGATATTGGTAAGGTATTCGGTGCTGAATACAATATTATTGATGGCTATTCACGTCGTGTACGTCTACCAACCTCAGATTATTTATTAGTAACGCGTGTTACTGAACTTGATGCCAAGGTTCATGAATACAAGAAATCATACATGTGTACTGAATATGATGTACCTGTTGATGCACCGTTCTTAATTGATGGTCAGATCCCTTGGTCTGTTGCTGTAGAGTCAGGCCAGTGTGATTTGATGTTGATTTCATACATAGGCATTGATTTCCAAGCTAAAGGCGAACGTGTTTACCGTTTACTTGATTGCGAATTAACCTTCCTTGAAGAGATGGCTTTCGGTGGCGATACCTTACGTTACGAGATCCACATTGATTCGTATGCGCGTAATGGCGAGCAGTTATTATTCTTCTTCCATTATGATTGTTACGTGGGTGATAAAAAGGTACTTATCATGCGTAATGGTTGTGCTGGTTTCTTTACTGACGAAGAGCTTTCTGATGGTAAAGGCGTTATTCATAACGATAAAGACAAAGCCGAATTTAGCAATGCAGTTAAATCATCATTCACGCCGTTATTACAACATAATCGTGGTCAATATGACTACAGCGACATGATGAAACTAGTTAATGGTGACGTTGCGAGTTGTTTTGGTCCGGAATATGATCAAGGTGGCCGTAATCCATCGTTGAAATTCTCGTCTGAAAAATTCTTGATGATTGAACGTATTACCAAAATAGATCCAACCGGTGGTCATTGGGGATTAGGACTGTTAGAAGGTCAGAAAGATTTAGACCCTGAGCATTGGTATTTCCCTTGTCACTTTAAAGGTGATCAAGTGATGGCTGGTTCATTGATGTCGGAAGGTTGTGGCCAAATGGCGATGTTCTTCATGCTGTCTCTTGGTATGCATACTAATGTGAACAATGCTCGTTTCCAACCGTTACCAGGTGAATCACAAACGGTACGCTGTCGTGGGCAAGTACTGCCACAGCGCAATACCCTAACTTACCGTATGGAAGTAACGGCGATGGGTATGCATCCACAGCCATTCATGAAAGCCAATATTGATATTTTGCTTGATGGTAAAGTGGTTGTTGATTTCAAAAACTTGAGCGTGATGATCAGCGAACAAGATGAGAACTCTCCTTATCCTGTGACGTTGCCGCATAATGTGTCATTGAAAGCACCTGTTCTTACATCTGCTAGGTCTGAAGAGAAAGCTACACCTGCGACTGCAATTGTTAACTGTGCCGATTTGGATGAACGTGGTGTTGAACCGTTTAAGTTTCCTGAACGTCCGTTAATGCGCGTAGAGTCAGACCTGTCTGCACCGAAAAGCAAAGGTGTGACGCCGATTAAGCATTTTGAAGCTCCTGCTGTTTCTGGTCACCATAGAGTACCTAATCAAGCACCGTTTACACCTTGGCATATGTTTGAGTTTGCGACGGGTAATATCTCTAACTGTTTTGGTCCTGACTTTGATGTTTATGAAGGTCGTATTCCACCACGTACACCTTGTGGTGACTTACAAGTTGTAACGCAGGTTGTGGAAGTGCAGGGCGAACGTCTTGATCTGAAGAACCCATCAAGCTGTGTGGCAGAATACTATGTACCTGAAGATGCTTGGTACTTTACTAAAAACAGCCATGAAAACTGGATGCCATATTCATTAATCATGGAAATTGCATTGCAACCAAATGGCTTTATTTCAGGTTACATGGGCACAACGCTTAAATACCCAGAAAAAGATCTGTTCTTCCGTAACCTTGATGGTAGCGGCACATTATTAAAGCAGATTGATTTACGCGGCAAAACGATTGTGAACAAATCAGTCTTGGTTAGTACGGCTATTGCTGGTGGCGCAATTATTCAAAGCTTCACGTTTGATATGTCTGTAGATGGCGAGTTATTTTATACAGGTAAAGCAGTATTTGGTTACTTTAGTGGTGAATCACTGACTAACCAACTGGGCATTGATAACGGTAAAACAACAAATGCCTGGTTTGTTGATAATAATACGCCCGCAGCCAATATTGATGTGTTCGATTTAACAGATCAGTCTTTAGCGTTATACAAAGCACCTACAGGTAAACCGCATTATAAATTAGCGGGTGGCCAGATGAACTTCATCGATACTGTGTCTGTTGTTGAAGGCGGCGGTAAAGCGGATGTTGCTTATGTTTATGGCGAACGTACGATTGATGCTGATGACTGGTTCTTCCGTTATCACTTCCACCAAGATCCGGTTATGCCTGGTTCGTTAGGTGTTGAAGCTATTATTGAGTTAATGCAAACCTATGCGCTTAAAAATGACTTAGGTGCACAGTTTAATAGTCCACGTTTTGTTGCGCCGATGACGAAAGTTGATTGGAAATATCGTGGCCAAATTACGCCGTTGAATAAACAGATGTCACTGGACGTGCATATCACCGAGATCATTACTGAATCAGGTGAAGTAAGACTTGTTGGTGATGCGAATCTGTCTAAAGATGGTCTGCGCATTTATGAAGTGAAGAATATTGTATTAAGTATTGTTGAAGCCTAACGGGCGTTACGAGCTTTAGGACTTACTTTAATCAATACGGCTAGGTGTCCATTTAGACGCTTTGAACTTAGTAATTAATAGACAAAATAATTGAGCTGTGGAATGAATATATTAAGTAATCATTCGGCAGCTACAAAAAAGGAATTAAGAATGTCGAGTTTAGGTTTTAACAATAACAACGCAATTAACTGGGGCTGGAAAGTGGACCCTGCATCAGTACATACGCAAGACACAGAAATTAAAGCAGCTTTAATGGATCTGTCTAAGCCGCTTTACGTGGCGAATCGTGTTGCAAACAATGCTGCTGTAATGGGGATCGCTAACCATACGTCAGTCGCAGGTGCTATCAGCAATAATATCGATATTGATGTATTGGCGTTTGCACAGAAGTTAACACCTGAAGATCTGGGTGATGACGCGTACAAAAAACAACATGGGGTTAAATATGCTTACCATGGCGGTGCAATGGCTAACGGTATTGCGTCAGTTGAACTTGTTGTCGCATTAGGTAAAGCAGGGCTACTATGCTCGTTCGGCGCTGCGGGTTTAGTTCCTGATGCTGTTGAAGACGCTATTCGTCGCATTCAAGCTGAATTACCAAATGGCCCTTATGCGGTTAACTTGATCCATGCCCCAGCAGAAGAAGCATTAGAGCGTGGTGCGGTTGAACGTTTCCTTAAACTGGGTGTTAAGACTGTAGAGGCTTCAGCTTACCTTGGCTTAACTGAACACATTGTTTGGTATCGTGTAGCTGGTTTATCTAAAAACAGTGATGGGTCGGTTAATATCGGTAACAAGGTTATCGCTAAAGTATCGCGTACTGAAGTTGGTCGCCGCTTTATGGAACCAGCACCGCAAAAGTTACTGGATAAGTTATTAGCACAAAACAAGATCACCCCTGAGCAAGCTGCTCTAGCGCTGCTTGTACCTATGGCTGATGACATTACCGCTGAAGCAGATTCTGGTGGTCATACTGACAACAGACCATTTTTAACCTTGCTACCGACTATCATCGGACTGCGTGATGAAGTGCAAGCGAAGTATAACTACTCTCCTGCATTGCGTGTTGGTGCTGGTGGTGGTATCGGAACGCCTGAAGCAGCACTCGCTGCATTTAACATGGGCGCGGCTTATATTGTATTAGGCTCTGTGAATCAGGCTTGTGTTGAAGCGGGTGCATCTGAATATACCCGTAAACTGTTATCAACTGTTGAAATGGCTGATGTGACCATGGCGCCTGCTGCTGATATGTTTGAAATGGGTGTTAAGCTACAGGTATTAAAACGTGGTTCTATGTTCGCGATGCGTGCGAAGAAACTGTATGACCTGTATGTAACTTATGATTCGATTGAAGATATCCCCGCTGCAGAACGTGAGAAGATAGAAAAACAAATCTTCCGTTCAAACCTAGATGAGATCTGGGCTGGCACGATCGCCTTCTTTACTGAACGTGATCCAGAAATGCTCGCACGTGCAAAAAGCAGTCCTAAGCGTAAAATGGCACTTATCTTCCGTTGGTACCTCGGTCTTTCTTCACGCTGGTCAAACACGGGCGAGAAGGGACGTGAAATGGATTATCAGATCTGGGCTGGCCCAAGCTTAGGAGCATTCAATAGCTGGGTGAAAGGTTCTTACCTTGAAGACTACACTCGTCGTGGCGCTGTAGATGTTGCTTTGCACATGCTTAAAGGTGCAGCGTATTTACAACGTGTAAACCAGTTGAAATTACAAGGTGTTAGCCTAAGCACAGAACTAGCAAGTTATCGTACAAGTGATTAATCTTGGTTAGTTACTATGAGTTCTAAAGCGCTTGAGGGCGCTTTTTTTATAGGTAATTTTATGAATTAAGTTTTACTGTGTTTATATACAGTTGTAATTGGTTTTGCCATAATTCATGACTAATTTCTGATTTATACTGCCCAAGCATCAAGAGTAACAGTTCCAGTATAGGTACCTAAATTGATGTTGTCAGTTTGCTTTGGGGTCATTATTCTTCGTAAATTATTTTATCGATACGACAATAGGTAAAAATCTACTCTCTGGCGGTGAATATTTATTAATATTAGAAACAAAAAACGCCAGCAAATGCTGGCGTCTTAAAGATTAATGTCAATTATCACATCATGCCGATATCACGTAGAAGATGCGGCGATAAGCCTTTTAATTGAATATCTAACGATGTTTGTTTTTTATCACTAAATAAAATGTCTTTAGTGTGTTTAATCAGTCCTTTGATAGAAACAGCATAAGCTTTTTTGTCTAAAGCCAAATCTTGTGGGATCATATTGATGTGCGCTGCGTGTGCCATTTTAGCCTCTATCTGAATTTAATAATTTATGTTTTAACTGGATGATGTATATGCTCATCTGGTGAACATAGTAGCGCATTAAATAACCATGCAATAATGATAAAAAATACCATTATACATTAGCTTTAATAATGCATTGCTATATGTGTAATACAGCCTGCAGCTTAATAAATAATCATTCACTTTAATTGCATATAAATTGGTGTTTTTATTCAAAAGGTAATTGAAATAGGCGTTTATCACATGCATGTAACAATTCAAAGTTATTAAAACAACCTTAATATAGAAATAACAAATAATGCTGAGCCTTTGATATTCAATACAGATGAATTTAATTTATTAGATCCTGTAATGCGAATCTAGATTGCTGAGTTTAATCTCTAACCTATTTTGTCCATTTCCAAGCTCCGTACCGGTTCCATTCTATAATAATCATGACCATTATCAGCAATGGGAGGTCATGATGATTGTAAAGAACTTCAGTAGGTGGATCTTTTCGGCAAGACTGACTTTGCATACAGGCATAATGAAATTGATTTATAGAGACCCTTATAAATAAAAGTTTCAATTTTACAGAGTTAAGGTAACTATCCAGATCTAGCATCAATAGTGTGTTTAGGCTCAAAGTGTTTTTATTAAATATTTGATAGAGTTACATTTCAATGTTCATGGAGGATTTATAATGGGAACGATAATAGGTTTTGTTATTCTGGCTGCTATAGATTGGTATCTTGTTCGTAATACAGGACTTCATATTCATCAATTGATTACTAAAAAGTATGCAGAGTATCTGTCGGATAAAGAAAAGAATAAATAGTATCCGCTTAATGCGGCGTTATACCCTAAAAGGCCTTTTAAGGAAGGAAACTTATGTTAAATCTGTTTAAAGTGGTTGTTATTACTAATCTATTAGCAGCTTTAACTGTGCTTGTTCTTTCTCAATACGTTACGGCTTTCAACTCAACAAGTCTGATGGATTTCCTATTTTTCATCGTAATTATTATCTGGGGAGTTGCTAGCTTAACTTGGGAGGGGAGTAGCCAAAGTCGTAATTGGTCACAAGATCCTGCGGCGAATAAAACCAATAAAATGGTTTCAGGTCATGATTTTGAATCTGACTTTCATGAACAAAAAAGACAGAACTATCAATTTGGTTTAGTTATGTTTGTATCAGGAATTCCTGCATTTCTAGGCAGTATTTTATTATTAGTTACTTCCTAGTTTTGAGGACAGTTTTAGTTCGGGTATAACAAAGCAACCAACACGATGCTTATTACACTCAGCATTTTTGGTTTAAAGTATAATTGGTTGGTCATTAAGGCGTTCGCACGTGTTATTACGGTGTTATGCATTACTTTAACTCAGAATATAAGGATAGATTTATGAGCGCTCAAAAAGTGGTAATTATTACAGGTGGCGGGCGAGGTATTGGTGCAGCGACTGCTCAACTTTTTGCGAGAGAAGGCTATGCTGTATGCATCAATTATAAATCTAATTCAGGAACAGCGAATAAATTAGCCCAAACGATAAGAGCTGAAGGTGGAGAGTGTATTACTGTTCAAGCTGATGTTTCTTGTGAAGGCGACGCCATTCGAATGTTTTCCACTGTTGATAGCGAATTAGGTGCAATATCTGTTCTTGTTAATAACGCTGGGATCTTAAAAAAACAATCACGTTTAGAGGATATGACAGCGGCTCGGGTTAATGAAATACTTACAAATAATGTCACTAGTTACTTTTTATGTTGCCGAGAAGCAGTAAAGCGAATGTCGACACGGCATGGTGGCAACGGTGGTGTAATTGTTAATGTTTCTTCTGGAGCTTCTCGTTCAGGCTCTCCAAATGAATATATTGATTATGCAGCATCAAAAGGAGCAATTGATACTTTAACTAAAGGTTTATCATTGGAAGTTGCAGCCGAAGGTATCCGAGTTAATTGTGTGCGTCCTGGATTAATTCATACTGATATGCATGCTGATGGCGGAGAGCCTGAGCGAGTTGAAAGGTTAAAAAATATAATTCCACTTCAAAGAGGTGGTGAGCCAGCTGAAGTTGCAGAGGCCATTTATTGGTTAGCTTCAGATAAATCATCATTTTCAACAGGGAACTACTTGGATTTAGCTGGTGGCCTGTAATGCATAACAAATGCATAACAAATGCATCAACATGATTTGCTACATTCGGTTAAATTCGTAAAATTGATTCTGGAGCAGAATAACATGGAACCTGAAAAACGTTTTTGCAAAAAATGTAATGAAGAGGTCGATCATATTGGGGTTATAGTAAAGTCTCAGAATAATTCCGATATGGGAAGAAAGGCAAAGGTCAAAGAGTTTATATCTGCATTTGTTGCTGGCTGGGGGGCTGGAGGTACGGCTGGGTTTATGGAACTAAGAGATTTGCATTTAATATGTAAAAACTGTGGTCATAAAATAATTGAAAGATACCGTGGTGATCTAGATTATTAAGTTAACAAAAGAGAAATCGTACATTCGGGGATCATAGCTACTGGCGATCAATTTATTGCCGATAAAGCAGTGGTAAGCATGCTGCTTACAGAGTTCAATGCGATGGCTGTTGAGATGGAAGGCGCTGCAGTAGCGCAGGTGGCAGACATGTTTAAGACTCCTCTCGTCGTGACCCGCACTATTTCTGATAAAGCGGATGGCTCTGCGCATCTAGTTTATGCAGAAGCTAAGCAAGTTACCGCTGACAACTCAGTGGCTATTACACTAAACATGATTGACAAAATGTAAGTCGATTTGTAGATAGGGAACTAGGCTCCATTTATCTGCTAAATAGAAAGATGAAACCGCTGTTGTTACAGCGGTTTTTTTATATCTTATGTATCTAAATTCAAGGGGGTACCTTGTCAACCACAACTGGGATCTCCGAATCAAGTAAAGCTATACGTGCATAGTGTCTGTTGTATTATACGCATATGACTGAGCACTGACCGTTGCCCTTTATCTACCCAATGCTACCTTTATAGTAAACAAACACATAAGGACATTGAAATGGATTTTGATTGGGTAGAGTGGTTTGGTTATCTGGCGTCGCTAGTCGTGCTTATTTCTCTGACAATGACGTCAATCATAAAGCTGCGGGTCATTAACTTCATTGGCTGTATTCTGTTTGCGATATTTGCCTATTTTATTGATTCTTTACCGACAATGTTGATGAACCTAGGGATAGCTGGAATCAATGTTTACTTTTTATGGCAAATCTATTCGACAGATGAGCAGTTTAAGCTAATTGTTACATCGGTAGACTCTGAATACTTTGAGCATTTCATTTCCACAAATCAGAGTGACATTGAACTGCAGACCACTGTAGATGAACTGAAAGAAGCTAATACGGTGTTTTATATGCTCAGGAATAACAGCATAGCGGGTGTATTAGTGGGTAATAATAGTGAACAAGGTGTGCTGTCAGTGCTATTGGACTTTGTCACACCGGAATACCGTGATTTAAAATTGGCAAATTATTACTATGAATCGCACCCTGATGCCCTCAAACGCATAGGTGTTAATACACTCATGGCGAAACCAACGACACAGGAACATAGAGATTACTTAGTCAAAGTTGGTTTTCAGGTTGTTGATGGTACTGACGGGGTTTATCGGAAGCAACTTTAAGGGAGGGCTAGCATCTTCCTATCAATACAGATCTCAATGAGTCATAACATTCACTGTAATCCCTGTTAGTCAGGCCTCGCTATATAGAAATCTAATCCGCTTATTGCACTACTTTAAGCATATCAGGTGGAATACCTGCAAGTATTAAGATCTAATTATCATAAAGTTAACGGTGGTTTTATTTACATTCTTAACGTTCAGGTTACCTGAACCCAAGGTTAACTTCATTCTAATATTTTTAACTTACAGTGAGGGTTATACTCTTGGCTCTTAGAAAGAGAGAGCCGAACATGTTTGAATTCGTTACCAATTCCTCATTAAAAAACACACCTATTGCTTATCACTACCGGCTTATTGTGTCTTACGCCGCGCTTCTTCTTTCTTAATAGATAGGTTATCAATAATGAATATGGGGAGAGCTAATGCTGATGATATCAGCCTGTGGGCGAAGGCGGACAGTCGTATGGATCACTATACTCGTAGCATGATGGTAGAAGCTGCAGCTTAATTTAAACGCCTATCTAGGTATACAGCTTTACTTGACTATTAAAACACACATCATATTAACCGATGTAAACAGGGAACATACCCATGTATGAAAATGAAGAAAAATTAACGAAAGCATTTGTTATTGCCGCCATCATTTGGGGCGTTATAGGCATGTGCATCGGTTTAATGGCGGCTCTGCAGCTATATCTACCGCAATTAAATTTTGCAAATGAGTACATAAATTTCGGGAAAATAAGACCCTTGCATACTAACGCCATCATTTTTGGGCTAGTTTGTAACTTCATTATCGGTCTTTCGCTGTATATTGTGGCAAAAACATCAGTCGTGAATCTAATATCGAAAGGTTTATCGTGGTTTTTGTTCTGGGGTTGGCAGATAACATTGGTAATCGGCCTTATATCAATCGCTTTAGGTTATACATCAACGAAAGAGTACGCCGAATTTGAGTGGCCAATTGATATCGCTATTGTTGTCCTCTGGCTAACGTTTGGATATATATTTTTTGGGACACTAGCGAAAAGAAAAACAAAACATATATTTGTTTCAAACTGGTTCAGTGGTGGGGTAATTATTGTTATAGGCTTAATTTATTTGATAAATAACTTAGCCATTCCAGTGTATGCATTTAAAGGTTACTCAATATTTTCTGGTGCGAGTGACGCACTTGTACAGTGGTGGTGGGGTCATAATGCCGTTGGCTTCTTATTGACAGCTGGCTTTGTTGGTACCAATTACTATTTTATTCCCAAGTTAGTTAATAGACCCATTTATTCATATCGACTTTCTTTAATTACTTTTTGGGGCTTAATCGGTTTTTATACTTGGGCTGGTACACACCATTTACTCTTTACATCAGTGCCAACTTGGATTCAAAATATTGGCATAGTGATGTCTATTCTATTGTGGATCCCTTCATGGGCTGGCGCATATAACGCTTGGATGACTTGTACTTCTAATAAAGAGGAAATGAGAAAGAATCCCGTAGTCTGGTTTTTCTTATCATCAATAGCCTATTACGCATTAGCCACATTTGAAGGTCCTCTTATGGCGATCAGATGGTTCAATATGATCGCTCACAATACGAGTTGGGTTATAGGACACGTTCATTCTGGTGCACTAGGTTGGGTGGGTATGACGTGTATCGCAACTTTCTACTATTTCATTCCTAAGTTATACAAAAAAGAACTCTACTCATATGGTCTAGTTAAGGTGCACTTTGTACTCGCTCATGTCGGCGTATTGTTCTACATAGTTTCCCTTTGGATTGGTGGTATAGGTCAAGGTGTTAAATCGTTAAGCCTAACTGAATCTGGTTCTCTTACTTATTCATTTGTTGATATTTTACGGTTTATGGAACCCTATATGCTAGGGCGTGCAATTGGTGGCGCGCTGTTTATCTTGGGTATGTTAGTGATGGTATATAACCTCATCATGACGGTGAAAAAAACACAAAAAGTAGTTATTGAAGGAGCATATTAATGGAAGAGTCAATATCCAAGTCAGTAATGGCTTTTATTACGATCACGACAGTCGTAGTCTTATTTTCATTCTTTGTGTGGGTTTTTCCAGGGTTTTTCTTCACAAACGATCTTAAAGAAATTACAACGGCCAAACCATACACGGCCTTAGAACTAGCTGGGCGAGATGTCTATATGGCGGAAGGTTGTGTTGCTTGTCATACACAGATGGTTCGGAATTTAGAACCAGAAAGAAAAAGATATGGTCGTCCTAATAAAATGGAAGACGATGTTTACGAGTTTAACTTTTTGTGGAGCTCACAAAGAACTGGCCCTGACTTGACTAATATTGGCTTGAAGTACACAGAAGGTTGGCATAAACAGCACCTCATAAACCCTCAAGCAGTGGTTCCAGCTTCAATTATGCCGCAATACCCGTGGCTTTTTGAAAAAGAAATCAAAGTAAGCAATGTCATTGCGTCAATGCAAGCGATGAAAAAACTAGGCGTTCCGTATACAGACACGCAAATTGAAAATGCACCAACTAAAGTTGAAGGCAAAACGAGGGGTGATGCGCTTATTTCCTACTTGATGAGTCTTGGTGTGGATACGCGTGAAGAAGGTGGGGATTTAAATTAATGGAATCCATAAAATTATTATCAAGTGTACTATCGGTTATCTTCTTTTTTATTATGGTTGCAGTGATTTACTCGCAGTTCAGAAAAAACAAGACCGCAGATAGTAATAAAACGGTTGAGCAGTTTGATGGGATTGAAGAAAAAGATGCACCAATTCCTAAGGTTTTCTTTGCCGCTTATTTCATTGCATTTATAGGTGCAATTGTTTATCTCCTTTTATATCCAGGTGTAGCGTCTTGGAAAGGTTTTGTCGAGTGGACACCTAACGATGACGCTTATGTTGCGAAATCTATTGATCTTAACAGTAATATTAACAGTGTGATCAACGCCCGTTCTGATGAGAAGATGTTTACCCTTCTACAAGAAGAACCTCTTGTTTTACAGAGTGGTAAAGCCTTATTTGGTGATAATTGCTCTGCTTGTCATAGTCAGGATGCGACTGGGCAGCATAATTATCCTAATTTAATTGATGAAGATTGGTTATACGGTGGTTCACCTCAGGATATTTATACGACTATATATAATGGTCGTCATGGCAAAATGCCAGCTTGGAAAGACACGTTAAGTAATGATGATATAGACGAACTAACGCAATATGTGTCAGAGCTAAATAAAGGACCATTTACAAGTAATGACCTTTTTGATGCTAATTGTTCTTCATGTCACGGAAAAGATGCCCAAGGAACACAGGGTATAGGTGCTCCTGACTTAACTGACAATATCTGGCTTCATGGTTCAACTAAGGCTGATATTAAACGCGTTATTGAGAATGGTATGAGTAACAAAATGCCTGACTTTGGTGATCGTCTGACGAGAAACCAGATGTTGTCTTTAACTTCTTATATTGTGTCTCTGCAAAATGAACCACAAGAAAATATTGGGCGTATGCAATCGAAGACATATATTTTCTCTCGAAATGAAAAACCATTACCAGCCGTACTGAGTACCTGTGTGGGCTGCCATGGCTCGGATGGTCTTGGCAGTGTTCCTGGTGCGCCTAAATTAGCTGGATTAAAAGCGGCATATATCTTTAATCAGTTGAACTTGTTTTCATCAGGTTTAAGACAAAATACGTCGATGAAAAATGCGGTGACCGATCTAAATGTTAAAGATAAATTACTTGCTGCTAGCTATTTCAGTTCACTCGCTTCGCCAGAAATAAGTGAAATTAGCCCAGAAAAATCAGAGGAAGGCCTGATTATAGATCCGACTGAACGCCTAATATTCCAAGGTGATTGGCAACGAGCGCTACCAGCTTGCTCTACTTGTCATGGTCAAGAAACTCAAGGCAGTCCGTCATTCCCAAGATTGGCAGGTCAATCATCTGACTACTTAGAGAAGCAATTATTTGACTGGAGAACAGGCCTAAGAGCTGGTGATCAAGGCAAAATGATGCAAAACGTAGTTCGCAAGCTTACAGATGATGAAATTAAATCCCTATCGGAATATTTATCAAAAATTTAATAACTTGTTAGCCGGTTTAAAGGCAAACCGGCTCAAAGTTAATAGGATATGCAATTATGAAAATGAATAAGTTAAGAAGGGAAATCATTAAAGCAGGAAGCTATGTCGCTTTAGCTGCAGCACCATTAACAGCTTTCTCTAAAGAGTTTATGAAAGACGGAAAAATGTATTCGGATGGTGAAGGCGTTAGCTATGCTGATGGCCCTAAGCCAGTACTAAGTACATTTCCTCAAAAAGAGAATGTTGTGATCGTACATACTAGACCACCTCATCTTGAAACGCCTTTTAATGTATTTAACGACGGATTAATAACACCAAATAACCGCTTTTTTGTACGTTATCACTTAGCTGACGTTCCCGTTGCCATAGACACTGATAAGTATACTATTACTATTTCAGGGTCAGTTGATAAGGAAGTTAAGCTAAGTTTAGCTGAATTAAAGGCGATTGAAGGCCAGCAAGAAATCGTAGCAGTACAACAATGTACGGGTAATAGCCGAGGTTATTCATCACCACGTGTTTTTGGTGCGCAATTAAGTAATGGTGCAATGGGGAATGCGAAGTTCAAAGGCGTACCACTTAAAAACGTATTAGCTAAAGCGGGTATTTCAAGCGCAGCTAAAAGTGTCATCATTGACGGATTGGATAAACCGGTACGAGATACGACTCCGGATTTCCAAAAATCACTGCCTATGGATCATATTATGACCGGCGAACCTATGCTTGTCTGGGAAATGAACGGAGAGCCTTTACCCTTTTTAAATGGCTTCCCAGTGAAATTAATCGTTCCGGGTTGGTATGCAACATACTGGGTTAAACATGTATCCCACCTAAAAGTTATAGAGGATGAGTTTGACAACTTTGATGCTTTCTTTATGACAACGGGGTACCGACTGCCTGATAACCCAACTAAAAGTGAGTTACCGAATAAAAGGGCGAAAACGACGTTACCCGTAAATCGTTTCCCAATAAGAAGTTTTGTCACTAGCTTAGCGAATGGTGATGAAGTTAGCGCTTCAGCTAATATTGAAATTAAAGGCATTGCTTTTGATAGTGGTAGTGGTATCAAAAAAGTAGAAATTTCAGTCGATGGTGGAACAAAATGGATGCCAACAACGCTTGGAGAAGATCTAGGTCGATTCTCCTTTAGAGGTTGGACGTTGAATTATAATTTCAGCGATAAAGGAAGAACACTTATTATGGTAAGAGCGACAGGTAAAAGTGGTGAAACACAGCCTGTGAACGCGACTTGGAATCATGGCGGCTATAATCGGAATTCGATTGAACGAACAAGCATTAAGGTGGTATAAATGCGATTTTTACTTATTATATTAGCGCTATTTTCATTAACAGCTAAAGCTGAAATCGTATCAATTACATTGCCGATAGACGATACAAAACTTAAGCCATTATCGTTACCAGGATATGGGCTTGCACAATCTAAATGTCATCTTTGTCATTCAGTTGATTATATAATGTATCAACCACCAGAAATGGATCTGAAAGAGTGGACCGGTGAGATGTATAAAATGCGTAACGAATATGGCGCGCCGATCAGCATGGATGAAGCTAAAGTTATTGCTGCTTATTTATCAGTTGCTTATGGCTCTGAAAAAGAAACTAATAAAGAGATAATAGCCTTAACTAACCTAGCTAAAACCAAGAAGATCTATAATCCTGAGAATTTAGATGTTCAATCACTGCTATCGGATAATGATTGTTTAACTTGCCATAAAGATGCGGGCGCTTCTTCTCTTAAAGACATACGAGCTAGATATGAAGGAAGGGATAATGCAGTGGATAGATTAGGTGCTGCGATTAAGCATGGTGCGCTTGGAATGCCGAAGCCGCCTATAAACCGCCGTGAAGCAGAAGCTATTGCAAAACATATCCTTGGTGAGGATGTGAAGTAGAGCATCTCCTGAAATCAGTGTAATCACTAATCATTTATTTTAAATGATTAAATGTATTTACATCCTACCTCTCGATAAAAAGGCACTGAGTATTTTACGCTCAGCGCCTTTTTATCATAAACTCAATCAATATTATGACCCTTACTATATTCAGCCATAGCTAGTACCTCCCTTTTTGTAAAATAGCATTAACAAAACGCTTCAATACATGGATATCAAGTAGGTATTCTACAGACCGAAATTAATAAAATTGAAGCTCAACATCGTTCGCTCTTTGTTGCTGGTTGGCGGCCTGCCATTGGTTGGGTATGCGCGATTGGTCTTGCCTTTCCTTTTATTGTGAATCCGTTAATAGAGTGGGCTGGTGGCACGGGTCTTAAAATACCAATGGATCAACTAATAGAGTTAGTCGTGGCACTATTAGGACTTGGCACACTGCGAACATTTGAGAAATTGGCGGGCAGGGCGAAATAAGTCGTTATATATTTAGGCTGTGAAATTAACACTGGTGTAGATACTTTTGATTCTGTAAAGTCAGCAGTATCTGCCTCTTAACGAGCCTTGGTATAAACAAATATGACAAATCGACAGCCTCAGAGAACCTCCGCGACTATATCGACGCTCAATGAACTTGCAACGTTGGCAAACTATTCCCTCATGGACACGCTTAACTGCGATCCTGATGCGAAAGAAAATGGTGCGGATCACGCGCCGCGACAAGTCTTTACGGGCCATTATGTCCCCGTCAATCCTACACCAATCAAAGATCCAGAGTATGTAGTACACAGCAAACACTTCTTTTTCGAGCTTGGCTTCGCCGATAGTATGGCTGAGTCTAACGATTTCGTCCGTATGTTTTCTGGTGACATGTCTCAGGTTCCAGAGCCGATGCGCAAGGTCGGGTGGGCGAGTGGCTATGCACTTTCTATTTTCGGCACTGAATACATCCAACAATGCCCGTTCCAAACCGGTAACGGATATGGAGACGGTCGTGCAATTTCTGTGCTTGAGGCCGTCATCAAGGGTCAACGCTGGGAAATGCAGTTGAAAGGTGGTGGCCGCACGCCATATTGCCGCGGTGCCGACGGTCGTGCTGTCTTACGTTCTAGTATTCGCGAGTTCTTGGCTCAGGAACACATGCACGCACTGGGCGTGCCCACTTCTCGGTCTTTAAGTTTGTACGTTTCAAAGACCGAGAGGGTGAAACGACCATGGTACTCGGAGGGCTCGCGGTCGGAGAATCCTGACATGCTTATATCTGAAGCCGTCGCTATCTCGACACGTGTCGCACCGTCATTCATCCGCGTCGGCCAACTCGAACTTTTTGCTCGTCGAACCCGTAAAAATGAACATTCGAAAGCGATGGAGGAACTCGAGAAGATTGTGCTGCACTTGATTGAACGTGAATTCGCAGGCGTTATCGATACACAACTAACCACCGCAGAAAAAGTGGTATTGCTGGCACGTGAGTTTCGTGGCCGTCTCACGTCACTGATAGCTGATTGGATCCGTGTCGGCTTCTGCCAGGGTAACTTCAACAGCGATAACTGTGCAGCGGGTGGCTTTACACTTGATTATGGTCCCTTTGGTTTTTGTGATGTGTTTAATCCTTACTATCAACCTTGGACGGGCGGTGGTAACCACTTCTCGTTCATGAATCAACCCAGAGCAGCTCAACAAAATTTCGATATGTTTTGTTCGACTTTACGACCGTTACTGGTCTCACATCAGCTGGATTTGTTAGAACTCGACGAGATCCAAAGTGAATTTTCGGCAGTAATGGATACGAAAATGAAGGCTATGTGGGCTACCAAGTTGGGGCTTATCAATTTGAAGAGTGAGTCTGATAAAGCTCTTTGCAACGTACTCATCAAGGAGCTACAAACACTCATGATGCAAGCGCCTGTTGACTATACTATTTTCTTCCGCGAACTGTCCTCGATTCCTGACGACATCGGCCCACTCAAGAAAAGTTTTTACAGTACTTTATACAATGATGCGGCGGATGATATAGGCAGTAAAGAGGTAGACAAGCGCTGGGCAGAGTGGCTCGATAAATGGAAAACACTTCTCAACAGTGCCACTGATACGAATGCAGCTTCACCTCGAACCAATGAGGAAATCTCTAGGCAGATGAAGAGCGTTAACCCAAAATATATTTTGCGAGAGTGGTTTGTTATGCCGGCTTATCAGCAAGCAACTGCGGGAAATTACGCTCTCGTTAGAGAGTTACAGGACGTGATGACACAGCCATATGCAGAGCAGTCGAAGGAAGTGGAGGATAAATACTATCGATTGAAACCGCTTGAGTTCTTTGAGGTGGGGGGATTGTCTCATCTTAGTTGTTCATCGTGATGTAACGAGTCAGAAAAATCGATGTAAATGACTATTCTCAATTTCAAGGGGCTATATCAGTAGTAGGATAATAGCCCTCATTTCCAAAAATTAAAGTTGTTACCATGATAGTTGATCTAAATAGCCGTTACGGCTTAAACCCTGCGCATAGTGAAGTCGTCGAGGCGTGCAACGTGATAGAACCGTGCGATACGTTAGATATGGGTTGTTCAAGCGGACGTAATGCGTTATATCTCGGCCAACTTGGTTAAGGTCAAGGCTATCGATATTAATCCAAATGCCATTGATTCACTGCAAAGCATTATCGATCAAGAGAAGATAACTAACATTAAGACTCAGGTGCTAGATATTAATAGTGCGAGCCTAGGTAACGGTGATACTCCGAATTATGGCCTTATTTCATGTACCGTAACCCTCATGTTTATCAGTCCAGCCAATGTGGATGCTGTCATTGCCGATATGCATAAGAGTACTCAGCCAGGGGGTTACAACCTGATTGTTTGCGCCATGAGTACTGAAGATAACCCATGCCCAGTGCCGTTTCCTTTTACCCTAAAAACGGGCCAGTTACGTGATGCTTATGCTGGATGGGAACTGATTAAGTACAATGAAGATGTTGGTACTATGCATAATGGCGCTAAATTGCAGTTTGCGACCATGTTGGCACGTAAACCAGCCTAAATAATAAGACACCTATAACGAAAACTTAAAAGACCTCATCACTGAGGTCTTGTTCTTATAACATGTGACTAAGGTTAGCCTAATTAGTAACTGACCCAGTGATCAATCACTAAAAGCTGGTTTCCGTCACCTTCGGTTGAAGTAGTCTGTTCTAAGTAGCCGTGTAAACCCCACACATAGGGCGCAAAACCTTCGTTATAATTTAACGCGGGTACCGATGCTTTAATGGTACTTGAATCCTCTATCGTGACCTTAATATCTTTGGCGTTTTCGTACATATGGCGCATATCTATCGCTGCTCGGCCTAATACAACCCCAAATTCTGCACCATAAGCTTGGCTTATTTTAGTGCTTTCCGAAGCGCCTTCCCCTTTAGTAATTGCTTGAGTTGTATCCATATTAGCTACAGATGTTCCTTCTGAAACAGCGTAAATGACGTCATAGTCATCATCGTCAAGCCTTTGTCGATAGCTTTCAATGGAAGGGTATGATGCAGGATCACCAACAGTGCTTGAGGTGAAGTCTGCAACATTGAATGGTAAGTAGTATTGATCGTCTAACTCACTGCTATTGGCCACAGTATCATTATATTTAGATACCTCCATCATGGTGAGTTGTGGAGCCCTAGGAGACATCACTTGGATTGACTTTCCAATGTCATCGGGATCTGACGCATTTTTTACGCTGTAAGCGAATAGGTCGTAAGGGACAACGGACAGCAGTAAAGTATGGTCGTGAATGCCATTAGTACTTGTTTCCGTAAACGTATATTCATTTGTTGAATAGGTGTAATTTTCAGATGTCGTTATTGTAGAGCCTTTATTAAGCCCCTTGAATACAACTTCAAAGTCATTCGAGCCTAGAAATTTATTGTTAAGTTTATCAAGCTTATTTTTGTATTTGATACCCGCTTTGATCTGCCATGAATAACCTTCTGATATTGCAAGACTGTCTTTACTTGTTGATTTAAAACCGATGGATACGGATGCTTTTTCACTGCCAGATGAATCGTCATGGAAAGGGGGTAAGGTGAATAAGCCCTGGATGAGTGGATCCGAAAATCCGATGCTGTGTTCTTCAATTCCTTCATATTCAAGAGCCATTCTTTGACCGGTGAAATCAATGGTTATTGGTCTTGGATCATTATGCTGGGCAAACGCCTGCGGTATATGCCAATCTAATTTGTCATTGTTTTTTAGATAAACCTCACCAAATGTAAACCATCCACCATTTAATGGTAATATTTCAGGGGTTTGATGTGAGTAATACCATTCATCATGTACCGCGACTAAAAAGGAAGGTTTGGATGTTTCGGTATGGTAGAGACGATCATCACCCGCTTTATCATGTAACATGGTGAATGGTAAAATGAACAGTTCTTCTCTTGCATCATCGATAATATCGGACTGCTCTCCAACCACACCCTCAATAGCAACGAGATCCATCAAAGCATAATTACCTATTGAGAAGGCAGATCGAAATATACCGCTGTTCTTTTCTTTGGCCAGCCCGTTTTCAACAACGTACATTTGTGAGCCTTGATCTTCAGACTCTAGCGGTAACTGAAATACCTTATCACCAAAATAAATGAGTTTATTGCTACCCCAACCAAATGGGTCCCAAACACCTATGTCTGTCGCTACATTTCTACCCCAGCTCCACGTTCCTGGGTTAAGTGTAAAGAAGGCCGTTTCAGAACCCCAACTGCCATGATGAAAATCGTTATGCGAATTTGATGGGTCCCAGTATACGACGCCAACATTATCTTGAGATATAATCTGATCATTATCATCATCAGGATGGCTCCATGGTGCGCCACCGATGATCACTTCGTTCATTGGATCTTCATCTATATTACCGATCGTGATGGCTGAAGGGTTTAATTCGACGTGATAAGTGCGTGAGATATCAACATCTTGTGGCGAAGTTTGCGAGGCCGAGACTGATTTAGCACTGTTATAGGTAAAACCTTCGAGCTGTCTGGTGCATTTACCCGCCGAGCGCCCCTGACTGTCTATGTTGTGCATTTCAATGTAGGGGCTGCTTCCACCTCCTTGTTGAGTCCAAACCTCAGCAAAGGCAATAACAAGCTCCTCGGCAGGATCGCCGTCGACGTTGCCTGTGGCTAGGCTTACTTTTTCTATGTCGTTGCTGTAATAGAAGTTATGTGTAAAGGTCTGTGTTAGTGAGAATGACCCATTGCTACTGAAGATATCATTTGCTCGCCATATTTTGACTTCACCACAATACTGAGTAACAAGGAAGTCATCCTGCCCATCAGCGCTGACATCCATAGACTCAACTTGAATGTATGCACACTCGGTGACATCTTTGAGCTTGCCGTCTAACTCTGGCGCCGAGTTAGTGCTATAAAGTAAAAAGTCTTTGGTGGCTGCATCGCTGCTTAAATTGAAATTATCGTCCTCTATATCATGTAAACGTTTTTGATCGTCTTTTATATACGTGACTCTAGCCCGTAACTCCATGTGACTACTGCTGAATTTTTTAAAATAAAAGGTCGTGATTTCTTGCTGGAAATTGCTATCAAAATCAGTGGCAACAACATCATAAACAGTATTGGTGTACTTTTGTTCTGAAAAGTCTAAGTCACTGGATATATTGGTTGGCATTCGTTCGCTGCTAACTTTGAAGCCTGACTGAGAGTTGACATACGGTTCCCGGCTATAGGGCAATAAGGAGTGCATGTTTTTACCATCGGTATTTGCATTGCGATGCTGAAAGTATATTGAGTCTTGTTTGTGGGTGTAGGTAACAGGTGCTACATAAGGATGATAACTTGCATCAAATCGACCTGAGTTCGGGTTGAAGGGGACTGGGTCATATTCGGGCAGTAATCCCCATTTTTTTAATAGTGAGGTGTATTTGTCTTCCTCAGTTTGAAGAGATTTCTTTTTTTCTCTGAGTTCTGCTTTAATGTATTTGAGATCTTCAGTTTGATGCTGCTTAGAAGCTAACTCATCTGATATTTGTTTTATTTCATCTTTTATTATCGAAGTGTCTTTGATATTACTACAACCCGATAGAAGCATTAAAAGTGGGAACGCTAGCACTATTTTCAAGATATAACCCTATATGTAATTATTTTGTTAGTTTACGCAAGAGTTAACCTGAGTCAGATGACTAGATTGTGATGGTTAGATGAAGCTTTAATGACAAGGTTAACAGTGGGTTAAACGAATAACTTTTATCATGGTGAGTAAATGAGCCTAGTTTTGAATATTTAATTTAGACCATCATGCAGAACTATTTAAAGACAATACGATCGCTTTAATATAACCGTACTAAAAGGGGATCTTGATAGCTATAAAGTCATCTATCTTGTTACGTACAGAAGTTAGGATCACTTCGTGGTTTAATGGATAATTTAAACATACGTATTCAGTCAATATCTAGAATATTATTAGCTCAAGAAGGCAACCGGCCTGTATAGAGCCGGGTGAGACCTTGATTATAATTTAGGTAACGGAGACCTTAAATAACAGAGCAGGGCGTGTTCAACCAGGGTTTTATTCGCGTGCTCTGTAAAATGTACCAGTGGTAACCGACAAAAACTTTCAGATTTCACACCGCACGCGTGATTTAGCCCTCTAAAAATAGACCTGTACTGGCTACTCAGATCTGAAGTCACTAATCGTTGATCACGATGAAAAAATGGTTTCGAGCTATACGGTTACGAATGTTTAATATCTATCTAGACTATCATAAATATCGATTACAACGTGATAAAAACCCTTTAAAAAACATTATGTTCGTTACGATAGCTTAAGGTATAAGAACCATCTCGATGTCGTTTAATAAATGATTTTACGATGAGCCGATATAGAGTAAATCGCATTATGCACAAGCTGAACTTAGTTTAGTTCAGCTTGTCAGCGGATAATTTAGAAACAAGAAGCAGGGAAATCACATTGGGTAATAGAAAATATTGAGTCATCAATTTTGCTGTAGCAGCATCCAATATAGAGATGATGATGTTAGGAACATTTTCATAAGCTTTAAAACGAAATCGATTAATACTGATAAAAGGTTGTTCATAACATAACTAAATATTTGTGCCAGATTAGAACGCATCTATACAGTGGTGGTTTAATCCCAAGTGAATCAGAACGAAGATACATTAAGAATACCAAGTTGTAGCAAAATTAATTGAGCATTTCATGATGCATTATAAAAATATTTACCGTGTGTATTGAATGATGAGTTCTAGATGTGAGAGTTTATTGGTGATCAGGGATCTAACAAGAATCAGATAGCGATATATGAACATTGACCAATATGTAGATTGTTTGAATCTACAAGGAAAATAGCTTGAGGATTTCTACAGTTAGATCCACAGACATATAAAGTTTTGGTTTTTATATGTCTGGATATATTTGATTACAGCATATTTTGGATAAAATATGATGTAATCATTTAGATGCATATCATATACTTTATGGTAAATAACGAAGTGTTAAATATGAAAGGCTACATTAGGATAGATCAATCAAATGGTGTTCATGAAGTTATTGTCTATTCTGGTATATTTACCATAATATACATTATGCGCAGTGTTATATAAACCCAGATAGAGGTGTCTAGTTTGAAATTATTGGCATTGATATCAAAATCCTGTCCCTGGTACTTCAATTTGCTATCAAAAACCCGTGTGCTACGTGAAATCTGAAAAGTTTTGCCAGTATAGTTACTGTAGATTTCACACAGCGCGTTATCTATTTAGCTGTTTGATTAGTAATGTTTTTATCTGACTTCAAGTATTCTAATTCTTTCAAGAACGCGAATATTTTTGCATAACCAATGAAGTTTTGTTCATCACCTTCAACAAAATCTGCTAACAAAAGATCCCATGTAGGAACAAAATTGATTCTTGAATATCACCAAGCCCGATTGTTCACTACTTGCTATAAGGCATTGCTCATCACTGCGATAAAATACAGCGCTACCGGATACCATATTCATAATATACTTCTATAATTATTGGGCATAATCAGATTATTTGTTAAACGATCAAGCTATCAATAGTCCTAACATATAATCAACCACACTTAATGAAGGGAAAATAAAAATGAGATCTTTAAAGAAGATATTTTCTATAGTAATTATTTCAGCCAGTTTAGTTAATGTGCCACTGGTCAGTGCTTCACCTTCACAGCAAGTAAACCAAACTCCGTTACAGGAAATCGTTAATTCCCTAGAGTTAACGGAAGATCAACAGAATGAAATATCTTCATTCATTGATAAGTATCAAGACTCTCGTCCAGTTATTGATGTGGAAAAAGTGATAGAACTAAAAAAAGAGCAACTACGCTTGATTGCTCAGCCTAAACTCGATGAATCCAAATTAGGGTCAATAATCGATATGATTCAAGTTAAGCAAAAACAGCTTTTGATAGATGAGATGCAATTAAAAAATAATATTTATAATGTGCTCACAGAAGATCAGAAAACTAAGTTTAAATCTTCGTTGAAGTCATTGATACTTGAAACTAACTAATAATTAACCCACAGAATAATATCAACACAGTTATTAAATAGCCTCCTCATTGGAGGCTTTTGCGGAGGCTTTTGCGGAGTATTTCGCCAACTTTGGATAAGCCCTTTCCTCTCATAAAATACAAGGTTGATACTTTAACACCAGCCCTTGTTGCCACTTGTCCAACGCTCATTTCCATCTGATGTCCTATCTAAATTTATATTTAATATATGAAAGATATAGCTTTACCTCAACATAACTTGAGGTATTAGACTAGCTGCAATCTAAATAAAAAGCATGGAGCATTAAATGAAAAATAGAACTATCCCCTATCTATTTGCCCGATTTTTTGATGGCATATCGTCAGGTATGTTTATGATGGCATTACCCTGGATCATGCTTTTAGAAGAAGGTATGGGCTTTTTTGTGGCGATGACAGCATTAGTTTGCACTTCTTTATCTTTTGTTTTTACGCCATTTTTTGCCACTATGATTGATCGCCATTCAAGAAAAACAATTTTGATATTGATGCAATTAGCACAAGCAACTACAGCGTTAATCGTATTTATTACTTACTATAACGACCTTCAGTCTTACTGGGTTTTGGCCTTCGCTCAGTTAGTTTTCTGGTTAAGTAATGATTTAGCTTGGAGTTGTAATAATGCTTTCACACAAGAAAACTATCGTCAAAGTGAGTACGCTAAAATATCAAGTTATCAAGAAGTTGTAATGCAAGTAACCACACTGGGTGCTGGCGCTCTGGGGATTATTTTACTTGAGCACTGGTCAATGCTTGAGTTTGCCTTTTTAGCCACATTCGCTTCATTCCTGTCTGGCTTATGCTACATAGCGACGCCTTACCAACGCCAGTTCAGTCCATCATTGAAAGAAGCATTCTTTAAACAACTTATAGCAAGTAAAGGCATATTTTCTAAACAAAAACGTTTCTATACATTCTTGGCATTGTCTTGCTTATCTTATCCAGTATTAACTTTTCTGGTAAAACTTGTGCCTATCTATTTTGCAGAACAAGATATTAGCGGTAGTTGGTTTGCTACATGGAAGATGAGCTATGGCCTAGGAGCGTTATTAAGTGGATTTCTTATTGCATGGCTTTTGGCGCGTTATGATCATGAAAACGCCATGATAGTATCGATTCTAGCGATGGCAATGATACTTATTTTGATGGGATCTTATCTTTCCCCTACTTTTATTATATTACTGACTATCGTCCTTGGTTTTTTCAATTCATATAATCGTATTGCGAGAACCAATAAGATGCATCATGTCATTGTAATGGAAGAAAGAGGACGAGTTGAAGGTGGGTTAAAGCTATTTTCAACACTAGCGCAAAGCTTGAGTTACGTCGTTATTGCACTGTTAAGTTACTTAGAAATAACAGCCTTAGGCTTTATTATTATCGGGATAGTATTGTTGGTTGCAGGCGTTATGATGTTGCAGTTAAATAAAAGCTCAGACTTGCTAGACTTATCCTTATTATCGAACAAGTCTAGCTCATGAAGACAACATCAAAATCGAGCGTTGATCTCTTTAGGCTTAAGAAATTCAAGCGGTTTATCTAAAATATGCTGATAGATAACGTTATAGACTAAAACATTTTTGACATAACGCCGGGTTTCTTTATAGGGAATTGCTTCAACCCAACTGTCCATTGCTAAGGCTTGTTCTGCTCTGCCTTCTTTGCTGCTTTGCCAGCGATCAACGCGATTTGGACCGGCATTATATGCCGCAGTTGCAAGTACCCTATTCCCTTCATAACGCTTAAGCAGGCCATCAAAATAGGCTGTACCTAACTGTACATTGATATCGCCATCGGTTAATTGTGCTTTTTTCTTATAACCTTTCAAGCCGATTTTACGAGCAGTATCTTTTGCTGTTCCTGGCATCAGTTGCATGTAGCCTCTCGCGCCGACCGGAGAATTGGCAAATTCATCAAACGAGCTTTCCTGACGTGTAATGGCGTAGATATAACTAGAATCTAGTTCATATCGTTCAGCATTAGCATAAAACAATTGCGGTTTAGCGGCAGGGAAACGAATATTCAAAGCACTCCAACTTTTAGAAAGAATACTGGCAACGACCGAAAGATGAGCCCAGCCTTTTTGGAAGGCAAATAAACCTAGCTGCCTTTGCAGGTTGATACTTTGATTACTAATTAAGACTCGCCACTCGCGTTTAAGTAAGTACATATGCTGATGGAAATACAACTCATCAATATGTGCCAACTGTGCTTTAAGATGGTCTAAGTCTTGTTGCTGTTCGTTGATGATATTAGGATTAAATTGGTAATCCAAGCCTAATTTCTGTGCAGCCAAAAAGCCGTAATAATTACGCTCAGTCGCTATCGCTTGATAAAGTTTATCGGCCTGATTCTGTTGTCGTTTATTTTCCAATACCCGTGCTTGCCAATACTGCCATTTACTCGCCAGCGGCTTAGTCTCGCTAAGCTTTGCTAGCCAATACTCGATATCGGGCCAGTTATTTAATCTAATCGCATAGCGGATCCTGCGCTCTGTTAATGATACATCTCCTAAAGTCGAAAGCGATTTATCTAACCAAGGCAATAACGTTGTTTCGTCACGGATCATAATGCGCGATATAAGATATTTTTTTAAACTGTCTTGCTCTTTTGATGTTAAAGAGAGTTTACGTTCATAATCAAGGTATGCATTTAAGCCTAACTCAATATCCTTTTTAGCAAGACGTTTAATGCTTGCGACTAAAAAGTCATTAGATGCAGCATTCTCAAATAGAGGATTGTTTAATAACGTTGCCGGGGTTTTATGCAAAGCATATAGCTGCTCGGCCAACAGCTTATTTTCTTTGTCCATCAAAGTGATTAAATAGGACATAAGGGCTGTTTTATTCTTTACATAAGCTAAGTGAAATCGCTTAAAAATTAATTCCTGAGATATTTGCTTATTATCAAGATAATAGTCTAAAACATTATCGCAGGCATTCGGTAAGGAAGTTCCCGTTAACCAGGTTTTTTGCACATCAGTCCAAATTTCATCTGCTTGGTCATTCGCTAATCGCGCCTGAAAATGAAAGCATTTCAAGTCAACTGACTTAGGAAGTCGCGGATAAAAAGACAGGTACTCATCCCAATATTGGTTTTCTGCTAGGTAATATAAGTAACTTCTCTGCAGATCATAACTGGCACGACGATCACGGTTATCCTTTATAAAAGATTGTACTTCAAGCAAGTTATCACGGCTAAAATGCGCCTTTATCTGTTTGTAATCAAGCAAGTAGGTTAATGGGTACCCGGGGATAAGCTTTGTTTTTTGTAACGCTTCTAGCCACATATCTTGTGATTGTAAGTCGACAGCTTGCGTATACAGGCCTCTTTGTTGGTCCCAAGTAAGTGAGGTAGCAAAGCTTGAGCATGAGAGAAAAAACAAAGAGAGAGAAAATACTTTCATCGATTTGTAGACCTTATATCCTGTTCTTTCACATAGTGAGGAATAACTGTTAAAACATTACATTTAACGTGAGTACAGCTAAAGTGACAATATATTAACATTAGCACAGTGAAGATTATGGTGCTATTGATTAAACCTTTATAGATTGATAGGTCAAACCACCTCCTCTCTATAGATAGTTAACCTCAATGTGCCCTACATTTAGGTTATCCTAAGCGTTTGTGGCAAGTCTATTTTGTAGGTGGTTTACGAAAAATAGATATTTTTATTAGATGACTATAAACGAGCTAAAGATTCACGCAGTTTGTCAATTGATTGAATGCCAATATCACCACTTTGCCAACCAAATTTGTCCGCATCAAAGCGCGGGAATATATGTAGATGATAATGCGACAATTCATTAAATTTGCCATTATTTTGCAGGAACGAAATACCATCAGGTTTAAACGCTAATTCAATACGCTGATACAAATCTCTAGCCACTTGAGTTATTTCATCATGTACATAAGCAGGTAAATCAATCAATGTTTCGTAGGGTGTCGTTGGACAGATAAGGATATGACCAAAGTTAATGGGATCGTGAGCAGCAAATGCGATCACATTTTCAGACTCATAAATAATAACCGCATCGATTTCACGGTTGATGATTTTTGTTACGATCGTCATTTTCTCTCCCTAAATTATAGAACGCTATTTGTTTGGTCCATGCGTTTATATCGCGTTATAAAATGATTTCCATTTTGAAATAAGCAACGTCAGCTTTATAAAAGCGCTCGCTAGCCTTGTACATATCAAACCGTTCATAAAAACCGACTGCAGATTCTCTAGCGTCACACCAGAACAAACCTGTGTTAGTGCACTTGAGATAATCAATGATGTGCGCTAACACCTTAGAGCCAACGCCTTGATTTTGATAATTAGCATCAGTAGCAAATTTACGTAACCGTGCTTCATTTTGCTCTAAATAAACAGAGGCGACACAAATAATGGTCTCGCCGATAAAAACACCAAAATGTAAGCCATTTACATCACCATCGACATGGCAATATTCTGGTGGTTTAGTTGGCCACAATACCTGATGGCGAAGTGGGATCGTTTGTTGCCAACAAATTCTGCGAATATCCATAGACTCCCTAGCCGGCTCTCGAGCCATTTGGTAATGTGTTCTCTGGCATAGCTAAACATGGTGTGATCTTATCTTCATAACCAATATCAAATAACATACCTTGTGATAGCTCTCCCGCCATTTTTCGCTCTGGTAGGTTAACAACGAACAACGCTTGCTTACCTTCAATTTCTTGAGGGTTTTCTCGTTCTTGTTTAATCCCAGACAGAATAGTACGTGTATGGTCACCAAAATCGACTGTAAGTTTCATTAGCTTATTTGATTTAGCGACTTCTGAAACATTGGTGATAGTACCGACTCGTATATCCAATTTGGCAAAATCGTCAAAGGTAACGAGCTCTTTGATAGGCGCTGGAGTCATATGTAATTCCTTATTGTTTAGGTACTTAGATACTGGATGTTCAGATAATGATTGTTTAGGCCGTTATCCTTACAGTATACATATTACAGATAAGGAGTGTATAAAACACTTAATAGTGACTTGGTTAGAGGGTTCATTGCGTTTTAAGTGGCAATTTTCCGGGGAAGAAAATAACACTGTTTTTATATACAGTTAAAAATAAATCCCCGTAAAATGATGACTTTTAGCGGGGATTTATAAGTTTTACTATGAACGCCCTATCCTATTTTTAACTGTCGACAGCCAAAAAATTCAGGGTGATGCACGACGCTATTTAGCTATTCTGAATCTGCATCTCTTGACCAGATGTCAGCGTTGATAGGTGCTTTGTTCTTACGTTTTTTCTTACCGCTACCTTCTGGTGGTGCCATAGGAACGTATGCTTCGATAGTTTCATCAACTTCAAAACCAACTTCTTGTTCACGATCTAGTTTGATTTTGTTTTTCTTTTCGATGATGCTGAAATGGTGTGCATCCACATGATCGATAAGTGATAGCGCTAAACCAACTTCACCAGCACGGCCACTACGACCAATACGGTGCATGTAGTCTGCAGGGCTTCTTGGTAAATCAAAGTTGATCACTACTGGCAGTTTATCGATATCGATACCACGAGCAGCAATGTCTGTTGCGATTAATACGTGGATCTGGCCAGCTTTAAAGCCGTCAAGTGTACGAATACGTGCGCTCTGTCCTTTATCACCATGGAACACTTGTGATGTAACACCACGTTTAGCCAGTTTTTCTGCTAAGTGATTACAGCTGTGTTTCGAGTTAACGAAGATAAGTACTTGGCGCCATTCGTGCTTCTTGATTAAATGCGCTAATAAGGCCGTCTTTTCGCCTTGGTTAACGCTAAATGCGCGTTGAACTAGTGTACTCGCATCTGCACTTTGCAATTGAATTTCAAGTGGATCGTTAAGCAATTCTTCAGTTAACGCTTTTACCTGTTCAGGGAAAGTAGCAGAGAACAATAAAATCTGTTTTTGTTTTGGCATTAACGCCATCAATGCAGATAGCTCTTCGGTAAAGCCTAGGCTTAACATGCGATCGGCTTCATCGAGCACTAAGGTTTTAACCATGTCTAGTTTAATGGCGTTACTTGAAATCAAATCAAGTAAACGACCTGGGGTTGCAACCAAAATATCTGTGCCGCCACGTAATGCAAGCATCTGAGTATTAACAGATACACCACCAAATACAGCAACGGTTTTGATTTCGCCGTTTAAATGTGACGCATAAGATTTGATGCTATTAGCAACCTGCATCGCAAGTTCACGCGTTGGAACTAAAACAAGTCCAGCTACATAGTTACCTTTTGATTTAGTACTGTTTTGTTTTTCTGTAAATAAGTCTTGCAGCATAGGCAGTGCAAAAGCAGCTGTCTTACCTGAACCTGTATTAGCGCCTGCAATTAAATCACGTCCAGCTAATACACTTGGGATAGCTTGTGCTTGAATTGGTGTAGGTTGCTGATATTCCATTTCAGTTAATCGCGTTAATAAAGGCGAAATAAGACCCAGTTCAGTAAAGTTGGTTGGTGCTGTTGCAGTTGTCATTAATATAAAAGACTCAAGAATAAGATAATAGCCGGCTATTTTAGCGCATTTATGCCCTATTCAGTTAGTGAAATCGTTCAAACGCTGTCGTAATGTCAATCAGTCCATGAATAGGCTGTATTTTATTCGACGTGAAGTCTGTGTTAAATGAGGTTAGGCCTAAATGTGATTCGACATAAGGCCATCGATTAACCACCAATCGATAACAGTGGACCTCTAGCAGTGTCACCAGAATCGGTCAAGCTGAGTAATATCTGTAAGACACCAAAGGTCCGTTTGCTCATCAGATCCCTATCATCAATATAGAACCAATAACCGCGATCACGGATTGCCACATAGGCCATTTCCGGTTTATCAATAGAGGAATGTACTTGCAACAAAGGTCCGCCAAGCCCGGTATCGACAAATGTTGGAAAGGTTCTGCCCTCGTCGATATGTTGCTGAGGCACGTCGACCATTTGCGCCAAGTCGACCATCATGTCCAATATAGATAACGTCAATACAACGAGTGAATCAGGATCACTACTTATTAATCCATACGTCAAAGTGAATTCTTTAGCCCCTTTACGTAAGCCTAAGGTTTCCTGCAGGAAAGACAGATCTTCACGCGTCTGATCATCAAGTTCGACATCATTCACGTATAGTACAATACGCGCCCTTTCATTGTGGTTGTTACTGCGTCGCAGAGCTAAAATTCGCGCTTCACGTAACCGAGTCCAAACAGATAGTGTCTCACGAAAACCGGGGGCTGCTTGCTGTGGAGGATTAGCACCAGCCACACCATTAATTTGTGCAACGGTCAGACGAAACATAAGTTCGGGCGGCCACCCTGATTGCACTAATGCAAATAATGACTCAGGAGAAATTGGTGTTAACAAACTTTCAGAAAATTTCTTTCCTGAGATAGGACTGTAAGTGATCGTCGGGCGATCTTCCCAACGCCCACCGGCACCAAGATTAGCGGTATTACTACCACTATTAAATCCAAGCCCTGCGTCAACACTGCCTGACAAGGAGTACTGGTTAATCACAGAGGCGACATCAACAAAGACTGGTGCTTCCATATACCGTAGACGAACGATGTTACCAAGTAGTTGTTGTTTAATTGACGTATTAAGGGAAAGTCCATAGTCCATGCGATCTCGTTCAATAGTACTTGGCCCCAGACTAGAGCAAGAGACGAGTAAAGCTGTAGACGTAATAAGCAAGGTTTTGAAGCCGCGTTGTAATACCCACATTATCGTCATTCTAATACCTACTATTTATGATTACTTACAGCGCAGTTCCACAGGATGGTCTAGGACGCCAGAACTATCTAAGTATTGTAGTGATTTAATGAATTTGACGTTCAGGCACAATAATTTTTATCTTGAGATCGATTTGTCGCTTATGGAATCAATATGGCTTAATGCTTGGGCTTTAAAGAAGACTGCTCGTATTAAAGAAATATGGTTGATTTGATTATAAGTTTCGTTTGCGATAAACAACCGTGTTGTCCAATTCGCCAGAAGGAAGTGTGCGTTCATTTATTAATGTTGACTCTAATTCATAGTCACAACGTTCTGCTACCAAACGACTTTTCGAATTGCTTTCTGCAACACGTATCTCAACATACGAAGCACAATGGTGATTAAAAGCATAATTTTCAATGATTGAAATAGCTTCTGCTACGTAACCATTACCAGTTTCAGATGAGCGCAACCAATAGCCAATTTCATACAGTTTAGCTTGGCGATCTGTAACCATAAACCCAATAACACCTAAGAACCTGTTATCTGAACATTTTATTATTGGGAATAAAAATTCACCATGAAATTGTTCAAAATTATCAATGGCCAACTGGATATTTCGCTTTAAATCCAATTCAGAATTAACGCTAGCAACCCACAGTAGGTATTTACTTAGTTCAGTTCGACTTTCTTCAATTGCTTCCCACATTGCAGCAACTACTTCGAGTGAAGGTGAAATCAATTTGATTCTTTCTGTTTCCATTGTAATTTCCAAAATATCGCTAATTTTAGATTTTCGCCCAGTTAAATTGCCGCTAACCGCGTATTTTTTGTATTATAAAAATCATTTTAGGTTGAATCAAGGAGTTATGAGTAACGGAGCTAATTAGAACGCCGTATATAACCATAGCGTCGGTTGCTATGGTTATATACGAAGTGAAAAGGCAAAAGGATCATCGGTTCAAAAAAAACTCGCTAAGCTTGATTGCTCAGTTAGCACTAGCTAAATTACTTTAACTTAAAGTAACTTATCGAACTCAGTAACTCTTTGCTTAGATCTGATAACGAAGATGCGGAGGACATCGATACTTGTGCGCGAGTGGTATTTTCTTCGCTAACTTGGTTAACATCGTTGACGTTAGTTTGGATCTCATCAAGTGTATTGGTTTGTTGCAATGACGCTGCCGATGTCTCTTTGGCTATGTCTTTGATTTGACTCACGGACATATTTATCTCGTCAATCACATTGCCTGCGTTGGATACATGCTTAACACTTTCAAGTGACTTGGAATGACTGTTGTTAATTGTTGATACAGCCACCAGCGTACTCTGTTTAAGTGTATCAAGGGTGACATGAATTTCTGCTGTGGCGTCTTGTGTCCGTTTAGCCAAATTTCTAACTTCATCTGCTACTACGGCGAAACCACGACCTTGCTCACCTGCGCGCGCAGCCTCAATCGCGGCATTTAAAGCGAGTAGATTTGTTTGCTCTGCAATACTCTTGATCACTTCTAGAATACCGGTGATATTGTCAGCTTCACTGTCGAGTTTTTGAATCGCAGATACCGAGTTTTCAATTTCTCCGGCTAAACTTTCAATCGAACTAATAGTCTCATTAACAATAACCTTCCCTTTAATGGCCGATTCTATCGCATCATCCGATTTAGTTAATGCGCCATCAGCATGCGCAGAAACTTGTGTCGATACAGAATACAACGCATCAACAGATCCTGAAAGTTTAGCCATTTGTGAATGTTGAAATTCAGCATCTTCAATTCTTTGTTTATTGTCGCTAAGTAAACCGTCTGTTGAGGCATTTAAATTATTGGCCAGTGACGTTACCGATTTAAAAATACTATTTAGATTATCGGTCATGCTAAAGACCGAACGTTTTATTTCACTAATTTCGTCTCGGTTATCGCCAACTTCAATTGAACGACTTAGATCCCCTTCAGCTAAGGAATGAGTAACAGACACAATAGATTGCAAATCACTTTTCAGTCTACGCAGCATTAATAAAGACATGACAATAACGATAAAAAATATACTGGCTGCAAGGATCATAGATTGGAGCACAATTTGATTCTGAGCCGCGATGATTTGCTCTGAACGAATACTTGCCAATTCATCATGCATTTTATTTATTGCATCAATAGTGGCAATCACCGGAGGGAAAGCTTGATGAGCGGCCTTTTCTGCTTTTTTACGAACAACAAAAGTGGCTTTGGTTAACCAAACATCCGTTAATATCGAAAGCGAGCTATTAAGGTGCTTTGCTTGTGTAACAAGTTGATCTCGAGTATTTAGAATTCCGTCAGCTTGGCTAAGCGTCAGTACTGAATTCCATTCATGTTCAAGCGTACTACTCGCGGTCATTAAACTCGTAACATAATCATTAATGAGTGTTTCAACTTTACCCGTAGCTTCTTCCAGTTCTTCTTGTTCTACAGCCCTCGCTGAAAACTTCATGCCAACATCTTCTGAAAATTCGTAGGCTTTGAGAATGTCTTTCCATTTATTATTTATGTTTGAATAAAACTGCCTAATTTCAGAATCGAGTTCAATATTATCGACAACAGCACGACTATTAACGATTAGATTGACAGAGATAAATAGCAGTGAACACAGTAACACCATGACAAGGCTAGATATTTTAAATGATAACGTAACGTTTTTGAGTAGGTTCAAGCTAAATCCTTGCTTTAATACATGCAGTCTAAAAGTGAGCATTCGGTATAGCTCTGCGACAGTTAATTAAATGTTAACAAATCATCAATCCGTTAACACTTATGAAACCCTACATCACGTATAAACAGATTTAAAGTGTTTTCACTAAGAAGTGCCTTGTGGAATAGGGTTTATCGCTTTTTATACCTCCATTTGAATACACTATTACCATATTTAGCTATCAGGACAACATGTTACGCTAGCTAGGATTATTGATCTCGCTCTTATAAACAATAGTTATCGGTCTGATAAACGATCGTCATTTCGATTTGCCTGCAAATGCAACGACGACAGTATCGGATCCTAGCGTACGGGAGAACGCATAACCATTTTGTTGTTTAATATCTTCATGGGTACCTGCACCTATAGCTGGGTGCGCTTGTCTAAACTGACCAAGGGTTTGCCAGTGTTTGAGTAGTTTTTGACGTTCAACATCGAGTGACCAGGTCATATCAGAACGCGTTCCCTGATGGAAATCATCGGCGTAAGGGCCTATATTTCGGGCAACTTCATCACCATAATAAACTTGAACAGCACCAGGACTTAGCAGCAGTGCACTGGCCGCATTTCGTTGCATTTCAAAAGACTTAAATCGACCAAAGAAAAGCTCGGTATCATGAGATGACATGTAACTAACGGGATTGAAATCTGGTTCTTGCTTGAGCGTATCCGCATAACTTTGGTATGTATCGGCCATCTGGCTGAAACAACTCGCGCCTTGATCCATTTTTTTCTGCATATCAAAGTTGATCAGTGCGTCGAACCCTTCATCATAATAAGGACTGCGATAAGCACTATGCCCCCACACTTCCCCCATCATCCAAAACGGTTGGCCTGTTTTACCATTTTCTTCACGCCAATCTTCTAAACTTCTTGTCGCCGCTACTTTTAAGCGCATCCATACATCACCGGACACATGCTTTACAGTATCCACTCGGTAACCATCAATACCAAACCGTCTTACCCAATCTGTTTGCCATTTAATAAGATAGTCAGCTACCGTATAATTATCACGATTAATGACTCTCGTACCAGGGTTATTCAAGAGCCACTGCGGAGGCTTAACCGCTTTACTCGATTCGGTAATGAAATCAGGTAAACCAGCGAGAGATAACGTACGATCATTGGTGCCAGGTTTAGGATAATTAGGTAAGCCAGTACGAACCCAATCA
The DNA here is from genome assembly GCF_015082335.1 of Moritella sp. F3. NCBI lineage: Bacteria > Pseudomonadati > Pseudomonadota > Gammaproteobacteria > Alteromonadales > Moritellaceae > Moritella > Moritella sp. F3. Next base: position 115,176 of record NZ_BLRL01000001.1, on the reverse strand, counting down.
CCGCCCCACCAGTTACGCCATTCGACATTGTTATAATCGATATTGTCATTGAAACTATGCCAATTCTGACTTTTGCTCGGTTGCCAGTCGCCCCATTGTTCTGGCAAGCTTGCAGATGGATTAACGACAGCAATATTGTCTGCTTGGAGATCCGTTAAAGTGGCATATCCTGAATGGTTTATAACAACATCGAGTAATACTTTCATCCCGCGTTTATGCGCTTCTTCAACAAGACGTTTAAGGTCATCTTCATTACCAAAGTTGTTATCTATTTTAGTGAAATCACGAGTCCAATAACCATGATAGCTATAAAAAGGAAAGGAACCGGCATTCCCCCCACCCACAAAACCTTGTACCTGCTCTACAATAGGTGAAAGCCAAATAGCATTAGTGCCTAAGCTTTGAATATAAGCGAGTTTTTCAATAACGCCTTTTAAATCGCCACCGTGAAAGGTACCAACCTCATCCTTACCGTCTTTACGACGACCATAGCTATTATCATTACTTGTATCAGCGTTATTAAATCGATCAATCATAACAAAATAGATATTTGCATTACGCCAGTTAAATTCAGTCTCTTTACTTGGTTTATGTAAAGGTTCTAACAATATTAATCCTCCACTGTCGGTTGCTGGCGTTAGCGTTACCTGCTGTTGAATGACGTTAACAACCTGCCCACTTAGTTTGTCTATTAATCGAGTCCCGTTTTTGTAAGTATCACCCAAGTTAACAGTTACCTCGCCACCGTCATAAGTATGACATTGCACTTGCGGTAGAGGACGTTTAAATGCTTTTCTAGTGGATTTTTTGGCTTGGCGATTGATGACTATCGTTTTACTCTCTGCATCAAATGTAAATGCGTAGTCACCATTAAATCTAATTTTAATCGGTAACTCTGTCGGAGATGCGCAATTCAAACTGAGTGGTTGGTTGAACTTTACCTTTTGTGCTACAGGGGCAATGCAGCGTCCCCCAATACCCGTTACTTTTAGGGTATAGCTCGCTTTAGTCAGCGGTACGATTAAGGGCGATTCACTGTTAAGCGGGAAATCTCGACTATTGGTACTGGTTGAAATAGTCAGATTGGGAGATGCAAACAAGCTAGGGCTAGCAAGTAAGAGTACAAGCGTTATCTTATTGAATTTCATGTTCCGACCTTAGTTATTCCATTAATTGATACCATCATAAAACGGAAATATTGGTCGGACATCATCCTTAAAAACTACGCCCTAAATTGTTAACCAGATCAAATTTTTAATGAGGTCAAATATAACTGTATCGACTTACGCTTAATAAAATGATCCAATGCAAAACGGCCTCCGCTAAAGATCACGACTTGTAACAATAGCGTTCCCCATAAAACATGTTGAGCATAAGCGGCAGCGGCAATATCTTCTAAACTGATAACCGCAACAATGTTTACGAAAAACAATCCCAACGCAGAGAAGCGACTCGTCAATCCAGCCATTAACAGTAAAGGTAAAATAATCTCGGCAGCCGTGCCTAAGTAAGCAGCAAGTTCATAAGGCAATAAGGGCACACTATATTCTTCTTCAAACAAAAATAACGTACTATCCCAATTGTTTAACTTTGTTAACCCCGATGAAAAGAATGCCCAACCGACATAAACACGCGCAGTCAATAACGCGACAGGTTCTAGCATACTCACCTTTGCAACTACACGTCGATAGACTTGATAAGTTGATGACAATAGTGACTTTGAATTGTTCATGAGTGACTCTCTTTGAAATAATGAATTAAATTGTTTTCTATCGCGTTAAGTAGCCATTGTTGAAACGAAAAATGCTGAAATGAACAATCAGGAACATGCTCTTCTCCATATTCTTTACCCTTGATGGCATCAAGTGACTGAGCAAGTGAATGCCCGCCTATTAAAGATTGAGTAAAACGCCCCTCACTACAGGTTAACCTAGCTACGTAAGGTTGAAATTCAGGTCGATAGATCATGGCTAGATGATCCACCAGCGCTGACGATAAGTATTCATTGGCACTGTTCAATGCAGCTTTACGTTCGTCTTCATTTTCCTGATGATGGGCATCAAAGATCTCAGTAATTGGAAAAGACGTTTTAATCAATTTCACATTGTGATTAAAGGTAATAAATATGTCTTCTGGATCACAGCGTCCTAGTATCTCTAACGAACTTTGATCGAGGAGTTGATCTCTGCCGTGTAATGCACAATGAACAAACCAATCAAGAGAAGTACAATCAGCAAGATATGGATAACCCTCACATATATCGGTTGTAGCGATAAAATGAGCAAATTCACTTCCCCATTGTGCCCAATCACCCTGTGTTGGAGGTGATGTTTGCAAAAACGACTTAACTAAAGCGGCGCTGATATCACTATCAAGTAACTTAAACACCGTTGGAAAAGTGATACTGAGTGCGCGCTGAGCATTTGCAAGTAAGTTACGACGATAAATACCGATGCCTTGTGCGCTAAATCCATGCGTGCTATTTGAAAGCTGCTTACTCGAGAGGTCGCCACTCCAAATAGCATCTAGCAGTCGTTGCTGCTCACTTATATGCTGCTTACACATTGCTAGCTCCTAACGCCTGGCTTACTACATTAATACCTAATACTGCATCTGCTATATCACGCGCCTTTTTTGCTTCGCCAACTAATACTGACCATGTTGGTAAATCAGTATCCCATTCCACCAGTGTTGGTATCGAGCCAAAACGTGCCAATGCTTGGCGGTAGCCTTGCCATACAGCATCAGAAACAGGACGAGCGTGATCGTCAATGACCATGTCATCAGCACCCACATCGCTACAGCCTGCTAAATGTATTTGCGCAACACTATCTACCGGTAGTGTATGAATATACTCGCAGACCGATTGTTGAATATTACCACCTTCAAAATTTAAGCTATTAACAGCAATGTTATTAATATCTAATAGTATTTTAGCGCCGGTACGCTGACACAGTTGCGTTAAAAATTCGGCCTCTGATAGATAGCTCTCATCAAATTGTACATAAGCTGACACGTTTTCAATTATGAGCTGACGTCCTAAGTAGGTTTGGACTTTGTCTACCTGTTCACACATGCGCTTTAGGTTGTCGTGCGTGTGCGCAATAGGTAACAAATCACCGCTGTGTACAGTTTGTAGGGTCCCTTGTAAATGTCCCCATGTAAAACAAGCATGTTCTGACATCAAAAAAGGATCTATCGTTTCGGTTAATTGCTTTAAACGTGTTAAATAACTCGCAGGGATATCTGCAAATGAGCCGAGTCCCATAGAGGTTGAGTGTAAACTGACAGGGTATGTTTCCCTTACCTGTTGAAGTACAGATAAGGCAGCACCGCCTTGACCGAAAAAATTCTCTGAATGGACTTCAACAAAGTCGATTTCCTTAGCTAAAGTAATGTCCTTAGCTGAAATCAGTATGTCGGTAAAGTGTGGGTGCCTTAAGCCAACACCCACTAAAATACCGCTATTATTTACCGACATAATACTCTCCTATTTTCGAGTCCTTATATTTAGCCCCCTTATTTAGAGGCTAAATATAACTTCTTGGCTTCTTTCTTTGATAATCCACCCAATGTTGAGCAGGTACCTTTTGTCACGAGTTTCCATTCACCTTTGTCATCACTGAGGGTTGATTGTCCCGCACATGAATGCGTACCAGCCAAGTTAGCACAGTCGTTTTGACCTGCTTTAGCGACGCCATAACACTTTTCTTTTTTACTTCCAGCTTCAGCTGACGCAATGACACCCGTAGACATAACAGCCGCCAGTGCTGCGCTTACTAATAGTTTGTTATTCATAGTGCTTCCTTAGTCGTATACGATTTCGATTTGCTCTTCCGTTAGGCCTTTAATATCAACCCAATTAACCTGTGCTATTTCGATATAACCAGGGATATCTGTATTCCATTTTTTCTGAACCGATTTATTATAGTTCAAATACAACTTATCACCGCGAATGTGCCAAGCTGTTGGATCCGTGTCTAATTTCTTATTCAGTGCGACGCCCATTGCGCAAAAACCACCATATTGTGGTGCATATTTACTTGGGTCTGCTTTGAATAAATCACGGTTGCTTGCAGATGAAAATTGATAAATAGCACCATTATAAGCGGCTGTGTAATCGTTAGACCCTTTCGCTGGTGTGCCTTTTGTAAAGTAAGACACAGTATCGTAACCACTAATTGCGATGTCGTTACTGTTCGCATTAACCTCGATATTCGCAGCAAAGGTAAGGCTGCTTGCTAGCAATGCCGTCGTTACGAACGTTGATTTTACAAATGTTGAAAGCTTCATAATATTCTCCGTTTATTATTTTTAATAAGTAATCAAATAAGTAATCAAATAAGTAATCAAATAAGTAATCAAAAGCGTGCTGCTATTTGTTTACTTATTTGAAGATTGTCTTCCTTGGTTATAAATATAGTGCTTTCAATAAGTCTAAAGGGATGACATAGTCCTAATATTGAACCCAATCGTCCAAACAGTTTACTATGAGGTAATAATGGATCCGTTATCAGTCATTCTTCAACGCTTCTCGATGAACACCGACGTATTTTTCACCGGAAACCTGTGTGGTATTTCTAATTTCAACCGAGATCCTAACAAAGGTCACTTGCATCTATTACAAAGTGGCGAGATAACCATTATTGATGAACAGGGCGTTTCACATTTAATTGACGAGCCAACCGTCATGTTTTTTCCCACACAGCATGCCCACCGAGTAATTGCGAGCAAAGACAATCCCCCGAAATTAGTTTGTGCCAACATCGTTTATAGTGAAAATACAACTAATCCGATTGCGGATGCCTTACCTCGATTACTATGCTTCAAACTCAGTGAGAACGAAGCATTAATGAAAACAGCGCAGTGGTTGTTTGCAGAGGCATTTAATGAAGATAGCGGTCGCCTGCCGATGATTAATTCCCTTACGGACATCTTTATCATTTACGTGCTTCGCCATGTAATTGATAACAATATCATGCAGCATGGTCTACTTGCCGGGTTAGCGCATCCACAACTATCTAAAGTCTTGTTAGCCATACATGACGCACCGGAAAAACAATGGGGATTGGAAGATATGGCAGCGCTAGCGTTGATGTCTCGATCAAAGTTTGCCGATGTATTTAAACGGACGGTAGGTCAAAGCCCTGGGGACTATATAATTGATTGGCGTATTATCATTGCTAAAGGTCTATTACAACAAAACAAGCCTGTGTCCATTGTGGCTAATGCCGTGGGTTATGAAAATGGCTCTGCGCTGGCGAGAGTATTCAGGAAGAAATTAGGGATATCACCGAAACAATGGCTTGAAGACACGCATTAATAAAAAGGGCTAGCGTAATGCTAACCCTTTACAACAAAACTGCTTAGCCTTAAGCCAGCAACTTAACCTTAAACCAAACTCGTCAACATACTATCTGAGTATTCAACCAGCTCTTTGCCATCACGAACACGTTCAACATAATCAGGATTGGCAATAAACGGGCGGCCTATCGCAAGCAGGTCAAATTTATCATCCGAAATTGCTTCACTACCCGCTTCAGCGGTAAAGCTACCAACACCAACGAGTGTCTTGTTATATATACTACGAACATAACTTGAAGCGCGGCCACCTAAATAGTCAAATTCCATCGCGTCATCGAAAACACCAATATGCAGGAAAGCTAAATCACGTTTTTCAAGCTCAGGGATTAGATAATCGAAAACAGTACGGTCGCGACTATCACCAGCCATATTGAAGTATGCACCAGGTGATACACGTAGTGCCGTTCTGTCATTACCGATACGAGCAACGATTGCATCTACTACTTCAAGCGCGAAACGCGACATGTTCTCTGGAGTCTCGCCATATTCATCACTACGACGGTTACTGTCATGATGTAAGAATTGGTCAATTAAATAACCATTAGCACCGTGAATTTCAACACCATCAAAACCAGCATCGATAGCGTTAGCTGCAGCTTGAGCATAATCACTCACTAACTGAGTAATCTCTTCAACCGTTACCGCCTTAGGTGTTTTGTAAGTCAGTTCACGCATTCGAGGAACAGTGCCATCGACACCGACTGCAGAAGGTGCCATTACATCTTGACTACCTGTTGCTTGATAAAAGTGTGGGTGTGCTACACGACCTGTATGCCAAAGCTGTGCAAAAATTTTACCATCATTTTGATGAACTGCATCAGTCACTGTTCTCCAACCATCAATTTGTGCTGGCGTAAAGATACCAGGGGTATTTGGATAACCTTGGCCATCAGGACGAATGATCACAGCTTCTGAAATAATTAACCCCGCTTCGCCTCGACGGCCATAGTAGTCAGCCATATCTTGAGTCGGTACTAATTCATCATCAGCCATACAGCGAGTCAGCGGCGCCATAAGAATGCGATTTTTTAAAGATAAAGTCTTATTAAGTTCATAAGTTTGAAATAAGTTAGCAGTCATATAGTGCCTCTGATTATTAATAATCTATTCTTGAATGAACGTTCAAGATATTCTTTTTTGAATGATCATTCAAGAACTATTTTTGAATAAACATTCAAAATTGATTATAATAGTGACATTGCACAACATGACTCTGATATAAAGAGTCTCACTAAGAGTTAATGATTAGCCATGCGTATTGCAGAATTTGATAGAGAAAAAGTACTGAGATCTGCTATGACCTCCTTCATGGATAAAGGTTACGGTAAGACAAGTATGCAAGACTTGAAACAAGCCACAGGTTTACACCCTGGTTCTATCTATTGTGCGTTCGAGAATAAACGTGGCCTTCTGTTAGCGGCACTAGAGCAGTACCACCTCGATAGAAATGCTGAGTTCGCTGGTATTTTTAGTGGTCAACGCCCAGTCCTTACAGAGCTTAAAGCCTATCTGGATCATATTGTTTTAGAGTGTCAGAGCTGCGATGCCTCTCGTGCTTGCTTACTGACTAAAGCGCTGAATGAAGTCGCAGAACAAGATGCAGAAGTACATGACATTATCACGCTTCATTTAGCTAACTGGCAACAAGCGATTACCCAGGTGCTGCAAACGGCAATTGATCAAAAAGAAATTGTAAGTGACCGAAACGCTGATTCACGCGCTCACTATCTAATGATGGGAATATATGGTTTAAGAACATTTGCCCACACACACCCTGAAGGAAATACCATACAGCAATTAGCCGAGCAGCTTTATCAAGATGTGTGTCGGTAACTCGAACATTTTAAGCAACCCAGCTTATCTTATACACATAATACTTTTATAACTTAGTTTACTGCAGGGGGCTATTATTTTCTAACCAAGATAAAGGGTGTTCCCATAAATGACTTGCCTTACGACTAAAAAACTTCATATGGCCTATTTCACTTAAATTACAAGCTTCTGGCGATAAGGTCAGTCTCTCAGCGTCCATATTTTCAAACACGGTCAACATATCGGCCACATTTACATCAATCGCGATGTCATCGTCGGTGGCATTCACCCATAGCGAAGGTGTAGAGAGAGTGTTGTACTGATGATTATGTATCGATTTCCCAAAAGCTGTCTTTACATAACCTTGTCCATTACACCAATGACGCCATTGCTGGGCAACTCCTCTAGGTAAGGGTTCTCCCATCCCAAGTAACTGGGACTTAGTGTGACCAAAAAGTAGGTTGCTCATAGGTATGAAAAGATTCATAAAGAAATGTGCTTTTAATGCATACGGCATTTTCATATTTCTTAACTGACCTGAAGAGCTGGCAAAAGTGAAGATGGATCTAAGATCTCCTGCATTATGCATTAAGCCAACCAATTGGCCACCAGCGCTGTGGCCAATCAGGTGATAAGTACTATCTGGATAGGTTGTTTTGAGAAATTCAAGGACTGCAGGCATATCTTGCTCTCCCCAACACTGTAATGATGCGGTACTTGAACTGACTTTCCCCGTAAGTGACTGTCCAATGCCTCGATTATCAAAGGTGAGCACTGCATATCCATGCTCAGCTAAAAAACAAGCGAAGCTTTTGTAAAATTGCTGAATTATTCCAGTCGCAGGACAGATCAATATTGCTGCTTTTACTTCGCTTGTGGGCTTAAACAGTGTAGCCGAAAGCTTGTAGCCATCTTGGCAATAAACGTCTACGTCATCTATTAAAAAATTATCCATTTCAAACTCACTCGTCCAAGTAACATATCAATAACATTGTACGTAAGGTCATACCAGTTGCAACATATTATTGGAAACTACAAATTTGCTGAACGACCTCCATAAAATCAAACCTAGCGCTTATCCTGAGTCAGACTATTATAAACAAGTACAAATAATCGAAATGCACAATCACATTAATTTCATAGAGGGTGAAGTATGAAATATTTAGGGACTTTTACAGCTCATGATGGCACTACTTATACCGATAAAAAGAGATACTTTTGGTTATTATCTCTCCTATTACCAAGTATCGCAGCTGCTGGTCCACTTTTGTTTATGGCTTTTAACCATGAATTCATACTCTGGTTCTTTTTCCTTTTTAGTTATGGTTTCTTCCCTATCATGGATCATGTCATGGGTGAAGATACCAGTAATCCCCCTGAGGTTATCATTCCTCAGCTTGAAGCCGACCCCTTTTATCGTCATATCACTATTTTGCACGTACCAGTTGTTATCGTTATATTTATATTCTGCGGCTGGTTTATTGGCAATTATGAACTGAGCTGGAGTGGTTATCTAGCGACGGCGCTTTTGGCTGGTAATGTGGGTGGACATGGCTTAAATATAGGCCACGAATTAGGCCACAAGAAAAATAAGTTTGACCGTAAATTAGCTAAGCTAGTCCTCGCTGTAGCTGCTTACGGCCATTTTTTTATAGAGCATAACCAAGGTCACCATAAGCACGTGGCGACACCAGAGGATCCTGCATCTTCAAAAATGGGCGAAAACATCTATCACTTTGCAATAAGAGAATTACCTGGTGCGATCTTAAGAGCCTACCACCTAGAAAAACGACGCTTAAATAAGTTAGGTAAATCAACGTACTCTTTCAAAAACGAATTTTTTCAATCCATATTATTGAGCTTTACTATCTATGCCAGTTTAGCCGTTTGGTTAGGTTCGGGAGTCATCCCCTATTTGTTCATCTCCGCATTCTGGTCAATGTGGCAACTCACTTCAGCAAACTATATCGAGCACTACGGTCTGTTAAGGAAGAAGCTCCCTAATGGCAAGTATGAACGGCCTCAGCCTCATCATAGCTGGAACAGTAACCACGTGTTTTCAAACTGGGCTTTATTCCATTTACAACGTCATTCTGATCATCATGCTAATGCGACCCGTAGCTATCAATCTCTACGTCACTTCAACGGATTACCGACACTACCAAACGGTTATTTTGGTATGTATCCAATCGCGTATATCCCCTGGTTATGGTTTAAAGTGATGGATAAACGCATCGTCAATATTACAGACGGAGATGTTTCCAAAATCAATATGCTACCGATAAAAAGAGAACAATTGATTGCAAAATACAAGCTAACATAAAGCAAATATATGGCTATATTAGAGTTCAACATAGCGTAGGTATAAAAAATGCCGCGTATTGCGGCATCTCATTTTTCATTAATGAAAGCTAAGCTACACTCTCGATAGCCTCTTCATCCAAGTCAAACGACGCATTGATAAGTTTTTTAGTGTAATCGTGCTGCGGGTTATGGAATATGTCCTCAGCTGTTCCCTGCTCCATCACTCTACCTTTTTGCATTACTAATACCCGATCAGATAATGCTTTGACGACTGAAAGGTCATGACTGATGAAGATGAAACCAATGTTGTTTTTAACCTGGATCTCTTTAAGTAAATCAATCACGGTGAGCTGAACAGATCGGTCGAGTGCCGAGGTTGGTTCATCCAACAAGATAAATGACGGTTTCAAGATCAGCGCTCTAGCAATTGCAATACGCTGACGCTGACCACCAGAAAACTCGTGCGGATAACGATTGATTGAGTTCGGCTCTAAGCGTACTTCTTCAAGCGCGAGACAGGCTTTTTGTAACCTTTCCTGTTTAGACATCAGGGGTTTGTGCACCCTTAAGCCTTCAGTAATTATTTCGCCAACGGTCATACGTGGTGACAAAGAGCCGTACGGGTCCTGAAAAACCATCTGAACGTCTTTTTTCAGATCAAACCTGTCCTTATCACTCAGTAAGCTGAGGTCTTGACCTTTATAAGAAAGGTTACCAGAGAATGGCAGTAGGCCAATAATGGCACGTCCCAGAGTCGATTTACCTGAGCCTGACTCACCAACAATGCCCAAGGTTTCACCTTGTTTCAGTGTAAGCGAGATACCTTTCACCGCTTCAAAATATTCACATCTACTGGGTATAAAATGAGATTTAATCAGGAATTTAACCTGAATATTTTCAGCTCGAAGCAGTTCTGGAGCCGTTGCTTCGATTGGCTCTTTTTGACCTTTCGGGACTGAATTAATCAGCATCTTGGTATATTCGTGTTGTGGTTCCTGGAAAAGTAGTCCTGTTTCCCCTTCTTCCACAATTTCACCTTTGCACATCACCAGCACTCGGTCTGCAAGATGTTTAACAACGCCAAGATCGTGCGTAATGAATAAAATAGCCATGCCCATTTTATTCTGGATTTCTTTTATTAAATCCAAGACTTCGGCCTGTACGGTCACATCTAGCGCAGTGGTCGGTTCATCGGCAATTAGAATGTCAGGTTCATTTATCAGTGCCATTGCAATCATAATACGTTGCAACTGACCGCCTGAAAATTCGTGTGGAAACTTGCTGTAAGCTTGTTCAGGGTTTGGTAAATGAACCAGAACAAACAGTTCTAAAACACGTATTTGAGCCTGCTTTTTAGACACTTTACGATGGCACATAATGGCTTCTGCAACCTGAATTCCCACTCGCAAATAGGGGTTCAGAGACGTCATAGGTTCTTGGAAGATCATGCCAATTCGCTCGCCTCTGATAGACTGCATTTGACGCTCTGTTTTATCTAAGATCGATTGTCCTTCAAAGACAATGCTCGATTGAGAAGATACAACACCATTATCTGGTAGTAGGCACATCAAAGCATTGGATGATACAGATTTACCTGAACCCGATTCACCGACAATAGCCAGTGTTTCACCGGATTTTAAATCAAAGTTAACATTTTTAACCGCATCAACCATTCCGTCATTGGTAGTAAAACTGACGGAAAGATTACGAACGCGAAGAATAGTTTGCTTTAGCATAATACGTCCTTATCAATTTAACAAATGCGTTGAATTGGCTTGATCTGAGGTGACTCTTAACTTAGCAAAGTGATGATGTGCTTTCTGGATATGTTCGTATTTAAGCATCCACTGAGCATCGCGTTGAGCGTGACAAAAAGCGCCCATATGACGTAGAATATCTTCACTCTTATTATCGATTAGCGTCATCGTTCGTTGAACAAGGTTACTTGTTTCAAGTGATATGAACTGAAGTAGCGCATAAGATTGGTTCAACGTTGCAAATGCGCTGTGTTGTTGCCCCATTTTATTGAGAATTTCAGACTGTGCGACAGTGGCATCTCTTAATCCTGATATCAAACATGAAAATTGGCACGGTTTAATATTCTCATTTTCTAATGCCTGATGAATATGTATCGGCAGATTGTCTAATACCTCCGTATATAACTCATGAGCTTCAGACCAATAACCATGTTCTATTAACTTTTCTGCCTTCAGGTAACGCATCCAGCATTGCTGCAATTCCATAATCCACCTCAAATCTATAAGACAATCAATCTTAATGAGATTTATTATCAATTGCAAATCAAAATTATTCTCGCAGTGTGATGTATCACTAAAATAGCCACACAACACTAATTATACGCGATTGAGTCAATTAAATAGGCGGATTAAGCTATAAACATCGATGACTAAAACCGAAATAGGTAATAGCATTAATGACAAATTAAGTAAAATTAGAACCTTTAAAAACTAGATTTAAGATCGTAAATAGACTAACTCTTTTTAAGTATTTACGCCCGAACCAACTAACTAATTTAGAGTATTATGCTGATAAAAGGTGATAAACTTAACAGATCGTAAGCAATAAAACGTTAATAGCAGATCATCTAACAACAGTTAATACTTAGATTTAACGACTGGATATACCCCACTTTAGTGGACTATAAAACTAAACTAAATAAATACGGAAGTATAAAAATTCACTACGAAACACTGTGAATTGTTGCTGGAATGTTTATTTATTGCTAATTTATTTTGCCATGGAGCGGTAAATACAGTGTTGAATAGTGAATTATTCTATTGGTATCGCTTAAATAAGATAAAACATGGATGGAATTGAATATGATCACAAAGGTTAGTCGCTACATTATCGTAATGTTAAGCATGTTTACCTCTTCGGCTTTTGCCGCCAGTGAATCAGTTGGGTTTGATAAGGCTGTGGATCAGTTCTTTAATGAAAACCTCAGTTGGTTTGCTAACACTATTTTCACCTCAGTCCCTGTTAATGGGGCAAACTTCCCTATCATCGTTGGCTGGTTATTCGTCGCCGCTATTATCTTCACCTTCTATTTTGGTTTTGTGCAGTTCAAACGCTTTGGTCTTGCAGTTAAGATCGTTAAAGGTGACTTCACGGATCCGAATAAAGACGAACCAGGACAAGTTTCCCACTTCCAGGCATTAACTACGGCGCTGTCAGGTACTGTCGGATTAGGTAATATTGCCGGTGTTGGTGCAGCCCTTGCTATTGGTGGTCCCGGCGCGACGTTTTGGATGATCCTCTGTGGCCTGTTAGGTATGGCATCTAAGTTTTGTGAATGTACCCTTGGTGTAAAATATCGCAACCAGTTACCAAATGGTGATGTATCGGGTGGTCCAATGTATTATCTGAGCCGTGGTTTAAAAGAACGCGGCTTTACAAATTTAGGTAAATTCCTAGCTGTAGGTTTTGCAATCATGACTATTCTGGGTGCGCTTGGTGGTGGCAACATGTTCCAAGGCAACCAAGCGAATGCAATGATAGTGCAAACATTGGGTCTACCTGAAGGTTATGGTTGGGTAACGGGTGTTATTCTAGCGTGTATGGTTGCATCGGTTATTATCGGTGGTATGCCATCAATCGCAAAAGTAACGGGTAAGCTTGTCCCTACGATGGCGTTATTGTATGTCGGTATGTCAGTGATTGTATTAGCATCTAACGCATCTATGATTGGTGATGCATTTGCCCAAATTATTGATGGTGCCTTTACGGGTTCGGGTGTTGCTGGTGGATTTGTTGGTGCATTAATCCAAGGTATGAAACGTGCGACATTCTCGAATGAAGCCGGTGTTGGTTCAGCTGCGATTGCCCATGCAGCGGTAAAAACCAAAGAGCCAATCACAGAAGGCTTAGTTTCAGTACTCGAACCTTTCATTGATACTGTTGTTATTTGTACGATGACAGCCTTAGTCATTACAATCTCAGGCATGAACAATGGCGAACTAAGTGGTGTAACACTGACTGCAGCAGCATTTACTGAAACGGCGGACATATTCCAATACGTGCTCGCTGTAGCTGTTGTGATGTTTGCGTTCTCGACAATGATTTCGTGGTCTTATTATGGTCTTAAAGCATGGACTTACCTGTTTGGTGAAGGTAAAACGACTGAGCTTGTATACAAAATTATGTTCTGTTGTTTTGTTGTCATCGGCGCAAGTGTAAGCTTTGGTGCTGTTATCGACTTCTCTGATGCCGCTATCTTTGCAATGTCTATCTTCAATATTATCGGTTTGTATTTCTTAATGCCGGTAGTGAAAAAAGAACTACAATCGTTTATTTCCCGTGTTCAATCAGGTGAAATCAAAGATTACAGTAAAGAAGCTGTGTTGGTATCTAAACAGTTAAAAGACTAATTTTTAACGTTTTAATTTAAACGACTGACTCTAATGATAAAAAGCCCAGCTAATAACATAGCTGGGCTTTTTTAATTTAAACCACTGATTCTGAACGTGACGCTCATAAATAGCCGCATAATTACTATATAGTTACCATATACACACCAAATCAAATTCTAAATTTGATTGCTAAAAACTTAGTTTTGATTGTAAGATATACGCTGTAATTTGACCCTATTTATAGAGATTTAATAGCTTGGAACTTAAAGAATTAAAGGTTTTGTTTGATAATGGCGGCCTGAAGAAAATAACAGTAAAACGAGCACCTTTGATGAATGGGTATATTATTATTGCCCAAACCACGAATAAAAATGTGCATGTGATGACTTCTCAACGTGAAGAGTCCAATACACCACGAGCATTTAAGACAATTGATGCTGCCGCAGCAAATGCACAAAAGATTGGTTTTAAGAAGATAAGTATCGATTTCACGTAACATGAAATTGCACTGTATATATATACAGTGTAATTTATCCCCCCGTAAAAATGGCACTTTACGGGAGTTTTACTCATGATTAAGTGCTATTTATGAATGATGAAGGGTTAAATAAGCTTCGTTAATTGCGAACAGCCGCTTTTTTTCAAGAGCTGAAATGAAACTGGCATCAATCGCATTAAAAGTAAATTGCGCTATTTCAGCTTTCGTCATGTTATGTGCATCTGAAACGGCCATAAAGTTGTCAGTCATGTAACCACCGAAGTATGCAGGGTCATCTGAATTTATCGTAACGCAAACGCCTTTACGCAAAAGCTCGACAATATTGTGTTCAGACATTTCCTCAAATACTTTTAGCTTGATGTTAGATAACGGACAAACAGTCAGCGGTGTCTTTTTACGTGCTAATTCTTGGACAAAGGCCTCGTCATCCGAGCAGCGTACACCATGATCAATCCGTGTTATCTGTAACAAATCTAACGCATCTCGAATACTACTGGCAGGACCTTCTTCACCGGCATGGGCAACAGTTAAAAAACCTTCATTTAATGCACGCTTAAACACGCGCTCAAATTTACCTGCTGGATTACCATTTTCAGATGAGTCTAACCCGACAGCGATAATCTTGTCCTTATGCTGCAATGCTTGCTCTAATGTTGTAAATGCAGACTCTTCATCCAGGTGGCGTAAGAAACACATGATTAGCTGACTGGTAATATTGAGTTCAGATACCGCTTTCGATAATGCTCGTTCAATACCGTTAACGACAGTATCAAAACTTATCCCGCGTTCAGTGTGAGTTTGTGGATCGAAGAATATTTCGGTATGAACAACATTATCGTTTTTGCAGCGCAGTAGATAAGCCCAAGTCAGGTCAAAAAAATCTTGTTCTGTAATAAGAACATTCGCCCCTTGATAATAGATATCTAAAAACGATTGCAGGTTGTGAAAGTTATAAGCATCTCTGACATCTTCAAATGACTCGAATGGAATGGTGATATTATTGCGCGCAGCAAGTTCAAACATGAGTTCAGGCTCAAGCGTGCCTTCGATATGTAAATGGAGTTCTACTTTTGGTAAGTCTTGAATAAATTGTTTCATGATTAAGTTCCTAATAAGATTTATTAAGCACTTCTCTTTAATAACAGACACTACAAAGAGAAAAGCACTAAAGTACTAAACTCTTCGTAATCAGGAATTATAGGTTCCTGGTAGAGACCCCTAATCCATATCATTAGGGTTATACGAAGGGAAAACTAATACCACAATTGAAATGCAGTATTAGTTTGAAACTGATTGTACAGAATGTAATTTAGCAAGTCTATGGTTTAAACATAGCAGCTTGACCGCAAAAAGACCCATTGTTATCAATAAGGTTTCACACAGTTGCATTTTCTATCCAAAAAGTACGACCGCTAGCGGATATACGTAAACCGCGATAATCATCGATAAAACCAAACTGAGTGACTCTTGCCAGTAGATCCGCTCTTTCATCACGATCCATCGGCTTTGCTGATTTCCTTGATGGTAAAGCAATAAATTCAGACCAGCTTAACTCGAATGACTTTAATGCTGACTTGTTACCATAATTGAATATTGGATCATTTTCAGTACCATGAGACACCAGCACAAAGTCAGCATTAAACAAGGCCTCGCCAATATCACTATCGTGACAGTCAATGAGCCGTCTACCCGTTAGGCGTTGGTAACTTGATATTAAAAGTGCGGCATGTTCGTAGAAAAATCCATTTTTTTGGTTTGGTTGGTCCATTGATAAGGTCCTTGTTGTCAATGAAAGCACGAGACAAGGACCTATTATTACATAACTATTCGTAAAGGTAACATAGCTGAAAGTAAAGACTCATGAGTTACTTACATCCGAGGTTAAAAATAACCATTAAACTCAACTCTAGCATAGCTGTCGTTACGCAAGTCGTAAGTGGGATTGCCTAACACTGCATTGCCAAAATACCTAGCTTCAACACTCATACTCCAACTGTCTGTTAATCTATGTTGTGCTTCAACGGACATCATGACTGAATTGTCATCTAAATCAGTACTGCCAATCAATAGTATTTCGGTACTATCAGCATTGTTTAATACCCAACGAGTGCCAAGAACAACATCGTTTTGCTGTAGACTAGCTGTGTCATCATCCCTTTGATCATACTGATATTCAACGATTAATCCCAAGTCTGCGCTACTTCCAGCTAATCCAACCAGGGTATATTCAAACCCTGCAACAGAGGCAAAGTAATCGGTGTCAGAATCTGGCTTCACGCCGATAGTCTCCATTTTCCAAGCCCAGTCTTCTATTGTAGCCTGTAAATCTACACCGTATTGTTGGATCTGTCGGTAATAAGGCGTTAACAGTACAGCACTATTACCATTCGTTGTCGGCATCAGTATTGGTGTTCTATCCGTGCCATTAAAGTAACTTAACCCAACATCCCACACATCAATAACGTGACTCCAACGAAATGCATAATCAATATGAGATTGTTCCTGGCCTGATTCATAAATCGTATTGTCCTGATCGACATTAATACCCGGACGTAATCGCCCTGCTTCACCTGTGAATGTGCGCTCTCTGAACCCAGGTAAAATGAATATTTCATAAGCACCATGGTCAGTTTCAAAGAACGTATTGATCATAGGTTGGCCAAGTTTTTCTTCTCCATCTATACTCTCTACTAAATCCGTTTGGTTAACAATATCAACAAGATGTGCTGATTCCGTAACCCCCCAAAATACTTGTCTAACCCCTGCATATAACTCAAAACGGTTAAACGCGCGCCAATAATAAAGCTCCCTAATATCAGCATGATTTCTCTCATCGTCAACGCTATCAATACGACCAAACACACTGACCTCAAAGCGTTGGTCGCCATTATCCCAGTCATGGTAATAATCGATATCAGTACTCAATGAAAGATACAGGTCTTCTTGTTTTTCATACAAAGGTGATTCAAAAAATGCCGTCGATTCAATGCCGACATTCCCTGATAATTCACCTGTTACGCCGATCGTAATTGAACCAGTTAAAGCTAACACTGTAAGTAAAACTACTGATTTATGCATCCTTTCATTACCTCGCACGAGACAGACTATTACGGCTAAAATCACGATCACTGAAGCCATTATCGAACTGCCAATTTTGGAAATTTAGCACCGTCTTTTTACTGGTTTTATGATTTATCATCGTCCATGTATCTGCACGCCAGTACTGCCCAAGGTATTGATTAAAATCACTTACTGACAGTGTTTTGAGTAACTCTCCACCACGGTTAAAGTAATTTACTTTCCAAACGCGATACTCTTGAGTATCAATGAATACTTCCTGACGTGAGTATCCCGATTTGCTATCTTTTGGATCAAACTCAACAACAAAATGTTCACGCCCATCAAAGGTTTCATTCTTCATGTAGTTATAAGTATATTTACTGACTTCTTGCGAGGCTATATCTTCAAATGCAAACTCACTGCCCATGAAAGGGCCTGACTTGTTACTGGATGCAATACGTTTAACTCGTTTTAACGCGGGTAAATACAGCCACTGATCATCAGCACCTTCTCGATGCGTGTAGGACAAAAACGCGGTTCCTTTTACATCGCGCGGATTATCAAATATGATCTGAGATTTATCACCGTCATTTTTCTGTTCCATGGTTTTGTTACGCATGATACGTATTGATTGTTCACCATGGCGATTAGTTAAAATCATTTCCATTGATGCAGACGAGTCACCAAACCCTTGATCGCGTTTGTCTGCTTCGACAACAATGGATAACCCTTTTTCTTGGGTTGTTTCAGCCATTGCAAATGATGTATTAAATACAGTGATTAATACACTGAACAACAAGGTTAATTTTAGTCCATATTTTATATTTACATGTTTTTCGTTTGTTTCTAGTCTCATGATTTATATCCTTATATTATTCAGATGCTAATTTATGTGTGTGCTTATTAACTTTGCTTTTATCTGCCGCTTTTAGATGTTTGCTTGGCATGTTTTCATCTTTGTGATCTTTACTTCTTGCTTCCATCTTGAGTAAAAGAACCGGCAACAATAAGAAGTCGGCAATCATCGCAATCGCAATGGCAATGGCGGTTAAAATGGCCATGTTAGAATTCATACCAAAACTTGATTGTGCCAACACGCTAAACCCGGCAATTAAGATAAAGGAAGTCACAACAATTGCAGTGCCCACGGTTGAAAATGCATAGAGAACCGCAGCTTCAGGTGCCAACAGTTTTTCAGTCCGCGCTCGTTGATACTTACTTAAAAAGTGGATGGTATCGTCAACCACAATCCCAAGCACCATGCCTGTTACCATCGCAACTGCAAGATTCACTTCTCCAACAAATAGTCCCCATAATCCAAACGCTAATCCTGCAGGTAATAAGTTAGGAATTAAGCTAACGATACCCAACTTCACACTGCGCAATGCAATACCTATTAACAGTGAAATAATAATCACCGCAATCAAGGTACCGCCGATCATACTATCGATATTGCGTTCTGATATATGCGAGAACATCACTGCAGGACCAACACCTATGGCCCTAATATTGGCATTGACTTGCAACCAATCCGTACCACGTTCTGCGATATCAACTAGATCTCCAGATGGCATATTACTCACAGTAACAATTACTTGGGTTGAAGATTTACTAACATTAAGTTGGTTGTTTAGATCAAGACCATAAGGAAGAGACAGTTCATATAACAATAGATATTGTGCAGCGGACTCCGCATCTTCAGGTAGACGGTAGAAAGATTTATCATCGCCATGCAAGTTCATGTTCAAGCGTTTGAAAGTGTCTGTAATGGTATTTACATGTCTTACCTCGGGTTGTTCACGTAACCAGTCTGTGAAATCACTTACTTTATTGAGAAATTCAGGCTGACTTACACCATTCGTTTGACCTGAATCGAGTGAGTATTGGATCTGATAAACACCTGTAAACTTCTCATCGATGATTTCACTCGCTTGTCTGAACACCATGGATTCATCAAAATAATCAACAAAGTTGTCGTTTAATGTATTTTTAGGAATGAAGGACAATAGCAATACAGAGACTAATGTCGATGCGATCAAAATAGGTTTTTGTTTATGGATAACCCAACTACCTAACCTTTCCATTTTTTTATTTGATTGTGTTTCTACCTTTTTTATACGTAATGGTAAAACGAGCATCATCGCAGGCAGTAATGTTAAGGACAATAACATAGCGGCCATGACACCAACGGCGGTAATATTACCTAAGTCATGAAATGGTGGTGATTCACTGAAGTTCATTGATAGGAAACCAATTGCAGTCGTTACCGATGTTAAAATTACCGGTGATGCATTGATACGAATGCTATTTTTGATTGCTGTTAATTTATCAACACCCTTACGCATACTGGCAATAATGGTGCTTAATATATGAATCGAATCGGCAACAGATAGCGTCATTATAATTGTCATTGATGCTAATGCTGGCGGCGTTAATTGTACCCCCATGTAACCCGCGATCCCCATGCCAGACATAATTGAAAACATAATGACAACTAAGGTACCCAAGGTTGCAGTAAATGAACGTAATAATAATAAGGCGACGAATAAAATAATGAGATACATAGCTGGTACAAGTGTCGACATATCCAAAGTTGCGGCCTCAAAAAATGAGTTACTTAGCATGATCATACCCGCTAAATGAATTTTAACTTTATATTTACTTTCAATGTCTTGCACTAATAAACGTGCCTTTTCAACCAACTGTGGAATTTCATCTAGAGATTTTTGTGGTAACTGAAAAGTAACGTTAACACCGGCAATAGACGTTGAAGGATTGATTAATTGTCCGTTTAAAAACGGCTCAGCTAATGCAACATCACGGGCAGATTGCCTTTGTTTTTCAGACATATCTGTCGCATCAGAGACCAAATCACGAACCCAAAGATCATCGTTTTCAGATGTTGTATGTTGAAAGTTTGTCGGTGAATCGACACGTAACGTGTACGGCAATTGCCATGTTTGATTTGTTAATTCCTCCAACGCAGCTAAAGCCTCTGTTGAAAATACATCACCGTTTTCAGGGACAACCGCAAAGAGTATGTTATCTATTTGAGTATAAGTGCGTTGTAATTGCTCATATTCAATAAGTTGTGGGTTGTCTGGACTAAAAAATATACGGTAATCATTGTTAAACGCAAGTAACCGGCTACCAGTACTAAATGCTAAAACAGACATTACGGAGGTGACGATTAACAGCCAACGCCACTTAACTACCCATTCAGCATAACGACTAAATTTATCGTTGTTAACATCCATTTGTTGTTTCATTTTATTTCCTTCTTATAAAATAGGTATTTATACAAATAAACTTTCAACTTAAATACCGACCGCTCGGTATGTTTCAAGTTCAAAAAAAAGCTTAAATATTGCTCCATAAAACAATGTTTAAACTCTATTCTTACAATACGTTAAAATTCACTATTACAGTAAATAGTAGACATAAATACTAATTTAAGCGAATGTTATTCGCTATTATTCTTAACTTATGCCTAAATTACTGGTTTAACTAAGCTCTAAGACCATTTAAGTAATTCTTCATTCCATCAAGTAAATCAATCATTTGCTGTTTATCACGAGATACTTTTATCAAGCTCATCATACCTTGAAAACAAGATACGATGAGTAAAGCCGATGATCTGCAATCAACATCCTGTTTAATACTACCGGACTGTTGCATTCGCTCAAAAGATTCAGCAAACATTCTAACTTTCTTCTGGTACATGTTATTAGCAAGTTCTCTAAAGCCTTCATCTTGCGATGACATTTCTTGAGATATCGTATTAACTGGGCAACCACCAATCATATCTTCTTCACAACCCATAGATGGCATAACAGCAAATAATTCGGTTAAAGCCGTAATTGCATCATCTTGTGCTAAAACAGGTTCGAACATTTCGTGAAATTGAGCTGCAAAAATCTCTTCAAAAACAGCATAACCCAGAGCCTGTTTGTTTTTAAAATGATGATAAAGTGCACCTTTAGAAACATTTGCCTTTTTGATAATCTCTGACAAGCTCGTCGCTTTATAACCGTGCTGCCACATTTCACCAGCAGTTATATCTAAAATGGTTTGTCTTGTTAATTCTGAATCTCGAATGTCGACCATATATTTCTCTATTGACTACAAATACGGGTCACTGATAATGACTTAAATTAATAAACATCTATCAGAACTTGTATAACCCACTATACAGACCGGCCGGTCTGTATGCAAGCATGGTTGTTAATAAAGTGTAGTAATTGAATTTCTATCAATTAACATGTGAGATGGAATTAACAAACTTAGCGTAATGACTAACCATAAACCTTATGACGGAAAGTAAAACGGCCTTAACACGGTCTGAAATAAATTCTATTATTTCGTATAATTGCTATATGAATGAGTCATTTACGCGTCCATACGTGAAATCTACTAGCTAGGATACTGAACACAACGTCAGATTTCACATAGCGCACGAAAAAACAAGCCATTTATACTGTTTGCTTATACAGTTGTTAATGCTATAATTGTCGCGTAAATATTTAAGGTCTTTGATAAATGCGGATGTATAATGCCTAAAGCATTGATAAATATAAGTAATAAATCGATTGTTGCATCTAATAATTTAAGCGAAGAACACATTGAAAACCTAATTAGGTTCAGTGATCGTAAAGAACAGTTAGAAAAAAACACGCTAAAATCGTTACATTTCCATGTGAGTAAATTTAATGATTATTGTGCTAGCCGTAATGTGATCCCCTTGCCTCTACAAGATGCGACTGTACTTGAATCTTTTCTTATCAAAGAAAATGAACGTGGTTGCAAAGCGCAAACGTTACGTATTTATGCCTGGGCAGTTTCTAAAATACACAGTTTAGCAGGATTAGAGATCCCTTATTTCAAAACAGTGATCACCGCTCGTTTAAAAATAATCTCAAAACAAGAGGTCAAACTAGGTGTAAAGCGTAAGCAAGCCGTGGCCTTTTCATATAATCACCTTAGATTTGTAAATGACCAACTTAACATCAACTCACTGATTTCCATACGTAATGTTTTACTATTGAACATTTGCTATGACGGTTTGCTACGTGAAAGTGAAGCCTGTAATTTGTTTATCGATCAAGTTCAAAAAGTGAATGGTCTATATAATATCAATATTACTAATTCCAAAACGGATAAATCATTAGACGGTTCGATTGTACATTTAAGCAAATTCACTTCTAAATTACTGCCTTTATATTTACAGAAGGTAGCTACACACCATGGCCAATTTCTGTTTAAACGAATTACCCCACGAGGTGGTAAATTAGAAACGCTAAAGCTGAGTGATATAACACCTAATCCGTATGATAAACCAATATCGACGAAAACGGTTGAACTGGTATTTGCTAACACATGGCATGCTATTACCACACATAATCTAGCACTTAGTTTCGAAGAACATATCGATTTACCGGAACGACCTTTTAGCGGTCACTCGGCTCGAGTTGGTGCATCTTGCGATCTTGTTAGCGCAGGTTTTGATGACTCATTAGTTATGCGAGCAGGAAGATGGAAAACATTAAGAATGGTAGAGCTCTACACTCGTGGTGTGAATAATAAATTTGCGACGGTTAGAGAATTTAGAGAACGCCTGGAAACAATAACTAACGCCGATTAAATCTGACCAACGTCGCTACTCGTATGCAAGGTTTAAAAAATCCTATCATAAAACTATATGGTTCAGAGCTACAACAAGATTCTGTAACAATAGCTATGTAAATAATGGAAAGACATTCGCCTTTCCATTCCAGAAACTACAGTTCATTAATAGAAACTTAGCTATCAATTAGCTGAACCATTTCATTAAGCGTTGCATGAAACATGCAGCTAACATCATCATGACTGAACTCATTACCATTTAAGTTAACTGTAATTTCAGTATCATCATTATCTGTTTCTATATACAACGTATTTTTAATTTGTGGATAGTTTTCTAACAACACATTTTCTGCATGCTTCCTTGTAATCTTATTACTCAGGTGTACGGTAATAATCCCGGTTCCCAATAGTAGTTTGTTCATGCCATGTTCAAAAACATCCGCAAGCATACCTTCAACAAACTGACTTTTGGAAACATTACATTGTTCGCTTATTCTTTCTAATTTTTCGAGTAAATCTTCATACATTCTTATCGTGCTGTTCTTTCTGGTTGCGTCAGGCTTAATCTTCATATTTATACCATTGAGTCTATGAGTTAGTAAAATTCTATTTCATGTAAAATAGAATTAAAGTGAATACATAATAACATAAATTCAAGTTCATTTAAGACTTATAACTTAACTCTACATTTTAATATATAACTAATTTAATGCCTTAATTATTACTTCACTAGTAGACTAATTTTAGAATGCATAGGCTTGATATTAGTGAACGTATTAAATTACATTTCAATTTCAATTTCACAACCATTAAACGACCACATTACAACCTTAAACAATTCAGCGCTAAAACACTGAAATATAAAGTCTTTATTTCTGTTAACGGTCATTATACGAAATAAAGAGATTACCACCCAATCACGGGTGAATTATATACATCAAATATAAATGCACATTAAGAATTAAAACCCCTCTCAATTTGAACTAAACTAGTGCAGACTAATTAATCAAATAAAGACTTAAAGTTTAAATTCATAATAAAAATATAAGATACAATAATAAATTATAATTAGATTTTAATATTTACATCAAATAATCATTTATACGATTGAAATTAGGACTGTTCACACAACCAATTATGCTCAATCTATTTTAGCCCCCTATTTTTGATTTTTGGCTATGATTACCCATCAGGATTAATAGAATCTACACAGCACGCCTATCAATTTCAAATAATCACTCTTTTAATATTAAAATTCAACAGCTTAGAGTATTTATTTTTATTTTAAATGAATGTATTTAAGCTGTTCTTCATCTATATACTGCCAGATATTAATAAAACCCCCACTATTTAAGGCGTTAATTATAACTTTACTATTCATACGACTCGTTAGTGGCTAAATTTAGAACACCAATATAGCTGTATATACATACAGGTAGATTTAATATGTCGTAAAAACACGACCTTAAATTCACCATTCAATTACAAAATCTGATTTAATACTTATAATACAACAGCTTACAATCGTCATTTTAAAGTTGACGAGAACACTAAAGCGCGATCTAATGAAGCTTATTTTAGATTAATAGGAGTGAATACCGTGCGATTATTACTAGTTGGTAAAAAACTAAGTGTGGCACTTATTAATGTCTGATGCGATCTTCATCCATAATCAACTAAGCAAATATAATTCATTAAATATAGCGCCTACAATGGGAAGTTGAAAAGAATGGCGTTAAAATACGGATCTAATCATGACCAACTAAAACTTACTTCTAGGAACATAATGTTAAAAAGCCATAAAGCCGACTCTATATTGGTTATCACTACCTTACTCGCATCTGCCGGCTGGATATTTTCTAGTGAAGCTATTCAAGGGTTACCCAGTGCAGGTTTCATCGGTTTAAGGTTTATTCTTGCGTCATTATTATTACTGCCTTTTTGTTATCGAGGTCTGTTATCGTTAGATCGTAAAACGTTACTTCAAGCTTCAACCGTTGGCTGCTTTCTTGGCGCTGCAATATTACTTTGGATATATGCCATATCGATCAGTGACTCATTAGGTGAAGGTGCCTTTATCATGAGTTTGTCTATGCTGTTAGTACCTATTGTTGCTTGGTTATTATTTAAAAATAGACCTCCTCGTATGTTTTGGTTTTCATTACCCTTCGCGATTTCAGGTTTGATATTCTTATCTCAAGGTAGTGTTTGGTCGTTATCAGGTAGCCAAATCTGGTTTGCAATTGCAGCATTCATGTTAGCTATTCAGTTTAATCTAAACAGTCACTTTTCTCAAAAGATACCAACTCTAGTACTTACCTGTATTCAATTATTTGTTACTGGTCTTTTAGGTATTACCGTTTCATTACTCACCGAAAATTGGCCAGAATTAATCGGTATTGAAACCTGGGGTTGGTTAGCGATGAGTGTATTTATTGCAACGAGCTTACGCTATGCATTACAAACTGCAGGTCAAAAAAATACTACCACGGCAAATGCGGCGATCATTATGATTTTAGAACCAGTGTGGACTGTAATTTTAAGCATGCTTTGGTACGGTGAAACGATGGGAATGACAAAATTGATAGGTTGTTGCTTAATATTGTTTTCACTGTTGATTTATCGCGTGGGTCCTAAATATTTATTGAAAATGAAAACAGCTTAGCTTGCTAATTTACAGTGCTTACTCTCAATAATTATAGAAAGTAAGTACTATAAATTATAGAGAATACCTATTCTATTAAATGAGATTTAGGTTTAATAGGCTCGGGTAAGTCAGTTTCCCCCATCAATTCCAAAAGACTAATTTCTAATGAGCGAGTCATTGCGTGCAGTGGTAAGTCATTAGAAGATAAACCAAATGGTTTTTCTAACTCTTCACTTAATGCATCTAATCCAAAAAATGTATACGCGACTATTGCACAAAATAGTGGTGTGGCAAATCCTTGAGACGCAACAAGTCCAAAGGGTAATATGATGCAATATAAATAAGATGTACGTTGAACAAGTAATCTATATGCAAATGGTAATGGCGTATTATCGATTCGTTCACATGCAGCTTGCACACTTGTCATCGATGTAATGTGTTCATCGATACTTTGAACTAGAAAATCAGACAATAATTTTTTATGTCTACATGTACCAAGTTTTGCCCCCATCAAGCGCAATATCGAATCTGGAATGTTATAGGATTTCTTAAGATAATCGATATCTTCTTGTTCTAGAAATTTTCGTATATCATCCCAAGGTTCTGTTTTGCGTAGATGATGTCGCAATGCATGATTAAAAGCGATGGTCAGATTAACTAATCGCTTTTGCATTAACTCACCACCCTCTTTATTACTATCTATAAATGAATGTACTTGTCTCGCTAAACTACGAGAATCGACTATTAACTGCCCCCATTGTTTTCTAGCCTCCCACCAACGTTCATAACATGCATTATTACGGAAACCTAAAAACAAGGATAATGCCACACCTAAAAGGGTAAATGGTGCAATCGTATAAGTTGGAAATATAATAGGGAAATTGTATTGTGCAACCGCGACCAAGGTACTGAGTAACGCAATAAATAATATTTGTGGAAATACCAGCGGAATAATAGAACCTTCTAGAATAAAAAATAATTTAAATACACTTGGTTTATCACGGATAATCATTTGATGCCTTCTATGTTAGCGGGTGACATACTGAATATTAGCGTACTCCTGTAGAAATACACGTAAGTCAGTGGTAAATGCCTGCCTATTTTTAGCCATCCATTATATTTATTTTTAAATGATTGTTAATACCCTTGCTTGGTAAATGACAAATACCACGTGGTAATAATGCATTATTACCACGTGACAAAGCCGTATTTTTATACAGTGTAAAGCACCTCCATTTACAAACATACCTTGAATTTATTCATTTCAATGCCACTTAGCCCGCTCCAACTCAATTTATAACGTTTATCTAGTGGTATAAAACGGTGAAGGAAATAGCATATTTATAGTTAAAAACACATTGCTATTTATATAAATCACTTCCAGTAGCACATAAGTGAGATATAACACTATAAAGTTGAATTATTTTAAAAATAATTTTAGCCCTTTTAGGGTCAATCACTTAGAAGTCCAAACCAAGGACTTACAAACATAAAACATAAAAACGCTCACTTAGCGAGCTTGCTCCGTACAAAAAACGACGGTAACATGCTTGAAAATTAAACGATGACGAGTTAGGAGTTCATTTGAAAAAATTATTACTTTGCATATTTACAGGTACATTTTTAGTTGCGTGCGGTGGTTCTTCATCAACTGATGAAAATCCTCAAACAGGCCCACTTGATCCGAGTCAAATTCATGACGTTGTACCCAATGTTGATTATAACAACGCGCAAGGTATCATCGATAGTATCGATTTCGAAAACCAGCAGAATGGTGAATATACTTCATCAATGTTTAATTCAGATTTTAATAATGAATGGGGCGACGTTACTGGTAGAGCAAATATCATCACGATGGATGGTTCAAACAAGTTAGCGGTAACTCACCCAAAAGGTACTTACAAAAAAGGGATAAATGCAGGTAAGGAGCTAACCGAGCATAACGAATTGTATTTCTCATACCAGATTAATTTTGGTAAAGACTATGACTTTTCGATGGGCGGTAAATTGCCAGGACTTGCAGGTTTAAACCCGAATGTTAATGACAAACCCGATGGCTGTTCAACAGTAGGTAAAGACGAGGGCTTTAGCTTACGCTCAATGTTCCGTGAAAATGGCCGGGCAATTGGTTACTTCTATCATCAGGATAAGACCAAAGATTGCGGTGATGAAATTGATTATCAACATGAAGGTAAAAACTTTTCATTCAAACGTGAAAAGACATATCTTATCGAACAGTATGTGAAAATGAACGACGCTAATCAAGCCAATGGTATTGTCACTATTTACGTCAATGGTTTTAAAGTCCTTGAACGTAAGAATATGACATTTTCTGAAAACGGTATACATGCAATCAATTACCAATATACCCAGCTATGGCATGGTGGTAATAATGATGATTGGGCTGTAGATCGTGATTCAACAGCTTACTTAGATCACTTTACGCTAAGTACAGAACCACTGAGTTATTCTAAATAATCTGGTTATTAATTAGAGATCAGGCCTTGCTGTTGCGAGGCCTGATTTTTATGCGCTATGTTAACGGGTGACATTCTGAATGTTAGGGCTGTTCTGTAAAATATGTATATATCAATCGTAAATGTCAGTCTATTTTTAAACATCATTTATTTTGTTTTTTTGTCTTTAAATAATTATTAATCTGCCCTACTTCGTAAATGACAAATAGCACACGATAAGAATGTATTATCCCCACCTGTAAACGCCGTATTTTTATACAATGCAAAGTTCCCTAGCCTCCCAAAGGTACCCTTTGGACTTACTCATTTTAATATCACTTTGTATGTTTAGATTCGATTTATAAGGTTTTTTTTGTGATATACAACGACGGATAAAAATAGCGTATTGAATGCTATCAACCCACACCCATTTATATAAATCACTTCCGGTAGCACATAAATGAGATATAACACTATAAAATGAAATTATTTTTTAAATAATTTTAGCCCTTTTAACGTCAATTACTTAGAAGTCTAAACCAAGGACTTACAAACATAAAACACAATAAACGCTCGTTTTACGAACTTGCACAGTACGAAAAACGACGGTAGCATGCCTAAAAATTAAACAACGACGAATTAGGAGTTCATTTGAAAAAGTTATTACTTTGCATATTTACAGGTACATTTTTAGTTGCATGTGGCGGTTCTTCATCAAGTGGTGACAACGCTCAAACAGATCCATTACCGACTCCAGATCCATTGCCACTTCCGGTTCCAGATCCGGATCCATCTCCGCTTCCAGATCCTAGTCCAACAGATCCAAGTCAGATTCACGACGTTGTACCAAATGTTGATTATAACAATGCGCAAGGTATCATCGATAGTATCGATTTCGAGAACCAGCAGAATGGTGAATATACTTCATCAATGTTTAATTCAGATTTTAAGAACGAATGGGGAAGCGTTACTGATAACGCCAGAGCAAATATCATCACGATGGATGGCTCAAATAAGTTAGCGGTAACTCATCCAAAAGGTAAGTTCAAAGAAGGAATAACTGCAGGAAAGGAACTAACTGAATATAACGAATTGTATTTCTCATACCAAATTAATTTTGGTAAAGACTATGACTTTTCGATGGGCGGTAAAATGCCAGGACTTGCAGGTTTAAATCCAGCAGTGAAGGAAAAGCCCGATGGTTGTTCAACTGTAGGTGAAGACGAAGGTTTTAGCTTACGTTCAATGTTCCGTGAAGATGGCCGGGCAATTGGTTACTTCTACCATCAAGATAAGACCAAGACATGTGGTGATGAAATTGATTATCAACATGAAGGTAAAAACTTTTCATTCAAGCGTGAAAAAACATACCTTATCGAACAGTATGTGAAAATGAACGACGCTCATCAAGCAAATGGTATTGTGACTATTTACGTAAATGGTTTTAAAGTACTTGAGCGTAAAGACATGACATTTTCTGAAAGCGGTATACATGCAATCAATTACCAATTTACCCAGCTATGGCATGGTGGTAATGATAATAAATGGGCTGTAGATCGTGATTCAACAGCTTACTTAGATCACTTTACACTAAGTACAGGGCCACTGAGTTATTCTAAATAATCTGGTGATAAATAATATATCAGGCCTTCTATTGCAAGGCCTGATTTTTTACATCAATGGCTACGAACCTTAATCTTTAAGGCGGAATACAACATCAACCTGATCACGAATAACAATTTTTGTATCTTGATATGATGACTCAATATTAGCACTACTATCCATCGCCATCGCTCTCATCATTACAGGTCGTGATTGAGATTGACGATATGAAATCTTCCACACCCCGTCAACTTTCTCATCAAAACCGCTGGCAAGAGATTGTGCCTTTTGTTTTGCATCTTTAATTGCAGCTTGGCGAGCTTGCTCTATATACTGAGATTCATTACTGACTTTCAATTCAATGCTATTAATATTGTTAATACCATCACCAAGCGCACCATCCAAAAATTGATTTAATTTATCTAACTCACGCACTGTAACGGTGACATGCCTATTTGCACGGTAACCAATCAACTCTGGCTTGTTGTCTTTTTTATAAAGGTATTCAGGACGAAGGGAGATGTTTGAACTTTCAATATCAGTTCTCACTACACCTTCGTTTGCTAAGCGTTGGTTAAATGCTGCGATTGCGGCATCAACAGCATTCTTAGCATCTTTTGCTGTCTTACCTAGTTCTGAAACTTGAACACTAAACAGAGCCATATCTGGCGGTGTTACGATTTCTCCTATTCCTGTTGTTTCTAAATGAGGGAAACTTACATCTGCAGCCATCAAGCTTGGAGAAATAAAAGAACTCGCAGTCAAAACTGTCGCAAGTAAATATCTGTTCATAAGGATAACCTCTATTCATCATTGTTAACTATCATTGACAGTCAGACAGCCACAAATTGAAATCTATCCTTACATTATCAAATATTTATAAATAGATAGAAGAAAAGTTTAATCACTGTTTTGGTTAATGATTAACTTTTTAGCTTCTATATCAGAAAGCGCTTTATCAAAATAATAGCCTTGTGCATAATCACAACCAAGTGCTTGTAACAGATCACGCTGCGCTAATGTTTCAACACCTTCGGCAAGTACTTTTACTTCTAACACTTCCCCTAGGCCAATCACTTTACGTGCAAATTCTCGGTCTAACTTTGAATCACATATGTCAGCAATTAATGAACGATCTATTTTTAAAGTATCTAGAGATGAGCGGAGTGTTCTAACCAAGCTTAATGATGAGTAGCCGGTTCCAAAATCATCAATGGCTATGTGTAATCCAAGGTCTTTAACCGCTCTAACATTGTCTATTAGCGTCAGCATATTAGTGATAGAAGCCGTTTCAGTGACTTCAATTTCAAGTAAATGTTTAGGACAGCCAGTTTTTGCAATAATAGCTTGTAAGCGAGTAACAAAATTGGTCATTTCCAACGTTTTAAAGGATATATTAATCGCAACTCTTGGGCTGTAAACATCCATTTCTCGCCATTGAACTAGCTGTTTACAAACTTGCGAAAATACCCATAAATCAAACTCGAAATGCAGTCCTATATCTTCGGCAATACGAACAAAAACATCGGGGGCTATGTAACCTAGATCCTGATGAATCCAACGAGACAGAGCCTCAAAACCAACTAATTTATTGTTTGTAAGCTCATACTGTGGTTGATAATGTATCTTGATCAGCGAGTTTTCAATAGCCGCTGGAAACTCATCAATAATCAACTTATTCATCATCAAGTCAGGTTTAATAGTTGTTTTCGCAAAGCAATAGTGCGAGTTACTGTGTCGCTCTGATTCTCTCATTGCAGTCTCAGCAGCAATCTCCATCGCGAAATAATTATCATATTCGCTATGATCGGCGCTGACACCAATACTAATTGATTTGTTCACCATCAGATTACTGGTTAAGCATAATGGTTCTAATGACCAGTTACATAGGTTTTGGCAAATAGCCGTAATATGATCAATAAAGTCCAGTGATGATAAATAGTCTCTGTTTTCGATTAAAATACCAAAGCGGGCATTTGAAAAACGAACAACTAAGCCTTCATGCTGCAATCTAGATTGCAGGTGTTGACCAAAAACGCCAAGATATTCATCGCCTGCATCAAAGCCATAACGAAAGTTTATCGTAGAAAAGTTATCGACACTGACGACTAGCATCCGAAGGTTAAGGGGATTCGAAGTGTTGAATAAATGCGTTGCTCGAGCACTCATAGCCCATCCATTTGGTAACCCAGAAATGGGATCAATGGCTTTATTCTCAATGATTTTAAAACATAACTTAAAGGTGCTAATCTCAATTTTTTTACAATAAAATTGGACTTTTATATGATAATAATTACAGTCTACAAGTTCACCACTGTGAATTTCATCTTCAATAATACCGTTCGAATCATCAAATAAGGTATTGATATCACGACATTCACCATTAACCTTTAGGTGTAATAAACCACTGATGTTTAAATCAATAATGTCAGAAATAGTCAGATTTAATAATGCCGAAAACACTTGATTACAAGAGTTAACTTGACCGTCTTGGACGATTAAAATTGGTAAAAATGAATCTTCAATCTGCATTTATGGCCACTCGTAATTCTGACTAACTGTTAGTTGCGCCATGTTACACCATGATCTTTTAAGCAACAACTGTGTTTTTGTGACTAATAACTGTATTTTTGTAACGAAGAATTATGCCTTTATAACTAAGAGTTATGATGTTTAGTACGTGATAATAATCCACTAAGATAGTTATATTTAAATCATAAAAAACCGAAGCGTAAGCACAGGGCTCATCACGACATTAAATTATTCACTGTATCACTACAAACCGCCGTCGATTGAATGCATTTAATATAATCATAATGATAGTTAATTTTTGGGATTTAACCACCAGCCAAATGATCATTTTTAGCCTAATATATTAAGTTATATAGTTAATTAATAGGTGCGATTATGAACAATAAGCGTCAGTTTCAACGTGTGTTATTCAGCCACGATGCTTCATTAACCTGTAATGGGCATCAGTGGGAAACAAATGTAATAGATCTATCTCTGCGTGGGCTTTCTTGCACTAGACCAAGAAATGTTGTCTTTGATATAAACCAACTCATCACGTTAAGCATTCAATTATCAGCAGAACAAGTCATAATAATGGAAGCGGTTCTTATCCATAATGAAGAACATGTATTAGGTATGCGTTGTACACGTATTGATATTAACAGTATTTCTGAATTACGACGTTTGGTTCAATTAAACTTAGCCGATGATGCGTTATTACATCGAGATATAGAGCATCTGACACAGTCATTACCTGACTATTAACCCTGTATAGTGGAAAATTCCAAAACCTCTGACATACTTAACGGTGACACAAATCAAATCTGTGTGATTATTAAGACTAATCGAGAGAGGAATTTCAATGATGAATAAATTACTCATTGCTGGCGTTATCACGACAGCAGTACTACTTACAGGCTGCGCAAACAACAAGGCCGATCTTAAAGATAGTGTTGGTGGTTTGAATTCTGAAGTCAGTGAATTAACAGCCCAAGTACAATCATTACAATCAGAACAAGATGCGCTAAAATCCATGGTGCAATCAGCAACAGATGCGGCTAAACAAGCCCAAGAAGAAGCCGAACGTGCCAACATGCGTATTGACAATATAGCCGCTTCCTACAGCAAATAAACTCTCCAATGTCTTAAGTTAGATCTGCAGTATAGTGCTGTTCTACCTTAAGGCCTTTTTATATGAGTGCTATAAACATTAACTGCTAAATACTGATATTAATTGGCAATCCGTGATGGAGTAATAAGACTTTATCTATGGCCATTTTATCTACGCGATTATCAAGTTCAAGCTGTTTCAGTATGTTATTTTCATCATCATCGTTAGATAATA
Source organism: Moritella sp. F3 (assembly GCF_015082335.1). Lineage (NCBI taxonomy): Bacteria > Pseudomonadati > Pseudomonadota > Gammaproteobacteria > Alteromonadales > Moritellaceae > Moritella > Moritella sp. F3. The sequence goes on along the minus strand of NZ_BLRL01000001.1, from coordinate 81,584 downwards.
TGTCAGAAGACAGAGGTGAATGCACCTCCAAGTAACGCTTTCCATCCGGTTCTAATGTGTACTTGATCGGTTTATTAATGATCTTAACCGGATCATTAATACTAACATTGTTAAATAACCACTCGATATCAACTGGATTCATCCGAATACACCCCGCACTAATTCGCATTCCAACCCCAAATTCTTGATTCGTACCATGAATGAGATAATTACTGTGACCATGAGCTAACCTTAACGCAAAATCACCTAACGGGTTATGTTCACCCGCATGTACAGTCGGCGGCAGCACCGTTTTGTACTTTTCTAAATATTCAGCGCGTGTTCTTGATGTCGGTGTCCAAGCTGGGTTTTTAATCTTACTTTGAATAAAGCTATCCATTTCTGGGGTTGCCCGACCTTCTCGACCGATACCAACTGGAAAAACGTGCACCTTATTAGTATTTTTAGGAAAATAATACAATCTCAGTTCTGGTAAATTAATGACTATGCCACTATGCCGGACGTTTGGCAGCAACATCCTAGTTGGTAACTCCAATATCGTGCCAGGTAAAGGAAGAAATGGATCAACGGTTGGGTTGGAGGCCATCAATGCGATCAGGCCAATATTATATTGCTGTGAAAGAGAGTGAAAATAATCACCCACTTTTACTTCATGTTGTACCCGTTCGCCAATCAGCCTTGAACCAGATTCAGGTAAAATATATTGTTGTGAATGAATACTTGGGGTATAAAAATAAAATAGCATCGCCAATACAGTAATACGGAAATGACGTCTCGATTCACTAATCGTAGGCATGCTTACACCTTTAAGTGATGTCTTATAGGATAATTATAGGCACAATAATTAAACACGTATTAAGAGCGGCGATACAACAATAATCCAGTCAGTAAAAGCAAAAGTGAATAGCCTAGGCTCCCTCCGTCCTTCTCTTCTTTAGGATAATTTGAAACATCAAAAATGTCCTGAGTAAATAAAGGATCTGGCGCTTGATAACGCCCACTCAAATCAATTGTATCCACTAACCACTTACGATAAGTACTCACTTCAGTGTAGACGTCAGGTGTATCATTCTTCGCGCATTGATCTACATGACCAAAGCTCACAACACCCGCTAATCGGTAACCAAGGTCACGATCACTAGTGGCGCTTTTATCTTGCCATATAAGTGGGCCACCGGAATCACCATTACAAGATCCCCGGTTAAAGGCATTAGCGCAAATATAATTAGCCTCCCGTCCAGTCCATCTCCAAGTGATTGCACAGCTATCATCTGAAATACCGGTAACGGCCGATTTTTGAAGTATATCAGTACTTTGATTACCATCTGTTGACGTACGTCCCCAGCCAGATAGGAGTAAGTTATTACCAATTCCAGCTTTGAATTCAATATCAGCATCGATTTGTAACCCGTTATCCATTAATTTTATCGCCTGTGCTGGAGATGCAACAGGAGCTGATAATTGCAATAATGCTATATCGTCGGTGTTGGTGACTCTACTATAACTCGGATGAACAATGAGATTAACCAATGTATTAGGAGACTGATTACCACTATTTGACCTATCGATACCACCTGAATATACCGTTACCTGACTACTATCAACTGCAGTAAATGATGATTTACTATCATTTAAGCAGTGTGCTGCTGTAACGACCCAAGTATCTGTAATTAAAGTTCCCCCGCACGCATATCTAGACCCATTTTTATCAATTTCGATATACACCTGCCATGGTAACTCTAATGCTTTACTATCCACACCACCCACGACATAAGGCATAATGTCATCGTTCGCATTAGCGCTTAATGAGAGTGATATTATTGCGGAAATTGTTATCGCTTTAGTTCGCATCAAATTAACCTCGACTAAATTACATTGCAGCGATGGCTGAGCTTTGTTTGTTATCATTTTATATAGGTAATTATAGTGCTAAGAGGGCTAAGTATGAATACATGTCACGTACTTTATTTGGATTAACTTAAAAATGGGGTGCTATAAATCGTGTTCAGATCACTTTATTAATTTAAATATCAAATCTTAGGACATTTTATGTCAACTAGTGTAAATAGTAACCAAAGACAATTGACGCACACTGCACCATTGCTATTATGCTGATTACATAAAAACGTAAATAACATATGTATTAATTGAAGGGATATAATGAAAAATATTTTAACTGTTCTAATGATGGTATTCGCTTTCTCATTAGCGGCACCTGAAGTTCACGCGAAAAAATTCGGTGGTGGTAAGTCTTTTGGTAAGAGCTACAAAACGGCGCCACAAAAACAAACGCCAGCGGCAGCTACACCAGCGAAGCAAGGAATGAGCAAAAAAGGTATGCTTGGTGGTATGTTAGGTGGTTTACTTGTTGGTGGTTTGATCGCATCTATGTTTGGTGGTGCCTTTGAGGGTTTCCAATTTATGGACATGATTATCATGGCTGGTGTTGCCTTCTTACTATTCCGCTTATTTAAAGGCATGATGCAAGCTAAAGCTGCATCACAGCAAGGCGGTCCGCAACCAGCATCAGGTCCAGCTTTTAAACAAGAAGCACAGACTGACGCAACGTTTAATTCTGCTAGCCAAGGTGGCTTCGCTGGTTCAAGTAACGATGTACCATTCAATCTACCAGCTGATTTTGATTTGACTAACTTCTTAACTGGCGCTCGTAGCCATTACAAAACGCTACAAACAGCTTGGAATGAAAACGATTTAGAAACAATTCAGGAATATGTGTCTATCGAACTGTACAATGAACTTCGTGTTCAACGTAAAGAACTTGATGGCACACAACACACAGAAGTAATGTTCCTTGATGCTGAGTTAGTTCGTGCAGAATCAACGGCATCACTTTCACAAGTGAGTGTAAAATTCAGCGGGCGTTACCGTGATAGCCACGAAGATGTAGAAGCTGACATCAACGAAGTTTGGCATTTAGAGCGTGATCTAACGCAAGCAAACGCGCCATGGTTAATTACGGGTATCGAGCAATAATTACCCCACGCGTAGAATAAGACAGTAAATAAGTTAAAAGGCGGCTAATCACCGCCTTTTTTGATCCCAGCTTTTACTTCTTCCTTCTGTATATTAACGACCAACGTTTGGCGCTAGCGAATTAAAGGCAACACTGCTATGATCCGCACATAAAACAAATCGATAGGAATTATAAACATGGCTTCACTTCAAGATCAGCTTTTAAAAGCCGGCTTAGGCGATGAAAAAAAAGCAAAAAAAATCCGTAAAGAAAAGAATAAAACAAATAAAGCCGTGCGTAAAAATCAACAAAGCGCAGATACTACTTTACAAGATGAAATCAAAGCTAAAAAAGTCGCTCAAGCGCAATTAGATGCAGAACGTAACAAAACTATTCAAGACAAGATAGAGCTAAAGTCTGAGCATGGTAAAGTGAAACAAATGATCCAGCAACTTCACATTACAGATTTTGCAGGTGAACTTTCATTTAACTATGTACTTGATAAAAAAGTTAAAACGCTCGCTGTTGACCAACCGAGCTACAATGCGTTAACCAGAGGTCAGATTGGCTTATGCGTACTTGACGGTAAGTCTTATGTTATGCCTGGTGTTGCTATCGATAAAATTAGAGCGGTAGATGAAGCTTACGTACTTGTTCTGAATGAAAATACTACAACAGAAGTTGAAGACGACGACCCGTATGCAGACTTCCAAATCCCTGACGATTTAATGTGGTAATCAAAGCCTAAGATCGTTACTAATAGCTCGCTTAAGGTCATCGTCATCAGGCTTTGCCTTAAGCGAGCTAGTCATTCCAACACTTCAGCCCTACATTATTTATGTTAACCGTATCGAATCTGGTTATTAATTCTGCTGGAAAGCCGACTATTTGATTCAAGCTGTGAATAAACCTATCTGTTTATAAGACAATCTCATATAATTTGATTATCTACCTTACAATGAGTGATAGCCTTGTTAACTGAGAAAATTACTGCTGATAAACTTGTCCCTATCTTTGATCTTGGCACCGCCTACAAACTTGAAGAGTTTGATATAGCTACGCGTGATCAATTATTTCCCCAAAATAATGAACTATTTGCACTATTTCATGAGACTTTAGCTGCTAAATTACTTGTCGTAACTGATTTTGACGGCTTTAATCACATCGAATCGTTCTCAAATATGCTTCAGCATCTACCAAATAAGCGCGCGAAATCCATTTGTTATGTTGAAGATGTAACAACAACGGGTGCTGCACACGCATTTGAAATATGGCGAGATAAGACCGACCTGTTTAAGCAACTCATTGAACAAATTATTGCTACGGGCGAATGTTCGTATAAACAGCTAAATACCTGTCTGATTAAAGATTACCCTCGTTTAGTACCTCTACTTGCGAACTTGAATGAGTTTAACGTCGAGCAATCATTTAAAATCTTAGGTGATGCGTCAAGTGATGTGAATATCATTGATGCAAGTAATTTAGACGCGACGACATTATTCGGTAACTTAGATACCTTATACCAAAATAACAGTTACGTTAGTCATGTCGCTCAATTGATACCGGGGCTGTTACATCAAGCTCATGGTGGCTATATTGCAATTAAAATCGATGAGCTACTGAATAACTCAGCCTTGTGGTATCAATTAAAATCAGTCATCAAGCAACAGTCATTAGCCTGGACGTCAAGTAATCAAGCGATACAAACTGAACTAAAACCAGATGCGGCACCGATTGACGTTAAGATTATCCTACTGGGTGACCGATTAGCGATCAGCCAAATAGCAGACGGTGACAGAGAGCTATCAAGCCTGACTAGTTCATTTATTGATTTTTCGCCTGAATTTAACATAACGGAACAAAATATAGCTCACTATATTGGTTATATTAAACTGTTGCTCACTGATGCGAATTTACTTCCTCTCTCTGGGTGTGGCCTAAAACGATTACTACAGCTTAGTAGTCGTTGGTGTGAGCATAATAATTACCTGAGTCTTAATGAATCAAAATTAAAAACACTATTAAGCTATAGCCATCAAATCGCGATCACTAACAAGCTAACATCTATTGATAGTGTGACCTTAAACACAGTGTTAACACTACAGCATGAAGCGCTTAATGGTCATATTCGTTTAAGTAATGAAGGTATTATTGAAAAACAAATTATACTTGAAACAAGCGGCAGTAAAATTGGCCAAATTAATGGCTTATCGGTTCTTGAGATAGATGGTCACCCGGAAAGTTTTGGTGAGCCAATCCGTATTACCGCGACAGGCCACCTAAATGGTGATGGCGATATCTCTGATGTTGAACGCAAGGCTGAATTGGCAGGTAACATACACGCTAAGTCTATGATGATTATTCAAGGCTTTTTCACCCATGCATTCGCTAAGCCATTGCCATTGCCGATTAGTGCCAATTTAGTATTTGAACAATCATATGGCGAAATAGACGGTGATAGTGCTGCTCTAGCTGGTACCTGCGCCCTACTCTCTGTGCTAGCGCAAAAACCGATAGCTCAAAACCTGGCCGTAACGGGTGCTATCGATCAATTTGGTACAGTACTAGCCGTTGGCGGTATTAACGAAAAACTAGAAGGCTTTTTGCGGATCTGTGAATTAAACGGTCAAACAGATATGGGGGTTCTGATCCCAGCAGCAAATACCATCAACCTAAACTTAAGTGATAAAGTTGTCGAGGCAGTAAATAACCAGCAGCTCGCCATCTACCCTGTCACGCATATCGAACAAGCCATTGAACTATTAATGGACATTAACGCGGGTAAAATAGATGAAGAAGGTAGTCTCTACTACATCATTCAGCAACTCGCAGATGAAAACGAAGATAAATTAGATAGCGATGAAGCTGGTTTCGTCAACAAACTTACACAATTATGCGCTAGAATCATTGGTAAACAGGGATGATACAACTGATTGGACTTGTTAGGCGTACAGATGTACGCTAAGATAACGCCCATATAACAAGGATATAATTATGATTAACGAATTAGAGGTTGAAGTGGTACCTATGTCAGCAACAGAACGCAATAGCTTCAATAAAGAAGACTTAGTTAAATGTGGTAACGGTGAATTGTTCGATTCAGATATTCGTCTTCCAAAAGATAATATGTTGATGATGGATCGCATTCTAAATATTGATGCGACAAGCGGTGAGTTCGGTAAAGGCGAAATCGTTGCAGAGCTAGACATCACTCCTGATTTGTGGTTTTTCGACTGTCACTTCGACAGTGATCCTGTTATGCCAGGCTGCTTAGGCCTAGACGCTATGTGGCAATTAGTTGGCTTCTTCCTAGGTTGGAATGGCGCTAAAGGTAAAGGACGTGCTCTGGGTGTGGGTGAAGTTAAATTCACAGGCCAAGTATTGCCTACGAATAAGAAAGTAACTTATAAGATTGTAATGAAGCGCGTTGTACTACGTCGCCTAGTAATGGGTATCGCAGATGCTGAGATGCTTGTAGATGGCAAAGTGATTTACACAGCTAAAGATCTTAAAGTTGGTTTATTCCAAGATACTTCAGTATTTTAAAGTTTATTTAAATTGTATAAATAATTAAAAAAGCCCCTTTTTTGGGGCTTTTTTGTGCCTGCAAGTGATTGAAATAGAATGAATTTAATTTATTTTCGTCCACATACTGACCACAGCTAACGAAATTATTCTTTTGCAAAAACGATGGCAGCCGTTTACGCTCCCATTGTTGAACTGCTTGTTAGGCTAATTATGCATTCATAAACTTAACAAGCTCTTTATCAAGCGCTTCAAAAAAACTTACCAAAAGGTTGATATAGCTAGTTATAAATCCAGACCTAATAACAACTTTATTATTCGGCAGCCCAGAAAGGTTTTTATTTTTAGAAACATATTTGTTTAGTATGTTCGCACTAGAGCTAGGTAAATAGCCAGCCTCATGGACTAATTGATTCCTTAAGCGATTAATCTGTTGTAGATCTTCCCAGCAACCCTCAACACTTTTTAAGTCAAGACTTCCAAATTTTAAAATATAGTCTTTGGCACAAGCAATTGTCGACCCCTGTCTTTTTTTCTTATACTCGAATTGAAAGTGCTTATATTTTTTAGCATTAGGGACTGCAGATTCGATAATCTGGGCTATTTGATTAAGATAATCTTCAAAATAACTACTAATTGAAATTACAATTGAAGCTCGATGAATTTTAGGAAAGAGTATCTGATTCTCATGTAAATCTTCTCCATAACTAGAGATATAATCATGATGACGTTCTTCTGGAACATCACTTAATAGCTCGCTGATATGTTCTTGCAGCTCTTTGTCTTTTTGCTTCCAGTTTGTTTCTGTCAGATCATGAAAACGCTCAATTTCCCAAAAAGATCTTTTTACATCATCACAAATGGTCATCAGACCTGACTCAAAGAAATCAATTCCCACTTAAATACTCCAAATTTTATTGATTCGCCTAACGCCGCCTAAGCGGACAAAAATTGTTGGCTAAACTTGTTGAGGTACGAAACAAAGCCAACTGTTTTTGTTCCGTTTAAAGGCCTTGTTATAATTTTTCTATCTCTAGTTCAAATGTGTCAACTGATGGTTTTGTTATAAATAGCTCTGGATTCCAGGTTAATTTTTTCTTTATATTTTCAACCACTTGCTTATCTACATTACAGCCAAAAACTATTGCCGGTATCATATCTTTTGATAATTTGAAAAAATAGAATGCATTCCTTTTCCTTGAAAGGTGGTAAACGTCATGTTTAATTTCTTTTTGGTCATATATTTCATCAGGAACATCCAAGATATCTGGTGAATAACCAAAGTTGGTAGGATAATTAATTTCAATACGTAGATTTTCTACCGTATGTTCAATGTTGTTTTTTTTACATATTTCTACAATATCATCAGATACATCACAAACAATTCTATCTGCATCATAAAGATAAACTACACTTCGCCTCTCTTTTTCATAGATCCAATCATTTGCTTTCGTATAAATTAATTGCTGATTAAACTTTTTATGAGGGTAGTCACCACGGTCTTTAGCTGCTACTTCTTCGATGAAATCGAACTGTGGCCTGTTTTTTCTATATGCAATAACCTGCGGCGTTTCATTCACAAGACCAGAATAGTCTTCGCGGTACTTATTTCTGATTCCAGCAAAATCTTCAATTGCCCCATCAAAAAATGATCCATTCGACCGAAACTGAACAGCAATCCCACGATGCTCATCTGCATAATGAGACCACATAAGTGTATTCACTGGATCTTCAGTCAAAGAAATAATTCCAATTTCAGATAGGTCTTGCTGAGAAATACCAAGAAACTCATCCATCATGTACTCAAAGTTTTCCTTATCAAGCTCTTCTTCGATGCCATGAAAAGTATTACTAGCCATTCTTGCTTTGATTATTTGTTGCAAAGTAACTTTTACTTCGAAAGGATCATTCAGGCTTTCGACCTGTGTTGCTCTAATGAAAGGCTCTACAAAAAAGTCCTCTCTTAACTTGGTATATTTATATAAGAAATGTTGCATGAATACCTTTGAAATTATAACGCCCAATTAAGGTGTGAAGTACGCTACCACGACACTCAATTTGAACACCTTAATCACTAAACTTGACCCAAACCAAAAAATGCCAAGCGTGCTGAATCACTCTTAAATTGTTTGTTATGTTCGTTCTATTTCACTGAACTCTAAAGTATAAAAGTCATGATTTAAAGATGCTTTCCATTGCTCTATGTTGCGATAGTTATAGAGCTCCTCTTGATAACCATCGATCGTACTTTGACTAACATTTAGCCCATAGATTATGGAATTAACATGACCTACTTTAAATAGATACAAACTACTAGGATCAAAGCTAAGCTCAACTAAATTGTTAGCATATGCTTCTCGTACTATTTCATCTGATATTTTATCCAGATAAACGGTGAACCTACCATTTTCATCTTCGCTACCTATACCAAGTAGCTTGCTTAACACATGTTTATTTTTTAAACGATGTACATCAGTCACAACAATTTTGTCAGCTTGATCTAACCGAAGAGTAACTCGGTGCTCTTTTTCGTAAATCCATTCGTCGCTTTTCTGTTGGAAAATTTCGAATAGGATTCTGTCCTGACCTTCCGCTGAAATGTTTGAATAATCAAAGTCAAAACGATCAACACGGTATCTAGGTTGTTTTCGATACATGACAGGAAGGCACTCACCATGGAACATTTCAAAACCGTCAAACAAGCTAGTTGAGTTGAATCTAGGCTCATGTAAATGAGTAAACATGTTGCCGTTAAAAGCAGATTTTGCCCAGAAGCCGATAACCGCACCTTTATGTTCATTAGCGTAATGCGACCACATTAACAAATTATCTTTAGCTTCAGTTAAGCTAATCACGCCAATTTTATTTTTGTTTTCCTCAATATAGGAAATTAACTCGCTCGGTGAATCACATATTTCAAAATGAGGACAGAGGTCAGACAAAGCTTCTTTGCAATAGGTAGCCTCAAAGGGATCATTTAACGCAGATAACTGAGAAGCTCTGATATAGCCTTCTTTCAGAAAATACTCAGGATTCGACATATATTTATATAAAAGTTTCACTACAACTCCAATGTTAAATGACCTTCGAGAACATAACATTTGTATAGCAGGACGTCTCAATTCCCCAAATCAATTAACCCTAGTCAATAACGACTAATGCAATGAAAAAGAAGATAAAACATAAATCTGACATTTAAATCTGTTCTGGGAAAGTGTGCAGTCCTGTTATTTATTATTAAAGTCTTGTTAATTATTTACAACACTTCATATACAACTGATTTTATTATACTTTTATTTTATATGAAAGGAAAACAAGACTTTTACCTGACAAAGTGAGACTTAATGCTAGAAACAAATAATATCTTATAACATCATAATTTATTATTTCAAAAGGCGGCACAGGATGGTTGTATTGGATACATATGGATAGGGCTATACCTTATTGAGCGTCTACATTGCCACTCAATAACTCATCATCATATCCCCGACATTCAAATTTAAATTAGTCCCCTTCTCACTGGTTGCTTTGTCTATGCTGATTGGCTTTTCTGATTTAATCGTCACTGCAACCTCTGCTTGGCTTTTTAATGTTTGGTTTGTTAACGGCGTTGCTTTTGACATAGGGATAATATTCCCTGACAAGCCTTGTTTTCGTTGCTCATTGGATTTACTTGTTGTGGTCTGATTAATGGTTTCATCTGTGGTGATACCTAACTTGGCATTTTTGTCTTTAATCGTATTTAGTTTTTCATTGAGCTTATCGACTTCCCCCCCTGCCGCTTCTGCAGAGGCTTTCCAACCATCGGGGATTAAAGCATCCGGCAACATGTTTATCAATGCCTTGATACCGTCCCATACCCAACCGATAGCCTCACCCACCGCTTTTAAAATCACGTCAAAGCCAACAAATTTATCAATAAGGTAAACGATTGCAATAATGGCCGCTCCAATGGCCGCAACCATAAGACCGATTGGGTTTGCCATAACGGCTGCGTTAATCGCAATCATCGCTATTTTGAAGATAGCGAGCACAGCAATCATGCCTTTGAAATTCTGAGATATAAATAAAATGATGTTGCCTAAAAACTTAAATCCATCGTAAAGCGCGTTAACTGCGGCTTTGATTTTTTCAATTAAATCCGTGCGCCATTTTACATCCTTAAATTTATTGGAAAATACTGTAAATACTTCAGTGAGCCTCATCATCACCGGTGCTAATACGGCAAACTTCACTGAACTAATGCTTTCCTGCACTTTTTGCATGGCATCATTGTACGCTTCGGCTTTGGCGGCATCTTCCGATGTTACTCCTCCACCCGTTTCATTGAATTCTTTACGCGCAAGGGTTAAGCCCTTTGTGCCGTCACGTAGCATGATCAACATTTTCCGTCCATCTTGTCCAAACGCGGCATCAGCAAAAGCCATCTGTTCCTGGTTAGTCTTTAACTTTGAAAATGACTCAAGCACACTGTCATAAGCTTGCTGTGTATCCTTCGCGCCCTTTAGCTCTCTATATAATGGATTTTTACCCTTCTGTAAAAACGAACCCATTGCGCCCTTGCCCGTAGTTTGCAGTACACCCAACCGCTTGGTAAACCGCACCATAGCTGCGCTCATCGTGTCCGAGCTCACCCCCGCATGCTCCGCTTGAGACTGCATCGCTTGCAGTTCTTCAACCGGCATATTTAAGTTATTCGCCGCTTTAGACAGTTTGTCCATTTCAGCTGCCGCGCTATTCATCTGACTAAATAATCCGCCCAGGCTTAACCCGCCTAATATAGCCGCCCCTTCACCCAATGCCGCCGATTTAAGGTTAGGCATTTTAATTGACTGACTCAGTCTTTGAACCGGCGCCATCGCAGTGCGTAATCGTTTATATTTATTACTGACAGCTTCAACCTGTTTGGCATTATCGCGCTGGCTCTGTGACAGGCGATCAAACTCACTGTCAAGATGACGAACATTAACGCCTGCTTTCTTCATCTGCTTGCTTGTTTGGTGAAGACTGTTTTCGTATTTATCATTGTTAGCAGACAGTTTGGCTACTTTTTCAGTTTGCTTAGCAAGGCGATTCGTCAGTGCGGCGCTTGGCTCTTTTGTAGCCGCCATTTGCGCTTTTAGCTTGGCAAGTTTTTCTGTTGCCTCTTCACCTTCCAATGCATTTTTATCTAATTCTTTTTGGATTTTCTGGTAAGAGGCAATCATGGTTAATGCACTGGAATCATCTGATTGTGCACTTTGTATTTTTTTTATTTTCTTGGCGTAATAATCAGAATCACTTGCCATGCCTTGCAGTGGTTTACTGGTTTTATCTACTATGCCCATCACCACGGATAGATTCATCTTCATCGGTTTAGCTCTCTTTTAGGTATAAAAAAAGCGCACTAGGCGCTTTCTGGTTCATGACGAATTCGCGCTTCTTCTCTAAAGAGCAATAAATCATCAAGACTGAGTATGTCTATTTCACTTGGGGGCCAATGAAACACCATAGCAATATCGGCGTAGTAGGTTTCTACGCGCTCTATTAGTGTTCCGTATTCACGAAAAAACCCGCTATTTCCGTCATCAATGGCGCAAAGTTTTCCGGTTCCATATTCAAAATGTCACGTTCATTTAATTTCGATATACGGGGGAGTAATACCATCGCAGCATCAAAGTGCATTTCAACAACACTGATTAAATTTAATCCACGTAAATTACCCGCGTTAGGTTTACGCAGTTCAATTTCGTTAACTTCTTCACCGCCCACAGTCATTGGTGACGCGAGCGCGACCATTTTCGAATTTGTTGACGTTAACTCTAATGCTTTACTCATGGCCTAATGCTTCCTTTAATTCTTTCACTTTGGTTTTACGACCGCCTTTTTGCGGGTCTATTTTCATGACAACGTTATACAAGGTTAATGCGTCTTCAGCGTTACCCGCTTGTAATAATAAATCGCCCGCTAAACGGAACATTTTAACTTTTAACGGTGGATTAGTGGCAATACTACCCGCTAACAAATCATTGATTGCACCGCTTAAATACGCGGTATTAAATTCGATATTCGCTTTATGTGCTTCATGCGAATATTTAAAAACAATATCGCAATACGCCGTTTGTCCATTCGACTTCCAATTAGCCGGTGTATCTAAACCTTTTAGCACCGCCGCTTTAAAAGCGTCGTGCATTAACGGCAACAGGCCACAATCAATCTGCCATTGATAGAACCACCACACGACATCCAACCCATCTAAATTTTCATGGGTTGCAAGCAACTTGGTGACTAATGGTTTGTATTTTTTAATGAGTTCTTTTTTAAACGGTATTTTTTCTTGCGAGCCAGCCAAGGTTCTTGAATACTCTAAATCCCTTTTTAAGGTGTTTTGCACTTCAGACCAGGGCTTATCTTCAAGTGTTACGCGTTGCTTACCGCTACTTTTAATTGATAATATGTCGCTTTGAATTGGCTTATCTTCATTTTCTTGTTTTTTTCTTGCTCGCGCTTTTCGCTTTATTAATATCGATAACATGACAACCCCCTTCGATACTATTGTGGTATGAGTTCAGTACCAAAGAACATCACGTCTAACTGACCATCTTTAACGGTTAGTTCAAGTGCTTCACCAACCCAAGCATCCATCAAGGTGTAGCTTTTACCACTGTTGGTATTGAGCGTAATATTTTCACTAGTGAAATTTTTGATAGCGGTTTCATCGGTGGTGGTAGCATGAACAATCGTGGCCTTAATACTGGGCGCACCTTCAAATACTTCACTGTATCCAAGCACCCCCGCATCACCCAGAACGGGATCACGTTTCATATTACCAAAGTTAACGGTGGCACCTTCTTTCGTCGGTAATCGACCTAAAGAACCGGCATCTAAAAAACCACGGCTGGTTATTTTCGTACTCATTATTTACTCCCAAAACCCAATGATTGAGTTACTTTCTAAATTGAATTTTACCCGCTGTGATGATCAGGCCGTTGATAAACTGCGGACTATCGAGGTAGTTAATACGGGCTTTATTTGTGTCATCTAACTCAACGATTAATGATTTTTTGTAACCCTCAAAGTCTTGAACAATACCTTTGTATTCCAACGATCTGTACAACGTAAGTAGTTCACCCTTAATCATGCTTGGCGTTGCAATCGCTTGACCAGGTGCAAAGTTAGTACCGTCTTTCGCTAATTTATGTCGACCATATTTACTTTGAATAAGTGAACGCTGTTTTTCACGAAAATACATTGCGGTTGCAGGTGTCATCACATCTAAATAGCTGTTATCAGCAACACCAGCGGCGTTTTCGGTATAGGCGGTTACTGGTCGCTCAACTTGTACTTCACCAGTCGCAGTGACCGTATATGTTCCCATCCCTTCATGTAACAGTAAATTACGTTCAGCCCAGTCAAACTCACTGCTTGCGATTGAGTACACACCCTTCATTTTCAGCGTTTGTAGTGGTCGACAAGGATCGTTAGCAAGTGACGGCGCTATTTGTCCCGCCCAGGCTGCAACGACTTCGGCGTCACTCAATGGTTTATTGCCCGAATCACCCACATCGTTGATAGAGATAAAACTAATTAATGGGCAATTAGACTTTTCGCCATAAGTCACTAATTCCGCATGCGTGCCTTTTTTGGGTAAGTACGCGATACCAGGGATCATTTGCAGCGCTTCATAACGAGCATCTAAAAACTCACCTAAATCACGCACCGTGGTATCGTCATTTAATGAGCAAATGATATGGTGATATTGCTTATCCCCCAGTGCAGCAAGGGCATTCATCGTATCGCTTGCATCAACACTCACCGCATAAATAGGCAGGGTTTCATTTTGCTTGGTGAAATACTTCAACATCGATGTGATATCTGACTCACCAAACTGCTTACGCGCAGAATCTTCATTCATGCAAAGTACGACCGTGTTCGGCCCAACAGGTGCATTAGCCACCGCATTACCAATCACTAATACAATTTGCTGTGCTTCTGCGCTGTTTGCCAGGCTGTTATCAATTTCAATATAAACGCCTGGAACTCTCGCATTGTTCGGGACTGCGGCAAAACTAATGCTCATGATTTAGTTTCCTTTTTTGATTCAGTAACCAGTAGTACATCAGCATCGTTGATTCGACGTAACCAATAGGTATTACGGGGCTTAAGTTCGCCCGCGGCTTTTAATGGTTCACGGGTATTCGGATCACGTACGAGTAACCCTTTCTTTGGTTTAACTTTAATCTCACGCATTTAATTCTCCACGCCTGGTAAAAATTGTTCAGCAACCATTGCAAGTAGATCGCGCTCAAGTGCTGGTGTCCAACCGATAAATGTCCGCTTTGGCATTCGGTAATTATTTTTTACTTTTGTCCCGCCTTCCCATCTGCTTGTCCTGGTATTGTAATAACCGTTAACCCGCGTCGTGAATGACACATTTTGTCCTTCGTTATGTAGCCTTGCCATTTTCCCCACAAGACCAGCTAGCCCAACTTCAAAGCTCTTTTCATCAACACGCGTCTTCAATGCTCGCCCAAAACCTGCCAGCATGTTTTTGTTGTTTTGCGTATTCTTAGCGGTTTCCCATGAGCCCGTTTTATAAACCGTGCTTATCTTGCGCCTTGTTCGTTTTTGATATGGGTTATCGTCAATATCACGCTGCGCGCGTATTTGAGCCCGAAATGTTTGCCGTGTACGGTTTGCCAAGCGTCGGTTTAAATCAAACTTCTCAGGACCGGTTAGTATCAAATCATTAATGGCATGCGTTAAATGTTCAGGACTATTTAACTGCATAACGGAAGATCACCTTCAGGTCCTTTAATAAACTCAAGCGTTGGTAACTCGTCTTCGGTTACGGCTTGATGAAAATCACTGATACATTCATAACGCGTCTCATTTTGCTGCCAATTGCCCAAGACATTTTCATTCAATGAATAGCTCTCTCGAATATCAATTTTCAATTTGATGTCACACTTGCCTTTATCCAGCAGCTCTGTCGCGAATGATGGGGTTGGTAAGCCTTTCTCATCTCGGTTCATATCGTATTTATTGAACCAGGTAACAAGGTGCATCATCAATATATGCGGCTGAACATCGACGCCTGTCATATTAATGTTCACCGTGTACGCGATATCAAAACCATCAACAAAACTGCCCTGGGTGCAAATCAATTCACCGTCTTCAGCCCACACATCAAGGCTTTTTGCATCCGTGACATGTTGAGTAAAGAGCGCAGTTAAACTTTGTAATGCTTCCATAAGCTATCCCTTAAACTATCTCAAACCGATAGGTTGCTTTGGCGTTAAGTAACAAGTCGATTGCTTGACGATACTGCACTAAACAATGGTCAGCTTTGGCCTGTATAGCTTCTTGTCGATCTGTCGCTTCAACCGTGGCATTCATACTCAACTGATTCTCAACTAAGTTATTTGCAGTTAACGCAAAAACAGCCTGTTTATATAAAACGTCACCCGTTTCAGTTTCGTCAAAACGCTCGAGTGATAGTCCAGCAAGGCCGTTAAATGGTTTTACCGTGTCGAGTAACTCTTGATTAACCGTAATTCGAGCAACCCTGGCGTGGTGCAAAATACCAGCCTCTGTTTCATTACTTAAAAAATGAAACACACGCTGAAACTCTGCAATGCTCAACTCTGGATATAGCGTTGTTGCGGGCAGTATCGAGCCATATATATCGTCTTTATTTCCGACAAATTGCATAAAAGCCTCTTAGGTGCAGGCTTAACGCTTGGCTAATAGCAACACGTAATCGGTGTTGATAAAGCAGCGAAAGCCTGCATGGGGGGTGTTATTTTACAGGGCGTTATTTTCGGGTATTAAACCCATTGGCCATCAATCCATAACTTCACGTTATCAAACTCAAGCGCGGCGGCTTTGGGTAACTGCTCGACCACATAAGCCATGTTCATGGATTCAAAATTTTCAAGCTGATCAAGTCGGTCATTCTTGATTGCAGCAGTACGACGAATCGAATCTTTTTGAATATAAATCGACAGGTTCTTGAAACTAGTAACAAGAATGCCGGTTGGTGGGAATGATGGTGGACACGCAGACGGTAAACCTCCATAAGTGCCGATCACTTGTTTATCTTCAATCTTTGATTTTTCACTGGGCGTATTACCATGTGCGGCATAGAATTTGGCTTTATCAAAAGCCAGTAAATCAGAGCCGATTAACGCCACTAAATCAGAATCGTTGGCACACTCATCACCGAGTAACGCTTTTACATTCATCACGGCTAAATCGAGGTTAATGAAATCACCTAAACCAGCGCCCGAACCATCGCCCACTGGTTCACCTTCGCCGATGCGAATTTCACTCGCTGTTTTACCTTCGGTGAGCATGGCATCAGAATTATGTTCACGAATAGCCTGCAACCAACCTTTACACACATCTTCACCATTTGGGTTTGCGCTCGCATCTGTATCAGGCGCGCTACGTTCACCATGAAAACCGATAGTCACTTTGTTTAAATCAATTTGCTCACGGGTTTGTGATGCAATGATTTTATTGAAGTTATTTAAGTGCGCGAATGCATCTAATTGATCGTAACGAATATGTGAATCAAAGTTTACTTGTTCACACAGATACGGCATCGGCGTCATGCTATACACAGCTTTCGGTTTACGCTCTGAGCCCGCTTTAGTATTAGTACGGCTCGCAATCATGCCCGAGACACCTAAACCAAGCGCTTCACCCTTTTGGTTGCTTACGGGCATAATATTAATTTTGCTCAGGAACCAATTGTTCTCACGAATAACGGCGATTATTTTTTGTGTTGCCGCTGGTGTAACACTGAATTTTTCAGTCACATCAGCGACATTGTTTTGCTTTGCAACGGCTTTTTTATAACCTTCAACCGCTATTTTTGTTATTTCTTGCATAGTTAAAATCCAATAATAAATACATTAAAAAGAGAATGAGAAACCAAATACACCATGATTTACAAGTAACCCGATTCATCTTGTTTACCCGCTGGGTCGCGTGGGTTTTCATCCGTTATTTTGTTGAGCTTTTCAACCAAGTCATCAACCTTCGCTGACAGTTTTGAGACTTCACTCTCTTCCGGTTTTTCTGGTACGGCAGGTGCAATTGGAACGGTTTCTGGCACTGTTTCAGGCACTGGTATGACAGGTTTAGTCGTCGAGGCTAACAGTGTCACCGCCGCAGTTAACGCAGTGATATTTTCGGTTTGTGTTGCGAGTAATTCTTTTGTCTCTTTATCCATGGGTTCATTCTCTTCTTGTTCGAGTTGCGTGATTGGCTCAGGGCTTATGCTGAATATTTTTTTAATTCTTGCGAGTAGCTTTAAATCTTCTTTTTCATCGGGTACTTCAGGTGCAATAATTTTATTTTCACCAACGGTTGCCCCACTGCTTAAGCTTTCTTTGTTTTCATCTTTATGTTTGTTTTTATCTTTGGCTGATAAATGAATCTCAGTGGTCCCCAATGATGCAGGTTCATCTGTTAATGCAAGGCCTGTCAGGTAGCTTTTACCCGTCTTGGCAAAATCGTGTGTAATTTCACATGACGTATGCAGCAGTTGCCCCTGTTCAATCATGTTTAAGAACAATGCATTTGGTTTTAATATCGCAAATAGTTGGTTTTCACGTTTTTCAACGGACAGTACAGAACCGAACTTAGCGCCCCATGACCAATGGTCTTCATTAATGCGGGCGTTATATGTTTTCGGATCATATTGCTCTGCAATATCATCAATAACTTGTTGCTCGATTAAACGACCGTCGACCGTAGGGCCAGCGGTCAAAATACAAAGGGGTTCAGATTGAAACATGCCGTTAATCTCCTGTAATGCGTCATTTTAATTTACCGAAATATGCCCTCTTTTAATATCGAACCTATTTCTATATAGGGAATGTAGAAACTTGATTTACTGAGGTATTTCCGTTGTTATTGCACACTGTAACGATGAAGATAAATTTAATTGCAACGCCACCAGAAAAACCAATTTATACCCAGATGCAAACGCATGCATTGGGGTATTACTTACGCCAATATAAAACAGCCGAGATTGCCGATGCACTAGTGATTGCGCCAAGAACAATCCAACAATGGATATCTAAATTTGGTTGGAAGCAAATGCGCGATGATGCGCCCGTTGAATTAATGCTTCGTCAGCGTATTGCGTACCTGCTTTGGGTTGACAGAAAGCACGAATCGCAAATCAAAGAACTCGAAATACTGCTTGAGCAGAAACACAAACGCGACACCGCTGAGCGCCGTAAGAAAAAAACCAGTCATAACGACAGTCATTCAGAACAGCGACGTGGCAGGCCAAGCAATAAAACTAAAAATGATATCTCAGGTATCACGCCTGATATATTGGCGAATTTCAGAGAAAAGACGTTCTTTGAGTATCAAAAAAATATTCACGATCATAAGTGTAATAACGACATTAACGAGATGCGTTTTTACCTTAAGTCTCGTCAAATTGGTTTAACATTTTATTTTGCATTTGAAGCGTTTGAAGATGCGATATTAACCGGCGATAACCAGGTGTTTTTATCTGCATCGCGTAAGCAAAGTGAGATATTTAAAAACTACATTCGTAAATTTGCACTTGAACTTGGCGATGTGGAATTAAAAGGGAAAGATGATTTACAACTCAGTAATGGCGCAAGTTTAACGTTCTTATCAACGAACGCTCGCACAGGTCAAGGTTTTAACGGCCATTTATATATTGATGAAGCATTTTGGATCCCAAAGTTCAAAGAGCTAGACGACCTTATTGGTGGTCTGACAATTCAATCCAAGTACCGCACAACGTATTTATCGACGCCATCGAGTACCGCCCATGAAGCATATTCAAAATGGTCCGGCAGAAAAGATTTAAAAATTGAAATAAGCCATAAAGCACTTAAAGCTGGTGCGCTAGGCGTTGATGGTATTTTCCGTCAGATGATAACCGTGGATGATGCGATAGCCGGTGGCGCTAACTTTTTCAACATGGATAAACTACGCCGTAAATATCCGGATAAAACAGTATTTGATAACTTACTGCGCTGCGTATTTTTAGACGATGCATCCTCATTCTTTAGCATTAAGGCATTGCTTGCCTGTAAAGCAGATACATCATTATGGAGTGATGTTGATTTTGATGCGCTTCACCCTGTTGGTAGGCGTGAGGTATTAGTGGGTTATGACCCGCGCGGCGGCGGGCAAGGTGAAGGCTCTGACGATGCGGGGTTAGTTGTTGCCTTAAAACCTGCTATCAAAGGGGGCTCGTTTCGCATAATTGAGCGCCTTCGTTTAAAAGGCTCAAGCTATGAAGACCAGGCTAACGCTATTCAAGGTATTTGTGAAAAGTACACGGTGGTTTATTTGGCTATTGATATCGGCGGCGTGGGCTCTGCGGTCGCGGAACTGGTCAGAAAATTCTATCCAGGACTGACCATGCTGGATTACTCACCCGAGATAAAACGCATGATGGCGTATAAAGCCCGTGAAATCATCAATGCAGGACGTTTGCAATTTGATGATGAATGGGATGATTTAGTGCATTCCTTCTTGATGATACGGCAACACACGACAGTGAAGAGTAATCAGATCACCTTTATTTCTGCACGTAACAAAATAGGCTCGCATGCTGATTTAGCCTGGGCTGCAATGCACGTTTTACACTGGGAGCCAATCGACATTTTACGCGATGACTCAACCACTATTTCATTCTTATAAGAGAGACTATTTTGATAACTTTTGATACACCACAAAGCGTAATGGCCAGTGATATTCTCAGCTATATGGAAGTCGCTTTAGTTGATGGCTTATATGAGCCGCCGATCCCTTTAGATACATTAGCTAAAGCAAACCGCGCCAATTCGATGCATGGCTCTGCCTTATATGTAAAACGTAACATGGCCGCGAGTTCTGTCACGCTATCATCATTATTGAGTAAACCTGATTTTAAGCGTTTTTTGTATGACTTTTTGACGTTTGGTAATAGCTATTTATCCGTCATTAGAAATGCTCTGGGGGATGTTGTTTGCATCAAACATTTACCCGCGCTGTATATGCGCGCGCAAGCAACCATTGGTCTTTACACTTACAAACCAAATGAGTTCAATGATGATGGCAGAATAGATTACAAGGCGAGACAAGTATTTCATTTGTCTGAATATGATATTTGCCAAGAAATATACGGTATGCCGCAACACATTGCCGCATTAAGCTCAGTCTGGCTTAATGAAGATGCAACACTGTTTCGCCGTAAGTATTACCTCAATGGTGCGCATGCCGGTTATTTGCTTTATATGAACGACCCGAACATAACAGATGCGCAAGAAGAGGCTATTCAGAATAAGTTAAAGCAACAAGCAGGCTTAGGCGCGTTTAAAAACTTATTCATTAACGGTAAAGGTAAGGATGGTAAAGCACCCGAACTCACGCCAATTGGTCAGGTTGAAGCGAAAGATGCATTCAAAGACATCAAGAGTATGACAACCAATGATGTACTTGCCAGTCACCGCATTCCGTTAGATTTAATGAGCATTGCACGTGAAGGGTTTAGTACCAGTAATGATTTGAATAAAGTAGACCGTATCTTTTACAAAAATGAATTAGTGCCACTGCTTGAATCGGTCTGTGAGTTGAATGATTTTGTGGGCATAGAGGTTGTGACGATCAATGATTATGTGAGCTTAGAGCCGGTGGCTGTATAAGCTCATCAATCCCCTTTCGTGAATTATTTACGACTGGGTATTACGCCTCCGGTAAGGTATAAGCCAACAGCCGCAAGCACTGGATAACCAAAAGCATCATTAATCATGATGCTTATATCGCCCCAGTTCATGCCAAGTAATTGGCCTACAATCACCACAACGTGCAAACTCACGTAGGGCACACAAAACACCATCACAATAAAACGTTGGATCAATTTAAATGGCTCATACGCTTTGAGCAATGTTACTTTTTGCTGTGCTTTTTCTTCATCGGTAAACACAATGGCGTCACCGGCATTGGCAATCATATCTAAGCCCGATTGAATAGCGGAGTCAGTACCGAAAATCTTACTAAATATTCCCATCATAACGCCTCTTAAGCTTAAATAAGTTCAAAGTGGACCAAGTCATCAAAGTTATTATCGTTGAGTTCATTATCTTTATCCCAATCACCGCCCCAGCGAATAGCAACGCCCATTGAAGCACCAACGCCAATCACAATGCCTGCAAAGTAACTAAGGCGCTCTCGGTCATCCCAATCGATCGGATATGGTGCAACATCAACGGCTTTACTCGGTAATGAGTTATGCATACTGTCAGGAAACTTAACTTGGGTTTTATCATCTGGTAGTGCGTTTTGTTCTTCTTCGCTACGATGACCACAAAGAATTGAGCAATCGAAAACCTGAAGTACTTTGGTAAATACACGCCGTAAATCAGGGTGGCAAGTCGCTAATCGTGTCGCGCTATTTTTACTAAATTTATTCATCTTATCCTACCTTGAAAGCAATTATTGCAGCGCTAATTAATGCGCCGATAATCAGCCTTGCACCCCACGTTCTATCAGATTCAAGTTTATCAATGCGCTTTGAATCAGCCATTTGATTAGTGCTTGTCGTGGTTTGCATGACTAACATTTTATTTAGTGTGATGTTCTGCTCACGCGTCAAGTCGACAAGATTACTCATCGTTGCATCGATACGCGCAATGTCTTCTCCTGGCATGGCATTCTCTATCTGCTCATTTGATTTTTAGTGTATCGCGCGAAGATAGATGTTGATATTTATGCAGTTTCTATAATGTAGATGTAGAAAACCCAGCGTAAATGCTGGGTTTCGTTAATATTAAATAGGAGTTAATATCATCACGCAGTACGCAAAAAGACATACACTGTTAAGTGCTTACCACGCACATCTAGCGTCGCGTTTTCAACACCCGCACTAGATACACTCACGTGGCCAGTTGGTGTTCCGCCAGACTCTCCAGATGTAGTGCCCCCTCTAGATCCCGATGGCGATCCAGATGTTGGGTCTGAGTTTCCTGAATTTGGTGATACCAGTGCAGTTCTATTATCTTGTGAATGTGAGTGTTCAGGAAGCCTATCACCACTAAATTGAGCTGTGTGGCTATGTTGCAATAGCGGCACTGATGGCGTATTTGTACCGAGCACCTGATTAACGTCGGACGCTGTTCGTGTTGTTAATAGCGTCATATCTGCACCTTGCATCTCCCACAGCCCCGGATAGCCATAAGTAGCAGGGTTAGCTTCATTAACCGTAATGTGTACGTGCCCGACAGGAAATAATCGTTCAACAACGAATAATGTGTTTTCTTTCACTTCATTTATTGCCACATTTAATTCATCATGTGTGGGATGCGTGATAGATGTATCCGTAACGACAATGACATTTACTGTATTATCTAAGACCGTAAAAATATCAATTGGATATGATGCAACAACAGAACTATCTAATGACATTTCAATAAGCGGCGTCGCTGAAATAATAATAAGCTCATCATCTTCATCATAAATACCAACGTTAGCTATCCATTGTCCTTTGTACTCGTCTTGATTCGTAATCGTTGCACCACCACCTATAAACCCCGTGTCAGGGTGGCGCTCAAGTGGGATTTTAGCCCATTGATTGGGAACGGCAATCGCAGACTCATCCGGCGCCGTGTATTGATTTGTACCACCAAATCCCATGTGCGTTAAATTGACCGTTTCATTATTTTGGTACTTCGATTGTATTTTTTCAAGACCGCGAGTTGTCACGATTGTGTAATGCTTTACTTCACTCATGTTACAACCCCATTTTCACGATTAACTAATGCCATAAAACTTGCTGAATTTTGCTTATCAAAAATTTCGCGTAATGACACATTGCCAGTATTGAAATAAATAGCAGCAATACGCACAGACGGTAATAATTGCATGTGTAATAGATCAACGTTTACTGCGCTGATATGCGCACCACTTTCTCTAGTCAACATATCAACATTTACTGCGTTGATGTGCGCACCACTTTCTCGAGTCAACACATCAACGTTTACTTCGGTGATGTGCGCACCACTTTCTCGACTCAACATATCGATGTTAGTCGCTGTAATATGTGTCATTACGTCTTAATCCTTAACAACGCACCTGAATTGATTTTATCGGCTGTTGTTTTTGAATTTGTTGATACTTCTGCAGGAAATGAGTAGCTCGATAAACCCCGAGTAAATGCAACAGCATTCTCTCTCAATATATCTTTGCCGTTGCTGTCTTCAAGAGACAGCACTGTGACGCCTGTCGTTTCCGATTTACCTCGGGTTGCCATTTTAAGCGCGTAAACATTGGATATATTGCTATCATTTACACTAAGCACCGCATCAGCCGGTAGCGTGCTACTAATGTATGTATCATCACTATTATCTGATAACGCTAGCGCTACATCAGTATTATTTTCAGTGACAGCAAACGTATTACTGACTGTAGATAATGCCAATGTGGATATTTTACCCGACGCTAGAATAGGCAAATACTGGTTTTTAAGATTCGAGTCATCGGTAAACATGTAAAGATGATCAATATCAATCTGCATATCCCCTGATGCAGCCGCAAAATATACGACGGTATCATATATACTTGAACTCGATTCAATACGGCCCATGTCCAACACATTTAAACCGTTTACAAAAATCGCAGAAGAGATCGCGTATACATCTGCGTATTTGCAAAAGTAAAATCTAATTTCAACATATGTGTATTCATTTTCTGTTAATTTTATAAGCTGCTTGTTACTGCCTTTATAAGCCACACATAGATATCCATCTTTGATGTAAATAACGGCAACATGTGCGGAAGGTTGCGCCTCATGATCCGTACTCAATGTAGGTTCTGTTGCATGGCAGACTTGTATCAATACATTATTACTCGTTTCATTTGTGTATTTAAACGCGGCACCAATTTCAACGGCTCGTTTTGACGATTGCGTCGGTAAACGACATTGGATATACGACCCGTTCGTTGTTCTCAACGCCTGACCTTCATTATTTCGCCCCGCAACGACTGAAATTGACGGTGTATTGATGAGTTCAAGCTCTAGTATTTGTGACGGGATAGATAAAGACGGGTTAACTTCTTCAAATCCGGTGAATATTAATGGCATATGATGTCCTTACATGTCGATTGCGTAAACGTCAGTTCTGAAACGCAGCGTATTAACGATTAAATCTTTGTTTGGTGGCAATCCAAGCATTGAATCCCATTGAACTGCATCGGAAAAATCTCGGCCACTTCGTTTAAATGTTAAGTTAACATCGAGCTTATTATCCGATTGCTCAATGATTGTGATTGTTTGTTCAAAACCAACATCGTTATAATATGTTTGAATTGACAGCACGTAGTTAATACCATCGCGCGGGGTAAATAGTGGATAATCTGTCTCGTCGCATATTCCCTGCATTAAACCTGCAGGAATCATCGCCATGATACTGACCGGTAAAGTGGCATAAATGTCATTTTCAAAATCGGCTAGTTGCGCTGCATAATGTGAAAAGTCTTGAGTTAGCATGAGTCCTAATAATTCATTCCTTAGTGCATTTAACTCATCCTGAGATACAAACTTTTTAGTTGTATCTATAGTGATAGATACCGTATCACTCGACAAAATAGGAATGTTTATAATCATCTTACGAGAAGTTAATAAATCAATAATCGTCGGCGAATAAGAGCACCAGACGATTAAATCACCTTCCAAATCAACTAATCCAACTTCTCTTATCCATTGCCCATTATATTTACCAGCCATATCAGACGACATAAAAATTCCGCCTGAAAGGACGTTAGGCGTAGTTTCGGTTATCGATTCCCGACCGACTTCATTCGTTAGCGATAACCCTGCTTTATTCGGACTCACTGCTTGACCGTTGCCGT
This sequence comes from Moritella sp. F3, assembly GCF_015082335.1. NCBI lineage: Bacteria > Pseudomonadati > Pseudomonadota > Gammaproteobacteria > Alteromonadales > Moritellaceae > Moritella > Moritella sp. F3. The sequence continues at coordinate 56,212 of NZ_BLRL01000001.1, read as the reverse complement.
CACCGAACACAAAATGGGTGATGCTTAATTTTGTTCCTGCTGCTATATGTGAATTGATTTTCTGTTCACCTATGTCAGTAAGCACACCGCGCTGACTTGAGTTTGTATTATTCATTGATTGTTATCTCGTATGTTTCAAATGTCGTGACATAAGGAGCCGTATTAGCAAAACTATTAACGACATTTTGCGACGCTTTAGGGCCTATGCGCATATGATAAATATGCTTTTGATAGCCACCTACTCGCACCACCAAATCATCAACACTTTCAAGTGCATTTAAAACCCAATGAAATTGCGTGTGTGGCAAGCGAACGGCGTCAAACCCCGCCATCATTTTTTTATAAGGCTGGCTCGGGTCTAAATATATTGAAATAATATTGGGCGTCGATGAACTGTCATTCACTTTTCCAACAATCGCATAGTCAGCCATTAATGTTTGATAATCAGCTAAACGCCACCCGAACAAATTACTGTCATTTTCAGTGAGTAATGCAAGCTGAATTTCATCGTGGGTCATTTTAAAATCGGCGCCCATACCTGCAATGAGTGCGGACAATTCCATATTGTCTGCATCTTGCCAATAATGACCTTGAGGTAATAATTGACGCAACGCCAACGTAAAATCAGCGGCGCTGTATTCAATGATTAGTTCTGAGGTGTCCACGTGAGACCTCCCATTGTATGAACCTCACTGTTTGAGATAAATTGTTCTTCAACAGGCTGTTTTACTATGTAATTACTGGTGATAGGCGCAATAGCGATGACAATTTCAGTCGGAGAAAGTGATATGGGTTTTGGCGGTATCGTGGATTCATCACGTTCACCCATTTTGCGTTTAAATAGTGCCTCTAACGCAATAACAATGTCCGCGCGAATATACTCATCTTGTACATTTTGGATCTCAATATCCACCGGCTTTTGCACGGGTAACGTAACGGTTGCATGACAACCGGCTAAACGCACAGTCTCAATGTACGCTTGCACCGTGTCGACCACACTTTGGGACAAGATGGGATCATTCTGCCGAGTGCCTATAAATATTTCCACCATGCCAAGCTTGGGTGTGTTATCTAATGCCCATGCAAAATCAACATCGGCATGCGCCGACAACGCCCAACTAACATAATCTTCTCGCTTGCCGACCTCTTCACTCTGATTGAACGCCGTGCATACACGTTGACGCCAGTGTTCTAATTCTTCAATATCAGTACCACCATCAAATCCAAGGCAAAGCACGTTATCAGGATTAATACCGCTAATACCTTTTGATAAAGTCAGTACAACACCATTGGGTAAATTACCTGGTACGCCTGCAACTAATGCGATAACAGCAATATCTTCATCGCTAAATTGTGTATTGAGGGTTTCATATTTACGGTTCGTGATATCAACGAACAATGTGCCCTGGATGACTTCAACGGCTTCACCCAATTGCTCTAACTGCACAAAACCTTTTGCAAAGTCAGGCAGTTGGCGTTCAGTTTTATGACGTTTAGCGTGAAGGTATAACCACGGTTCTGATGCTGTTTCAGGATGCAATTCTCTAAATAACTGGTCCTGGTAACCATACTGACCATAACTGACACCCGCTATCGCACACGCAATGGCATCAATAGCAGGGTTGTGCTGCCCTGTTTTGGCAATGAGTGTTGATGTGGCTCTATCAACTAATGTTTTTAAACTGCGTTGTGTGCTCACGGGGTTATCTCCAGTTTTACGCCATTATTTAAGGTTAATATCACTTTACGACTTAGCATTGTCGGGGAGGATTTGAAAACATCAATAGTGACGGCTTGAACGTGTTTTTCATTCACTAACCAGGCAAGCGCATCTTCATAAAATAGTGTTGCTCGTTTCATTGTTTGCTCTGTTAATTTCTCACGCTTCAATGTCCAATCACGCGAACCAACACCATTGATAAATTCATCACTCCAGCAACCACCACGCTCAGTATTTTCCATCCGGGCACGGTCATTTCCGGTCGATAAAGCATGATTCAACACACTTTGAAGAACGGCATGAATTAAACCGTCGTTGGTGGTCAATGGCAGCGTTAATGCGGTTAAATTAAAATGACTCATGAGACTTTATACTCTCCCGCGGAGCTGCCAGTTTTAATACTGACGGCGGCATTAGCGGTAATTTCATCAACAACTGCATTCGCAATAGCTTCAGCTAGGTTACCCGCTTTGGCAAATGGCCCATCGGTGACCATGCCTTGCGCATTCATTTCAGTTATAATTTTTGCTTTTAGCGATGTTTTACTTAATGCCATTATTTCTTTCCTATAAGAACTACGGCTGAACCATCAACATGCGGCTGACCCATAAAAGGACAAATGCTTTCACAAGTAATAGCGCCTGTTCCGTCATTTAATTTTATCTGTTTACCATTTGCGATAATGTTTCCATCAGTGTTAACGGTGACGTCTTTTTTAGCTGTGATGTCCACTTTCCCAAGTGAGGTAATGGAAATACCATTTTTGGTAAAATGAACCAAATTGCCTTTATCATCCATCATGGCAACTTCGCCTTCTTCCAGCTCCATTTCATAACGTTCATCTTCGACACAAAAAGAAAAGCCGCGACTCATTACACCACCCAGAAAAAGCAGGTAGGCACGGGAACCAACTTTAGGCCGACTCATAAAGCCATAATTATGTAGGCGCTTAATGCGATCGTTTGTTTTGCCTGTTGATGTCTTAATTTGAAGTACCTTGGTCTTGGCTCCAGTAACACTGCCAATAGCGGCCATGTTTTTAATACGACTCATCAAGCGGTTAAACATTTGTTTTTTCCTTAAATGGTCTGAATAAATCAACTTTCGTGGTCGCGCTACTTTCGGTAACAGATAGTGAAATACCTTTCACTAACAACATTTCATTGAAATTTTGCTTATTGTCTATTACTCGAATCATCCGATTAATAGCGCTTCCTGTTAACTCTATAAATAAATCGGCAATAGATGTTGAAGCCGTTAGACCTTTAGCAATAGCAAGATCACGTTCATATTCGGCGCGAGATTGACAGGCAGATGCATCTTGTAATTGATCTGAAATGAACACTATTTTTCTTTGGGTATTAGCCGGTGCATAAGTAACGATAGCTTTTGCATCATCCCACTGGCCTTGCACCTCTATATGGTAAAACTGCTGAGCGAAATTTCTATCAATTGATAACGCTTCAACATTATTCCCGACTTCTAATACCACACCATTGATCACTGCATGAGCAGGGTTTTCAATCGTTAACACACCATTGCGTTCAATAAGCACAAGCCCTTGCTCTTTAACTAATTGTGCAAAGTTATCAATCGGTGATTCACCATTAATTTGAAACTCTGCAATTGGCTTTAATAATGCGGGATCAACAAGACTCTCGACTCCAAGACCAAAGTCTTTGGCAATAGTCCGCAATAAAGTATCTAATTTTTGTCCGTATTCAGCATCCATCGTGATACGTGAATCAATCATATTGGCGCTTTTAGAACGCCCACTAATACTCATAGAATGCTCATGGCTTGCCGTTGAGCTTGATGCAGTATCAATATTGCCAGTGAAGATATGTTTCCCATCAAGATAAAACTCAATCGGTAACGGCGCTTCAATCGTCATCGGTGGAATGCTACAGCTAAATTCATGCGCTAACTGCTCAATTGAAAACGTCAAATCAGCATTGAAAAATGCTATTGGTTTTTTGTTTATAAGTAGGGTTAACGTTTTCATTCGCTCACCCTCAGCCCAATAGTTCCGGCCAAAAATAAGGGGTGCTTCGACGGGTTAAGGGCCATGACCAAAGTTGATTCACTATTTAATTCATGAGCCAAAGCAAGCGCAGGTATAAAGCGTCCACGTTCAATAAAACGTTGTGGCTCAACGCCGAGTTTAACTTTGCTATATTGCGTATCAACACCTTCTTTCAAGGTGATTAATGAATTAAACAACTCTGTGCTTTCAAGGGTTGATTGGTCTGTCACTTCATCAATACGTGCGTTTACTTCTGTAACAATAAGTTGTAAATCACTCAGGATGATTGATGGCTGACCTTTTACGTTGATCACACTAAAGGTTTCATCTTGCTCTAATGTGGCAATATCTTTACTCATTTTCACAGCGGCTGTGACCATTTGCACATTGTAATGAGCACTTGGTGTTTCTATATTCACTGCAGCCAGCATTGTTGCTTGCGCTGTTCTTGAATTATCAACGGCTTCATTTTCTGAGTCAGGTTCAGAGCGAACGGCATTAGCCACGCTGTCTATGGTTTTACTTAATTGCTCTGCAAATTGTCCTGGAGCATTGGCAATACTTGAAATGGCCACGAACGCGCTATTAAGTTCTTGGTTCAATGCTGAGAGCATTTGGCTTGGTACATTCAGTTCATTCGCAATACCCATTAATTCATTGATCGCATGAGTAAAGCTTTGCTGCAGACTATTCATGTCTGCAATATCCATTTCTTCTACGTCTTGCACAAACGTTTTAGTTGAAACACCCTCAACGATTGTTGCTTGTTGCTGCGCGCTAACCTTGGTTGATACAGATGAAATTAATTTAGGCGTCTTACCATCACGTATAAATTTAAGTGATAACGTGACCAGGCCACGCTTGGTCGTTATTGTTTGTGAATAGCTTTCAAACACCAGTGGTATCTCACCCAGCCAAGGATGTTCCAATTCCCCTTTCGGTATTTCATTTAAACTTGCTAATAATTTGTTAGCGTCAATCAGTGAACTTGAACCTACAAACACAACTTCAAGATCAAACTTACTCGCGGAGCTGCCCATCACTTTAATACTGGGTAAATCAGCATAAGGAATTTCACTCACATGCAGACGTTTACCACCATCTAACGATGTGCTGAGTATGTTTAACTCTAAGCCGTTCCATCGTCCTTGTTCGTATTGTCTTTCCCACATGAATAAAACTCCCTCAACCAAAAACACATATTCGCGAGGTTATGCAAAACGCTGAATATTTATCTCATAGACAGGAATTTTGAGCCCGCTCGGACTCACCCTCCCCTCCACACCAAAATTCAGCACTACAAATAAACGAAAAATAACCGCTGAATATTTATTCAACTCTATTAGACACAAGTATTTGTTAAAGTTGAAGTTACTGGTGTTCTAGGTAAACGATCCAGAGATCCTTTGTGATCGTTTTCTTGCGCTTTTTCTATTTCGTCAAATATGTCGAGTTGGTCGAGGTCTTTACACAATTCAGGTTGCAACTCAGGGTTAGGTTTTTGGCCTGTTTGCTCAACAAAATGTGAGAAACAAATGTGTGACACCATGACTTTTCCACAATTTAAGTTCAAACATTGGCAATACAATTCCCTTGTTTCAGCAGAAATTGTACGTGATGTTGCAATGCGTGCTTTCGTTCCACATTTAGGGCATGTGATTAGCATTTAATTAGCTCCTTGTTATAATTTTTGATACGTAGATTCCAATGTAATTAACATTCAATTTCTAGAACGACAGGCAGCACAATAAAACGTAATCTTCATGACCGCATTTTCTACAACGCTGCTTAGCTGAATGAACACGTTTACCAGAACTCAACATTTCAACACTTTCTTCAAAATACGAACCCGCATATACCTGTTTGGGTTTCAGGTTTCAGGTTACTGGTATCAATATCTGGTACATCGGCGATTTTCGATAAATCTCTATCTCGCGTACAGTTATTGACACTAGTCCAAGGAAAACGGCTCCCGCCGCTTTCAGCAGTGCCTAAGAGACTAAGTGCAAGCGCGCCTAAGTCCTTTGGCTGTGTTTGTTTCTTAACGAGTGTCCACTGCTTTTCGCGTGTTAAAACAGTGATACCAACACCAGTAAGACCAGCCGTCTTTTTAACTAATTCTTGATAGTGATTTTCTGAACGTTCATACAATACCTTTATTGGTCGGTTACGTTGTTTAAGGCGGTGTCCACCCATCCAGTTGAAGTAAGACGCAAAGCAACCACAGTCGGCAGCAAGGCGTATCTTTTCAAATAGGCAGAACTCTTGCTCTTTCTCAATGCGTCGAAGTTCGCGCCATACGGTAACCGATGGTGTTTTTTGGAACTGGAATTGTCGAAAGCAAAATGCGCGTGACCAGGCAGTAACGTTAGTCACAGTTTCGACCAAATCAACAAGCTCTGAGTCTAAGTCTTTTTTACCTTCAAGCTTATGCGCATCAATGTTTTTAGAAATGTACTTAGCAATGTAAGCAACCGCATCACCTTTACTGCGATCGACTTTATCAATTTTAACGCGTGCTTCCATTGCTTTTAACTTTGGTGTGCCATCAAGCATAAACAATTCATCATTATCACGTTGATGCTGATATAGAGTTAATAGCTGGGTAAAGTCTTCAATTTGATTTTCTGGTACGAAGAAAACACCATGCCAATGTGGTGTGCCGTCTACGTGAGGTTCAACAACACGCATACCGTAATAAGTTAGCCCTGCTCTATCGGCAGCAGCACGGAAGCGCTGCCACGATGTTTTCAACCAATCATGTGCAGCAATCGGATCTGCACCATTCCAATTAGGATTTTCAACAAAGTACTTACCGTGTTTCTTTAACCGGTGATAGCGACCTGCAGCTGTCATTGTAACGAACAAACCAACATGTTCTTGAGAGTCTGCGTATGTCTGACAACCACTAAGTTGAGTCATTAACTCATAACGGCGATTAGCAGGATTAGATACTGATGCATCATGCACATCTTTAAGCTCAAGCGTTTCACCGCATTCACTTTCGATGGCCATGCTATCAAGCCAGTCTAATTGCTTCTTCTTACGGTCTTTAAGCCATTGGCAGGTAGTAAATGAAGCGTAAGGGCTTACATGTGGTGAAACCATACCTGCAGCGCGTCGGGTAGATTCAAAGGCAATTGTTACCTTTTGATTGATAGCGCGCAACCAAACAGCGCCATCACATGCGCGGGCGATAAGACCTAAATAGACGTCATCATCACGATCACGTTTTTTAGGTTCAAAGTGAGGCATCCACAAAGCAAGGCCTGTGAACTCGTTAATTTCTTCGAGTGCCTCAAGTGGCCTCTTCCCTGCTTTTAGTGCAAGTTCTAAATGTAAACATGCGCGTCCTGTTAACTCATCAGCAAGACGAACACGTTTATACTCAGTATCTAGACGGTACCAAGGCTCAGGTAATACACCTAAACTAGCAACAATGTGCGCACTACGATCATCAATAAATTTAACCGCACGTTTTAGGCCGTGTTTTTTAAGTCGTGCCGCACCGGCTTTATCAAGGTAGTTTTTAATATCGTAAGGAACGTTGAGTTTAGAAACGACCGAACGCGCGAAAGCAAAGGCACGATCGCGGGCTGGTTCTACGTTGTATTTGTTTGCGTTGTTATCAACAAAACTCGCTAGTTCACAACGCAGGTTATACGGCAGCTTTTTAAGTGGGTTACTTGTTTTAATGGCTGGGGTGAACATCGAAATTCGCTCCTAATTTCGCTCTATATTCAGACACCGTCATTGGTTTTAATTGACCAGCTTTAATCTTGATACGCTGTAAATAGTTACGTTTATCAAAGTTTTTACGTTCACTGATCACTTCTAAATCAGCACGTAGCTTTCTAACATTAGCCAAGCCACGGCGTCTTTCTTCAATCGTTAATTTATTCATAATTGGTCATAGTCCTGTGTGTTTACTACCATATAACCACCATTACCTTTAATGCGTCTTATCACGCCGCGGAAAAGCTGACAGCAATTCAATTGATGACAGGCATTACTCACTGCATCAGATTTACTCTCGAACTCACCAACTTCAACGGTTCTATACTCCGAAGTTTTAGGACATGTACGCATTCCAGCATCAGGGCCAATCTCAATTGCTACATACATCATGTCCATAACTCCAATGATTCAGAACCATGTAGTGGACACGTTTCTTCCCAATATTTAGCAATCCAAACAGCGAGGTCTTGATAGCCTAAATTAATTGCAACAAAGTACAGCGAACGTAATGCGCCCAATCCCTGCAATTCTGATTCAGAGTAAGAATCAGTATGACCAATAACACTTATCCAAAATGCAGATAAAGTGATGAGTACTTCTTTGCGTGAAAGTTGGCGTGTGTGATTAAATGACAAAACAGGCATAACCAGTACATCAAAATCACCAGCATCTACGACTTCAAATAGAGCAATAATGTCATTAGCCTGATCGGTACTAACGTTAAGATCGGTAAGAGACTTAATCATGCAATCAATAGGTACAGAGATACGCTTCATGCTGCCACCTCGATATTTACTGGCATTGCTATTAATTCCAATATTTTACATTTGGCATCTAGTGCCGCTTGCATTGGTCCTGAATCATTTAACCAAACGTTGGTGTGATAAAGGATTGAGGCTTCATAACTTTCTGTCGTTGTATTGATGTAATCAAAACCACGCGGCATAACTTTCACAGAAAGTGAATCGCTAACACCACTGTATTCAACTGTAATATCAATCGCATCAGGTCTTGATGTGGCAATAAACATAATTTCATTAATAACGCTTTGAACTGTTTCCATAATATTTATCCTTTTAAGTTACATGCCTGGTAATGGCATTCCATTAATGACTGCATCAGCACACATAGACACGAACGGCCCTGCACCACCGCAGCGGTTTTCAACATCTGACATAAGAAAGACCAATTCACGGACTGCTGATTGTGCCTTTTTAATAATTGCGTCTTTCTTATGGCGCGTAAGACGCCGATCTGACTCTACTTCTAAGATGTGGCGACTAATATCACCGGTATGAATTGCTACGCTCATTGCGCTTACAGTTAATGGCTTGGACTCACCTTGTTTTGGTAGGCGAACAGCGGTCAATCCGACTTCGAGTATCGCGCTGTTGATAATGTCGTGATTATCAGTTTCCTTAGTGATCTTGATTAATTCACTGACGGTTAATTGGTGTGGTTGATTTGGATTCAACTTGTTGCGTAGCATCTGGCCACGCATACCACACGCCTTTGCAATAGACTCTACGTTTTCAATATCTGCAAAACGGATACAGGCCGCGTCAATTACGGTTTGTTTGCTATCATTAATTTCATACATTGAACAAATCTCCCTATTTGCGATGATCAAACTACGCTGACAAAGCAGCAAAGGTGAATATGAATACTACAAAGACAACTTCAGATACGATGATTACTGGGCATATGAATTCGTGTTTGATTTCACACTGACTACACCGTCTTGTGCATTTACCTTTGCTGCTTAATTTGATGCCTTTAAGCATGCTGAATACCTCTAAGCAAGCCACGGTTTATCGTTGTTTGATTCCAAACACATCATGGTCAACTTAGCTATGTTTACAAAACGAGTTGCACGGGGTCTATCTTGCGTAAATGGTAGAGTCCCTCTGTCCATTTGAGACTGCACCGCGCATACAGTTTGTCCTGTTCTCTCAGCGAACAACTCGACTGCCATGGTAGGTACATCGTTCATTTGAATCACAATTGTTGTCGACATCATTACTTCCTTATGGGATTATTTAGGGTTACTGCCATTTGATAACACCACCTGCAACATCAGGCTGTGTAAACACATAATATAGGTCTGTGTATAAACATGTCAACTACTGTCGGACTAAAAATAAAGAGCATTCGAGAAGCCGAAGGGCTAACTAGAAGTCAACTATCTGATTTAATTGGAATTAGTACTGATACATTAGCTCAGTATGAAACTGGAAGAATTAAAGCAATAGGCTTGGAAAAACTTGATAAAATCATCAATCACGATCGGTTTCACAAGTATGCGCTATGGTTAATCAGTGAAAAGACAGAACCTGAAGTTGGCCAAATATCTCCAAACGACACTCTCAACAATGTCTATACACATACTAAAGAGAAGCATATCAAGCTCCCCTTCTACGAAATATCTGCATCAGCAGGCGTTGGTTTATTAGCAGAAGTTGAAGAATGTCCAAAATCAATCAGCTTTGAGCCAAATTGGCTACGTAATGATATTGGCGTAAGCCCAAGTAACGTATTTTTGATGTTGGTAGACGGCGACAGCATGCAGCCGACATTAAAGAATGGTTCTATGATCATGGTTAATCGTGATGTGGATAATTTATCTGATGGGGTTTATGTCATGCGTCATGACAACAACTTATTAGTGAAGCGACTACAGATGTTACCAGGCGGCATAATTCGCGTTAAATCTGATAATACGATGTATGACCCTTGGGAAATCACAAAATCACAATTGGACGGTGAAGAGCTGGCATTGATTGGACGTGTTGTTTGGACTGGGCAGAAGATGTGATTCTCGATAGAACAGACTAGTTTGATTAGTCCGCTCTATCTTACTTTCGATAAAAGAGTATTAACTTCATTAGCACTTTAGATACTCAGGATTAACTATGTCACAACAAATTTGAGCATTAAAAATTATGTTGTAATTCCAAGTTTGAAGCTACTTAAAATCTGCTTAAATTCATCTAGGTCAACTCCACCTAGAAGTTTATGAGTATCATGTACGCTATAATCAATAGAGTTGATATATCCCTGAGAGTATTTATTTGTTTTGTATTCTTCTGACTTAAGGGTCGATGTTAGAATTACTTGCTTTTGTAAAGCAAAATACAGTTTCAGCATCTTTTCCTCTTTGCGAGTAGAAAGTTCACCATCACGAAAAGAATCTATAATTAATGGGAACGGATGCCCTAATGCTTCGTCTAAAGCCATGATCCTACAGAAATAATATTCTTGTCCGTCACTTCCGGAATATACAGTATCTCGTTTAGAAAATAGGTCTTCAAAAAAAAGTTTCCCTTCTGGATCGATAAGCTCATGATATGATGACATGAGCTTAACAATAGATTCTAGTTTTTCATTCTTTTTACTATCACTAATGTCGACTCTAGTCGAAGATTTTTCTAGTTGAACATTCAGGAATTGAATTCTTTTATTAATCTCCGTAGCTTCTACGTCGTACTTATCTTCTTCCAATATTTCTTCTTTGAAAAATGCTAGATGAAAAATATCAGGTGGGGTGTGCACCATTTTTTTATTAACTTCATCTTGAAGATAATTAATCTGATAAGTCAGCTCTGAAATTACAAACTCTTTTTCTTTTACATTTTCTCTAATAGATGCAAGTATTGTTCTTCTAACATCGTTATTACTTACCTCAAATTCGAGATCTTCCGTTTTAAAAATTATCTTATCGCTCTTACACTCACCACAAATAATTTCACCTTCTGATAGATTCTGATTAAGTGAACGAAGTTCAAGAATTAGTGACTCTAATTTAGAGACCCTGTTAATAAGACGGCTTCTTTTATTTTTCAGCTTTGCAATTTCAGTATTTTTATTTTTAAAAAAAATGACCATGTCACTGGCTTCTTTAAAATCAGCACTTCTTGATGTATACGAAGCCACGTAAGGGCTTTTCTTTACAAGCTTAAGTTTTTTTAATGCTATTTTTAGATCATTTTTGAGATTCTTTATCTCTAACTTTATCTTATCATTATCAGAACTTTCTTCTACTTGCTCATCAATATTTAATAGCGAAAAAAGCATTGATTTAAAATCATTTTTATTGAACCGTCCACGATGAACGATGTTTGAAGGATCTCTTTTATCTTGACCTATAAAAAACATCTCATAAAACAAGCTAAAATCAATCATTTGTTCTTGGTTATTTTTCAATATATTAGGAAGATTGTATATTCTCTTGTGAAAAAAATACCTAAATTCAGCTTCAGTTGTGAAAAAACGGTGTTCATCTTTACTCTTAATGGAAAATGAATTTCCTTTACGAAGAAACTCATAGATAGTTCCTGCCATCTCAATTTTGGAATAGAAATAGTAATTTTTAAAGTTGAAACCATTCGGAAATATAGAAGGGTTTCCTATTGAATACATCAACCCTTGAGTAATCAGAGTCTTACCCCTGTTATTGTCATCACTAAATATAACATTTAGACCAGAAGTTAATCTATTCTCTATAAATGCTTCTTCTTGATTTCCTATCGCTATTTTTATTACATGCATTATTTATGGCCTGATAGTAATAATGATATGAGGTATTTCAAGCTCATTTCATCTAAGTATTTAGGTATTTTACATATACTACTTTTAGTATTTTTATATATTTCATCGACTTTCTTAGATTTATTCCTATGAATTTCAAAGATCATAAACTCTATTACAGACCAAAATAATATATATGAATTTTTGTCAAAAAAGGCTTTGCTTACATTCGATCTACACTCTAGTAATACGTCTTCCATATCATCTTCTTCTAAACCTGATAAATATTTGAAAAATGGCGTAGGGATACCATCATACGAAAATATTTCTATACCTACTAATTTACTGACAATTAAAGTGTGTATTTGAACTTTCGTTAGGTGCCTTTTGAAACCAATCACTTCTTCAGGTTTGTTTATCGTAATGTTTTCAATGTAAGAATTCTTAAGTGCACTTTGCTTGTCTCTTATTTCTTTAAATATATTTTCATAAATCTTCTCATCTATTACATCGACATTTTTGAATTTTGAAATTGATTTTATATAATCAGTTCTTGAATGATGGTCTTCATAAAAATTAACTTGGGCCAAGAACTCATTTAGAAAAGGAGCATTAGAAGCTTTACTTTTCTCTTGAATCATATTTGTTAACTTCGTTATTATTCGAGACTTTGTCGATTCTGAGATGTTATCGAATTTATAATAAGATTTACTATTATCTTTTAAGTAATCGGGGTTTAGAGGGTTACAGAAAAGAATATATTCATGAAATTTAAAAGATGAAATAAAATTATCATACAAAGTGTATAAGCTTTCTCCTATTTTTGATGGTGGAAAGTAGCTATAATTTTTGCTTTGTATATCCCACATTTTCGAAAAAGAATCTGTTGAGCCTGTAACATCATTAAAACAATCGAATGTAATTATATCTATCTCTTCACTTTCTTGGTGCATACCTACTAAGTAAAGCATTGACTTTGCTTCTGAATCAGATGCTTTTTCATTATTGATTTCAGTATTTTTGAATGTATACAAGGCAATAGTCCAATAGAAGCAATAACTTAAAGAAAGATATCCCAAATATGATCTCTTATCAATCAATATTCATTTAAATAATGATCTAACGAGGATAGAACATAAACATGTTAATATTATGCTGGTATTATTGTAAGTCTGAGGGGGATCATACGAACTAAACCGCCTATTTTAGTCACTGACCTTCAGAATAAAGACAAGTGTCACTCCCAAATATTCACCCTCGTAATCTAACTCACAACTTAAAGCTAAAGTACTCCATGTTTTTGCAAAAAATAATTCTAGAGCTAACTTTATAGTATCCCCCACCACCACAGAACTGAAAGCATGACAGAGTCAATGATGAACGTACTTATCGCAACATTATTTATTACGCATGTAGGAGTTTATTTTGCTACTTATGGTTTTGAACAAATAGAAATGAATATGAAGATTGATAAGGCACGATTGAAACTGTTCTATATGCGCTGGGCTTTTTCTACTTCGATGATAGTAGGAATATTTTACCTGATCACGATGCCTATTTTGTTAAGAGAGGTTTATTTGGGGTATAGCCTGAGGCTAATTGAAGCATCCTAACAATTTTATAGGCTGAATCATTGCCATAACAGAACAATTTATCAACGTCGGAAGCTTCGATAATATCCACTACTATCTTGATATTATTTAATTGTTGATATGTTTCTCATACAGCTTATTCTAAACCCTTAACGCCCGCGTAATATACGCGAGCTTACGAGTGTCTTAATTGACGCGTTTTTCAGCCATATTGCTATTTAGACTTAGAAATTGATTAACATTTTCAGTTAATTTTTTAATCAATTCTTGTTGTGATTCAACCCTCTCCTTCTCAGGGAGAGTTTCAGCTATTTTTAGTGCAAGGCTGATATTTTGAGTTATGACCAGCTTTTGATGATACTCGCTCATTTTTACAATTGTCTTGTTATAAAGATAGAAAAATATAGCTGCAATAAATTCTGTTAATAAACCCGTTGCAGTTGTTACATAAGCTGGCTCAACCTTTCCTTGGAACATCATAACAATGCCAACGGTCACAATTAACAAACCAGATACACACGCAAACATAGCTAAGCGAAAGCTTTTATTAGCTTGTTCTTGAGTCTGAAGGTAATATTGATCGATGTATTTAAAGTTTATTTGAACTAATTTAGTAAAGAAATTTTCTTCAATTTTTTCTTGTAGCTCTTCAGCTCCCTCTTTAGCCAATTTAATGTCGATCTTACTTACGACCACCCCAAATAACAGTTTTATATACCCAACTAAAACTCCGTAAATTAACACTCCAGTAACACCCCCTAAAATAATCACAGGAATCGCTTTAACTGAGGTTATTTCGGTTGTAACATTTTGTATAGCTTGCATATAAACAAAAACCGCACCAGAAATAGAAGATAAAACTACTAGCCACCATCTAAACTGAAATAACTCAGACCACTTTTCAGCATTTGATTTCTCTGTCTTTAATTCAAGAATTCTATTTGACGATACTTTACCTGGTGGTACTTTACCTGGTGGTACTTCACCTGCCGGTACTTCACCTGCCGGTACTTCACCTGCCGGTACTTCACCTGCCGGTACTTCACCTGCCGGTACTTCACCTGCCGGTACTTCACCTGCCGGTACTTCACCTGCCGGTACTTCACCTGCCGGTACTTCACCTGCCGGTACTTCACCTGCCGGTACTTCACTTAGAGCTACTTTTCTTATATCTTTAGTCAGTGACACAAATTTTTCCTATTTACATGATGGCTAACATTTGTATAACAGGGCTCTCGATTTTCCAAATCTATTCACTCTAGTTAATAGTAACTAATAAGATGAAAAATAAAATTGTAACCTGATATTAAAGCAGATTCAGAGAAAGCGTGCAGTCCTGTTATTTATTTTCCAAGTCCTCTAAATTATTCACAAGGACAAGCATACGACTGATTTTATTGAAATTTAATTTTATAGCAAGGAAAAATCGTGTATTTTATGACAAAGTGTGACGAACTAAAAAATAAACAAACTATGCTATTTAAAGTAATCTTATCGATCCTCTTTCAATATACTTCAAGTAGTTACATTTTTTAAACAATGTATCGTACAACTACAATCAAACATTGAACACTCCTAATTTAAACCTTATGATGCTGCATTAAAACTGTATATAACACCAGTAACACTAAGGCTGTTTATGTCTATTAAATCTATAACGAACGGCTATGAAGTAGATTGCCGACCACAAGGCCGTGACGGTAAACGCTACAGAAAGAAGTTTACGACCAAAGGTGAAGCGCAAAAGTATGAGCGCTGGCTTCTATCAACTCAAAATCAAAAAGATTGGGTTGAAAAAACAGCAGATAAGCGCCCTCTCATCGACTTAATCCATCTTTGGTACCACTATCATGGTCAGCAGTTAAAGACTGGCTCTAGAGAGCTTAAGCACTTAATCACGATTAATGCTGATTTAGGTAATCTTAAAGCTGACCAACTAACACGACAACGTTTCATGCAATATCGAGCAGATAAAATGGCCGGAGGTATGAAGCCCGCATCAATCAACCGTAACCAAACCAGATTGAGTAGTGTTTTCACTGCATTGATTAAAGCCGAAGAGTTCCACAATGAACATCCATTCAAAGGCATGGGGCCATTAAAGGTACGAGCGCCAGAAATGGGGTTCTTAACTAAAGCTGAGATAAAGCAATTATTGGCGAGTTTGAGTGGTGACGAATTGCATATTGCTAAGTTATGTTTATCCACCGGTGCGCGTTGGAGTGAATCAGCAGAATTGAAAAGTAGTGACATTGTGCACGGACGAGTTATATTTGGTGATACTAAGAATGGTAGAAACAGAACAGTTCCAATCACTGATGAGCTTTTAAATGAGATTTCGCATGGAAAAAGTGGCCGACTATTTAATGGGTCATATACCCTATTCCTTGCCATACTTAAACAGCAACAATTCGACATACCTAAAGGTCAGGCTTCGCATGTTTTACGACACTCGTTTGCCAGTCACTTTATGATGAACGGTGGCAATATATTAACGCTGCAGAAAATATTAGGACACTCCACGATAATGCAAACAATGACCTATTCACACCTTGCACCGGACTATTTAAATGAGGCGATGAAGTACAACCCAGTGTCCACATTGTGACCAAATTAGTACTATTCAGTGCCATTTACTGCTACTCATTAAACGCACAGAACCCCGTAAACAGGGGCGGAGCCTGTTGTAACGGGGTTCTATTAGCCCCTTTTTTGGGGCTTTTTTGTATTCATCAATTAACTATTTCATGAAGAACCCTGTACTTCGGATCTCTTGTGCTTCACGCCACCCACCTAACCATTGACCTCGCGAATCTGCGCTTTGAAATGGACAAACTTCATTCGAACGGCCAGCGGTTCCAGCTTGATAACCTTTCGAATATGCTCTTTCCAAACGATCTCTTTTCTGTCTCTTCATTCTAGATTCCTCAAAAAATGTATAACTTAAAGCAGAGACTTCCAATGCCTCTACTAAGTAATAGGCCAAGATATGCGACAAATCAAATAAAAAAGCCACCGTAATGAAATCACGGTGGCTTTGAAAGACAAAACATAATGTTTAGTGCTTAACTAATCACGCTTAAAACGGCGGAATAAAAGCATCATGGTAGGTAATAATACAAACCACCCCATGCCAGCCCCACTACGTTCATAGTCTTCTTCAGCTTTAACAGGACACTGAGATGAATTATCAAAATCATTTAGCTCATCTTTAGTGACCGTCATTGATAATACTACTGGCGATGAACCAGTTCTGTTCTTGTAGTTTTCAGCGTTTTTGTAATCAAAACCATTAGCGACAATCGTGTACGAGTTACTATTATTGTCAGTAATACTTATAGCATTAGAAAAACGATAACGTACATCTCCAGAGATATTGCCGTCATTAATCTCTTTACAGTATAAGTCATCTAAATAAGCTGACTTCTTATTTTTGTAATCATACACAAATGCACTTTGGAAACGTGCGGAACCATCTGCAGTAGGTGACGTTTCACCACGCGCATCACGCCAACCAACAACTAAACCGTCATTATTAATTTTGCTAACTTGTGAGTTAGCGCCTTTAATCGGGTTTGCCTGAAATGGATAATGTGTTTCACCACTTGCTAAATCATAAGTGTAGAACTCCGTCGCATAACTTCTATTTTGTGCCACACTGTAAGTGCGGTTACCGACAATAATAAAAGGCTGTGATGCATCAGTTCCGTTAGCTGGAGAAAATGTACCATCACCACCTACTGTTACAGGCTCGACATAAACTTGATCTGTAATATCGATAGCAACAGTATCACGAATAACATCATCATCATCAGGCTTAACTATTTCAGATCTTGCATATTTAAGAGTGCTATCAGCCTGTACATTTGGTTTAAATACCGTTGCCCGAGCACGGCCACCACTTGTTGACGAATAAACTTGCTTGGTAGAGAAACCAACGGCAAAACCAGAAGTATTGATAGCATAAGCATTTGCTATCAATACAGCATCAGTTCCACCATTTATCCAATCGGAAGCAAAGTATAATGCATTAACTGCTAATTGTTCCGCATTCCAGTAGCTAGCCTGCAGATCATAACCAGGACAGTTATATAAATCACCATAATCATAGCGGTCATCACTAGAGCCATAATTGAAGCAATAATCGAACTGAGAAGACCCACTTGTTCGAATGTTAGACTGTCCAACAATTAACTTACTAGAAAATTCAATTGCAGAATTATCTTTTGATTTTACATCAACTTGTGCCACGTCATGTGCAGAACTAAACCCACCATTCTGATCTGAATCGCCTGCTGATAAAAGTTGTTTTTCGCCATAAAATGCGCGTCGGACAAACTCT
Source organism: Moritella sp. F3 (assembly GCF_015082335.1). Taxonomy (NCBI): domain Bacteria; kingdom Pseudomonadati; phylum Pseudomonadota; class Gammaproteobacteria; order Alteromonadales; family Moritellaceae; genus Moritella; species Moritella sp. F3. The sequence goes on along the minus strand of NZ_BLRL01000001.1, from coordinate 38,267 downwards.
CCCTGAGTATCGCTGGTATTATAACCCACAGGTGTACTTCCATCTAAGGCTGTTACTTTAACCGAAACACCATCTTTGTTTTGCGCGGTGCTTTCAGATTTATAACCCCCGGCATAAGTATTCAGTATGTTGATACGCCATGAATGTAAGCCGTCGCTTCCATCAGACCTTGCTCCATCCCAAAGCATCTCACAAACATCAGAGTTATAAACGCAATACTCGTCGTATTGACTAGCACCATATGTCCAAGGTGCACCAATATCATAAGTAAACGATTGTGCATATGTATTAGTATAGATAGCAGTGCTGGTTGCAGCACTTGACGTATCCATTGCTGATACAAATGGGCCAAACTGACCATCAGTAGGTATAGTTATACTGCTAGTCAGGTCAGTAATTGATACCGCCATTGCATTCGAACAGAATACGAGACTAATAATCCCTGCTAATTTAGTCTTTTTTAAAAGCATTATGTTTAGATTTCCTTAGCCTTTCATTTCTTCAAGCTCTTCCCAGCGAGCGAATGCCGTTTCTAGTTCTTGCTCTTTACCCGCAAGATTTTCTAGCATTGCTTTCGTTTCGCTTTCAGGCTTATTAAAGAATTCAGGTTGATTAATTTCAGCTTGCAACGTTTCAACTAGTTCTTCCAGTTGTTCCATTTTTGCAGGCAATTTTTCAAGCTCAACTTGCATATTGTAAGGCAGTTTTTTTGCCTTCGCAGTCTTAGCTGGTTTAGCTTGTTTAACAGGTGCTTCTACAACAGGTTTAGCCTTTGGCTTTGCTGACATAGATATTGTATTTGCTTGTTGATTCTTAGCATCATGGTAACCACCAACAAAGTTAGTGATGTTCCCTTCACCATCAAACATCCAGCAACTTTCAACTGTGTTATCGATAAAGTTACGATCATGGCTTACTAATAATAACGTACCCTGATAATTGGCAAGTAATTCTTCTAAAAGTTCCAATGTTTCGATATCTAAATCATTGGTTGGTTCATCCATAATCAAAAGATTAGATGGTTTTAGGAATAATTTAGCTAATAATAGACGGTTACGTTCACCACCAGACAATACCTTTACCGGAGTACGAGCACGTTGTGGATGGAATAAGAAGTCTTGTAAGTAACCGAGTGCATGACGTGGCTTACCATTAACAACAACTTCTTGTTTACCATCAGCTAGATTATCGATTACTGTTTTTTCAAGATCTAATTCTGTACGGTGTTGGTCGAAGTAAGATACTTCCAACTTAGTACCACATTTGATGATACCCGCTTGTGGTTGTAACTCTTCAAGCAATAACTTGATTAATGTACTCTTACCACAACCATTTGGACCAACAAATGCAATTTTATCGCCGCGCATAATGTTAAAGGTAAAATCTTTAACAATTTGCTTGTTTTCGAAACCGTAAGATACGTCTTCGCCTTCAAAGATACGTTTACCTGAACGTGATGTTTCATCAACTGTAATTTTCGCTTTACCTTGTACGTTCAAGCGTTCGCTACGTTCGTTACGCATTTCTTTCAGTGCTTTAACGCGACCTTCGTTACGTGTACGACGGGCTTTAACGCCTTGACGGATCCACACTTCTTCTTGCGCTAAACGTTTATCGAATAATGCATTTTGTTCGTCTTCTACACGGAGTGCCTCTTCTTTACCTACTAGATATTCATCATAGTTACCAGGGAAAGACATCAAGTTACCACGGTCAATATCAATAATACGTGTTGCCATAGATCGAATGAAACTTCTATCATGGCTTACGAAAATGATTGTACCGGCGAAGTCTTTTAAGAACTCTTCTAACCAAAGGATTGATTCGATATCCAAGTGGTTCGTTGGTTCGTCTAATAATAGCAGATCAGGCTTGCTTGCAAGTGCACGAGCTAGCGCAGCACGGCGTAACCAACCACCCGACAAATCATCAAGCATCATATCAGCGTCTAAATCTAAACGTGTCAGTACTTGTTCGATGTTTTGCTCAAACTCCCAACCGTTACGGTTATCAAGTTCTTCTTGTAGACGCATTAATTTGTTTAATGCTTTCTCACTGTAATCTTCACCTACAAGGATCGCTTGGTGATGGTAGTCTTTTAGCACTTGACCGATGTCAGCTAAACCACCCGCAACAAAATCAAAAATTGTAACGCCACTTACTTTCGGTGGATCTTGCTCTAAACGAGATACAACAGCATCTTGTTCAATACGCAATACGCCATCATCAAGTTGGATTTCGCCGCCAATAACTTTCATCATTGTCGATTTACCAGCACCATTACGACCCACAAGACATACGCGTTCTTTGCGTTCGAATACAGCATCGGCATGGTTTAATAGCGGTAGGTCGCCAAAGGCAAGACAAGCATTTTGTAACGTGATAACAGCCACGGTAATTCCTTAATAAAATAATTTATTGTTTCTGTATTGAAATTCAAATCGAAGAAACAAGCAGTTAGTTAGATTCTAACATAAAGTTGTAAAATAGAAAAAATCCGAGCTTAACAATCACGGTGTAATTGAAAATAACTCGGATTTAATCAAATAAATCAGTCTTGGTTGATAAAATAAGCTAATTCTGTCACATCAAAAGGCCAACCAATTTCCTTTTCAGTCTCACAATCCCTAATCACAGGAATACGAATACCATAACGGGCTATGTCAGCCTCGTCGTGAATGATTTCAATTTGTGTCATGTCGTTTACTAAGTCCAGAGCAATAACCTGCTCCCAAGCCTGTTCACATAAATGACAACCTTCTGTTGTGTAGAACGCGAATCTAGTCATTAGCCCACTCGTGTTACAAGCCAGCAATTATTGATGTTCTTATTACGAGCGAAATCTTTAGAACGATTTTGTTCAGTAATATTTTTTGCTTTTAAGCCTAGTTTCTCTAATGCTTCAGTGTCTAATTTAAAGTTACGTTTATTATTAGAGAATACAATCTCACCACGCGCAGAAAGAATATTTTCTAACCAAGTGAATAATTGTATGTGATCACGTTCAACATCAAAGCTATCTTCCATACGCTTTGAATTTGAGAATGTTGGCGGATCAATAAAGATAAGGTCGAACTTGTCTTCACAACGTGCTAACCATGATAAGCAATCAGCTTGCACAACTTCATGCTTGCGCATACTGATGTTGTTTAATTCAAAATTACGCTTAGCCCAGTCAAGGTAAGTATTTGACATGTCTACAGTAACAGATGATTCAGCACCACCTAAAATTGCGTGCACACTTGCACTACCAGTGTATGAGAATAGGTTTAAGAAACGCTTACCTGCACTCATTTTACCTAGCATTTGACGCGTTAAACGGTGATCAATAAATAGACCTGTATCTAAGTAGTCTTTCATGTTCACTTCAAATTGAGCGCCATATTCACTTACTGTGAACACTGACTTAACTTGTTGTAGTTTTTCGTATTGGTTACTGCCTTTCTGCTTCTGACGTACTTTCAATACTAACTTGTTAGGATCGATTCCGGTAACATCGAGCGTTACAGCAACAATATCCATAATACGTTGCTTGGCTTTTTGCTCAGGTACATCTTTTGGTGCTTGATATTCTTGAACTACAATCCAATCGTCATACAGATCGATTGCTGCATTGTAGTTAGGTAAATCAGCGTCATATAAACGGTAGCAGTTAATATTTTCTTTTTTAGCCCATTTTGATAACAGCTTGATGTTCTTCTTCAAGCGGTTACGGAATTCTTCCGCAAAGCCTGGCGTCATCTGTGTTTCAACGTGTGCTTTAACTTGACGTGCTACTGATGAGATTTGATAAAGTTTAAGGAAACACTCAAGGCCACCATTAAACAGTTTATATTGCTTGTTAGCACGCATGCCTAAACGAGATAATAAATCAGGGTTTGATGAGAAGAATGCAACATTCCAGCCAGAGAACTCACTCTTTAATCGCTCACCTAGTACTTGGTGTAGTACGATCAATTCAGGCTGTTCACCCATACGCTCACCATAAGGAGGGTTACAAATTAATGTGCCTTCACTGGTAAAGTCGTTCACTAGGTTTTTAGCGTCACCCGCTTCTAATTCAATCACATGTTCTAGACCCGCTGCACGCACGTTGGCTTTTGCTTGGTCAAGTACACGCCAGCTTTTATCAAAGCCGTATACTTTTAGGTCGGTATTCGCAATGTTTTTACGTGCTTGATATTTAGCTTGTGCAACTAATTCTTCCCAACCTGATTGATCGAAATCATTTAGCTGCTGGAAACAGTAACGTGAACGTAAGATACCTGCAGGTACTTTAAGCGCCATTAATGCGGCTTCGATAAGCAGCGTTGCAGACCCACACATAGGATCAACTAATAAACCATCAGTGTAGCCACTACGTTTAATGATTGCAGCTGCTAAGTTTTCTTTAAGTGGTGCTGCGCCGGTTCCTTGACGATAACCACGCTGGTGTAAACCATTACCACATAAATCAAGAGACAGTGTCGCTTCTTCACGACGGATGTGTAAGTGAATACGCACATCAGGGTCATTCTTAGCTACGTTTGGACGGTCGCTCATGCTTTTAGTGAAACGGTCAACAATACCATCCTTCACTTTCAACGCGCCAAACTGAGTATCACGGATACTGTCATTTGTACCAGAACAAGAAACAGCAAACGTTTTATCAAGATCAAAAATCTTTTCCCAATGCATGCCGCTTACCGCAAGGTAAAGGTCTAACACATCGAAAATTTTGAATGTTTTTAATTGCAAGGTCACTCGAGATGCTAAGCGGCTCCACAGACAAATTTTATACGCTGTTAATTGAGTAGATTTAAATGCGACACCAGCCATTGTTTCACGGCAGTCTTGTGCGCCAAGTTCAATTAGCTCTTCTTTAAGTAGAAGTTCTAAACCCTTAGGGGAAGAAGCAAAATAAGTGTTGAGTTTAGTCAATTTGAAAGCCTATATTATTTCGAGATACTTTCTAGTCAAAAAGAAAGTAAGCAATGTGATTATTAATGGGCGCGAATTATACCACGCAGCCTTATAGTCGCATAGTCATGTTGGGGAAATTCTTAGATAAACGGGGGGTTTATTGCTAGATTATGTTACGCCAAGATCTGAACGTAGGAAAATGAATCATCTGTTAATTGATTTGTTACAGCTTGTTGCAGTTGTACGCGATCGTTCATTACGCGGATCACATCAAATTTGACTAACGTCTTCATGTCAGACAGCTTTATCGAATCTTCTAATAACATGCAAGTCGATACTCGATCATCAGCTTCAAGTACTACAAATTGGACTTGAGTACCGCGCAAAGACAGAGTGATGATATCTCCGGTACTAAACGATGATTCTAAATTTGTATAATCAAAGAACCAGCTTTGAGGCATTTTTACTTTTTGAAAGCGAAGATTAGTCACCGCATTTAGCGCTATTTGCACTTTTTCAGGCACACTAAAAGCTAAATCTTTGAGTGCCTCTAAGAAATAGTAATAGTAACTTGAATCTTCTGCGCAAAAGTTAATCCGTCCTTTGCACAAATTATTCATGTTGCGTTTATCTAAATGGCAAGACATTGCAAGTCCATCCGATAATTGAATAACGATGAATTGACCTGCGCAGTCATATTGCCAATACCACTTATTGCTTGGTTCTAGTAACATCCTGATACCAGTAATGTAATTAACTATCGACCAGTGTAACTACACCAGTTGCATAAGTAAATAGGTATAACAGAAAAACAGACTAAAACCAAGCGTAATTTTACAATGTTTTTACAATGTTTTTACAATGTTTTTAACTAATTTAGGACCTTTATAGATAAAACCACTATATACCTGTACTAAATCCGCGCCAGCAATGAATTTTTCTTTTGCTGCTACAGCGGAATCAATACCACCTACACCGATAATAGGTAATTGACCATCAAGCAATACAGCCAGCTTACGTACAATTTCAGTACTGGCATGTTGTACTGGGCGTCCACTCAAACCACCCGCTTCACTCGCGTGCGGCATATCGTGTACTAAAGTTCTATCTAATGTCGTGTTTGTTGCGATCACACCATCCATTTTGTACTTAACTAAAGACTCTGCAACTTGCGCTAGTTCATCATCTGTTAAATCAGGTGCTATCTTCACTGCTAAAGGTACATATTTCTCATGTTTTTTTGTCAACTCAGATTGGCGCTCTTTAAGGCAGCTTAATAGGCTATCCAAAGCTTCACCATATTGTAGCGTACGTAACCCAGGCGTATTTGGTGATGAGATGTTAATAGTGATATAAGAAGCGTGTTGGTAAACCTTATCCATACAAATAAGGTAATCATCGTTACCCTTTTCTATTGGCGTGTCTTTATTCTTACCAATATTGATGCCTAAGATACCTTTATAATTGGCCGCTTTCACGTTTTCAACCAGCGCATCGACACCTGCGTTATTGAAGCCCATACGGTTAATGATCGCTTCAGCTTCAGTGATACGGAAGATACGCGGCTTTTCGTTACCGTCTTGTGGACGCGGTGTAACGGTACCAACTTCAATGAAACCAAAGCCCATTGCAGCAAAGGCATCAATACACTCGCCATTTTTATCAAGACCAGCAGCTAAACCAACAGGGTTATCAAATGTGAGTCCCATTACGGTCACTGGTTTACTTGGTAATTTCTGCGCATATAAGCAACTTAAAGGAGTAGAACCCGTTAATTTTAACCCTTTGATTGTCATTTCATGCACTACTTCTGGGTCTTGCATAAAGAAAAATTCACGTGCAATACGATATAACATTTTCTATTCCTCATAAAAAAGCACTGTATCAACAGTGCTTCATAATTAAATCATTTTAATTGAGTGCCTACGCAAACATTAACTTACTTGTTAGCTCGCATTTCTGCAGCTTAACTGAAGTAAATTCAATTCTCGTAATGCAACTGAGAATTTAGCAAATTCATGCGAAGAGCTCATATTAAAATCAGCCAACATTTGCAGCCAACGAACAACAAGCGTGTCGTTATCAGATAACCATTCGTCAATGATTATATCGCACTTACCTGTTGATGAACAAGTAGATAACACCACTGATGTTAAGCTACGTTGTTGCAGGGCTAGTTCTTCACGGAAAGCGGCTCTTGCAAGTGCTTGCCAATGGTTAGCAACCGGCTGCAAGTTAATTTGATGCATGAAGTCGTGTAACTGTAGTTTGTTACCTAACGAGAAGAACACTGATTGTACTAATGACATTGGTACTTGATGTTGCTGACATACATCAGCAATATCGAATACCGAGAACAAAGTGTTCTGATGTACAATCTCGTTGGCAATGTCTGCAGGTACTGAATTTTCAATCAATGCATTTATACGTTTGCTTTGTTTTTCTTTGTCAGCATCAACCAGTACTTGCTCGGTATTTTCTTTCATACCGTTGTAGATAGGTTTGTAAAAAGCAATCGTATCCGAAATACTCTTGTTACGGTCACGGTAACGTACTAACCAGCAAGACGCACGACGAATATAGCGACGGCTTTCAAATAACATATCAAGTTGTGTTGCAGAATCAACCTCGTTATCCAAGCCAGTTACTACGTCCCACATGTTTTCCATGCCAATAACATGTTTCGCAATAACAAAACATTTAGCAATTTCAACAACGCTTGAGCCAGTTTCATCTTGCATACGGCCAACAAAGTTAAGGCCCATGTCATTAATGATTTCATTAGCAAGACGTGTTGCAATGATTTCATTTCTAAGTGGGTGATCTTGCATTTGCGCTTTGTACTTATCTTGTAACAACTGCGGGAAAGCAGTGATAAGTAATTCCGACAAGAATTCATCTTCGAAGACTTCAGGACAATTAAGCTGCTCTTTCAATTGCATTTTTGCGTATGCAAGTAATACAGCTAATTCAGGGCGTGTTAGGCCTTCGTTTTTAGCCAGACGTTCAGCCAATTCGTCTTCACTTGGTAAGAATTCAAGTTGACGATTTAACTTGCCGTTACGTTCAAGCATTTGTATGAAACGGATTTGTTCTTTTAACTGTTCAGCGGCACGAGTTTCAGTCACAGAAACAGATAGCGTTTGCTTGTATGCATTATTCAATACAATTTCAGATACTTCATCTGTCATTGAATACAATAATTCATTACGTTGCTTACGCGTCAAATCACCGTTACTCACGATGCTGTTCAGCAAGATCTTAATGTTAACTTCATTATCTGAGCAATCTACCCCGCCCACATTATCAATAAAGTCACTGTTGATACGACCGCCATTTTTACCGTATTCAATACGGCCTAGCTGTGTACAACCTAAGTTACCACCTTCACCAACAATCTTAACGTTTAGCTCACTACCGTTAATACGTACGTGGTCATTGGCACGATCACCTACATCATTGTTGGTTTCAGACTCAGCTTTAACATAAGTACCAATACCGCCATTCCATAATAAATCGGCTTGAGACGTTAAGATCGCTTTGATTAAATCAGTTGGGGTCATTAATGATACTTTCGTACCTAACAATTTCTTAATTTCAGGCGTTAGCGTGATCGCTTTTGCTGAGCGTAGAAAGATACCGCTGCCTTTAGACATAATTGAACGGTCATAATCAGACCAGCTTGAGCGTGGAAGATTAAATAAACGATCACGTTCAGCATAACTTGTTGCACAATCAGGGGTCGGATCGATGAAGATATGCATGTGGTTAAATGCAGCAACTAACTTGGTGCTCTTTGATAACAACATACCGTTACCAAATACATCACCAGCCATGTCACCAACAGCAATACAAGTAAACTCTTCTTCCTGGCAGTTAATGCCCATTTCACGGAAGTGACGTTTAACAGATTCCCATGCGCCTTTTGCTGTAATGCCCATTTTTTTATGGTCATAACCAACAGAGCCACCTGATGCAAATGCATCACCTAACCAGAAGTTATATTCATCACTGATTTCATTAGCGATATCAGAGAATGTAGCTGTACCTTTATCCGCAGCAACAACTAAGTACGAGTCATCTTCATCGTAGAAACGTACGTTCGTAGGATGAACAAGTTCACCGTCAACAATGTTATCAGTGATATCAAGTAAACCACGGATAAACGTACGATAACATTCTTTACCTATGCTGAATGCTTCATCACGGCTGTGGTTAGGCTGAATTTGTTTACAAACAAAACCACCTTTAGCACCAACAGGGACAATTACCGTATTTTTAACTTGCTGCGCTTTAACAAGGCCAAGTACTTCAGTACGGAAATCTTCACGACGATCTGACCAACGTAAACCACCACGAGCAACTTTACCACCACGTAAATGCACACCTTCTACTTGAGGTGAATACACAAACACTTCAAATTTTGGTAGAGGTAACGGCATATCAGGGATCAGCGATGACTCAAACTTGAATGAGATATAGGCTTTACTTTGATCTGCAGTTTTTAAGCGTGAATCGACTTGATAGAAATTGGTACGTGATGTCGCTGTAATAAGGTCGATAAAGCGACGAATAATACGGTCATCATCCAAGTTATTAACTTGTTCTAACTTGGTTTCAAAATTAGCAATAATATCAAGGCTATCTATTTCGCCCTGGTCCATAGCAAACTTTTGGTGGAAATAGCAGTATAGGCTATTCGCTAATTCAGGTAATGACGCTAATGTATTCTCGATGTATGCTTGGCTGAAATTATTACCAATTTGACGCATGTATTTAGCATACGAACGCAGTACTGAGATTTGACGGCCAGATAAGTTAGTTTTAAGAACTAACTTATTAAAACCATCATTTTCTAAGCGATTTTCCCATACTTGATGGAAGGTAGACATAAAGTCTGCACTACGCTCTGTCGTATCAAGTACATTATCACCTGTATAAAGCATGGTGAAATCAAGTACCCAATATACAGTACCGTCAGCTGTTTTAACTTTAAACGGTGTTTCGCCAAGTACTTTTAATCCCATATTTTCTAACATAGGTAATACATCTGACAAATGGATTGGCTGATCTTTATGGAACAATTTTAAGCGTACGTGGTTAGAGTCATGTTGCTCTTCTTGCGCACGGTAGAAAATCATTTCAAGTTTATGTTCAGTCGATAGTGTTTCTAATTTGATAATATCTGCAACAGCAGAATTAGGTAACACGTACTCTTTATATGATTGTGGGAAAGCAAGGATGTATTTCTCAGAAAGAGAACGGCCTTTTTCTTCACCATAGTGACTCACGATCGCAGTTTTAAGCTTATCATTCCACGACTTAGCCGCTTCAGTTAAGTTCTGCTCGATTTCAGCTAGGTTTACGTTTACTTCTTTTACATTCTGATCAACGTGTACAAGATATTGTGTTCTAGCCATATTACCTTCAGAGAAATAGGTATTAAATTCAACTTCTTTATCACTGCCTAGATAGTCAGCTAATACTTGCTGGGTCTTTTCACGTAACTGCGTGTTGTAACGCTCCTTCGTCACGTACACCATGCAAGAATAATAACGACCGAATAAGTCTTTACGTACAAACAATTTAACTTGATCGCGATCCTGCATGTGCAAAACACCCAAAGCACAATGCAGAATATCTGCTTCGCTCGATTGAATGAGTTCGTCACGTGGATACGTTTCTAAAATGTTTAATAGCGCTTTGTAAGAATGGTTTACCGGGTTATAACCTGAAGCTTCTAGTACACGTTTTATCTTATCGCTGATTAGCGGAATGTCGATCGCACTGCTGTTATAAATAGATGACGCGTATAAACCAATGAAACGCTCTTCACCAATCACATTATTGTTATCATCGAACAATTTAATGCCAACGTAATCAATGTTTGCCGGTCTGTGAACGCGTGATTGCGCATCACTCTTCGTCAGAATAAGGGTATTCTTCGACAACACTTCACTTTTCGCATCTGCTGATAAATTAGCAAGACCATAACCTTGATTATTGATCGAGTTTTTCATGATACCCAAACTTGAATTGCAGTCTGGTGTGATAACATAATCACCTTTCACAGGCTCGATATCATAATGACGGTAACCCAGTAATGTGAAGTTATGATCGCTTAACCACAATAAAAACTTAAGCGTATCGGTATAGTCGATACCTTTCTTGTTCGATTTTTTAGACAACTGATCAATCACAGAAAGTAATTTATCTTGCATTGGTGACCAGTCATTAACTGCTAACGCAATTTCATTTAATACAGAAGTGATTTCTGCACTAATCGCATCTAATTTACTGCTCTCTGTTTGGCGGTCAATTTCAATTAAAAATACCGTTTCTGACGTGAAATTTTTGGCATTCTTAGGGTTTGTTAAAATTTTGTTTACACGACCGCTATCATCTCGCTTCAAAGCAATTGGCTGATGTAACATCAAATGTGAAATTACGCCAAGTCGAGATAATGCCATCATGACTGATTCAGTTAGGAAAGGTGAATCAGCTACAATGATTTCAACAATCGTGTGTGTTGATTGCCAACCATTAAGGCTAATTTCAGGATTGTAAACACAAATATCTGGACCGTCATTACTGCTACTGTTTAATCTGTTCCACAAGCTAATTGCAGCACAATACAGATCGCTATCACTACGCGAAGAGAGATCTTCCTGCCTCATTCCAGCATATAATGCAGTGACAAACTGCTCGACTAATGTATTGCTTTTCGCATCTACTTTGGTCTTTACAAGGCTGATTACGTTTTCCAGTAACACGGGAATAGGCGTTTTATTCAACATACTAGCAATCCTTTAAATCTTGGTTTATTAAGTCTAGCTAAAAAAGTAACTTATGAGGTGTTTCAAGCGGGCATTCTAACATTAAAATTTGTAATAAAAATGCTACAGAGGCAACAAGATAGAAAGATAAATGCAGGTTTTTAAGAATAAAACCTTGATATATATCTAATGGTGGGCATAAGACGCCAAAATTGGTCTAAATACCCACTTAAAATAAAACAAACGTTTAACTAAAATGTTAAATTGTTTGCATAAAATGAGATTAAGCTAAAGCACGATCTATCTTTTCGAACAGATCGGCGGCTAAAGCATCAAGTTCGCTTAATCTAATCAATTGCGCTTTCATTAGCGCTTGGCGTGCTGAATCAAATTTCTTAAATTCAATAAGCGGCGTGATTAATCGCGATGCAACTTGCGGGTTACTGCTGTTTAACTGGCATAATATATCCGTTAAGAAAATATAACCACTACCGTCAATCGCATGGAAGGCTTTGGTATTAAGCGCAGAAAAACTACCTATTAATGAACGTGTTCGATTAGGGTTAGCTAAAGAGAAGCTTCCATGTTCGAGGGTTTCTTTAACGACAGCTAGGCAATTGTAACTTGGACTAACACCTATTTGTGCAAACCATTTATCCATCACTAAACCGTCATGAGACCACGTTGTTTCAAAGGCTGACATAATTGTTTTAAAGCAAGGCAATTGCGCTTTGTTTGCAGCACTTATTGCCCCCATCGTATCGGTCATATTATCCGACTGTTCAAATTGCTTTAATACCAATTCATTAACATCAGCCACATCCGCTAATGCAATATACTCAAGACATACATTTTTTAATGAACGCAATGCAATATGATCGTGCTCTATTTCATAATCACGTTTTGGCATATTCGCATAAATCGCACTGCATATTGGCGCTACACTAGCCGCAATTTGAGTCTTAATAAACCCAGTAACAGTTAACAAAGTATCAACATCTACTTCATCAAATAAACCCATTAAGCTGTTTGTTGACGGGAATTGCAGCATTTCGGCTTTTAATGCTGGGTCTAATTGCTCATTAGCAAGGAGATCACGGAAAGCTTGTCCGAACACGGCAGGTAATTCATGTGCTTGCTTATCACGAACACGGCCTACATTTTCAACAACATGCTTATTAATCAATAATTGTGATGCATCCCAACGGGCAAAATCGTTAGTTGCATGCACCATGAGCATAGCAAGTTGTTCATTACTGTATGCGTAATTAAGTTTAACTGGCGCCGAGAACTCTCTAAATAGACTTGGTACAGGTGCTGACGTTACATTGTCGAACACAAAGTCTTGTTGTTTTTCAGTGAGGTTCAACACGTGATGTACAGGTTTACCTGCAAATGTCAGCACTAATGGGTTGCCCTGCGCATCCAGCAATTCAATATCAACTGGAATATGCAGTATTTTTTTTACTTTTTGATCGGCAGTACTTGGGATGTGCTGTTGCATTGATAAAGTATAAACTTTTGTTTCAGCATTATAATGGTCGGTCACGGTCACACTTGGTGTACCCGATTGCGAATACCAGTTTTTAAACAAGGTCAAATCAATACCTGAAGCATCTTGCATTGAAGCAACAAAGTCATCGCACGTAACCGCTTGGCCATCATGACGCTTGAAATATAAATCCATACCAGCACGGAAATTAGATTCACCTAATAGCGTATGGATCATACGAATAACTTCAGCACCTTTATTATAAACAGTAGCCGTATAAAAGTTATTCATTTCGATAACAGAAGCTGGGCGAATAGGATGTGCCATTGGGCCCGCATCTTCAGGGAACTGCGCAGAACGTAACACTTTCACGTTTTGAATACGGTTCACTGCACGAGAGCCAAGATCAGAACTGAATTCTTGGTCACGGAATACCGTTAAGCCTTCTTTCAAACTTAACTGGAACCAATCACGACAAGTAATGCGATTACCCGTCCAGTTATGGAAATATTCATGACCGATTACCGCCTCGATACCTAAATAATCAACGTCTGTTGCACTTGCAGCATCAGCTAACACATATTTAGAATTAAAAACGTTAAGGCCTTTATTCTCCATTGCGCCCATATTGAAGAAGTCAACGGCCACAATCATATAAACATCAAGGTCATACTCTAATCCGAAACGGTCTTCATCCCACTTCATCGATTTTTTAAGTGATTCCACCGCATGATGGCCACGTGATAAATTGCCTTTATCAACAAATAACTCTAACTTCACATCACGGCCAGACGTTGTAATGTAGTTATCTCTTAACACATCAAAATCACCAGCAACTAATGCAAATAAATACGCTGGTTTTGGATACGGATCACGCCATTGCACCCAATGTTGACCATTTTCCAAGTCACCGCTATCAACACAATTCCCGTTAGATAATAGATATGGGAAAGCTGCTTTGTCTGCAGTGATCTTTGTACTAAATACGGCGAGGACATCTGGACGATCAAGATAATAAGTGATCTTGCGGAAACCTTCTGACTCACATTGAGTACAAAAGGCATCAGCCGATTTATATAAGCCTTCCAAGCTAGTGTTTTCTTGCGGGTTTACTTCAGTTTCGATGATAAGCACACATTCAGAAGGCAAATCAGAAATGATCAGTTGATTATCTTTAACCAAATAATTATCAATGGGATGACCATCTATTGATACGGCAAGTAACCTGAGGTCTACACCATCTAATACAAGCGGATCATTGTGGCTACCACTGCGACGAACTTTATTAATAGCAACAATTTTAGTTTTACTATCATTGAGATTAAAATCCAGATCGATATTATCAATGAAGTAATTTGGTGCGGTATAGTCTTTTAAATGTTTCGCATTAGGCTTAACTGTCATTTATAGTCCTAATCTATCCACGGATAGAGACGTAAAATACTGAAAAAGTGCAGCATCCTGCTGCACTTGGAGTAAAATAGAGGGGGTTAGCTAGATTTGCTTAAATCAATCGCTATATTGGCTGCTTCTAATAGGAAGGCATCATCAAACTCAAAGTCCTCAGGTTTATCATCAAATGATTTAACCTCAGGTAATTCTTTACGAACGAGGCGCTCGTTCAAACGTTTCAAACGAATTGCTTCATTTTCTTCACGCTCTTTGATGCGCACAGACTCTTTTAAAGAAATTGTTTTACTATCAAGTTCCTGTTTATATTTAATAATATCTTCTTGGATATAACTAAACTCAGGATTAACGGCAACTCGCTTTTGATGATCTTCAGCTAACAAGTTAACCGATGATTGTAGCGCTAATGATTGTTGATAGCTTGCTTTACGGATCTGATCCCAAGCTAGCGCATTATCTTCAATCGATTCGCCCGTATCTTCTGGGTTAACAGCTGATGGGAAAGCAATATCAGGTAATACACCACGTAACTGTGTACTACCACCATTGATACGATAGAATTTTGAAATAGTGTATTGCACGCTACCAATTGGTTTATCATACAAATCATATAAACGAGCTAAGGTTCTATGCTGTTGCACAGTGCCTTTACCAAATGTCTGTTCACCAACAACCAGTGCGCGACCATAATCTTGTAATGCTGCAGCAAAGATTTCTGACGCAGATGCGCTATAGCGGTTCACTAATACAACTAACGGACCATCGTAAAGGGTCTTACCATCACGATCTTCTAATACATTAATTTTATTTCGGGCATCACGTACTTGTACTGTTGGGCCGTCATCAAAGAATAAACCTGAAAGTGAGTTTGCTTCTTTTAACGCACCACCACCATTATCACGTAAATCAATAATGATAGAGCTTACTGAATCTTTCTTCAGCTTATCCAGTTCTGTTAGTACATTTTTAGTTAAGCCATCGTAGAAACTTGGTATCTCGATAACACCAACCTTCTCGCCCTCAACATCGATCACTTTCGATTTTGCAGCGCGATCTTCTAAACGTACTTTATCACGCACAATTTCGACGATTTTATGTTTTGCACTTGCACCTTCACCACGTACGATTTCGAGACGGACTTTAGTGCCTTTAGGCCCTTTAATCTTATCGACAACGTCATCAAGACGCCAACCAACGATATCAACAATCGTGTTATCGTCCTGTGCTACACCAACTATTTTATCTTCGGCTTTTAATTCTTTGGTCGAATCAGCAGGCCCGCCAGCAACTAAAGAGCGAATAACGGTATAATCATCAATCGTCTGTAATACTGCGCCAATACCTTCTAATGACAGATTCATCTCTGTTTTAAAACGGTCGGCATTACGTGGAGATAAATAAGATGTATGCGGTTCGATACTGCGAGCATAAGAGTTCATTAATGTTTGGAAAACATCTTCACTCTGAGTCTGTTTTAAACGTTTTATTGCGCTATCATAACGTTTATGCAGTAATTCTTTAATCTCAGGCCAGTCTTTACCGGTTAATTTTAAATTAAGTGCTTCATATTTAACTTTTTGACGCCAAAGCTCATTGAGATCTTCAGTTGTCTTTGCCCATTCAGATTCCGATGTATCGAAATAATATTCATCATCAGTATCAAATTTTATTTCTGTTTCAAGCAAGGTTAGTGCATAAGCAAATCTTTCATAACGGCGTTGTAGACCGACAGTATAAATATCATAAGCAGGCGCAAGACGACCTTG
Source organism: Moritella sp. F3 (assembly GCF_015082335.1). Classification (NCBI taxonomy): domain Bacteria; kingdom Pseudomonadati; phylum Pseudomonadota; class Gammaproteobacteria; order Alteromonadales; family Moritellaceae; genus Moritella; species Moritella sp. F3. The sequence goes on along the minus strand of NZ_BLRL01000001.1, from coordinate 21,921 downwards.
ACGGAAATCGTTTTTAAATGACAGAGCATACTTGTTAAAGCTATCTATATCGCTCTGTAAAAAAATGGTGCGATAAGCGTCAAGTTGCTTTAGATAACGGTCGAATACTTCGACAGCAAAAGTGTCATCAAAATCGACTGATTTATAGTGAGAGCGTGTAAAAAGATTAACAAGACGTTTACTGGCTTCAGAATGCTGAGCTTCTTGTTTTAATGTGGGGAGTTCTTGAATCGAAACAGTGGGTTCAAATGCATGCGCATGTATGGCTAATAGTACCGAAGCACTGATAAAAGTTCGTGTTAAAACTTTTTTCATTAAAAATCCTTTTGAGAATAAGTAACGCTAAATTAATAATAGTCAAGTATTAGCCATTTTTCATATGTTTAGCTAATACTCGACTACTAAAAATTCAGAACACTCTTATTGCTTTATACAAAAAGGTGCTCTCTTTTTACTTTTAGAGAAAGTCCTGATAGTAATTGAACTTGAACACCATCTTTAGATACTTCAACGATAGTTGCTTGTACCGGTGCTTTACCAACTACAACTTTGACAGCTTGACCAGATTTAAGTTCCGCTTCATTTACTGGGCGTTCAACTTGAATTGTAGGTTTTTGTTCTGCTTTAGGAGCAGATTTTTTAACTACTTTTTTAGGCGCTCGTTTTACAGCAGGCTTTTTCTTTTCAGCGTTAGCCTTCTGTTCTGCATTTTTCTTATTACGTTCAGCGAAGAATTTAGTTTTGCTTTCTTCAAGTGTTTTTTGTGCATGCTCAATGTGCTCTGCATCTAAAACACCTGCTTCGTTGCCATCTAAGTCAACTCGTACAGCATCTTTTTTAGCGCCGTGAAGGTAACGCCAGCTTGCAGTATACTGACGAAGAGCCGTACGTAACAATGTTTTACTAACTTTAGAGTCTTCTTTTAGACGCTCAGCCAGATCTTGAAAAATGCCAATTTTTAGCGGTTTAGCTTCGCCTTTTGCAGTGAAACATTTCGGGAATATTTCTACCAAATAAGCGATAACTTCTTTGCTATTTTTTAGCTTTTCAATGTTTTCCATGAATGACCTTAAATTACTTCTAATTGTTCAGATATAACAAAACGTATTGTTGCTATATCGCATGTATAAAATTTATCGTTATTATAGAGCCATTGCAATTAATTGCTATCTTTAATCCAACCACTTCACCCCAAAAGGTGTTAAAAAATAACTATTCCGGTGATTTTTTAGACGTTCACAAACAATAATTAAGCGGATGGAAGGTTAGGCAGCTTCTTTTTCTACTGTGTTTTTTGGCGTTTTTTTAGCTTTAGCTGTCTTTTCTTGAGTCTCTACAGCTGCTTTTAATTGCCCGCCTTTCAAAAGAACCTGCAATGAAGCGCTATTTTGAGCAAGGTATAACGCTAACTCTTCAGCAAGACGATCATCAATTTCAAGTGGAGATGTACTTATAAAATCAGTTAGGCCATCAGCAACATCTAACATTTTGTCATATGCATCGGCTTCTTTTTTACTTGTAGACGTCATTTTTTCCACACCATTTCGTTCCACTACATATTTTACTATTACGGCCATGAACCTATCCCCTGGATACACTGTATATTATGACAGTGTATTTAGTATTACCTATTAATTCAAGTGACTGTTCATAAATTATGCTTTATTGCAGCGTTGACATGCTAATTCGTTATTACCTAATGCTAATACATTTCTATGATGTTACAAATCTTCAAGGATAAACTTGTGATCGTATTGATAATAGAGATAAAATAATGCTATTACTGAACGCATGGAATAGTGCTACATTTTAAGCATTGAATGTAAACAGCGTAAATTGACTACTAGCGGGTATAAATGTCGAATATTAATGTCTGTAATAAATGTGACCTCATTGTGGATCATATCCCATTAGAAAAAGGCAAGCATGCACACTGCCCTCGCTGTAATACCCTCTTATATACCAACAAAATATTTTCGATAAGCACCATTTTAGCACTTTCTATCACAGGCCTTATACTTGTTGTTATTGCTAATGTGTTCCCCATGTTTACGATCACGCTGTTAGGTGTTGGAGAATCAGCAACGCTGGTCCAAGGCGCATGGGCATTATTCGAACAGAAGTTTTATTTTGTCGGTTTATTGGTGATCTTTTGTAGTTTCATTGCGCCCTTTCTATTTCTGTCTTGTTTAGCACAAGTTTGTCTATTGCTACTAACTAAACGAAATACACCGCAATTGATTTTGTTACTCAAGCTCGTGAACTTCCATACCAAGTGGAGCATGTTAGAAGTCTACCTGGTCAGTTTCTTGATTGCGGTATTTAAACTCTCTGACATTGCTGATATTGAGTTTCAACTCGGATTATTGAGTTTTGTCTCACTGATGTTTATTTCCAGTCTTATTATGTATGGACTGAACCTAGAACTTTTCTGGCAGAAGATGGAACGAAATGCAAAACGCTAAAGAAAATAAAATAGCCCAGTGCCAAGAGTGTCACCTCCTTATTAAGGTAGAAGAGGATGTGAAACGCCAACGTTGTCCGCGCTGCTTCACACAGGTTTATTTTAGAATACCGCGGAGTATTCAAAAAACGTGGGCATTTTTGATTTCAGCGATGATCATGATGATACCTGCCAACTTTTTGCCTATCAGTACCTTAACAAGTACAGGTAAGTCCACTCCGGATACCATCATGTCCGGTACCATCGCGTTAGCAAAAAGTGATAACCTAGGTATCGCGATCATTATTTTCATCGCATCTATTTTAGTACCCTTATTTAAAATCATTGGGTTAATGCTTATTTTGTTGTCAGTACAAAATAAAATTTTTATTGCACCAAAGCGAAAATTATTATTATTTAATGCCATTCATTGGATCGGAAAATGGTCCATTATGGATTTGTTTGTTATATCGATTATGGTCGCGGTTATCAACCGAGGTAATTTACTCTCGGTTGATGTCGGATATGGAGCAACTTGCTTTGGTCTGGTTGTTGTTTTAACAATCTTAGCTGCAGAAAGTTTTGATACACGTTTAATTTGGGATTTAAACCATAAAAATGAAAGAAAATAACGAACCACAAATGCCGGAAAATTGTAATGCACCTAAGCCTGTATTACACAAACCGAATGTGATGTCTCCAATCTGGTTATTACCCATCGTCGCAGTCGTATTGGGGCTTTACCTTATGTACCAAAGTATTACTCAGGCAGGTATTGAGATCCGTGTACATTTTGATAATGCCAATGGTATTGTTGAAGGGAAAACCTTGATTAAATACCAAGGTTTAAATATCGGTAAAGTAAAACGCATTGCACTAGATGACGATCTTAAAGGTGTCTATGTCACCGCAGAAATAGACAGTAAAGCAGAGCAAGTACTGCGTAGCAATACACAGTTTTGGTTGGTTGCACCAAAAGCCTCAATTGCGGGTATTTCAGGGCTTGATGCCCTTGTTACTGGTAACTATATCAACTTATCTCCGGGCGATGGTAAATACAGTGTTGAATTTGATGCCGTTAAAACCGCACCAAATACATTACCAGATGATAAAGGTTTAATTGTTCGACTTACTGCAAACAAACTCGCGTCCGTTCGTCCAGGTTCAGAAATTTTTTATAAAAAAATCCCAGTCGGTCAAGTACACAGTTTCGTCCTCGACAAAACAACCGACAACATATTAATAGAAGCAGTCATTAAGCAACAATATAGCTACCTAGTGAAAGACTCTTCACGTTTTTGGAATGCCAGTGGTATTAATGCAGAGTTTGGGTTCGATGGTATTAAAGTCCAAACTGAAAGTCTCACTGCTATTATCAGTGGTGCGCTGGCCTTCGACTCCCCAGCAGATGGCCGTCAAGCTAAAAATAATCAAGCTTATGAGCTATATAGCAGTATCAGTAATGCCGACCGCGCAGTTCAAATTGAATTCAACCTCAGCAATACCAGTGATATTAAAAGTGGTAACAACATCTATTTAAACGGTCAGCAAGTCGGTGAAGTAACACGAGTGATTAGCCAGTCTACCGATACCGTAACAAATGAAACGACACCGACAGCAAAAGCATTCGCCGATATTGACCCTGGAGTGGTTGAGTTATTACGTGATGGCACACAGTTCTGGGTTGAAAAAGCCAACCTGTCTTTGTCAGAAATTAAAAACGTAGGTAATCTTGTCACTGGTAATTATATTCTATTTACCCCTGGACAAGGTGAACTACAAACAACGTTTGATTTAGTCTCTAACGTTGATGATCTTATTCCTCATCAAGCAATATCTATTTCAGCAAATGATGCCAATGGGTTAGCCGTTGGTAATAAGATCTATTATAAGAATTATCCGGTAGGCCACATCAGCCGTGTTACGTTTAATACTAAAACCAACTTGATTGATTTAAATGTAAACATTTATCAGGAGTATGCTCATTTACTACGAGGCTCAACACGCTTTATTAATATCAGTGGCGTCTCTGTTGATGCGAGTGTCTCTGGTCTGAATATCAAATCAGCTCCAGTTGCAGCACTAGTCAGTGGTGGTATCGAGCTTGTTAACGATGTAGCGTTTAAATCAAAACGTCGTGAGCAACAATATCAACTCTACCCTTCACTTGCGCTTGCAAAGTTAGGCAGTAATGCGTTTAAAACTAATAAACAAATCACCCTGCTAAGTAAACCTAGTCATGTAATCTCCAGTGGCGCGCCGGTTTACTATCGCAAGCTCAAAGTGGGTTCTGTCGCCGACTTTAAATTAGCCGCTGACAATGAGCATATTGTTATCACCCTAGATATACAGAGTCAGTATGCCCATTTGATCAATGAAAATAGTGTGTTTTGGGACGTATCAGGTATTGATATATCAGGTAGTTTGAGTAACTTAAAAGTGCAAACAGAATCTTTGCTTACTATCGCAGCTGGTGGTATTAATTTTGATAATATTAAACCGGTGAATAAAAATAAAGTACGCCTGTCTAAATCGAAAGCCACACATTATAAACTATTCCGTAGTTTAGCGGCGGCTACTGATGATCGCCCTACAGTCACCCTTACCTTTACGTCAGGTTCTGACATTCATGTTGGCACTGAAATTAAACACAAAGGCATCAAAGTCGGTGAGATTAGCGATATTAAATTAAATGTCGAACAAGGTTTTATCGAGGCTAAGGCCAAGTTAGAAACTATTTACGCAAATCATTTCGCGCGACAAGGCAGCCACTACTGGCTGGAAAGTATAGAGGTTGGATTAGAGGGCATCAAAAACGCCAATACGCTTATATCGGGTGCCTACATTAATGTAACCAAAGGCCAAGGTAGTCGCGTAACACGTTTTAAAGTGTTAAACAGCGCACCTGAAATTGCCGCTGAGCATGTCGGTCTATCTATCACCGTCATCAGTGAACGATTAATGGGATTAACAGCCGGTACACCGGTTTATTTCCGCCAAATTGAAGTGGGTTCAGTGACTCATTCTGAATTGTCGAAACAGAGCGATAAAGTGCTAATTACACTGAACATTGAACCTAAATACCAACATTTAGTCCGTGATAATAGTCAGTTTTGGGCTGTCTCTGGGTTTAATGTTGATATTGGTCTTACTGGGGCAACGTTAAAAGCAGAATCATTAAAAACGATTTTAGCTGGTGGTATTGCCTTTGCTACGCCTAATTCAACGACGAACAGTGCTCTCGCAGCGCCCTTTAGTCGCTTTAAGTTAGCGCAAGAAGTCGATGCTGAATGGTTAAAATGGGATACCAAAATAGCTAAATAGGCTCATTCAACAGCTTATATATAAACTCAAAAAAGAGACGAAACGAACACAGCAAGCCTATCAAACCAGCTACTTCATAATCCCAACTTTGAAGTAGCTGGGGGATATGATAAAATGCCCTCCTATTTTTCAATTGAGCTTGTAAAGTGCATTCCAATATCAAACTGCCTGAAGATTACCTGACATTAATGGGTAACATTATCCCCGATCATCTATCTATGGATGACTTTATTGCTTGTTGTAAAACACCATTGAAAACCAGTGTTCGTGTTAATACGCTTAAGATCTCTGTTGAAGAATTTAAACAATTAGCCAAAACCAAACAATGGTTATTAACTCCCATTCCTTGGTGTTTAGAAGGCTTCTGGCTAGAACAAGAAAATACTGAAACGAAACTAGGTAATAGCTGGGAACATATTGCAGGGCTTTTCTATATTCAAGAAGCCAGTTCAATGCTACCCGTTACTGCATTATTCAAAACACAAGTAACTGATGCTGCAGCGCAATACGATACGATCCTAGATTGTGCTTCTGCACCGGGTTCAAAAACCAGTCAGATCGCTGCACATTGTAATAATAACAACTTTGTCGTTGCCAATGAGCTATCTTCGAGCCGTTTAAAAGTGCTAAGTGCGAACGTCCAACGCTGTGGTATTAAAAACATCGCCCTTAGCCATTATGATGCTACCGTATTTGGTACTTGGTTACCGGAAATGTTTGATGCGGTATTACTTGATGCTCCTTGCTCTGGTGAAGGCGCGATCCGTAAAGACGACAAAGCCATGCTTAACTGGTCGTTAAAAAGCATCAATGACATTGCTGACATTCAAAAAGATTTAATTGAAAGTGCATTTAAAGCGTTAAAACCAGGTGGTACGTTAATCTATTCAACCTGCACATTAAATGAAACTGAAAACCAAGCCGTTTGCCAACACTTACTTGACTTGTATCCAGACCATGCAGAGGTTGTGCCGCTTAACGATTTATTCCCAACAGCGAATAATTGTTTGACTGCAGAAGGTTTCTTACACGTATGGCCGCAAATTTATGACAGTGAAGGTTTCTTCGTTGCTAAATTTACTAAAAAAGAAACACAAAAATTACGCCCGATTAAAAAGAAAAAGCGTTTAATTTTTCCATTCAGTCCTGTTAGCCGTGACGAAAATGACGCCATTCGTGATTATTTCCGTGATGCATTTAGCTTTGAATTTGAGAGTGGCGTTTTCTATCATCGCGATAGTGAAATCTGGTTATTCCCGAAAGAGTTCCCAGCATTCATTGGTAAGTTTAAATTTGACCGCATCGGTATCAAAATAGCAGAAAAATTCAAAAAAGGTTTCCGCGCTCAACACGAATGGGCACGAACTTTTGGCCATCATTGTGCTAAAAATACGGTGTCACTGGACATTGAGCAAGCAAAACAATACATCATGGGTCGTGATATAAATTTCTCTGATATCGAGATTGAAGACTTAGACGCTTTGCAAGGTGAGCTTGTTGTGTTGTTAGAAGGCAGTGTGCTCGGTTTAGGTAAACGTGTTAACCAACGTTTGAAAAATAATTACCCGCGCGACCTAGTGCGTGATAACAACTTATTTAATGAATAAAGAGTTTAATTAATAAAAGTTGAATGAATCACAGATTTAACAAGTAACGCGCTTGATTGATTGATGAATATAAAGAATCCATCTACATTCTGTTATTAATTGACTCAAGCGCAGAATAAAATGACGGTAATTTGATATATATAAATAATTTACTATATTTAAATACATGTTCTTACCAATTTCCCTAAGCTCATTACAAGGATTTGTACTGAGCTTTTTTTTATTTTTTTTTTAAATATCACTAAGCTTAAAAATACGTTTCTAATAATTCCCGCTAATATGGCTATTCTTTGTTCCTAAGTACAAATGATTTGTACCTAACTACAGGCTAAATAAGCTAAAAAATCACATTATACTCCGTAACATAAATAACTATGATAAAATCGCCGATAATATTGATTTATACAAACTTGAGTAAAATATATGAACTTCGACCTTACAAATATCTCTGAACTACCTACTGGCCCTGACGCAGCGCATGTTGCTTTGTTCGCGCTTTCCGTGATCCTGTTACTACTCACTCTAATTCGAGGCGGTAAAAAAACAATTGAAATAGAAAAGATTGTTGAAAAAGAAGTAGAAGTTAAAGTGGAAGTAGAAAAAATTGTCGAGGTAATCAAACACGTTAACGTAGAGAAAATCGTTGAAGTTGAAAAGATTGTCGAAATCAAAGCCCCACTACAAGAAGCAAGCCCTGCAGCCGCTTGTCAACTTCTATCACTACTACAAAATGAAGCTCGTTTCGTTGACTTCATTCAAGAAGATTTAACCAGTGCATCGGATGAACAAATTGGTGCAGCAGCACGCATCATCCACACAGGCAGCAAAAAAGTAATCAATGAATACTTTAGCTTCACGCCAATCCGCACTGAAGAAGAAGAAAGCCAAGTAACCGTTACTGAAGGTTTTAACCCATCAGAAATAAAACTGATTGGTAACGTATTAGGTTCTGCACCTTACCGTGGTATTTTAGTTCATGCTGGTTGGAAAATCACTAGTGTAAACTTACCAAAATTAGCACAAGGCCATAACGCAAATATCGTTGCGGCAGCCGAGGTTGAACTATGAGCGAAGTAGCAGCAAAATACAGTATTGGTATCGATTTAGGCACAACGCACTGTGTATTATCATATATCGATTTAGAACAAGAAGATGACAAAGCAGTTAAGCAATTGTTTGCTATCCCACAGCTATCAGCACCAGGTTCAGTAACGGAGAAACATCAACTGCCCTCTTTTGTCTATCAGGCGCATGAAGATGAGATCAGTAAAGAGCAAACACCACTACCTTGGAACGCTGAAAACACAACACTTGTGGGTGATGTTGCTCGTCAACTTGGCCTTAAAACACCGATCCGTTTAGTATCAAGTGCAAAAAGCTGGTTAAGCCATGCAACGGTAAGCCCGCATGATGCAATCTTACCTTTCTCAAGCCCTGATGAAGTTGAAAAGATCTCACCAGTAACAGCGACATCACTGTACTTGAGCCATTTAGCAGATGCTTGGAACAGTGCACATCCTGACTCTCCGATGTCAGAACAAGATGTCACAATCACCATTCCTGCATCGTTCGATCCTGCGGCACGAAACTTAACAGCGCAAGCAGCACAAGATTTAAACCTTAAGCATTTAAACCTGCTTGAAGAACCACAAGCTGCTGTATATAGCTGGCTAGAAGCATGCGGTGATGAATGGCGTGACCAAGTTAATGTGGGTGATACCATCTTGGTTGTTGATATTGGTGGTGGTACTACCGATTTATCATTAATTTCTGTGGAAGAATTAGAAGGTAACTTAACATTATCACGCGTCGCTGTAGGTGAACATATCCTACTTGGCGGTGACAATATGGATCTTGCCCTCGCTTATCGTCTAAAAATGAAATTGATGCAAGAAGGCAAGCAATTACAACCTTGGCAAATTCAGGCGATCACACACGCTTGTCGTGATGCAAAAGAACAGCTGTTATCTGACAATGACATTGATGTAATGCCAATTGTCATCCCTAGCCGTGGTTCAAAACTGATTGCAGGTACAATGCAAACAGAGCTAACGCGTGAAGAAGTTAAGCAAACTATTTTAGATGGTTTCTTCCCTGCGACTGAAGTTTCAGAAATGCCACAGCAAAGCACACGTACAGCATTAACACAAATTGGTTTACCGTATGCACAAGATGCAGCGATCACTAAACACATTGCTCATTTCTTGAATAAACAGCATGACGCATTAGAGTCAGATGCAGGTGACTTCATTAAACCAACAGCGGTATTGTTTAATGGTGGTGTATTTAAATCAAATGCAATCAGCGAAAAACTAATCGGCATTATTAACGATTGGTTAATTTCGGCTGACGTTGAAGAAGAAGCAAAATTATTAACAGGTATTGATCTTGATCTTGCCGTAGCGAATGGTGCTTGTTACCACGGCTATGCAAAACAAGGCAAAGGCGTGCGTATTAAAGGCGGCTTAGCAAGTTCATATTATGTCGGTGTTGAAAGCTCAATGCCTGCAATCCCTGGATTTGAAGCGCCACTTGAAGCGGTATGTATCGCACCATTTGGTCTTGAAGAAGGCACCAATGTTAATGTAACAACGCACCAGTTTGGTTTAGTTGTTGGTCAACCGGTTAAGTTTAAATTCTTTGGTTCAACAGTACGTCGTGAAGATGTTGTTGGTACTCACCTTGATTTCTGGCAGCCTGATGATCTGGAACAATTACCAGACATCGAAGTAACGCTTGATTCAGCGAACCGTAACAGTGGTGATGTTGTACCAGTATCATTATCTGTAACGGTAACAGAAGTCGGTACACTTAAAGTTGAAGCCATTGCAAGTAACAGTGACGAAGCTTGGGAAATTGAACTAACTGTTCGTCAATAATAATGACATCAGTGTGTACTTAACTCAGGGCTCTTAGCCCTGAGTTTTATTATATGGAGTTTATGAATGCCCTCACCTGTTTCTAAAACAGCGCAATACGTAATTGGCATCGATCTAGGCACTACTCACAGTGTGCTATCTTATAAAAATATCGATGATTATCAAACCAGCGCATCAGTATTCCACGTAGACCAATTAGTTGGTCCCGGCGAAGTTGCTAGAAAACCGTTACTCCCTTCATTCCGCTATCACTTTAATGATAACGAAATTGCGACAACAGATTGTGTTCTACCTTGGCAACCAAGCCAATTTAAAGGTGAAATAACCAATGTTATCGTCGGTCAATGGGCTCGAGATCTTGGCACTAAGACAAAAGGCCGTTTAGTTTCCAGCGCTAAAAGTTGGTTGTCTCACCCAAGTATTGATGCGCAAGCTGCTATTTTACCTTGGGCTGTTGAAGACAATATTGAAAAAGTATCACCCGTTATTGCCAGCGCCAGTTACCTTGCACATTTTCAAGCATCTTGGAACTACCATAATCCAACGCACTTACTTGCAGACCAGAATATTACCATCACAGTACCTGCCTCTTTTAATGATACTGCACGTGCGTTAACGCTTGCTGCGGCAGATCTTGTTGGGTTAACAAACGTTACTTTATTAGAAGAGCCACAAGCCGTTTGTTACGATTGGTATCATCGTAATAAAGAAGCTAGAACAGATTTGATCGAGCAAGATAAAACCATGCTTGTTTGTGATATCGGTGGTGGCACAACAGATTTAAGTTTAATCGAAATGTCATTAGAGCACGGTGAATTGAATTTGAATCGTGTTGCTGTTGGTGATCATTTAATGCTTGGCGGTGACAACATCGATTTAGCCTTAGCGCATATTGTCGAATCCCGAATTTCACCGGGACAACGTTTACAAACTGCGGCATTGGGTCAACTTATTCAACAAACCCGTCAGGCTAAAGAGTTATTTTTATCAGAGCAGCCACCAAGCACGACATCTATTACATTACTCGGTCGAGGTTCAAAGCTTGTCGCACAATCAAAGAAATGCGAACTGACAAAAAATGAAGTTGTCGATATGGTATTTAACGGTTTCTTGCCCAATAGCAGCTTCAACCAGTTGCCAAGTCACCGCAAGAATGCCGTTGTTGAATTTGGTTTACCGTACACTTCAGATCCCGCGATTTCAAAACACATAGCCGAATTTATCCATACTTATTATGATATAGCAGTAACTGAAAATTACGATCCTGCGATCGTACCAGCAGCAATCCTAGTAAATGGTGGTATTTTCAATAGCCAACAAGTAAAACTGCACATCGAAAAAGTGTTGTCAGGTTGGAAACAACAAAAAGTGCAGATGCTCCACAATGGTAATCCTGATTTATCTGTTGCTTTTGGTGCTGTAGAGTTTGGTTTTGCGAAACTGGGTAAGCAGAAACAAATTGGCGGTGGTAGCCCACGTAACTATTTCATTGAGATCACAGACCGATCAGGCCAACCTCAATCTATTTGTCTTTTACCGAAGGGAACAGAAGATGAGCAAGTTATCAATTTAGATAGCCGCTTGTTCTCGTTAACTATCGGTGAACCAATTCGTTTCAATCTTGCAACCACGAGTCATGAAAGCAATTTCAAACCTGGTGATATTATTGAAGCTAAATCGGCAACTGAACTCAAAGGTAAAACACCTTTACCGCCTTTTGTTGTGACCATCCCTGAACATAAAGACCATAAACGTTTTGAATCAGTTTACCTATCTTGTAAACTGAGCAGCATAGGTACCTTACAGTTAGAATGTGTCAGCGAAACCAACAGTAAACAACGTTGGGCTTTAGAGTTTTCGGTACGTCCGAGTTTATCGAACAAGAATACTGACGATGAACCGCATAGCGTCAATGATATTAAACAGCGTCACCCTAAATTACCTGAAGCGATCCAGTTAATTGAAGCCGTATATGGGGCGAGTAGTAAAAAGAGTGATCCCAAATTAGTTAAATCATTACGTAATGATTTGGATAAACGTTTAGGTAAGCGTGATACTTGGGATACCGATTTATTACGTGAGCTTGCAGCGCCTTGTTTACAGTTTGCCAAAAACCGTCGCCGTACCGAACAACACGAACGTAATTGGTTAAAGCTAACCAGTTTCTTGCTTCGTCCTGGTTTTGGTTACCCTGCTGATGATTGGCGTATTGAACAGATGTGGCCGATATTCAAGTCTGCTATTCAATATAATAAATCGACGCAATCATGGAGTGATTGGTGGAATCTATGGCGTCGTATCGCTGGTGGACTTAATGAACAGCAGCAAATAGAAATATACGATACGATTGCAGTCTATTTTGTTGAAGACAGTAATAAAAACGCAAAGGTTATCAACCAAGCTAAGCTACGCAGTTATGATGATATTATCCGACTTGCGGCATCGCTAGAGCACATCCCAGTGGCTCTGAAAGTTGAATTTGGTGAATATTTACTGGCTAAACTTAAGAAACCACAAAACCAGCAACTACATTGGTGGGCTTTAGGTCGCATAGCGTCACGCGTTGCTTTTTATGGTAGTCAGCACAATGTCATTCCACGTCATATTGTTGAGACATGGTTAACTACATTACTCGACGCTGACTGGCAAAAAGAACCCCACATTGCATTTGCAGCTGTGATGATTGCTAGAAAAACCGGCGATAGAGAAATGGATATTCAGGATAAGGTAAGAGATGCCGTTATTGAAAAGTTAACGCAGAATAAATTATCTGAATCTTGGTTAGAGCTTGTACGTGAAGTGCAAACCTCTGATGAAACAGTGATGAAGCGTATTTTTGGTGACAGTTTACCGACAGGTTTAACGCTTTTGTCGTAATGCTTTTTAAAGATAGATATATGTGATTTGAATAGCAGGCTACTGTATGTATATAGTAGACCTGCTATTTTTTTATTTGATACTTTGTTTAATTTCTGAATGATTGAGCTACAGATGGACAGATTTTGTAACAGGGGCCAACTCTCAACAACCATAGTCCAAATAAGTGACAGCTACACACACGCCGCTAATTTAGCCTTAATGTAATCTGAATGTGTAATGTAAATAAGATCAGCTACTTGTCTAATCAAAGCTTCTTCATATGGATCAATAATACCGTCCGCATAAGCCACATGCCACATAGATTCTATAAGTACATACCTTTGTTTATATTCAACATTTCGTAGCTTGGATGTGAACTCATAAATAGAAACTGCCTCTTCACTGTTCTTTTTAGCTGTGGCTAACAACGTACTTGCTCTATCGGTATCTATATTCAGTAACAACGAAAGTTGATGTGTTTTAGCAATGCTTTCTTCTTCATTGGTCTCACTATCTGCACTAGCCACTTCACATAATAAAGCTGCCATCGATAACTCAAAGGCCTGCTCATCTGCAATGTTTGACGATGTCGAGTCTTCTGAGATCTGTTTAAACAAATTGTGTAGTGCTTTAAACATATAGGTATCACTCTTATTAATAGAAGGAATTACTCAAGTAGATGAATTTAAGACAACAAAATTTATAAAAAGTTGTCATCTATTAGTGGCTCAATTGCTAGCACGATTTTGAATTATTAATCATTACTTATTATTGTTTATGCATCTTAATGACAGCCTGTTATTTATGAGACTAAGCGTTTGTTTTCTATATGTAATCATTCTATTTACTTGATAGTTTGTTATTATTAACACCTAATTGGTACTTTCCCATTTGCTAATTCAATTCACCATTTTTGCGTGAATATAATTCCCTAGGTAAATATGTTGCATTTAAATCTTCAACCAAGACTCTTCATTTCAATGATTTACCCGCTGTTAGCATTGCTCATGTTTAGTTTAATGTATATTGGTTACTCTGATTATAAGTATATAAAAACAAATACTTACCAACAAGCTGAAAACAATTTAGATATTGCTAATGAATACCTAGACCAGCACTTAAACGCGGTAAATAACCAACTTTTTCTTTTGGGGGAAACGTACAAGTATAACTATAATTTAACTGATTTTTTATTCAGTGCCCAACATATACTTAATAATGAAGACAAGTACTTAGAAATTGGTTTATTAACCGCAGAAAATGAATATTATGCCACTAATTATGTCTACAATGCCGATGCTGATGATAACCGCTCACGTCCTTGGTTTAATGAAGATATGGATTATGAAACCCCTTTTATTTCATCACTATATAAAAGTGAGCAAACTCAAAAGTGGACAGTTGCCTTTGTCTGTTTATTAAAGCTTAATAATGGGCAAAATGCCCGCCTTATCTTAGAATTAGACATACTCGGCTTATATGACAAATTATCCTTACTGAAAACGTTAATGAATGGCTATGTCTATGCCGTGGATTCAAAAACAGGCCAAATAGTCATGCACCCTAACCCATCAAGAATTTCAACTCAGTCAATAAGTCTTCCAGAAAATGAACTTGAACGGGTTGTAAGTGATGCGGAATCAAATAAAAAATTAAATAATGGATTAACGACAAAAAACGTCATTAACTATACTTATAAAGGTCAGACAAAATTTAGTATATACCAAGCTGACAACCAGTTGGGGTGGATATTACTTTCAAATTCTAACAACGCAGATATGAAATATAAAGTATTAAATATCGGCGTGGTATCTTTTGTATTACTGGCATTGATAGGCGTTCTATCAATGATTTACTTCATCTCAAGCCGTGTCCATAACAAGGGCCAAGTATTATCAGCCTCAACGAGACTAGAGGATATCTACCTTGCATTGTCACAAATGGCCAGTGAGTTAACTCATTTCGATAATATGTTTTTGATTATATATAATCCATACAATCAACAATTTGAAGAACCGCTTCACAACTTAAGTTTGAATGCAGAAGAGGTATACCTCGAAATAAAACAAGATAAAGTTGAAGTTCTTAAGATACAAGATCCATTAATACCCGATATTTTACCGCACCAAACCTGTACCCGAATCCCGTTATACAACAAAGGCGAACTTATTGGTGTCTTATACCTGACAAATAGCAATTTAAAATCGACTCAATTCATGAACATATTTCGTAACTATGCACAAAGCGCCCTGATCAATATGCTGTTAACACAAAAGATAAGAAGTGAAGATGCAATGACACAGCTGACGAACAAGGTATATTTACGACAGCAAATGGGGTGCCAGATCAGATGTAAGACAGCTGACTCTTATTTAGCTATGATCGATATTGATGATTTTAAATTAATTAATGATAGTTTTGGTCACTTATTTGGCGACCGCGTTATTATTAAAACCGCAGACATGCTCAAACATTATTTTAATCATAGAGCCGTGACTTCACGTTACGGGGGGGAAGAATTTGCCGTACTATTTTATGCCTCTGATGAGCTACAGGCACACCAAAAATTAGAAGCATTTCGTTGTGGTATCGAAACAACAGCGGTAAAGTCCGATCTTAAGCAATGTAATCTGACAGTAAGTATCGGTTTTAGTGCGCTTCGTGATAGCATAGATAAAACGATTTATGATGCTGATAGAGCCTTGTACTTAGCTAAAAATAATAACAAAAATAAAGTATACCAATCTGTCGAGACGACTTAATAATACATAGGGAATACCATGAGTGCTTCACTTAAGGATAAGATAAGCCAGACACCATCATTCACGAGCTTATTGCCAATTTTTGCCTTTATTAAGCCCTATAAGTTAATGGTGTTATATGCCCTACTCGCGTTATTACTGACTGCAGGTATTAATTTATCACTTGGCCAAGGTGTTAAATATGTCATTGACAATGGCTTTATCGCAGGCTCTGAAACCCAATTAAAGTCTGCTATATTAGTACTTATTGCTCTAATCACGCTCTTAGCGCTTGGCACATTCAGTCGGTTTTACCTGATGTCATGGTTGGGGGAACGCGTTAGTGCTGACATTAGAAAAGCGGTTTTTAATCAGGTGATTAAGTTACACCCTAGCTATTTTGAAGAAAATAGAAGCGGCGAAATAATGTCGAGATTAACGACAGATACCACATTACTTCAATCTATCATTGGTTCTTCATTCTCAATGGCACTTCGCAGTGCATTGATGCTGATTGGCGGCTTAATTATGCTGCTCGTCACCAATGTCAATCTAACACTTTGGGTCATTGCCTTTGTCCCCTTCATTCTTATACCAATTTTAATTTATGGTCGAAAAGTCAGGGTATTAGCCGCTAATAGTCAGGATGCTATTGCTGATATTGGTAGCTATGCTGGCGAAATAATTCAAAATATTAAAGTAGTGCAAAGCTATACCCATGAGAAAACTGAACAGGCATCTTTTGCCAATGAGGTAGAAAAAGCATTTTCGGTGGCCAAGGACAGGATAAAGCAGCGGTCGTTATTGATTGCGATTGTCATCTTTCTTACTTTCAGTGCGATCAGTATTATGCTGTGGATTGGTGGTATGGATGTACTAAATGGCCAAATGACGGGCGGTGAGCTCGGCGCATTTGTGTTCTACGCGATTATGGTTGCCATGTCAGTTGCTACGATCTCAGAAGTTTATGGTGAACTACAGCGTGCAGCAGGCTCTGCAACTCGGCTGCTAGAACTTCTCGAAGTCACCAGTAAAATACAATCACCGCAACAGCCTGAACCAATCAATGATAACCAAACGACGATCATCGAATTTAAAAACATGGATTTCTATTACCCATCGCGACCAAATACTGCAGCCTTGAAAGCCATTAATTTAAAGATCCCCAGAGGTAAAGTGATCGCATTAGTTGGGCCGTCAGGTGCAGGTAAAACGACTTTATTTGAATTACTGCAACGTTTCTATGATCCCCAATCAGGTGAAGTCCTATTTAATCATTCAAATATTAAAGAATTAGCACTAAACCAAATACGAGAACGTATGGGGATGGTACCTCAACACCCGGTTTTGTTTAGCTCTAACGTCTGGCATAACATACGTTATGGCGATCCAACAGCAACAGATGAACAAGTAATTACCGCAGCAAAACTTGCTCATGCACATGAATTTATTCTGCAATTACCTGAAGCTTATGACAGCTTTCTAGGTGAGCAAGGTGTACGTTTATCAGGGGGGCAAAAACAACGAATCGCCCTAGCCCGAGCCATTTTAAAAGACCCTGATGTGTTGTTGTTAGATGAAGCAACAAGTGCACTTGATGCTGAAAGTGAGCACCATGTACAAGCGGCACTGGAAGAATTAATGCAAAACAGAACAACATTGATTATTGCCCACCGTTTATCAACAGTGATTAATGCGGATCTTATTTTACTCATGGATCAAGGGGAAGTCATAGCACAAGGTAACCATCACCAGCTTATCGAGTCATCGACATTATATCGACGCCTCTGTGAATTACAGTTTGATAACGCAGGTAATAAGGTGATTTTAGCTAGATCTTAATTTGTATAATGAATTAATTTAGGAAACTTGTGGTTTGTTAATCACTGTCTACTATTAAGATATAAGACATAATGCAGATAGATAAACACCTGTATTCACTTATAAAACCTGTGTAACTTATAAGAATAGTAGGATCAGTATGAGCAAATTAATTTTAACTATTACGTTTATTATCGCTTCAGCTACATTCAATGTGAGCGCAACTGAAGGACAAGGTTCTGGAGTATTAGGGCCAGAAGTAGAATGCAAACTACACAATGGTGAAATAATTAAAACCTATGCGCAAATATGCGAGGCTCGCAAAAGCAGTTAGTTGTCAAAGCTATCACAGTACTACCATATTATTAACGTCAATTAGTACAAGTACACAACCTTGTACTAATTATTGATCTTAAAGCGAATTATTTTCACCAGCTATTTAAAGATCTTATTTAGCGGTATTTTCAACTTTATTTTGGACTTGAACTTGCTCATAACCCGTCATATAGGTACCAGGTAATGAAATTACAGGACCATGTTTACTGTTTGCTTTCTCTTGCAATTTGATCACAAGGTTCTCGGAAGTATTCACTGAATCAGGAATCGAGAACGAAAACATTTGGTCAAAAATACACAACTCGTCACAAGTTCTAAATGTGCCACGTTCTTGTTTGATCTTTACCGATTCCATACCATTAATAGATACAAACCCGTATTCAAAACCAAAGTCTGTATGTTTAACTAAAAGGTTAATACGCGTATCTATCTGATGCTTTTCGTTGCTACTTTCTCTGCCATACATGTAAGCATCTGCTTTAAACAATGCTTGTGTGGTGCCAGGTTCAGGCGCCAATGTAATTGTAGGCCCAGTGATACGCTTCCCTTCCCAAGTCTGTTTTACTGCAACCATATCTTTAAATTGTTCAGAGCTCGCGTCTTCATAAGTATTCGAACAAGCGGTGAGTGCGAGTGGTAATAATAGTGGCGCTAAAAATTTTAGTTTCATCTTAATTGTCTCTTGTTATATCGCACATAGTTTAATCATGCGATTTTATATTCGATTTATGAAATGTGTTTTATGTATCATAAGTGATAAAGGCGACTGAATTAATATCCAATCACCTCTTATTTTAAGTCATTGTAAAATCAGATTACTTTACTTCGGTAATACGGCTGAAGCGTTTGCCATCTGGTGACACAGTTCTTAATTCGGCAGATGTTACAGAAACAGGTTTTGTCCATGTAGTCCATGTAGAACCTGCATCCGTACTGTATTGCACTTCTAATCCAGGGAACGCCACGTTAGTGAATAACTGACCTGATTCAATTTTACCACCCGGCACAGGCAGACGATATTGAACACCTGCCTTGTCAATTTTAGCTAATTCACGCTGACCGATGATATTTGCAAATTGGTTCCATTCTGTGTGTTGTTTATTTGCATCAACAAACGTTGTTTCACCACCCTTGAACTCGCGATCTTTAACGTAATCCAGTTCCCATGACGCTTTATGCCATGCGCGTTCTGCTAATGGCAAGATACGAGGGTAAACCATGTATTCAAATTGTGCGTCTGTACGTACTGATTCACTCCAAAGCTGACCAGAAATACCATTGTAACCACGGTTTTCAGTGTCGCCCTTTATGTTAAAGTTATTACCGTCACGATCTTTTGATGTTTCAGCGTTTTGAGGTAAATTATTCGGTGAGAATTTAAACACCTTTTTACTGTCTGTGTAGCGTGTTGCCCAGTAGTAACCACGTTCTTTTGAGTTTACTTCATAAGGAAAATCGAAATACAGATAATCAGGGTGCGATTGTACAACTTCAAAACCTTTTTCTATCATATGGTTAGACGTGTTTGCACCGCCCCAATATAGGGTTTCCCACACATTAGCGACAGCTGTTATTGGTAAATCTTTAGCATCGACGTCTTTTAGCCCATCTTGCCATAACTGCGTTTTCTCAATACCAGCAGCAGCAATGATGTTAGCCACTTTTTTAACAAACATAGGACCAAGATCGTGTGGTGTTTCTAAACTATCATCTGCAGCTACTTGTGCTACACACAGTGGCGATTTAGCCCAAGGCATTGATTCCTTAGTTAAGTCTTTATCACCTTTCCAAGCTGTTGTACCGCCAGTCTGTTCGAAACCGTTACCAAGATGAATATTCTTCGCTTCATCGCCCCCCATATGCCATGTTTTCAATGGTTGACCAGCTTCTTTATGCATCGCTTGAACTTCTGCAATGACTTTACCGATGAAGTTATAAGTCGAATCCATACAAGGATTTAGGATACCATCATTATAGAATTGAATCGTTGTGTATACTGATTTGTCATCTGGATCAGCTAGGCGATATTCTTCTGCTTTTTGTAAATCTGAATCTTTGTATTTGTTGTAACGCGCTTCCATTGCCACGACACCTGCACGGGCATGGGCTGGCATATCAATTTCAGGAATAACCTCAATATTACGCGCCTGCGCATATTTCACTAACTCAATATAGTCAGCTTTGGTTAAATAACCTGTACCACGATTATCCGAGTCTGGACCTGAACCCAATTGAGGTAATAAACACGTGTTCTCTTCTAAATCATGGCAACGTTTTCCGCCGATATCTGTTAATTCAGGTAAACCAGGGATCGCTAAACGCCAACCTTCATCATCGGTTAGATGTAAGTGGAATTTATTCATTTTATACGCACTCATTTGATCAACTAAGCGCAATAGTGACTCTTTACTGTGGAAGTTACGGGCAATATCAACCTCCATACCACGATACTCAAAATTTGGAGCATCTTTTACACTGACTTGTGGAATACTTTTGTTTACAGCAAAATCAGACGGGACTAATGACGCAATTGATTGCAACGCATAAAGTGCACCAGCATTATCAAAGGCTACAACGTCGGTGCTGTCAGCGGAAACATTAAGTGTGTAACCGCCAGATATTGCGTATTCTTCTGCTAGTTGTTGCGGGGCAATAGTGATATTAACAGGATAGCTACCTGCTACATTAATACCAAAATTTTCAAATCGTTGGGTCACAACATCGAGTGAGCGTTGTTGCATTGCTGGTGCATGGATATTAATGCCGGCGCTTAAATCAGCAAAGCCTGTTACTTTTTCATCTTGCCATACTGGTGTTGGAATGATTTTGTTCGCGACTGAGGCTGCTGATAATTGTACAGTTGCTTCATTAGACTCAAAACGCGTATTAGCGTTCATGATGATGTTGTTATCACCAGCATGTCTTTTCAGATTTTCACCGGTAAGTGGTGTCATGATTTCTGACATATCTTCAGTATCTGTATTACTGATCACTTTCGGATCTGCATTTTCGGCTGTCACATAATAACGCGGCATCACATCTGTTTCGAACAATGACCAATATTCAGCGATGAAGTTAACATCTACTGTTGTCTTCTCTGCAAAACCTTTGAATTCAGCGGTTGGTGCGAGTCGATGAAGATCACCATTGATATGTTCAATAGTAAATTCTGGTGATTTAACTTCTAATATACGACGGATACTATGAAAATAGATTTCCCAATCAGCAGACTCAATCGCTGCACCGCTATTCATCAACTGTATCGTTACATCCTGACATGCCGACCACTCTGCTTCAAGCGATTTACATTTAGCAGCAGCGTCGCCTTCAAGCTTTTGATTAACCGTATAAGAGACAGCGATAGATGAAGCTATGGTATCAACGACTTGCTGTGTTGACGCTACGTTTTGTGTCGCACTACAACCAGCTAAAGCAGCACTTAATCCAAGTGCTATTGTTGTTTTTTTCATATCCGAATCATCCTTTGAATGAAATATTTAAACTAGACGCTAAACTAAAAACTTAATACACACTGTAAAGTAACTTGTGTAGTTTACTATCTGAAATTTCATTTCATGTGACTATTGTCACCAATATAATTAACTTTATATAAACATACGTGATTAATATCAATTTAAATAACGCATCCATTTACGACTGGGTGTTATGAATAACGACACTTTCAGTATTTATCGCTTCCAGATCACGCCATTATTTACATTAAAATAACATTGTAAATATTAAATTTAAGTTGAACTTAATTCATCAAGATCAAAATAACATTTAAAACAACGATTTATTCCACCAAGGAAATATCAAAAAACAGAGTTGTTTTATATTTGTTTCAAGATATTGTTGATTCCCCCCTTAAATTAATAGCGCAAATTAATCACTATAAATAGGTATAAATG